>PBNR01000059.1 GCA_002723195.1 Gammaproteobacteria bacterium | reverse complement strand
TTGCGATCAAAAATAGAATCTCTTGTGTTTCGCATTTCTGTCTCATTTTCACTAACAAGAGCATAGCGTTCTATAACTTCAAACTCTGTTGAAATAATAATAGATCGGGAAGAAGATTGCTCCGGCCTAAAGTTTTTTGAATGAACAACTAAAGTGTCGCCTTCCCAGCTAGCAACTGCATCCCCCATCCATCTAGGATAGTCGTGCGAGAAATGCTCTCTATTTATTCGAATAATGCGGGCATCATGGATCATCTCCGTCATGATCATTAAATAGTTTTCCGTTTGGACTATTTGTAAGTTCGGATTCATCATCATGGGGGTTAGGGAAGGGATTGCCGCGCCGAAAATCAAACAGCGTCCGGATAAAGGCTGACCTTCGGGTCCATCGGTATCGTTCAAACCAGCAGCTCTTATTTTGGCATTGTAATCTAAAAATCCCTCTCTTCGCGGAATCAGCCCACTTGGAGGATCGATAATAACTGAAGTTCTGTAGTTTCCATTAACAGGGTGCAGCTTCGGTTCAATGTAATGCCCCAAAAATGTATCGTCTGCTTCTTGACCTATTCGACCACCTTTTTCTGGAGCACCACGATTTGGATCAAGCGGTTCATCTTGTCTTGCAAGCCGCTCACGCATTTCTTGTTCAAGTTCTCCAACCTCTTCAATGGTGTAAGTTTGCTTATCTCCCAGAATTGAAGGTCGTTGTAGAGGTGTGCGTGAGCCAAAAAACCAATAGCCTTGAAAATCGGGGCGGCCATGCTCAGTTCTTGGCATTGTCCAATGGCCAAATTCATGGTTTTGATTTTCTGATTGGGGTTCAGACAGAGCTATTGGAAATAGAACGCTTCCGATTAATATAGTGAGTAGAACGAGTAAGAACTGCATAAATAAACCTACTGTTTAGGATAAGCGCTCATTATAAGCCCAATCGACGCAGGTCTCGAGAGTCACTATGCTGCAACAGGGTATGGTCGTATTAATCAAATATCCTTTGATAAACGTCATGATAGAATTCAATGTTTTTGGTACTCTTCATTAAAACATAAATTAAGCTCATGATTATGAAACAAGAGCCTAAACAAGCTCCCACTAGAATTCAAAGTACCTGCCCTCACGATTGTCCAAGTGTCTGTGCTTTAGAAGTGGAAAGGCTTGATGAACGAACCATAGGTCGCGTTTATGGAGCGAAAGACAATTCTTATACTTCAGGCACTCTTTGTACAAAAGTAAGTAACTACGCCGAGCGAGTACATCATCCCGGGCGTTTAAGTACGCCGCTAAAAAGAATTGGAGAAAAAGGAAAAGGGCTAGAAGCGTTTGCTCCGATTACTTGGGATGCAGCATTAGATGAAGTAGCCAGCCAACTCAAAAAGCAAAGTGAAAAGTACGGCAATGAAACTGTATGGCCTCACTTTTATGCCGGTACTATGGGCCTTGTTCAGAGAGATGGTATAGAAAGGCTCCGCCATACCATGGGTTATTCTCGCCAGCACTCAACTATATGTTCTGCGGCGTCAGATGCTGGGTGGAAAGTTGGTACTGGAGCCAAGCGTGGCGTAGATGCCCGAGAAATTGGTGATCATAGCGAAGTAGTTGTGCTATGGGGTACCAATGCAGTGCATACACAAGTCAATCTAATGCACCATGTTGCCAAAGCTTCTAGACGTGGCTGTAAATTAGTTGTTGTGGATCCATATCGGAATGCCACAGCCAAACGCGCTGACCTGCATATCATGTTGCAACCAGGAAGTGATGGGGCACTAGCAACTGCGATGATGCATGTTTTGCTCAAGGAAAATCTTGCAGATAGAGAGTATCTCTTAAAGTATACCGATTTCAATGAAGAACTAGAGTCTCATTTGTTTGACAAGAGTCCGGAATGGGCCGCAGCAATTACCGGATTGCCTTGTGAAACCATTATTGAATTTGCTCGCCTAGTTGGCGCGACTAAGCGGACTTATTATCGGTTCGGTTATGGGTTTACTCGTAGTCGAAATGGTGCATTCAATATGCATACAGTCACGTGCCTGCCTGCAATGACTGGCGCTTGGAAATATAAAGGTGGTGGAGCACTTTACAGCAACGCCGAGTTATTCAAGCTTGATAGAACTCTGATAACTGGTGCAGATATCATTGACCATAACACTCGTATTTTAGATCAGTCGCGCATTGGGGAAATTCTCGCCGGGAATCCAATTGATCTTCAGGGCGGGCCTCCAGTAACCGCGCTATTTATTCAAAACACTAATCCTATGGTCGTATCACCTTCTTCGTTGAAAGTTAAGAAAGGCTTCGAACGGAATGACCTATTCGTATGTGTGCATGAGCAATTTATGACTGAAACTGCGGCGATGGCAGATATTGTGTTACCCGCGACAACCTTTCTTGAGCATGAAGACATTTATGTGGCCGGAGGCCATACTTTTCTTCAGGTATCAAAACCAGTCATAAAGCCCTACGCAGACGCTAGACCAAATCACTACGTTATATGTGAACTAGCGAAATTACTGAACGCAGAGCATCCAGGATTTGAAATGACAACATGGGAAATTATCGATGAGACTTTGAAAAGAAGTGGTTTCCCAGACGCTGAGTCTATCTATGAGCAAAAATGGTTAGATTGTGCAAGAGATTTTAAAGAAGCCCACTTTCTAAACGGCTTCGAAACATCTGATAAAAAATTTCATTTTTCGCCTGATTGGTCTTGTTTGGGCAAGGTTAATGCGAGTATGCCAAAATTCCCTGATTATTATGCCGTAACGGATAACCAATCTATAAAAAAACCATACCGTTTGGTTACAGCCCCTGCTCGACATTTTCTTAATAGTAGTTTTACAGAAACACCGAGTTCAAAACGTCGTGAACGTAGGCCGACCGCAAAGATTCACCCCGAAACTTGTGCAGCATTAGATTTGTCAAATAATGGAATGGTTCGGATAGGTAACGAGCAGGCCTCGATATTGATTCACGTCGAACCTTATGAAGATGTTCAGAAAGATGTAGTCATCGTTGAAAGTATCTGGCCTAGTGGGCACTTTGTTGAGGGAGTTGGAATAAACGCTTTGGTGAGCAGCGATCCCGGTCATGGGGTAGGTGGCGCAGTGTTTCATGACACCGCAGTTTGGCTGCGACGAGAAGAAGCGTCAGCTGTCTAGTCTTTTGTAAATGGCTGCGCTAATAAATGCAGATATTCAATTGATTTCGAGTCTTGTAATTCATTAATACCAATCTTCATTTCTGGATGATTTAGGTTTGGTTGAGCCTTATAAGTACCAAATATTCTATCCCACCAAGGAAAATTAAATCCAAAATTGCAACTAAATTCACTTGGGTCAGTCGAATGATGGACTCGGTGGACATCTGGTGTCACAACAATTAGTCTCAATATGGCATCCAGTTTTGTAGGTAACTTCCAGTTACTATGATTAAACATAGATGTTGTATTGAGAACTATATCTGCAATGAGGACTGCAATAGCCAATGGTCCGAGAATTAAAATAAGTGAAAGCTTTATTAGACTTGAAATGATAACGGATAGTGGATGAAAACGAATTCCCGTAGACAAATCGTAATCGAGGTCAGCATGATGCATGCGGTGTAATTTCCATAAAGGTTTTATGCTATGAAAGAGTCTGTGCTGACAATAAAAAGTTAGATCAAAAATTAATAAGTAGAGCGGAATGCTTATCCAGGGAGATAAATCGATAAAATTGAACAATCCCCATTCATTGTGTTGAGATAAAACAGCGGCGCCAATTCCTATTGCGGGTAAGAAAACGCTGACCATAAATGTGTTAGTAGCGCTAATTCCAAAATTTGTAATCCAACGTTTAGACTTAGAGTAAAGAGCTTTTCGTCGCGGTGAGGCCAGTTCCATAAAGAACAGAAAAAGTAATAAAAAGGCAAAAATGCTGAAGCGAAGTACTGGCTCTGAACTAGCTTCTAATCCATTCATGTAGCTTTATTCCAATGTATTGGATTCTTCTGGAAGCAATCCATCGAAACTCTTAATATATGCTCGATTTAGAATCTCTACTACTTGGGCAGTAAAAAAGTGATTATGAATTGTTTGGATGACTAACCAGTGTCCATCGATTTCTTCTCGGACTTCTGCCATCTCGGCGCTGTCAGCAGCTAAAAAAGCGACTTCATAATCAGGTTGTAGTCTATCAAGTTTTGAGCGGTAATCTGCAATTTCGGTTTTTATTTCTGATGGAAGTAACTCATAGTAAGAAGAGATGGTTAGATTTGCGTCTGTGTTTGAATTTGTTATTTCGATCTCGTCGATCAGATCACCTTCAATTTTTAGCAGCACTTCCTCGGCTGCATATAGTGGCCAAAAACTCAGAACCAGAAATATAGTAATGAAAAAGAAAGCACGAACGCATAAGTTAGTACTATTCGAAGAAGTTTTAGTTGGCATCAGTTGGTGTCAGTGGATTAATTTAGGCCAACCTCTTTATTTATTCTTGATTATGCTCTGTTTAGGTCTTCTTCATTAGAAGTTGCTTCGACGGCTTCTTGATTTTGTATCTGATATTCCTGAAGACGGCGCGCCTGTTCTACAATAAAAGCTCGAATAGACTCCAATTGACCCGCAGAGATTGTATCTTCGAAATCAGGCATACCTTGTTGTGCACGGGTACCACCGATTACTATTTCTTCCATATCAGAATGGGTATCAAGTGTCATCAAACGGAGGTCTGGAGCAACAATTGCCACCTCATTTGGTACGCCAATTCCGCCATGGCAACTTGCACATTGTGCATGATAAAGGTCATCCCCTTCACGTGATTGCTCTTGGCTATAAATATCGTCTGGCAATTCCGGAACAGTCGCCTGAGCGATCTCCGGAATAGGTAGAGAATGATCGCCATCTAATTTAAAAGCCAATACAGTGCCGCCTAGATCGATTGCGCGATTGCCATTCATCATAGTAGCAACATATTGCGTGTCATCGATCTTGTAAGTTATTACTGAAGTCGAACGAAAACTTCCAGGGGCTTTAAAGCGCCATAACAGTTCACCATCGTTAGTATCGCGTGCAGATAGATTTCCAGTGCCTTCAGGTTGAAACAACACATTGCCCTTAGTAGCAACGACTCCACCGTTATAGTCAGATTCTAACTCGTGTCGCCATTTATAGGTTCCAGTAATAGGATCGAATGCACCTATATATGCTTGCGAGGGTGGTCGTGGGCCTGCTTGTTCAATCAAACGTCGACGATAATCTCCTTCGCCCCAACCCAGGCTTAAGCCCCTTTCACGGATCTGATATTCTCCAGTTTCTACAAACCCTTCGTCAAGGGAATAAAAGTTGGCTATGTCGTGATAATAAAAATACATGAGTCCCAATTCATTATCCCAAGATTGGGGTTCCCAATTATGGGCGCCCGAATTGGCGGGCATGATCCATTGCGGCTCTAACTCATAAACAACATTGGGGTTTTCAACCGGTCGGCCGGTTTCCATATCGACATGGGTAGCCCAATCAATGCCGTCGGTATAGGGAAGGGCCCTTAGTAATTCGCCATTGGACCTATCGATTACATAGAAGAATCCATTTTTTGGCGCTTGCAATACAACTTTGCGCATTACTCCGCCAAATTCAATTTCTCCCAATGACATATCCATCGCTGAACTATAATCCCAGTTATCGCCAGGGGTAGTTTGGTAGAACCAATTCATGCGCCCGCTGTCAACATCAACTGATACAATGGTCGACAGAAACAAATCGTCGCCTCCGCCTGGAGACCGAATATCTCTCGGCCAGGGAGCGCCATTTCCAACACCAATATATAAAGAATTGAACTCTTCGTCATAGACCAGAGAATTCCAGGCGGTACCGCCGCCGCCATACTTCCACCATTCACCGCCCCAGGTTTGAGCAGCCATTTCCATTTCTGGATGTTCAAACGGTTTGCTCGGGTCCCCAGGAACTAGGAAAAATCTCCAAGCAACTTCTCCAGTTTCGGCTTCGTATGCTGTAACGTAACCGCGTCGATGGCCGGTTTCTCCGCTGCCCTGCCCTATATAAACTTTCCCAGCGGCCGCTCTAGGTGCGCCGGTTATATTAAACCTCCCAAGTCCGGCTGGAATCCAGGTATCAACATCCCATATTTCTTCTCCCGTATTGGCATCGATAGCGACCAGACGCCCATCAAAAGTTCCAACAAAAACTTTACCTTCATAAACCGCAACGCCCCTATTGTGGGCTGGACCACAGCAGGCCAGCCTTATATAGCTTCGATCAACTTCGGGGTCATAAGTCCAGATCTCTTCTCCAGTCGTTGCATCTAATGCGTAAACAACACTCCAGCCATTAGAGACATACATGACCCCGTCGACCACGAGGGGGGTGCCTTGCATGCGCATATTGTAGTCACCGATTTGTTTGGACCAAATGAGTCCTAGTCGATCGACGGTGCCGGTATTTATTTGGGTTAACTGAGAGAATCTTTGCTCTTTAAAAGTTTGTCCGTAAGTTAGCCAAGAACCTGGTTCCAAACCTGGTGAGTTAATCACGCGCGCATCAGTAACATTGCCTCGATCAGTTCCTTGGGATTGCACACTTGCAGCCAATAGAGTAAAAACGCCGATCATCATCAGGTTGACTGGTGAAGAGAATTTCATAGAGGTTTTCTCATCTTGTTATTATTAGGGGCATTAGGAAATACGTACTCTACAATAAATTAAGCCTATCGATGAAAATTATTTTAGGAAATTGCATTAGTAAAGGCTGAGGTCAGTTCACCAGCGGTGACGCGATTCCAAGTTTCATTTACGCCAAGCGTAAAACGATTGTCGGCATTAGGCCTAGATATCACTATTTCATGTTCGGCGAGGCGCTTTTTAAATACTTCTCCGTTTATTCCGCTGACTGTAAGTCTAGCAAGATTAGTTCCATTTGGAATTCGAGTAACTGTGAAGGCTGGATGCTGGTTGATTATCGAATAAAAATCTTCAGAAATGGTTATAGCTGATCGTAATTTATCTACGAAACCATCCATAAAATGGGCGGCTACGATTGCAGCGGACCAGCCATTATAAAGATTGCCTCCATACATACGCCGGTTGTGAAACATATTTTCTAGGTCCACTCTTTTTCCAGCAAGTATCGCGCCGACACCACTGTTAAAATATTTCCATAAAGAGAAATAAACCATATCGAATGGTTCGGCATACTCTGCTGGCGAAATACCTGTATATGCGGAAGCAATAAACATTCTTGCCCCATCTAAGTGGGTACCGATACCATTTTCTCTCGCAAACCTTGTGATGCGTTGAGTTTCTTCCCAGTTAACCATTTCGCCGGATAATCTGCGAACTGGGCTTTCAATTAGAATCGCGCCTATTTCTGAAGTAACACGGCCGCTATCCGTGCGTTCAATTATCTCTTGCACTTCTTCTAGGCTAAATGTTGCTCTGTTCTGCGCAAGTGGAATTAGATTGAGGTTNGAAAGATTTTGGGAAGCATCGCCGGTATCGTTATACACGTGACTGAGACCTGGCACGATAACGCGACGCCTTTCACCAGCTAACTGTCGCAAGGCCAACTGGTTCGCGAGAGTTCCTGAAGGCATGAACACTGCCATCTCTTTTCCTAATAACTCAGCGCAATAATGTTCAAATTTCTCGACTTCGCCTCCCAGTAGATAATTATCAGGCTCTATGTTTTTGGTCCGGCAAAGAGAGTTTAATACTTCTGCGAACTCCTGGGGCTGCAAGCCAATGCCATCGCCAGTCAAGCGTATGTCTGAAGAGTTGCCTGCCGGTATTGGATTGGAATTCGACTGCGCAGTTACCGATTTTGAAACTCCAGCGGCGATAGCTNCACCTGTTAATTTTGCCAATTCTCGACGTGTGATCATGATGGTCTTACCTTTTGTGAGCGGCCACATTCAGCAGNTAATCTAACGTTGAAGAGTAAGGNAAACCANGTCTTTTAATACAAAACTGGGCCTATAGGCCTATTTTTTTCATTTANAGGTCAGTATGTGTTCCTTCCGAAGTNTTTCAGAATCCCTCTGATATAATTATCTCGAATATTTGACGCTGCTCTCAATATTCGATGCGCCTGTACCGAAAACATACATAATTAAACTGTATTTCTGGCATACTGCGTTCGAATTATCAACTAGTGGAAACCAATTACTTAAGCTTAGCACAATGGTAGTTAGTACACCGGATATAGTCGGTCCGTTTACGGATATAGTTCAGCAAACATCGATTTTTATTTGGGACATTACCGCCAATAATGTTCCGAGAGATTTGCATTGGGATAGGCTGCTGATTACGTTTTTTCTCGCAATTTGTCTATTCGTTTTCTACCGCGGAAATGGGTCGAAGAACGGAAAAGGCGAAGTCCGCAAAACCGGTTTCCTGGAATATTTGTTACCAAAAGATATTTATACTCATGTATCAGCCAGAGTTGATATTTGGCTATGGATATTAGAGCGGGCGCTTCGGCCTTTTTGGGTAGTTAGCCTCTTTGCAACAGTGGGTCCGGTTACAGAAAAGAAGGTAATCGCGACTTTGCAATGGTTTTTTGGGGCTACACCGGGCATTGATCCGAACTATGCATGGATGCTTCTCTTTGCCCTTGTCAGTCTGCTTTGTTATGACTTTGTGTTTTATGCAATTCACTATGCAATGCACAAGATTCCAGCGCTATGGGCTATTCACAAAGTCCATCATTCAGCGGAAGTATTGACTCCGCTGACTCGCTCGCGAGAGCATTTCCTTGCTGGGCCAATATGGGCCGCAGGTTCAGCTTTTAGTTTTGCTTTTGCTGCGGGCATATTCGCTTATTTATTTGATGGAGGGATTACCCAAGCTACGATATTGGGCGCAGGCGTTTTTTCATTCATATTGGGGCTTACGGGCGCTTTTCGGCACTACCATATTCAAGTACGTTATCCTCGCTGGGTCGAGAAATGGATCCAGAGTCCGGCAATGCATCACACTCATCATAGCTATCTAAAAAAGCATTGGGATACCAACCTGGCGGCGGTAACTAGCATTTACGATCGAATGTTTGGAACGCTTTATATACCAGAAAAAGACGAATTCACTCCCTGGGGAATTGGACCGGAGACTCAACGCGAATATCGATCATTTATGCAAAACACTATTGGTCCTTTTCGTGACTGGTATAAGATGCTGGCCAACGGAGATTCTCCTCAAGCTGGCGCAGCAGTATCTTCAGAGGAATCAGCTTAGCGCTGGAAAAGGTAAGAGAATTTAACGAAGAACTGATCACCATCACGGCGAAGATCATTGGCGACTACAAGCTCGCGTTCTCCCTCGTATTCTATGATGTCGAAATTGCTGCGGTTGGAGTTATAACCAAGATAGAAAGCGGACCAGGGGTTGATGACATATCTTAGTAGCACATCGAAATTAAGATTTTCGTCATCTTCCAAACGCGTCGAAGCGCTTGCTTCCGTTTGATCATACTGTGTAATGAATCGCAGCGACCACTCTTTAGTGAATTGATAGTTCCAGTTGCTCCGAAATATTTCGTTAGTAAATATCTTCGATCCGCCTCCACGATTTTTCAATTCTGTAAGGAAATAAGTGTTGTTAATACTTAAGCGATCAATTGGTCGCCATAAGAATGTCAGGTCTATTCGGCTGGTGTCAGCTACATAAGGGAGAGATCCTGCTTGAGGAACAAGGTTCAAGGCTCTACCTTCTCGATAACTCGCACGAAAACTTGCTGTTTGCAATGTATTATTGGAAACATTCAGTTGCCAATTTTCGTAATCATAGCGAGTATTGGTAAAAATGCCTGAAAAATCCTTAGGCCTCAGAATTTCTGCATAGTCGGTGAAAGAGACACCAATACTTGTTGTATTCCAGTCAAAATTTAGGTTAGGGCCAAATTGATGGTAGATTCTGGATCCATCATTGTCATTTAAGTAAACATCAAAAAAACCGGTACTCCAACGATTTAAATTTGATCCCTCGGGATAAAAATTTAGATTTAAGCTGTTGTGAATTCCGGAGGTGTCAGGTTTAAAAAAACGATTTTGAAACCCTAGGTCTGTTCGGAAATTGTCCGTAGTTTCTATGAAGTGTGAATGACTATTTACGGTACGACCGGTATGATTAATCTGAATGTTACGCTGATAACCGTTTTTAGCTTCACCTCCCAAAGTAGGTTCGCTGTCGGTTCCAACTAATTGCATCTGAGTTATCCAGTTGTCGGTAAGCTTAAGTCTTGCATCCAGACTTGCCACTCGGTTGTATCCTTCACCTAGCTCTCTATCGCTTAGGAAAAAACCTACCCTGGATTGCTCTGAAATATCTCGAAAGCCTCGGATAATTGCTATATTGGCTTTTTCTCCAGCTAAAGGATCATCATCTTTTCGGTTTAAGCCGGGCGCTTCATCATTAATGAGGATAGCCCCTAGCCCATAGTCGCCAGATCTTCCAGTAAGGCGAATACCGCCTTCTGGATCTACAATGCGGCGCGTGAAAAGCAGGTTTGAATCAGTGGCAAAAAAATCAGCGTTCTCGACAAAAAAAGGACGCCTTTCTGGGAATTGCACCTCGAAACGCTCGTTTACTGTTACTTGAGGCTCATCTGATTCAACTTGACTAAAATCAGGGTTAAATGTCGCATCTAATACCCAGGAGTCGTTGAACACAAACTTTGCATCAAGTCCAATATCTTGTTCGGTAAATTTATCAAAACTAGGGCCGCCGAAAGCTTTCCTATCTAAAGAATCGATGTCTCGTGCAAATAAAAATGGGATGAACTGTGAGTTATTTCCCGGGGAAACGTCCTCAATACCATTAAGTAATGCGGTTTGGTTAAGCCGGCCTTCAATTTCAATTGTATATTGAGGCCAGAAGGAAAATTCGCTCGATCTTGGAATATTGCGACCAAACTGTACGCGCCAAAGTTGATCCTCCGAGTCAGGGAACCGCAGACTCCTTAATGGGATTTCCATGCTAACCATATAGCCTTGATCGGTTAACTCTCCATCGCTATACCAAACAGAATCAAATGTTGTGTCGAATCCAGCACGAATAGAAGAACCTTCAGTCCACCTAGCATCCCACTGAATACCCAGTGGAGTTGAATGAAATGAAAGAGCGGTTCGCTGATCGTTAAAAGTATCAATAGTCAAACCAACGCGGTCGTCACCGTTTATATTTTCTCGTGAAGATAAGTTAGCTCGGATCAACTCCGGTTCTTTATCGAAAGCTAACCAGATAGCATAAAGGTTGGTCTGGTCGTAGCCTATATAGACCTCGGTATTCTGGCTGGCCGGTTCGCCGTCATCTGGATCACGCTGGATAAAGCCTTCGACTTTTGTCATCGATCGCGCCAATATTGTTTGCGGTTCCATGCCTTCAAAATCTGACAGGTTTGGCTTACCTGCGATACGTGTGATTGTAATGCCTTGTTCTGCGGCAGATGCGATAATGAATGTTTGTGCAAGAATAATACTAAATAAAAGCTGCAAATATTTCATAGTAGATCGCTAGCGACAGGTCTTGAAATTAGAAAAGTGCTGCATATTAGAGAATGTGGTGCACAGTTCAAGGGTTTATTTTAATTTTTTTTTCTATGAATGGAATAATTCTTTGAAATATCTAGCGATACCTTTCCTCAATTAATTTAGCTGCAGCCGCAAAATCATCCTCTAGTGCAGAATTGAAAGCTCTTTTAACAAAAAAGGACAATAAGCGAGAGCTCGATCTATAAACAACAGACACCCTTAAGTTTGTTTTCTCGCTTGTAATGTAAGTCAATTCGTAATGCGCTAAGGAGTAGCTTAAAGGCACATTTACGCTGGAAGCTTCCATATCTGTGAAATAAGCATAAGTACTTGGTGGATCATAAGAAAGAAAACGTTGAACTAACTCCTCTCCATTTTCCATGGTTGTAATCCTTATAGAACCTGCGCCTAATCTGTCCTCCGAAATCGAATTTACATGGCTGAAAGTTATGGCTTCAGCATTATTTACATAGTCCTGTACGCGGTGAGTTAGAAATTGGAATATAAATTCCCGTGGAGCATCTATTTCAAAACTAACTGAGTGATCTGGGCTATTCTGGATACGCAGAAGTTCTTGCCTTATGAACTCTTCGTTTATTTCTGAGCTAAACGATGTTGTATAAGCCAAAGCTAATGTAATCGAGAGCGAGCTATTAAATAAAGAACGTTTCACTTTAGTAGTTATGGCCCAGTTAAACTGGCTTTGATACGAGGTAAGTTCAGAAAAAGCAAAATAAGTATTAGCGAAATTAAAATTATGTAAATGAGAGTTTTTATAAAAGGATTCGCCCTCTGTGAAGGAATTCCCATTACTAAAGATAAAACATCGAGAGGCACTTGATATTCCACCCCTGCGTATTCGCTAAATTGGCCCCTGATCTCACTAGTGTCGTAAATAACAGAAAAAGGTTTAGTGATGTCTATATCAGGATGCATAAACATTGCTACGGCAAACTTCGCGTGCCCAGCAATCTTACCTGCCTTTGCAGTACCGGCAAAGACAACTCGCTCACCACGATTAGGATAGAGGACATGATCTTGCATTGTGCCTAAGCGCATTTGTTGCAATCGTGGAGTATTTCCGTTCAGTCCTAATAAAAGCATATGGCCGTCTTCGATCATTTCACTGGCAGTCCGATCGGAATTAGAATAATCACTGCCACCAATGAGGAGTTCCCCTAGCCGATAGTGGCCCATATAAGCAACTGAGAAATTTAGATCTGCTTCATTCGGAATTGGTACAGAAAACTCCTTAACAAAACCATGCTGAATATAATCGTTCCAGTTCTGATTTTGTAAGGTTTGCAAGGCTTGTATCTCCGCGCTGGCTTCTATGGCAAAAGAAGATCCAGGCAGATAGGCCATTGCTACTCGTCTAGAGGCGTTTCGGAGTCCCCTTGCTAGTGCCCAACTACTTATAGTTGCTCTAGAAATGCCGTCTATATCGTTTCTCATTCTAAATTCTTCGGTGATTGATTTGCCTATAAACTGCTCGGGAAAGTCAGAGTCGGAGATAAAGTCGCCACGCACGTATTTATAAGATTCGAAATAGTGAAGAACTTTTAAGCCGGTTATTTCTCCTAATAGGTTCATGCCAACTAACAAATCTATAGGGCCGCTATAACCGACTTCTTCGGGCGGTAAATCTGGGGTTGTAAAAATATAACCTTCTAACGTTCTACTATCATCTTTATTTGAGCGGTAGGCGAGGTAAACAGGAGGGTTACCCTGTTTGTCTGAAAATGAATCTGCTAAGGGCATCACTTCTTGTAACCATACTTCTTCCATATTCAACCACTCTTCCTGAGCATGACTTTGAGGCATTAATAAAATAGGCAGCAAGAAAACTAATGGAGTGATTACAGTCCGCATTGGAAATACAAAATAATTTTGTGGTTAGATACCAGTGGCTTAAGCTGTTGTGGATTTAATGTGTTGAATAGAGCCGCCTTTTTGCCATGCGGCCATCAAGCACCCTAACACAATAAGAAGCGTTCCTATAACAGTTGTTATCGTAACTGTTTCTTCAAACACTAGCCAACCAAGAATTACGGCCCAGACAAAGGCAGTATATTCGACAGGAATCAGGATATTTGCTGGCGCCCTGGCATACGCCCAAGACATCATAAGTAACGAAACAAGTCCAAGTATAGAGGCCAAAGCTATCTGTGGAGCATGGGATGCAGAAGGGATTATGGCTAGGAAAGGCGATAGACAACCGAAGACAAAAATTACGGTACAATTATGAAAGAACGCGATCTCCAAAGGTTCAGCGACTAACGCTTGTTGTCTCTGCAGAATCAGGTTGTAGGCATAAAGTACTGCGGATAGTAGGATTGAAATAATACCTTTACCAGTTTCATTATCATACTCACCGCTCAATCTACCTATAACGATAATAATTGTGCCACACAGACCAATTAGGGAAGCAATAACTGATCGACTGCTAATTTTTTCGTGCAGAATTACTGTAGCTAGGTAAAGGGCAATAAGTGGAGCTATAAAAGATAGGCCAATGGCTTCGGCTACAGGCAAGAACTTCAGCCCCCAAAAGAACAGAAACGCCATAATAGAAATGACTATGCCGCGCCAAATGTGTAGCCTAATAGTACTATTTTTCGGCCATCTAGGTCGTCGCCAATAATATATTAAAGCAGCAATAGCTGCGGATAGCATGCTGCGCCATAGCATAGCATTGTAAACCCCTAGGGTGAGGGATAAACTTTTCATTGTCACATCCATGCCGGCGTAGGTAGCTATACCAAAAAAGGCAGCGGCAAAGACAGCGGAGGTCGTTCTATTTGAGCGATACATCTTAAGGGAAGGCTTTTGCAATAACTGGTACTACATAATAATTCGCAATACAGGAATTAGGTTAAAAATACTTAGATAGTTTTAACCTAATTCCATTAGCCTAAAAATCCTTATTTATGCATAGATCATTAACAATGTTGACGCTTATATTTCAAATCTATCTGCCATCATCACTTTTGACCAGGCTTGAACAAAGTCATGTATGAATTGTTCTTCGCCGTCGACGGCTGCGTAAAACTCGGAAAGAGCGCGAAGTTCAGAATTTGAAGCAAATATTAAATCTACAGGTGTGGCAGTCCATTTTAGTTGTCCATTATTTCGATCTCGACCCTCATAAATCCCCTCGCTAGAAGATTCGCTCCAGGTCACTGACATGTCTAGCAAGTTAACAAAGAAATCATTAGTTAGAGTTTCCGGATTATCCGTAAATACGCCATGTTGGGTTCCAGCAGCAGTGGCGCCTAATGCTCTCATACCTCCAACCAGTGCAGCCATTTCAGGAATAGTTAAGTTGAGCAAAGCAGATTTCTCCACTAACATTTCAGCAGGTGAGCGTGGATTACCATCCCCGAAATAATTCCGGAATCCATCTGCGGTAGGCTCCAAGACTTCGAAAGATTCAGCGTCAGTTATATCTTGGGTGGCATCGGCGCGACCGGCAACAAAAGGAACCTCTATTTCATTTCCTGCGTCCGCGGCAGCCTTCTCGATTGCGGCCGCTCCAGCGAGAATTATAAGATCTGCAAATGATACCTGCTTGCTAGAAGAGCGGCTGTTGAAATTGTTTTGAATTTCTTCCAATGCATTAATCACCCTGTTTAGTTCTGTGGGATTATTAGCATCCCAGTTTATTTGAGGCTGCAGCCTCACGCGCCCTCCATTTGCGCCTCCACGCATGTCAGACTTTCTATAAGTTGATGCCGACGCCCAGGCTGCCCCCACTAATTCAGAGATCGACAAACCGGAATCGAGGATATTCTGTTTTAGGCGGTGTATATCGCGATTATTAATTAGAGTGTAATCAATATCGGGAATTGGATCTTGCCAAACAAATTCTTGGTTTGGGGTCAATTCACCCAGATAACGAGAATTAGGGCCGAGATCACGGTGAGTAAGTTTGAACCAAGCTCTTGCAAAAGCATCCTCGAACTCTTCTGGATTTTCAAGCCATCTAGTGGTTATTTCTCTATAAGCAGGGTCAACCTTTAGTGCAAGATCGGTAGTCAGCATCATAGGCGCATGACGTAGATTGGAATCAAAAGCATCAGGGACTAAATTAGAAGCTTCTCCTCCGGCAGGTTCCCATTGAATTGCTCCAGCTGGACTGCGGGTTTGCACCCATTCATAAGCATAAAGATTTTCTAAGAAGTTGTGTGTCCAAGCAGCCGGGTTTATGGTCCACGCACCTTCGAGACCGCTGGTAATTGTGTCGGCACCGGAGCCACTGCCATAATTATTTTTCCACCCAAGCCCCAAATCTTCGACATTGCCACCTTCAGGCTCAACTCCAACGTATTCATTGGCATCTGCTGCTCCATGTGCCTTCCCAAAAGTATGACCACCGGCAATTAAAGCAACAGTTTCTTCGTCATTCATCGCCATATTGCCGAATGCTTCCCGAATAGCATTTGCCGCTAATTGCGGATCAGGATTTCCACCAGGACCTTGAGGATTTACATAAATCAAACCCATCTGACTCGCACCAAACGGTTTTTCGAGTCGACCACTTTCGTCTCGTCGGTCTGCTGCTAGCCATTCTCCTTCTGGACCCCAATTTACTTCTTCGGGCTCCCAAGCATCGATACGACCACCCGCGAATCCTAAAGTTTCAAAACCCATGGACTCCATTGCAACGGTTCCCGCTAATATCATTAAATCAGCCCAGGAAATGTTTCTTCCGTACTTTTGTTTAATAGGCCATAGTAGACGGTGAGCTTTATCAAGATTGGCGTTATCTGGCCAACTATTTAATGGCGCAAAGCGTTGCATTCCGCCATCGGCTCCTCCTCTTCCGTCAAAAACTCGATAAGTACCTGCGCTATGCCAGGCCATTCGGATAAAGAAAGGCCCGTAATGCCCAAAATCTGCAGGCCACCAATCTTGAGAAGTTGTCATCAATTCAGTTAGGTCAGTTTTCACGGCTTCAAGATCAAGACCTTCAAATGCTTGTCTGTAATCGAAATCCTGTCCCAGAGGGTTTCCTATATTTGGATTCTGGCGTAAAGCGTCAAGATCTAGCCTATTTGGCCACCAATAGTCATTGGTTGGCATATCCTGAGCACCCGCCATGGGTACAGAAAATGACAAAAGGGCAATAGAAATAAGAATAGACTTTGTAACTGTATTGTTGAGCATTGCGATTGATCTCCTAGCGCACTGAGCGAATTGGTCGATTAGATTCTCTATGCTTGTATGATAGCGACAGGTAAAAAAGAGGTAAAACATTAAATTTCGATAGGCTTTATCGAAATTTCCGATGTCGAGTAGATGTTAGTTCTTAGTTGATACTTTTAGCTTTGGTTAATAAAAAACGAATTTTTATTGATTACTGTCAGTGATTCCACCAGGCGAGATCAGAAAACGCTCTTAGATCGGTCTCATGTGTCCACACTGATCTATGTTGCTGATGGATGTGGTAGTAAGTTTCAGCGATTTTTTCCGGCAGCATTAATCCATCATGCTCCATTCCTTTCGTTTCTCGTAGTTTCTGAAATTCCTCTTTCCCTAGCATTTTGCCTAGAGTATCTGGAGCGTCTACGGCGCCATCTATTATTATATGTGCAATATGAATTCCTTTTGGAGCATACTGAGCATTTAGTGATTGGCATAACAAGCGGCGTCCTCCCATTGCGGCTGCATGGGAGTGCTGTCCTGCATTACCGCGCACAGCGGCTGTAGATGAAGTAACCAAAATAGTTCCCTTACCACGGCTTTCCATTAATGGGCAAGCTGCTGAGGCGATTCTGAAAAGCGCAAAGGTAGCCATACGCCAGCCGAGTTCAAAAACCTTATAACTGGTTTCCTCTAGAGATCGATTGCCGACTTGAGCTCCCAAATTAAAGATTACTACTTCAATTGGTCCAATCTCTTTTTCAACCTGGGCCACGTATTCTTCGATTGTATTTTCTTTTACAGCATTAAGAAGAAATCCAGTAGCATCACCGCCTACAGCTTTTATCTCAGAAACAAGCTTGTTTAAGCCTTTCTCATCGCTGCGTCTGCATAAAACTGCATGGTAGCCTTCTGCTGCGAAACGTTTTCCGACGGTTCCTCCTATTCCAGCTCCAGCTCCCATTACTAAACATACTGGTTTCATTTCCTGCTCCCATAGATCATGCTCGAGCAGTTGGTCGAGAGGCAACCCGCTCCCACCACCTACTCAGGTTAGTCATTTCTTCTCCTATACGAATTCCTAAAGCAGCTTTGGCCATAACGAAAGCACATTGTGCAGTGATGTCAGCGACAGTATATTCATCATTGGCTATGTACTGTTGACCGTTTAATTCTTTTTCTAGCCAAATCATTTTGTCTTTTACATTTGCTGTTTCTATTTCTGCCATTTCTGGCACTTGAGTAATGCGGCCTTTCCACATATCTGCAGAATGCCTAAATATCGCAATAATTGGCATCAATAATTCAAACTCCATCCGCCGTTGCCACATTTCTACTATTGCTTGATCTAGGGCATCACGGCCAAGTAAAGGAGGATCTGGGTGCAATTGTTCTAAATAACTGCAGATGGCCATAGACTCAGCTATACAGGTTCCATCTTCTAATTCTAAAAGAGGCATTCGACCAAGAGAATTTTTAGCAAGATAACCTTCCGTTTTGTTTTCGTTTTCCATCATATTTATTGGCGTCATGGGAATATCTAGGCCTTTTTCTGCGACAAAAATACGGACCCGTCTGGCATTCGGCGACGCAGGTAAATCATAGAGTTTCAATGTTGAGTCCTCTTAGACAATGGTTAAATGACAAAAGCAATTAAGTTTCTTTGTCAGCAATTTTTTGGATTAGCAAAAAGAGTTGGCTCTTTGATATTTAATTTATATATTGTATCCCAAGTGCATCCATTTCCTCTCTTCGCGCACCGCGAATCATATTTTCCATACCATAATTTCCCTCATGACATGAATATTCATAAAGCAAACCATCTACTTTAGTCATTGGAATCATAGCGGTGATCTTGTCGGTAAAAGTGCTGGGGTCATTGATAGTAAACTCGTACTCAACGGTATCTGGGCTTACCCGGGTAAATTTCTCTATTAGCGATTTATTGTAGGAATTACCATAGGGCGATGAAATGAAAGGTTGCGTATATGAGTTAAAGTTTTTGGTTTCTACTATCAGAGTATCGCCATCCCAGTAACCTCTTGAATCGCCAGACCATAGGCGAATGTCATCATTTAGTTCGTGATCAGAATCTAGCGGCACTAGCCGTGCTTCGTGGATCATCTCAGTCATGATAACCACATGATCTCTATGCTGAATTAACTGTACATTGTTGTTATAAGAGCTAGGCATGAACGGCGGTCCGGCATTAAATCCTGCGATACAACGTTCGGACAAACCTCGATCTTCTGGTCCGTCTTTACCAATTCCGCCTACTACGAAACGTACCGGTCTCTGGCTAGGAAAATCCTGACTAACGCCACCTCTCTGCATAAAAGCGCCTTCTATCGAAGGGGGAATGCGGCCATTATCCGGATAGGTAATTAACGAAGTGCGCAAATCATAGCCGATAGCTGCTCGTTCGTACCAAAATGAGTTATATCCTCCCACCCCATCAAAGTGAGATTCTGCTCGTGCTTCAAACGCCGAAACTGAAAGATCTCGGTTTTCTTCATTCTCTTCTGGTGTAAAGTATTCGCGATTGCCGAGGCTCTCATTGCGCTGAACCGGAGTATGTGAAGCAAAATTCCAGACTCCTTGTAGATCAGGTTGTCCATATTCAGTGCGGGGTGCCTGATAATCTGATTGCGAAAGGAGAATTGGGCTTGATGCGGATAAAATTCCACCTATTACATAGGAGATTAAATTTTTCATTTTTCTACTCCACGAGTTTCGAGTTTTTGAGAGCTTACCAAATGAGAAGCTTCGAAAATACTAGAGTTATTTTGAAAGCTCTAATTTTTTTGGACAAAGTCGAAAATACCGGTATTTTTCTGATTCATAGAAGAAAATTCACTGTCTATTTCCATCTCGCGCATTTATGCTATTACAAATAATAACTGGTATGGGCGGTATTAAATGAAATTGATAATTTTACCAATACTTTTAGCAGTGCTCTGGGTACCTGGAACCACATTAGCACAATCAGACTATCAGGTACCCCGCACTGAATACGGGCAACCAGATCTGCAAGGCGTTTGGAACTTCAGTTCTAGCACTCCTATGCAGAGGCCAGAACGTTTTGGTGAACAGGAATTTCTGACTCGGGAGCAGGTGCAGGAACAAATCGAACGTCAAGCTAGAGTGACGGCTTTAGCGGATGCCCGTGAGGCAGAATTGGTTGTTGATCCCGAGCCACCCCCGCAAGGGCAAACGCCAAGGGGTTATAACACTTTTTGGATTGAGATGGGAACACTTGGCGATAATGTCAGAACATCTCACATTATTTATCCATTAAACGGCCGTTTGCCAGAAGCAGTGGAAGGTAATCCAGTGGTTGCTGGTGGGCTTGGTCCGGATATTACAGGCGACCGACCCGTACGATTTATTGTGGGCGGAATTGGTAAAGATGGACCGGAAGATCGTGGCACATCTGAAAGATGTCTAGTTGGCTTCAACGCTGGTCCTCCTTTTCAGCCAAGTTTGTACAATAACAATATGCAAATCATTCAACACAAAAACTCTTTCGTGATCATGACTGAGATGATTCATGACGCTCGCATTGTTCCTTTAGTCGAAAGAGCGGAATTAATAGATGACATACGCTTGTGGTCAGGCGACTCAATCGGCTACTGGGAAGGTAGTACCATGGTGGTAAAAACGAAAAACTTTAATGGCATGCAGGCGGGATTCCAGAGTAGAGGCACTAACTACGATATGGTGCTTACCGAAAAATTTACTCGAGTTGCCTATGACGTAGTGAATTATGAATTCACTGTCGAAGACCCTTCTACTTATACTGATAAGATTACCGCTATAGTTCCTATGAGCAAGGTTGCAGGTCAGATCTATGAGTATGCCTGCCACGAAGGAAACTACGGAATGATTAATACGCTTAGAGGTGCGCGTTTTGAAGACAGGGTGGAGGCTGAGGGGGAGTAATTCATCATGCAGTTAAGAAAAGTATGTGTGCTTATTGCAGCGCTGACTTGTAGCTCTTTGAGTTTGGGGCAGGCCTTGGACAGTTATACGGTCCCTCGAAATGAGCATGGACAGCCTGATTTCCAAGGATCTTGGGGAGTTAGGTTTAGTACACCTCTTGAGAGGAATGAAGGTATGCCGTTGGTGCTAACTCCGGAATCCGCTAAGGGGTTTACTGATGCACTACATAGTTTTGTTTTTTCAGAAAACACTGATCCGGATATCGATATTTTTGGTCCACAGTTATTGGTGACGGTTAAAGGTGAATTTCGTTCCTCTGTGCTTGTTTATCCAGAAAATGGAGTGCTGCCCTATAACGAACTTGGGATAGAAACTTCATCTTATGGATACTTTAACGGAGAAGGCTATGATGGCCCGGAACAGCGGCCGGGCGTTGAACGATGTGTTGAAGGATGGGGTGCTCCGCCCATGCGGGGATTTCCTTACCAAGTTTATTATGGCTTTGTGCAGACACCAGATAAAATCGCAATTGTTGGAGAGGAAACCAACCCGCTGAGAGTAATTCACCTGGATGGCGCAACAAGACCTGATGCTATTCGGACATTTGAGGGGCATTCTGTTGGGCGTTGGGAAGGGGAAACACTGGTTGTAAAAACTACGCATTACAGCGATACGATTCCACAAAGAGCATCGACTGGAAGACCAATGTTAATAAGCGCCAAAGCAGAGGTCACAGAGCGTTTTACCCGTTTATCCGAGACAGAGTTGCACTATCAGTACGAGGTAACTGACCCTGAGTATTATACTGACGATTTTCGTGGAGAATTTTCTTTAATTCGAGATGATTCAGGACATATTTACGAATATGCTTGTCATGAAGGAAATTACAGTATGGTTGGAGCTTTAATGGGTGCGCGTGTACAGGAAGCGGAAGTGCGAGCGACTGACAATAACTCTAATTAGAAAGTTTACATGAATAAAAACAGAGGAAGGCTTTATGTCTAATTTGAAGAACCTGTTTACTATTTTCGGATCACTTGCTTGTGGATTTTTTGTTTTTGCCTCTTTGTCGCATGAAGGAACAATCACAGAAGCAACGGACGTTGTGTACAGTGAGTGGCAGAATGTTATGCACGCTCCAGAAGGTCGTGTTGATCGTCAGGTAAAAGTTGTCGATATTGGAAATTCAAATGTAGCGGTAGGTGTTTTATTTCGCGATGAGATCGAAGCCAATGATGAGCCTGTAAGTGGCATTGTTCATAACCATGTGTCTGAGGTTTATTACATAACCAAAGGTAGTGGGATTCTCGTAACTGGCGGGACGTTGCTTGGGCGAACTGACATCCCTTCAAATTCCGATATTGTTGAAGTTTTAGTCGGAGAAAGTTTCTCCACCACCGTTGCGCGCGGTGACGGGCAGGTCAGAGAAGTTAGACAGGGTGATATTGTTGTGATTCCAGCAGGCGTTTTTCATGGATGGCATTCAGTAGATTCCAGAGTAGAAATGATTAGCATTAGACCTGATCCGGAAAGAGTATTGCCGGACGGTTACATAAACCCCTACACTGAATAATCTTGCTCGAAAACTTACAAGGGGCGGAACAAAAATGTTCCCGCCCCTTTTTTATTTTTA
>PBNR01000058.1 GCA_002723195.1 Gammaproteobacteria bacterium | reverse complement strand
GGGAAATTTAGATTTACGAGGAAATAAGATTCTATTGGGGAAGGTCTAAAATTGAAAGCCGATGCGTTTAAATTAGAAACGTAAGAATGAGACCGCTAATCCAATGAATATTTAGCCAGGCTATCCTTAAACCAAGTATCGGTGCCACTCCCGTGCATATTAGTACCAAGATACTTACCGCCATCAACCAGTGGAACCACCGATCAATAGACTCATGCCTTATAATGCGACGGCCTCCATCTGTTGGCCTATCTAAGTTTTTCTTGGCCAAGGCCGCCATCACAATCGCGTGAGCAATCAACAAAACTACAACTGCCATGAAAATTACATAGAGCAAATCCCAAGAAACACCGAGGATTACTTCTTCACCCCAAACATCTCTCTTATAGCGGACTATTTCTTCCACTGTACCACCCTCTTATTTCTAATTAGTTTCTCTCAGCTAACGGAGAAAACCCGGGGTTTAACCCCGGATCGCTCTTTTAACCAGATTTTGCATTAAAGGCACTTTGAAATGGTTGTAATTCAAAGGGCGCGCCCCTTGGGTTGCCATTTCCGCCACTGAATTTGCAGTGCTTTCAGAACGCGACTGACCTCGAATTGCAGCTTCGACATCTTCCAAACGACGAGGCAAACATTCAACAGCACCGCAAACTATGCGTGCATCACTGATTATTCCTCCCGAAACCCGAAAAGCAGCAGCAACATTAACTAAGGCAAAATCCCATACATTGCGATCGGCGACTTTCTCAAAATAAAACTCAGCATTTTCCCAAGCATTAGGAATCTTGACAGATGTAAGAATTTCTCCGTCATTTAGCACAGTCATGTTCAAAATGTCACGATCAGGGCCTACGAAAAAATCTCTTGCAGGAATTTCACGCTGGCCGTTACTGCTTGAAACAACCATCGTTGCATCTAAAGCAACCAATGCCGGCGCAGTATCTGAAGGTGATACTGCAACACAGCGACTAGCGCCAAAAAGGGCGTGCTCTCGATTCAATCCTTCCGGAGAGTCCGCGTAGCAAATATTTCCGCCAGCTCTGTAGCAATCCAAGCCGCGTCTGTAGTACC
Organism: Gammaproteobacteria bacterium; assembly: GCA_002723195.1. Lineage (GTDB taxonomy): Bacteria > Pseudomonadota > Gammaproteobacteria > Pseudomonadales > Pseudohongiellaceae > UBA9145. The sequence goes on along the minus strand of PBNR01000058.1, from coordinate 21,310 downwards.
AGCAGCGTGTATCCTGTATCAGGTTCCCGCCAAGGGTCCCAACATTCCTAATTTGCGGACTCGCGACTACACCTGCAGCTTTCGCCAGCAGTCCATACCGGGACTGAATCAATGGGTCTTTGGATATCTCAGTCAATGTTGTGACCGCCCCAATTTCGATTCCATCGGTAGTTTCTGTGATACCTTTCCAGGCATCTATCTGGGTCAGCTCGATCATTGCTGAAGGGTTCTTATTGCGGTCTTTCAACCAACCATAAGTGTCCTGACCACCCGCAAGCAGCCAACCTTCGTTACCTAACCTGGATGCCAAGTCCAGAGCTGTTGCTTCATCAGCTGGCTGATAAAGCTCAATATCAGGCATTACGTCATGTGATGTGGCTACCATATCAACCTCGGAAATTATTTTGAGCAAGAGGAACGGATTCTTCCGATGTTCCTGCTATGTGGTTAAGGATCATGTCTGTAGTAATTGGCGAGGCACCGAATATATGCCCGTCCAGCGCGTCAGTAATTGCGGCAGTGAGTGCAGCAGAGACCGAACCCTGGGAAGGTTCGCCAATACCCCGGGCACCGACCGGGTTTTCAGGATCTGGAAGATCCACCCAACCAGTGTCTATCTTTAATGGGCAGTCGAGATAGGTAGGAACCTTACTCTGCCAGTAGCCGGTGCTTGCAGGAATGCCATTTTGTGGATCATACAAATGACGCTCCAAAGCAGATAGCCCGATGCCCCAAACCGCACCGCCAACTAATTGATTGTCCATGCCCTTTGGATGCATGATGGTTCCAGCTTCTGCGATACTAATCATATCGAGAATTTCAAATTTCCCAGTTTCCTTATCCAGTTCAATCTCGCAACATGTTACGGTGAAACCTGGAGGGTTACCTTCATGACGAGGATCATGGAAAATTCCCATGAAACCAGTTCCGGCCAGGCGATTGGCAGCAATTTGAGTCCATTCAGCCAACTCTTCTGGAAGTTCGGCTTCACCTGTGTACTTCCCACCTAACTCTATGCCTATGGCAGCAACTTCTCCAAAGGACATTCCAATAGTTTCATCCGCTATCTGATGCACACGCTCGTTGGAAATATCATAGTCCTCAACTGCGCCACCAAGCTCATTAGCTGCAATTTCTTTCATCTTCGCTAGCATGTCTTGGGCTGCACCATAGAAAGTCCTTGTGTTAGTGAAAATCGAGTTACTTCCATCTTGAGGTGAAGTAATTGGAAGGTGTAAGTCCGTTCGCCCGGTAATTATGTCCACTCGATCCCAAGGCATCTTTAGCACCTCAGCTGCAGCGAGCGAAACAGCAGCGTAAGAATAAGTTCCTAAGTTACCTACGCCATTGTGAACTTTTAGCCGGCCGTCCGCGCCCATCATTACAATGCCATCCATACCAGAACGACCCGCATTGTGGTAACCCTGACCAATTCCAAGCCCTATCACTTTGCTTCCATTAGTTTGGCGGCGACGGGATTGACGCTCCTCCCATCCGAATTGAGCGGAAGCCATGTCTAATGCTTCCGGCATATACGCAGAAGTAAAAGGGGTTCGTTGCGGCCCGCCAACGTCGCCTGTCATTGGCGTGTTGATCTTGCGAATATCAAAGCGGCTAACACCAAGTTCGTCTGCTGCAACATCAAGAATAGGAGAAATAATTGGAGCAATCTGGTTTTGCCCCGGACCGCGCTGCGCGCCCCGGTGTGCCGTATTTGTTCCAATTGCAGTCCCACGGAAACGAACTGCATCCGCCTGATATAGCACACTAATGCAATCAGCCGCCGAGTAAGCATCTGCACCGCCACCTTTGCCACCGTTATCTGAAACGATCCAAAGATCACACGCTGCCATAACCCCATCCGGCTTAAAACCAACCTTGATCCAACCAGTTAAGCCTTGACGAGCACCACCTATCGTAAATTCTTCTTCACGAGTGGTTCGCATCATCACAGGTCGATTAATCTTTTGAGATAATTTTGCTGGAACTGCGTAAACCGGCACCGAACCCGCTCGAGCTCGTTGCCCAAAGCCACCGCCCGTTGCTTCGTTGATAAAGACCAAGTCTTCTTTCGGCACTCCAATTATTCCAGCGATACCATCAGCGAAAGCAGTCAAACTTTGGGACCCACCGTAGAGGTAAAGCTTGCCATCTTCCCAGTAGGCCATTGCCGATCTCGGCTCCATTGACATATGAGGATAGCCTGCATTAGTGAACGTCCCTTCATACACATAAGAGGACGCAGAAAAAGCAGCTTCCAGATCACCATAGGCAACTGTTTGCTGCGGTTCTGCAGTTGGCTCGTTCCCAGCTCGAAAGCTCGCTACCTGATCGGCAGTCCACTTTTCCTGAGCGAACCCCTGACGAAATACAAAAGTATTACCCCCGTTATAAGCATCAGCACCATCTGGTTGCAAACTATCAAGGGGATCTGTAACGAAAGGGAGTCTTTCAAAGGTAACTGAGATAGCCGCGATTGCGGTCTCTGCAGTTTTCTCATCTACCGCTGCTAGCGCAAGAATAGGCTCACCCACCAGGGTAGGTTCATTGGTGAGTATTTTTAAGCCTGTACTTTGCGGTTCACCATCGGGATAAACATCATCCGCAGTAAGAATTCCGAAAACGCCATCCATCGCTAACGCCTCAGAGGCATCAATGTCTAGAACACGCGCGTGGGGAATTGGGCTTGTTAGAAGTCTGGCATAAACCATCCCTTCCCGTGTGTAGTCTTCTGCGTACTTTATTCTGCCAGTGACCTTACCCGGCACATCTGGTGGAGTAAAATCTTTTCCAATATGCATATATGCCATGATAATTATCCTATCAATTCGACTGCGCGCATGACGCCATCTAAGTAAGAGTCATAAGATCCACAACGACAAATATTGCCTGATAAGGCATGACGCGCTTCATCTCGGGTAGGGTTCGGATTCTCCCTGAGCAATCCTACTGCGGACATAACCTGTCCAGGTGTACAATAACCGCACTGAGGCGACAACTCCTCCACGAAGGCTTGCTGTACAGGATGCAAATCACCGTTCGCACTCTCAAGACCTTCAACAGTCTCGATGCGATCGTTTTTAAATGAATGAGTAAGAACTGAACATGCGTAAGTCGGAACATCGTTAACTAACACAGTGCAAGCACCGCACTCTCCTCGATTACAACCAAGTTTTGTTCCGGTCAAACCAAGTTTATAACGCAATGTCGATGCCAAAGTTTCCTGTGGCTCAACATCGACGTTACGGACTTGGCCATTTACGTTGATTCGAACTAAACGCTCAACAAATCCGGAGGGTTTTTCTTGGCCAGTCGCGGAATACCAAGCAGCGGTAGTCGTCGCAGCCGCGCCAGAGGCAATTACCCCCTTGATGAAGCGTCTTCGAGTAAGTTTTGGATTCACGGGTTGGTAGCCTCCTTAAATAGGCATTAGGTAGATAAATTCTGGTGCTGTTTATTAGAGTGATCTACTAACACTTGTCCGCAATTTTTTCCCAAATCTAAATGAGAATTGTTTGCATTAACTCTCAAAATTCTGCAGCACATACAATGGCTTAGGGTAAATCACCTCTATCACAGAATCAAGCAAGTGACCTCGAACAACACTCAAATTTTACCTTTTCCGAACGTATCCGAAACCATTGAGAAAAAAACTCCTCTAACACAAAATTATTGTCAATTTTTCTTAAAAATTAGCCTTTTTTACTTCTAAGGGAAAAATTGGGCGGAAACAAAACTTCGTCTAATTTATGGCCTGAATGTTAAATATCCCACCCAAATTTCCTGCAAAGCTGTTTTATTTTGCTACTGAATTGTTTGAGCTGAAATTTCACTATCGTCAGGAGGGAGCAAGTTAAAATCTAATAAGAACCTGTGCAAGCCGCGCAAACCTTGACTTATTCTACCGTAATGCTATTTTGATTGGCCCTTTCATATGAGCTCAGCGAGGCTCGTATTGTAGATTGGGTAGCGAGTAATTCGCCAAGTCCTATCAGGCAAAATTCAGCAACATTACGCCGACCAACTCGAGGGAATTACTACCGACGGGTTGTAAGATAGTGTATGAAACTACGAGCTTAAAGCCTGGTAATGCTTTAAGAACTGGATAACGAATCAGGATTGAGATCTTTTTATTTATGCGCGATATGAAAACGCTACCTTTAAAGTTCGGCTTCCCTAAAAAGAACGGGCTTTATGATCCAAAAATGGAAAAAGACTCCTGCGGGGTCGGTTTCGTCGCCAATATAAAAGGTCAACCCAGCCACCAGATAATGCTGGATGCTTATCACATTAATTCACGTATGGATCATCGAGGCGGTTGCGGTTTTGAAGCGAACACTGGGGATGGTGCAGGCATCTTAATGGCGCTGCCCCACAGTTTCTTTCAAAAAATTGCCGAAGAAGAATTTAACGCTTCCATTACTCCCGGCAACTATGCCGTTGGCAATATCTTTCTACCGCAGGCTAAAGAAGAAAGAAGCCGATGTCAGAAAGCGATTAACAAAATCATTGCCGAAGAAGGTCAACAGTTGGTTGGCTGGCGAGAAGTTCCTATCGATGCGGAAAGTGCCAATATTGGGCCTGCGGCAAAAATGGCGCAGCCTTACATAACGCAATTATTCATCAAGGCCGCTGGTGGAATTGAGCATGAGCAATTCGAACGTGTGAATTATATTATTCGCAAACGCTTCAGTCATTTGTTGCGTAATGACGAATCTCTAGATGAAAGAAAACAGGTTTATGCATGCAGCCTTTCTACCAAAGTCATCGTTTACAAAGGCATGCTGACGCCCGGTCAATTGTTCCCCTTCTACAAGGATCTGACAGATATCGCATTTGAAACTCACCTGGCAATGGTGCATTCAAGATTTAGCACCAACACTTTTCCATCCTGGGATCGAGCCCAACCAAACAGGTTCATGAGTCACAACGGTGAGATAAATACCCTGCGTGGCAACGTGAACGCGATGCTGGCGCGTCAAGGTAAAGTGGCGACGGAAGTGTATGGCGAAAAACTGAGTGAAATTTTCCCTGTAATCGATGAGGACTTATCCGACTCTGGCAGCTTCGATGCTGTATTAGAATTTTTGCTACTTTCTGGTCGCTCGCTTGCAGAAGCAACCATGATGATGATCCCTGAAGCCTGGCAGGCTGACGCGAATATGGCAAAGGTCAAAAAAGATTTNTACGAATACCATTCTGCTCTGATGGAACCGTGGGATGGCCCGGCATCTATCGTATTCTCGGATGGAAAAAACATCGGCGCCGTCCTCGATCGTAACGGCTTACGCCCTTCCCGCTATTACATCACTCATGATGACAAATGCATCATGGCCTCAGAGGTTGGAGTATTGAACATTGACCCAAGCAATGTAAAAACCAAAGGCCGTTTACAACCAGGCAAAATGTTTTTACTAGATTTTGATCAAGGTCGATTAATTCCTGACGAAGAAGTTAAACAGACTATTTGCAACAAACGCCCTTATAATGAGTGGCTTGCAGAACAAAAAGTCACACTACCTAACATAGCGTCTGGCGATTCTGCACATCCAATAACCTCGAAAGACACACTGCATCGCATGCAAGCGTTCGGTTACACCACCGAAACCATGCAGTTCATGTTGATTCCGCTAGTCACAGAAGCGCGGGACCCACTAGGTTCAATGGGCAATGATTCTGCACTAGCTTGCCTATCAGATAAACCCCGCATGATTTATGACTATTTCAAACAGCTTTTCGCCCAAGTAACGAATCCTCCAATCGATTCTATTCGCGAAGAAGTCGTAATGAGTCTGCGTTGTTTCCTTGGCCCAGAAGGCAACCTATTAGAATCAACTCCTAAACAAGCGCGGCGTTTGAGTATCGATCATCCGATTCTTTCTAATCAGGAGCTTACCGACATTACGCAGATGAACTTTAAGGGGATGCGTTCACAAGTCATTGACATTACCTATGCTGTTGGCGAGGAAAATGGATTTCAAAATGCCATCGAAAGGATTTGTGAGGAAGCGACGACAGCAATCAAAGATGATTATTCTTTTATCGTGCTTTCTGATCGGAACATTTCAAATACTTATATTCCTCTGAGCGCACTAATCGCCTGCGGTGCGGTGCACCATCACTTAGTTAAAAACGAGCAACGAACACAGATAGGAATTGTTTTGGAAACTGGTGAAGCACGTGAAGTGCATCACCATTGCCTACTAACTGGCTATGGTGCTGATGCTATTAATCCTTATCTAGCGTTTGAAGCATTATGGAAGGCGAACCAGGAAGGATTGTTAGGTGACAAGTACCCAGATGAAGAATCGTTAGTTACTGGCTATAAAAAAGGCGTCGCCAAAGGCATGTTGAAGGTTATGGCAAAGATGGGTATCTCTACTCTGCAGTCATACAAAGGTGCACAAATTTTTGAAGCCGTTGGATTGGCCCAAGAAATTATCGATAGATGTTTTAACGGAACTGCGAGTCGTGTTCAGGGCGTCAACTTCGACGTACTAATTGAAGAATCTCATCGCCGCCATGCAATTGGATACCCGGTAAAAGAAAGTGATCTAGTTTCTGTGCTGCACAATCCAGGTGATTTTCACTGGCGCACCGGTGGCGAAGAACACATGTGGAATCCAAATACAATTTTTAACCTACAAGTTGCTGCCCGTAATAACAGCCTCGAGGCCTATCAAGCATTCGCGAAACACGCTAACGAAGAATCGACTCGTCGCTGCGCGTTCCGTGGGCTCTTAAAATTCAAAACCGATGTGAACGCTTCAATTGGAATCGATGACGTTGAACCGGCAAGCGAAATCGTAAAACGATTCGCGACCGGCGCTATGAGTTTCGGATCCATATCCGAAGAGAGTCACGAGTCCTTAGCAATTGCTATGAATCGCCTTGGGGGTAAGTCCAACACTGGTGAAGGCGGCGAAGATCCGGCCCGTTTTGACCCTTTACCTAATGGTGATTCCAAACGCTCTGCCATTAAACAGGTTGCTTCTGGTCGATTTGGGGTCACTACCTGGTACCTTACTAACGCGGACGAATTGCAGATCAAGATTGCGCAAGGCGCCAAGCCAGGTGAAGGCGGCGAATTACCCGGAGGCAAAGTCGATAATCAGATAGCCCGTATCCGCCATTCCACGCCAGGCGTTGGTTTGATTAGTCCTCCCCCACATCACGATATTTATTCGATTGAAGATATCGCACAGCTCATTCACGATTTGAAGAACGCAAATCGTGAAGCACGTATTAGCGTGAAATTAGTTTCGGAAATTGGTGTTGGAACTATCGCCGCGGGAGTTACGAAAGCAAAAACAGATCACTTAGTAATAGCAGGGCACGATGGTGGAACCGGGGCTTCTCCACTAACTTCCATTAAACACGCTGGACTCCCTTGGGAATTAGGTATTGCAGAAACGCATCAAACACTAGTGATGAACAACCTGCGCTCCCGAGTGGTATTGCAAACCGATGGCCAATTAAAAACCGGTAGAGATATTGCAGTGGCAGCTTTGTTAGGGGCAGAAGAATATGGTTTTGCCACTGCTCCACTAATTACACTTGGATGCATCATGATGCGTAAATGTCATATGAATACCTGCCCGGTTGGCATTGCTACTCAAGATCCTCAACTACGAAAAAAGTTCAAAGGTAAACCAGAACATGTCGTAAATTATTTATTCCTGGTTGCAGAAGAATTACGGGGCATTATGGCGAATCTTGGTGTACGCACTGTCAACGAAATGATCGGTAGAGTCGACTTGCTGGATACTGATGATGCAATCCAACATTGGAAAGCGAGCGGTTTGGATCTAAGCGCAATCTTAGAACCAGCCAAAGTGATTTTTGAAAATACTGGCTTTTATTGCAATCAGGCACAGGACCACGGATTAGATAAGGCGCTTGATAACAAGCTCATTAAGCTTGCCCAACCTGCACTTGAAACTGGAAAAAAAGTTTTTATTGAACATGAGATCATAAATACTAATCGTGTTGTTGGCACCATGCTCTCCAACGAAGTTGCTAAGCATTGGAAAGAAGAAATGCTACCCGATGACACCATTAACGTAAAATTTACCGGTTCGGCAGGTCAATCGTTTGGCGCTTGGCTAGCTAAAGGCGTAACCCTCACCGTTGAGGGTGATGCAAACGACTATGTCGGAAAGGGACTTTCAGGGGGCAAGATAATTATCTATCCGCCTAAGAAGAGTACATTTAAGGCAGAAGAAAACATTATTGCAGGTAACGTGATCCTTTATGGTGCTACTGGTGGAGAAGCCTATATTCGGGGCATAGCTGCTGAGCGATTTGCGGTTCGTAATAGCGGCGCCAGCGCGGTTATTGAAGGTATCGGTGATCATGGTTGTGAATACATGACGGGTGGTTGCGTCGTTGTACTCGGAACCACAGGGAGAAATTTTGGCGCAGGTATGAGCGGAGGCATAGCCTTTGTCTGGGATCCAGACAAAAATTTTGCTAAGCAGTGCAACATGGAATCATTTGAATTGGAATCTGTTTCTACGACAAATGATATCTTACAGCTTAGTTCTCTTATTAAGAATCATCTGGATTACACAAAATCATCGGTTGCGAAAAAGATGTTAGACGACTGGGAAACATCTCTTGGGCATTTTGTAAAAGTCATGCCAACAGACTACAAGCGGGTGTTAGCGGAAAGAGGCTCAGCCACAGCTGCTTAGTGGTTTTACGAAAACGAGAAAAAACAGGCAAGCAAGGAANTAAATGGGCAAGCCCACTGGATTTAAAGAATTTGAGCGCAAGACTGAACCCTATCGCGACGCGATGGAGCGCCTAATCGACTTCAAAGAAATCTATACCGATCATCAGGAAGAACATTTATCAACACAAGGGGCGCGCTGTATGGATTGTGGCGTGCCTTTTTGCCAGTCTGCCGATGGTTGCCCTGTCTACAATTTAATTCCCGAATGGAACGACCTTGTTTACAACAAACGTTGGAAAGAAGCCTTAGATCGTTTGCATAAAACTAATAATTTCCCTGAATTTACTGGCCGAGTGTGCCCAGCTCCATGCGAGGGTTCTTGTGTTCTGGGCATTCACGAACCCGCTGTCACTATAAAGAATATTGAGTGTGCTATCGCTGATAAAGGTTTTGAGGAGGGTTGGGTTGTCGCCAAACCACCTCATTTTCGCTCTGGTAAAACGATTGCTATTGTTGGCTCTGGACCAGCCGGTCTAGCAGCTGCCGCAGAGCTGAATCATTTAGGACACGAAGTTACAGTTTATGAAAGGGACGATCGCATTGGTGGATTGCTGATGTATGGCATTCCCAATATGAAACTCGACAAAGGGGTTGTCGATCGTCGGGTAAATATCTTGCGGGAAGAAGGCATTAATTTTGTTGTTAGTGCTAATGTAGGTGGCAATGGTAGACAAGGTATTCCTATCGAACGAGTGTTAAATGACTTCGATGCACTCCTGCTCGCGACCGGAGCGACCAATCCGAGGGATTTACAAATTCCTGGGAGAAAGGGTAATGGAGTCCACTTTGCTATGGAGTTTCTGCTAAAGAATACGAAGAGCTTATTAGACTCAAATCTAGAAGATGGTAATTATATTTCGGCAAAAGATAAAAATGTGATTGTCATCGGTGGAGGTGATACAGGAACCGATTGTATCGGCACTTCGCTTCGGCACGGTTGTAAATCTTTAGCAAATTTTGAAATCATGCCCAGGCCTCCCACTGACCGTGCAGATAATAATCCCTGGCCTACCTGGCCGTTAATATTTCGAATCGATTATGGGCATGAAGAGGCAACAGCACGAGACGGGATAGATCCGCGGGTATATTCAATTTCTGGCAAAGAATTTGTACGTGATAGTGATGGGACTCTTCTGGGCATAAACGTCGTACAAGTCGATGCCAAGTTCAAGGCAATTCCAGACACAGTTCGGTTCTGGAAAGCTGATTTAATTTTACTGTCTATGGGTTTCCTTGGACCCGAACACTATACAAGTGAACCATTAAGTTTAGAACTCGATCAGCGCTCCAATTACAAAGCCGAATATGGAAAGTTTCTTACTTCTCACGAAAAAGTTTTCGCAGCAGGCGATTGTCGTAGAGGTCAGTCGCTGGTAGTGCGTGCCATCGATGAGGGTCGCTTAGTTGCAAGCGCTATAAACGCTTTTCTTGAAAACTAAGAACGAGCATTAGAAAGCCCCAAGCTCTGCAAAGCTTCATCTATCTCGTCCAATATCATAGGGTCATCAATTGTNGCTGGCATACGATATTCTTGGTTGTCAGCAATTTTCTGCATAGTACCACNCAAAATTTTCCCAGAACGAGTTTTAGGCAATCTGGCCACTATCACTGCTTGTTTAAACGCAGCCACAGGACCTATTTTATCTCTAACAATCTGTACACACTCAGCGACTATATCTTCTGCTTCTTTTCGCGCTCCCGCTTTTAACACAAGAAAACCCACGGGCAACTGACCCTTTAGCTCATCAGCAACACCAATAACTGCGCACTCGGCGACGTCGGGATGACCGGTTAGCACTTCTTCCATGCCGCCGGTAGACAGTCGGTGGCCGGCAACATTTATAATGTCATCTGTTCGACTCATAACGAAGACATAACCATCCCCATCAATGAATCCAGCATCGGCTGTTTTATAATACCCAGGAAATTCAGCGAAGTAACTTTCCTGAAATCGTTCGGGAGCATTCCAGAGAGTTAGCATAGAACCTGGAGGCATCGGCAACTTACCGCAAAGCGCACCAACCTGTCCGTTAGGAACTGCATGACAGTTTTCATCCATAACTTCTAACCGCCAACCTGGCGCTGCTTTGGTTGGCGAACCCGCTTTAACAGGAAGCATGCCATAGCCCACGCAATTAGCAGCTATGGACCAACCGGTCTCCGTCTGCCACCAATGGTCAATAACTGGCTTGTTTAATTTTTCCTCTGCCCAGTGTAATGTATCCGGATCAGTTCTTTCCCCTGCTAAAAACAAAATCTCAAATTTACTTAAATCATATTGTTTGATTAATTCTGCATCAGGATCCTCCTTTTTAATGGCGCGAAACGCTGTAGGAGCAGTAAATAAAGACTTAACATTGTGCTCTGCAATTACTCGCCAAAAAGCACCAGCATCCGGGGTTCCTACGGGCTTACCTTCAAATAAAATAGTTGTGCAACCTTTTAACAAAGGTCCGTAGACAATATAGGAATGGCCAACTACCCAACCCACATCGGAAGCCGCCCAATAAACATCACCAGCTTCAACGTTGTAAATAGCTTTCATGGACCAGTTGAGCGCAACTGCGTGCCCGCCGTTATCCCTAACAACCCCTTTTGGACTTCCGGTTGTACCAGAAGTGTATAGAATATAGAGGGGATCAGTAGCATTAACCGAAACACAGCCAGTCGGCTCAGCGACTGCCATCGCATTGCTCCAGATTACATCTCTTCCCTCTGTAAGCTCGGCGTCTGCTTCCGGTCTTTGAAGTACAATCACTGAAGACGGTTTATGACTCGCAATATCAATTGCGCTGTTTAATAGAGGCATATACGGAATGATGCGATTAATTTCTATACCGCACGTCGCTGTAACGATTACCTTCGGTTTTGCATCGTCTATGCGAACTGCCAGTTCGTTCGACGCAAATCCTCCAAATACCACACCATGTATAGCTCCAATACGAGCGCAAGCTAGCATCGTGATAACCGTTTCCGGAATCATAGGCATATAAACAATGACGCGGTCGCCTTTTTCTACTCCTAAAGATTTAAGAACGCCGGCAAATCTGGCCGTCAGTTCTGTCAATTCTGAAAAGGTGTATTTCTTAATGGTATCTGTAACAGGGCTGTCATAGATAAGCGCATTGTTATTGCCTAGACCTGCCTCTATATGGCGATCTAATGCGTTATAGCAAGTGTTTAACTGACCGTCGACAAACCATTTNCCGTGTTCGGACTCACTCNTATCAAGAATTACAGTTGGCTTNCGAGTCCAGTGAATTTCTTCTGANGCNGCTCCCCAGAATTTATCAGGATTAGACAGAGACAACTGATAGACTTTTTCGAATTCACCAAGCGTGTCCGATGCCATTACGCTCTCCTTTTTTTGTTAGACCAAGAGTATCAGATGTTCCTTGGATTAAAAGTCATCGGGATTGTTCTTTCATTTTTATTTATTCAACAAAATCATTCATACTTTGAACCCTGAAGCTCGAACAGTCAGAATCATCGAATTATTCAGAATAAAAAGAACAAAACATAAGCCTGTATGTTTACACAAACGCAGATTTGTATTTTTAATTATAGTTAAACAGCACTACTCAAGTTTCATTGTTTTTCAGTCAGTATATTGACTACAATTTTAACTTCCCCGCTTCAGCAGTCTCGGTGGCTGCAATATCAAGACTGCAGTGAACACATTTGTTCGTTGTTAGATTCAACAGAATTGATTTTACGTAAAATTGCTTCCTGCAAGCAGGGCATTTACGCCAAGCCATATCCAACCAGAACCCCGCACAAAGTATGAAATAAAAAAGCATAAAAAAATCTATTGGCTGTCTGCTGCTAAGCAAAGCCCATATGATAAGAATGTAAATAGGAAGAGTGCATAAACAAACCAACAACCTTGTACGAGCTCGATATATTTTTCTTAAGACAGGCCTGTAATCAGGGCTGCTTCGCCGCTTGGGAGTAATTAATGAGTCATCAAATTGCGGATCATGTAAATTCATTTCTGAGAGATTTCAGCCGTTCTGAAACATGCTTAACTCTAGTCAAGCTCGATTCTAAAGTATAGTAAAATATTCATCCTCTATTGGCTGCTTTACTAAAGCGGAATAATTTTTGAGCAGTTCAAAATAGAGTGATAAATTATCTATCACGAATCATAAGAGTCAGGGGAACTATTGATATCCTTGGGCTTGCAGATTAAACAAAGTCGCATATTGACCCTTGCTTGCTATTAGTTCATCGTGACTACCTTCTTCTTTAACTTCACCATTCTCCAATACTATTATGTGCTCTGCCATCCTCACAGTGGAAAAGCGATGCGAAATAATGATTGAAATTTTATTGGCCGTAAGATCGCGGAAATGGCTAAATATTTCCGCCTCTGCCCGGGCATCAATAGCAGCTGTAGGTTCATCTAAAATCAGAATATCAGCTTTGTTGCGCATAAAAGCACGAGACAACGCGATTTTTTGCCATTGACCCCCGGATAGTTCCTTGCCATCTTTAAACCAAGTACCAAGTTGAGTCTTATAAGAATGTGGTAAATTATTGACAAATTCATCAGCCGTGCCTTTTCTAGCAGCTTCCTGGATTAATGATTCTTCTTTTATTTCTTCAACATCACCAATCCCAATATTTTCACCCACAATTAACTGGTATCTGGCAAAGTCCTGGAAAATTACCCCAATCTTTTTNCGTAGTGCTTCTATATCCCANTCTNTTAACTCCAAGCCTTCCAAAAATATTTTCCCTGAAGCAGGCGAGTATAATCGCGTTAGCAATTTTATTAGAGTTGTCTTCCCGCTTCCATTCTCGCCCACGATCGCAAGCGACTCGCCTGGCTTTATATGCAACGAGACGTTGTTCAATGCAGCTTTATCATTACCAGGATAAATAAAGGTTACTCCTTCGAAGCGGATGCCATCATCGGGGTTCGGCCCAAATTGTTGGTCTCCCGACTGCTCTGGGACTTTATGCTCAAGGTACNCCGTTAAATTCGATAAATAGAGATTATCTTCATACATACCATTTACTGCAGCGAGACTATTAGTTACTGAATTCTGCCCAAGCCGAAACTGGGCTATATACATCGTCATTTGACCGATCGTGATTACACCCGCGATTGCAGATAACCCAACCCAACCGTAAGCGCAGTAAAACGCGGTGCTCGCAAGCAGTCCTAGAATATAAACCCAGAACCCGCGGCGCAGAACTAAGCTTCTATCTTCCTTGTATATATTGCGAAAAATTTCTATATAACGTTGAAGAAAAAGCTTGCCTAACTGCAGTAGTTTGACCTCTTTAACACCGTCTTCCCGAGTCAACACCATCTCTAAATAAATTTGCATACGCCTTTCTGCTGAACGTCGGCGATGTATACGAAATGCTTCCCCCGAGAATTTAGCTTCAGCAATAAAAGCGGGTATGCCGGACACTGCAATTAATGCAACCGCCCAAAACGAAAATTGGAAAAGAAAAATTCCAATCGTTATTAATGCTACAACATCACGCATCAAATCAAATGTTTTTACTACAAGTGATAAAGGTCGACTAGAAGCTTCTCTGCGAGCTCGCACAAGTTTGTCGTAATATTCAGCATCTTCAAAGTTCGCCAGTTCTAGTGTTAATGCCTTATCTAAAATCATGATATTAATCTTATTCCCCAGTAAAACCTTGAGTATAGATTGACAAACGATGTTGATTCTTTGGGCGCCAGTCATTAGTAGCACTAGACCAAGCTCAACAAGCACATAAAACAACACATCGCTACGAGCTTGTTCAGCAACATCATCGGCTTGCTGAAAAGCTGACGCCACAGCATCTACAAATAATCCACCCACCGAAGCTATTGCTGCAGGCAGCACACCTGCAAAAAGAGTGCATACGGCCATAGCAATAGTTAGCCGAGCATTAGTACCCCAAACTATTGCGACGGCCACTTTACTGTATTGAAATACCGACAGAAATTTTTGAAGCGGGTTAATTAGTTCTTTATTATCCAAGATTGAAGCCAAAAAGAGTGAGTAATAAGAATAAAACCTGCACAGAAAAACAAAATATAGTTAGGTTTAAGGGAATTGATTCTTCACCAAACAAACCCTGGGAAAGAACTTAAAAAGATAGTAGAGAAANCTCTAGTGCAAGCGTCGTANAGCTTTTAATTCGTCCTCGAAGAACTCTTTTACCTGCAAAAGTTGTGATTTATCCCTTTCATCGTCCATTAAAGGCATATGTTGCTCGATGTCATTTAGGATGTTAGTGATGCTTCCCGTATCCATAGCACTAAGATCCAGATCAAATGGGAATTTCGTCTCCTTAGCCATGATAATTGCCGCTCCAAACTACTGAAATGCCTTTACTTTCAGGGGTCAAATGTTTGCAACCCTATTATCGACTGACTTTAAGAAATCTNCATAAGAATTTCTAAAATAAGGGGTTTTTATGTTTTTTCCTAGTAAACAGGCATTAACATCATTGATGTGCGAAATTAATATGTAGACCTATCCTGTTTAACAGATCGATTGGAATCCAACCTATTCCTTAGAGAATAAGGAGCAAACAGAGCCACTAATTCATAACCATCTCACCTTGACTATCGATCGGATATTAAACTCGTAAATTGGTGACCGCATATAGCTACCGATCCAAACCCATCGCTCTTCGGACAAAATAGTTCTTGACCAACGAAACTTCGTCGATACCGTTCATCCCAGTATTTCGAAGCCAACGTACTGGAAGAGATTGTTCCGCAAATATGTATTTAAAACCTTCCATTAGCCACATCATACCAAGATTATGGCCAATACGTTTTCTTTGATAGCGGCCTAAAACTGCAGGATCAGCGACATGTCNTGCCACAGCATGACCATGCAAGAGNTCTTTAGCTAGCACTTCTACATCTAAAAACCCCAGGTTTACACCTTGTCCAGCGAGAGGGTGAATGCTGTGAGCAGCATCTCCAACTAACACAATGTTATCCTTTACATACGATGTGGCATGACGCTGACGCAGTGGAAAACTATATCGTTTATCACACCATTTAATATCGCCCAACCGACCTTCAATGCAGAGTTTTAGTTCATTGCAAAAGTTCTTGTCGTCCATTAGCATTAATTGTTCCGCTCGCTGCGGAATTGCCGACCAAACAATTGAGCAATAGCCTTCACCTTCATTGTTACTCTCCTGCGACAACGGTAAAAAAGCTAACGGCCCTGTTTCTATAAATCTTTGTAATGCAGTTCTTTGATGCGGTAACTCGGTTCTAACTGTAGTTACAATCGCATGATGATTATATTCCCACTCTCGTGTAATAAATTTTGAGAGCTCCCTAATTTTGGAATTTGCCCCGTCCGCAGCTATAACAAGTTTCGCGCGAATTTTTACCCCATTTTTCGCTGTAAGCTCCGTGCCTCCTTCACATTTACTCAGTGTTTCAATTTGCATCGGGGTATACAAGTGAAGATTCTTCTGCTCTAAAATATCAAGGCAAAGAGCAGTACTTATAACAGAATTTTCAACTATAGTGCCCAATTCTGCTTGGTCTAAATCTGTCGCACTAAAACTAATACTTCCAGTTCCATTTGAATCCCATACATGCATATTTTCGTAGTGACAAAAACGCTGCGCTTCAATAGCCTCCCAGATACCAAGCTGCTTAAATAGTTTTTTCGTTGCAAAAGAAAGGGCGCTTACTCTTGGATCAAATCTTTCTTTATGTAACTCAAAACCGGATTCTTGGCTGGTTAAGTCTATTGGGTCAAAAAGAGCAATACTGTAGGGAGAGTCACATAATAAGCGTGCCATAGTTGTACCAACCATCCCACCACCGACAATGGCAATATCGAAATAATCTTCCAGAGTTTCGCTCATGGTTTCCTATTATAAAGGGCTTATGACAAAGTCTCTAACTTCGAGTTGTTTCGAGGTAGATTGTATTGATAAACTTCTTCGCCCGGTTTAGGAATATTCAGCCACAATAGCTTGAGACAATAGAAAATGAATAATTTAGTTAACCAAGATCAATTAAGCAATTACGTAGGCAAGGAAGTGGGCCTCACCGACTGGTTTGAGATCAAGCAGGAACGCATTAACAACTTCGCTGAAGCAACTGAAGATTTCCAATATATTCACGTAGATGAGGAGCGGGCAGCCCAAACTCCTTTCGGTGAAACTATTGCACACGGATTTCTCACACTTTCACTATTGAGCAAACTAAGCTCGATGAGTGGAGCTATTAAGTTGGAAAATTCGATAATGGGAATCAATTATGGCCTGGACAAGGTCCGCTTCATAAATCCAGTGAAAGTAAATAGTAAAATTCGTGCTCGTTTTGAGCTTGTCAGCGCCGAAGAAAAAAAACCCAAACACTATCTACTTAAACACAATGTCACGGTAGAAATTCAAGGAGAAACAAAACCAGCACTAATAGCCGAATGGCTAGGAATGACCGTTGTTGATTAAGCTGATATGCGCTGGTGGGCTCAGTTAGTTTATTACTTGCCTATTTGATTCATTAATGAAAAAGCTATTTCTCGCACTTATTTCGTTTTTTTCCGCTTGTGCAGGTGAAGCCCCTAAAAATATTGGAGTTAGTGAAGACAGGTTGGCGCCGTGCCCTCGATCCCCAAATTGTGTTTCAAGTTTCGAAGCTGACGAACAACATCACATAGAACCACTGAGAGCAAGCCTGAGAGAGGTTGAACAAGTTCTAATTCGCCTTACGGAGGCAAATATAGTTAGCGCGTCTGAGAACTATTTGTATGCAGAATTTACTAGTCACATAATGAAGTATGTCGATGATGTAGAATTCCTCTACGATCAAAATGCAGGCGTCACTCATGTTCGTTCCGCGTCGAGGATGGGTTACAGTGATTTAGGCATAAATAGAAAAAGGATAGAAAACATCCGAGAATTAATACGATTTTTACCGCGTGATTAATCCCATTGCACGCTCGGTAAAAGATTTTCTTACTGTCGGTATAATTTCCAGAGATAATAAGCCAAGTTTCCTAAGGAAAATATTTGCTCGTTTATTGCTGGAAAAAATCTTCGTCAGATTATCGGTAAATAATATCGATCTTTGTTGATCTGAATCCTGCTTTTCCACATAAGATCGTAGAGTTTTCATGCTACCCAGTGCCTGCCGATCTAGTATTGCTCGCTCTAGGGTTGAAACCAGGGCGCTTATATCTCTAAGAGCCAAATTTAGACCTTGCCCCGCAACCGGATGTAAGGTGTGTGCGACATTTCCCAATAGGACCAATCCAGGCCTAATTTGCTCTTTAGAGATTGACAGACTCAGAGGGTAAGCGAATCTTTGCCCAATATTTATAATTTCTCCAAGACGACTGCCAAAAAAAGATTGTAATTCTGAAGCAAATTCTTCGTCATCTAACTCCATTATTACGTTGCTGTCTTGTTCCCCGACAACCCAAACTACTGAACAGCGATTATCATTGTTAATTTTTCGTAATGGTAAGACTGCGAGTGGCCCTGCAGCTGTAAATCTTTCAAAAGCTNCGTTGCGGTGTGGTTTTTCGAAAGCAACGTTAACATTCACAGCGTGTTGTCTGTAACTTTGTTTTAATTGTGAGATGCCTAATTGNTGNCAGATTGTAGAACGCCCCCCATCGGCNAGAACGATAAGGCTAGCTGCAACAGAAAATTTCTCTTTACATTTTGCAATCGATAACTCCATACCATCCGGGGTAGGCTTAATACTTTCGATTTTGGCGGGAGCGAGAAAACTGATAGTTGATGAAGCTAGCATCTTTTCATTTAGCGCTGCGCCTATATTTGCATTTTCAATAACGTAACCGAGTGCTTCTACATTTAGATCTTCACTTTTTAGATGTGTAGATCCTAAATGACCTCTATCTGAGACTTTAATTTCATGAATTTGAGTTGCNCTCTTCTCNAGAGTAGNCCATAAATTCATTGCTTCATAAATCTTCCGCGAACCAAAAGAAATAGCGGTAGATCGAGAATCGAAACTAGGTTGTATATTAGATGGCGATTTTGGCGATGTCGCTTCCACAAGCAATATTGATGGGCAATTCGTCTGTAAGTTATGACTCAGGGCATGAGCGAAACTGGAACCAACGACGCCACCACCAATCACAACAATATCGTAATTATNTATAGGTGAGTTAATTTGCATGATACGGTTTAGGAAACAGTCGCCATAAATGTTTCGATTTCCTGAACCGTTTTCGGGATGCCAGTACTGAGAATTTTGTTACCAGTTTTTGTNACTAGTACATCATCTTCGATGCGAACACCGATACCACGCCATTTTTGTGGTACTTTGGTATTGGTAGGTGAGATATAAATCCCCGGTTCGATGGTTGTAACCATTCCAGGTTCTAGCAACCGCCATTGATGGTCGATCTTATAATCGCCAACGTCATGAACGTCTATGCCTATCCAATGTCCAACGCGATGCATGTAAAAGTCCTTGTAAGATTCATTCTTTATAAGCTGCGCTGGACTTCCGCTCATCAATCCAAGCTTTATGAGTCCTTTAGTGATCATTTTTACCGATGCGTTGTGAGGCGCGTCCCAAGGTGCTCCAGGCTTAACAGCCTTAATTGCAGCTTCCTGGGCTTTTAGTACTATCTCATAAATGGCTTTTTGTTCTGGGCTAAATTTCCCATTAGCAGGGAAAGTACGGGTAATATCTGACGCGTAATATTCAAACTCACACCCCGCGTCAATAAGCACGAGATCCCCCATTTTCACCTTCGAATTATTCGCATCGTAGTGCAGAATACAACCATTATCGCCTGATCCGACGATTGAAACATAAGCCGGCGAGCGGCTTCCATTGCGTGTGAAAGCATAAAGAAGCTGAGCCTCCAGTTCATACTCCATAATACCAGGTTTACAGTAAGCCATTGCCGCTTTATGTCCCTCTGCTGAGATTTGTGCTGCTTTTTCCATTAATCTTATTTCAGCTGAACTTTTATGGAGTCTTAGCTCATGCAACAAATGATCAAGCACCTGAAATTCACTTGGTGGGTTAGTGCCAATCTTAGACTTTTTACGGATCGCTTTTATCCATTCCATTACTCGATTATCAAAATTATAGTCTTTACCCATCGAATAGTAGACACGATCGCGACCTTCGATAAGCCCAGGAATAATGTCGTCGATGTCGTCGATTGGATATGCATCATCCAGTCCTAAAACTTCAATCGCTGCATCAGGTCCAATAATCAGGCCATTCCACAATTCTTTTTCTTTATTTTTTTCCTGACAAAATAAAACTACCTCACCGTGCTTTCTCCCAGGCATTAAAGCTAAAAAGGCGTGAGGTTCTGTAAATCCAGTTAAATAGTAGAAATCACTATTCTGCCTATATTGGTACTCGGCATCATTATTGCGCACGCAGGGTGGTGCGGAAGCCAATAGAGCGATACTGTTGACTTCCATTTGAGCCATTAATTCTTTTCTTCGTTTGCTATACTCTCGACCGCTAATAACCATAATGGCCTTCTTAAATTAATTAGACTTTCTCGATCTAGGCATTCTTATTAAGCTAAGCCTCTTTTTTAAGTGATCAATTAAATTAGAGCGACCAAGCATATAGGGTACTGAACGAGTAACCAAGTGCGAATTTTTCTTATTCTATTATTGACCGATTTTCCACTCGGCTCTATAGTTATGTAACTTTTATCGTAAGTCTTGAAGATGTGCCTATAGCCTATTGCGACTTATTGACTTTAGACATCAAATTAATAAGAGAAAAATGACTGAAATTAGCGAAAATAAGTTCGATTCATTAAATACAAAAGTAGATGATTTAATCAATCTCTGCACTGAAATGAAGCAAGAAAACCAAGTACTTAAAGTCAGTGAAACCAAATGGCTAGCTGAACGCAAACAACTTTTAGAGCGCAATCAAGAAGCAAAGGCCAAATTGGAGTCTATCCTAATTAGACTAAAAGCTATGGACATCTCTTAACATTCCGGAATTGAATATGAGTGACCAACCCACAGCTGTGCAGGTAAAAATACTGGATAAAGAGTATCAGGTAAATTGCCCTCCTTCCGATCAAGAGGCATTACTGAAATCTGCACGCTACCTTGATGAAAATATGCGCAAAATTAAAGGGCGCGGTAATATTCATGGCGCAGAAAAAATAGCAGTAATGGCAGCATTGAACATAACTCACGATATGTTGAGGAAAAACCGTTTAATTAATGAAACTCGCTACGCTACTACGCAAAATGTCAAAGGCTTGGAAGACAAAATTGATATTGCATTGGCTACTTCGCGCCAATTAGAGATATAAACACTTTTGATACCGGGGAACACCGCTCTTTTAAAGAAGGTCACTTTATAACTGTTCAACTTATTCCTACTCATAGTCTAGTTTTTAGATCAGCTTTCCTCCGCTCCAAACGCGATATATACTAATTGCGGAGTTCCCTAGAGCATTTGCCAATCAGAAGTGTTCTTGAGCCCATATCGTAATCAACGGAGGCAACTCGTCAGATGTTGGTGTGCATGTCCGCAAGTCGGAAAGCCTTATGCATCGCGGGAGCCACCACCTGGACCCTTGGGTTCAGGGCAAGTTT
>PBNR01000057.1 GCA_002723195.1 Gammaproteobacteria bacterium | reverse complement strand
TACAAGCTCCTGGACATCTTCTTTAGCTTCATCCACGCCAGCTACATCAGCGAAAGTTACTTTAATTTGATCTTCCCCAAGTAACTTGGCCTTGCTTTTACCAAAAGACATAGGGCCGCCTTTACCGCCTACCCCACCTCCCTGCATTTGCCTCATAAAAAAGAAGAACAATGCTATTATTATGAGAATCGGGAAACTAGCCACAAGAAGCTGAGTCCAAATACTTTGTTGCTCAGGTTCAACTGCATCGACTTTAACGCCATATTCCAATAGCTCGTCGATAAGCGCATCATCCCCAATCAGCGGCATAACGCTGCGAAATGCAGTCTGGTCTCGGCGGACTCCCGTAATATTGATACCAGCCAGCTGAACTTCTTCGACCCGACCCAGCCTTACTTCCTCCAGAAAATCGGAGTAAATCAGCCTATCCTCTCGAGTCTCCTGATTTATATTGTTAAATACCGTCAACAGTACTCCGGCTATGATCATCCATAGAATTAGATTTTTTGCCATATCATTCAAAGGCTTATCTCCAAAAGACTATTGTAAAAAAAGCTGCTAGGCCGCTAGATTTCGTTCTCTTAAAACTAACATGGGGTCAAAAATTGGTAAAACCAATGGTTTATTCTAATGTCTATGGGAAATATTGCACGTAAATTCAGAAGCCTGATAAATAACCTAATCCTAGCAGATAGATTTCCCGAGAGTTGGCCCTGGAAGACCTCGGCTTTCTTGTCTTTACAACTTTAAAAGTTTGCTTCATTTCTCTATAAAAATCTTCAGACCCTTCACCCTGGAAAACCTTCACAAGGATATTTGCTTCTTTTTTCAGTACAGATCTAGCCAGTTCCAGTGCCAACTCAGATAAGAGCATCGCCCGAGGCTGGTCTATCNCTTTGATNCCNCTCATATTGGGCGCCATATCAGAAACNAGTAGATCGGCCCTATCANTTTTTAACTTTGTAAGCAGCAAATTAAAAACATCTTCTTTAGTAAAATCACCCTGAACAAATTCAACGCCAGCGATATTATCCATAGGCAAAATATCAGTCGACAAAACTCGGCCTTTTGCACCAACAATTGCGGCGACTACTTGTGACCATCCTCCAGGAGCAGCTCCAAGNTCGACCGCTATCATTCCAGGTTTAATNAATTTGTCTTTATCCTGAAGCTCCAACAGTTTGTAGCTAGCTCGAGATCGATAGCCTTTTTCCTTACTAAGCTTGACATATTCGTCGTTTAAATGCTCNTTCAACCACCTTTTACTGCTTTTTGAGCGAGACATAAGTCAAAAATCCCTGGTGCGCCATTTAATTGCCCTTTACAGACTCAATTTAACTAAAGCGAAGAGTTTAATATTTGCATATTTTTTAGAAAATTGATTAGCTGTTAAGATCCGTATTCTTTTTTAACAACGCTCTAGCAATGCCTATTAATAACAACG
Source organism: Gammaproteobacteria bacterium (assembly GCA_002723195.1). Classification (GTDB taxonomy): domain Bacteria; phylum Pseudomonadota; class Gammaproteobacteria; order Pseudomonadales; family Pseudohongiellaceae; genus UBA9145. The sequence continues at coordinate 103,638 of PBNR01000057.1, read as the reverse complement.
ATAGAAAAAAACTCAGGAGGCTCGGCCACCACTTAAAGCCAGTTATAATAATTGCGCAAAAAGGGTTGACGCAAAATATCAAAGAAGAGATCGACCGTGCCCTTAATGATCATGAGCTTATAAAGTTAAAACTACTAGCATCGACCAAAGTTGATAGAAAAGAATTAGCTAATGAAATTTGTTCAGTATTTAATGCTGAATGTATTCAGAGCATTGGACACGTAATTCTTATCTATCGCGCAGCTAAAAACCAAAATCCTAAACTATCTAATTTAATACGTGTCCTTGTTCAAACATGATCGACTGATTCGATTTCGTAATGGATCTCACCGGCTGGAGCGTTAACAGTAATTTCATCTCCTTCGGATTTACCCATTACGGCGCGAGCGATAGGTGAACCTACGGAAATTTTGCCCGCAGGAACATCCGCTTCATCTTCACCAACAATTTGATAGAACACTAACTCATCGGTATCAATGTTATAAAGTTTAACTGTTGTCCCGAAGATAACTCTGCCGGAAGGCTCTATTTTGGTAATATCTATTATTTCGGATTCTGCTAATTTCGATTCGATCTCATTAATTCGTCCTTCGCAAAAGCTTTGCTGCTCTCGAGCAGCATGGTACTCAGCATTTTCTCTTAAATCACCGTGCTCCCTAGCATCAGCAATAGCCTTTGAAATCTTGGGTCGCTTGACAGATTTAAGTTCATTTAGCTCCGCTCGGAGTTTCTCCGCACCACGAACTGTCATTGGAACTTTGGCCATAATAAATTCACAAGTGAAGAAAATAATTCAAGTTTTTCCGCTTTAAATAGATTTAATGCAACTCAGCGTGCAACTGCTGAATAGTATAGACGGACATGTCTTTGCCAAACTCTACCGCGTCACAAACGGCAAGCGCTCCCGCTATAGTTGTTGTACAGTACACATCGTGCCTTAATGCAGTGCGACGAATAGTTGAGGAATCCGCAATTGCTTGTTTCCCTTCTGTCGTATTAAACACTACCTGAATCTCGTCATTTTTTAGCATATCGACTATGTGAGGTCTACCCTCTGCGACCTTATTAACGCCTGTGACCGGCAAACCCGATTGCTCAATAACCTTTGCAGTGCCGTGCGTTGCAACCAAAGAATAGCCAAGAGCTCTTAGACGTTTGGCGACTTCGATTACGTCCCCCTTATCCCTATCCCGCACACTGATAAAGGCATTACCGTTGGTTTCAATAACATCTCCTGCACCCATCTGGGCTTTTGCGTAGGCCTCAGCAAAAGTTTTGCCAACACCCATAACCTCACCAGTTGACTTCATTTCGGGGCCAAGAATCGGGTCGACACCCGGAAATTTATTAAACGGAAATACTGCCTCCTTGACGGCAAATGTTTTCGGTATTATTTCTTTTGTAAATTCTTGCTCCTCTAAACTCTTGCCAATCATACATCGAGCCGCAACCTTAGCGAGAGAACGACCAATACATTTAGAAACAAAAGGGACTGTTCGTGAAGCACGAGGGTTTACTTCGATTACATAAATCTCTCCATCCTGATAAGCCAACTGGGCATTCATTAGCCCAATTACACCAAGCTCCAGAGCTAAACGGCTAACCTGATCGCGAATTGCGTTCTGAACATCTGAGGGCAAATTATATGGCGGCAATGAACACGCCGAATCCCCAGAGTGAATTCCTGCTTGCTCAATGTGTTGCATAATGGCACCAACCACCACTTGTTGGCCATCACTTATAACATCAACATCTATCTCGATAGCGGAGCTTAAAAAATAATCGAGCAGAACTGGGCTTTCATTAGAAACCTTAACCGCTTCATGCATATAGCGTTTAAGTTCTTTCTCATTGTAAACAATCTCCATAGCTCGACCCCCCAGTACGTAAGATGGGCGAACGACCAATGGGTAAGAAATCTTATTTGCTTCTTCAATGCTTTCTTCAACACTTCGAACGCTAGAGTTAGGAGGCTGCTTTAAATTTAGTTTCTCTATTAGCTGCTGAAATCTCTCCCGGTCTTCCGCGAGATCAATCGCGTCCGGGGGTGTTCCGATGATGGGCACTCCAGACTGCTCAAGACGTTTCACCAAATTCAATGGCGTTTGACCGCCAAACTGGACGATTACACCTTTAGGCCTTTCTAGCTCAGCAATTTCAATGACGTCTTCGAATGTAAGCGGTTCGAAATAAAGCCGGTCTGAAATATTGTAATCTGTTGAAACAGTTTCAGGGTTGCAGTTCACCATAATTGTTTCGAAGCCATCCTCGCGCATTGCGAGTGCAGCATGGACGCAACAATAGTCGAACTCAATACCCTGTCCAATTCGATTAGGCCCACCGCCCAATACCATGATTTTCTCTTTACGAGAAGGTTGCGCCTCACACTCTTCCTCATAAGTGGAGTACATATATGCCGTGGCAGAAACAAACTCAGCTGCACAGGTATCAACACGTTTGAACACTGGACGAATACCCATTGCCTGACGAGCTTCCTGAACTTCCAGTTCCGATATACCGAGAATTTGCGCTATGCGCTTATCAGAAAACCCCTTGCGCTTAAGTCTGAGCAAGTGTTCGTGCTCAATTTCAGAAAGGCTTAAACCTAAAATCGCTTGCTCCGCACAAACTATGTCTTGGATTTGAGCTAAAAACCAAGGATCAATTCCAGATAAATCGTAAATAGTGTTTATGGCCCAATTCTGACGCAATGCATCGGCGACATACCAGATGCGCTGTGCTCCAGGCTCCGTTAATTCTCGGGTAAGCACTTCTTTTTTATTTGCGAGGCTATTATCGAGAATAGGGTCAAAGCCACACATTCCTACTTCTAAACCACGTAATGCCTTTTGCACAGACTCTTGGAAGGTACGACCAATTGCCATTACCTCACCGACCGATTTCATTTGAGTCGTAATGCGATCATTTGCTTCAGGAAATTTTTCGAAGGTAAATCGCGGAATTTTTGTCACCACATAGTCAATAGCTGGTTCGAAGGAGGCTGGTGTAGCTCCGCCGGTAATTTCATTGCGCAATTCATCTAATGTAAACCCAATCGCTAGTTTGGCAGCCACACGAGCTATTGGAAATCCAGTGGCTTTGGAAGCCAGAGCAGAAGAACGGGACACTCGCGGATTCATTTCAATTATAACCAGGCGCCCATCAACCGGATTAATTGCAAACTGGACATTAGATCCGCCTGTTTCAACACCAATCTCTCTCAACACCGAAATCGCTGCATTTCGAAGAATTTGATATTCCTTATCGGTTAGCGTCTGTGCTGGAGCTACTGTAATTGAATCTCCCGTATGAACTCCCATTGCATCGAAATTCTCAATTGAGCAAACTATAATACAATTGTCTTTCTTATCCCGAACAACTTCTAACTCAAATTCCTTCCAACCGATTAATGATTCATCAATTAGCAATTCAGTAGTTGGAGATAGCTCTAATCCCCGAGCGCAAATCTCATCAAACTCTTCCTTGTTATATGCAATACCTCCTCCAGTACCNCCCAAGGTAAAAGAAGGTCTAATAATGCAAGGGAATCCAATTGTTTCTAGAGCTGCATGAGCTTGTTCCATATTATGAGCCATACCATGACGCGGAGTTTCAAGGCCAATAGAAACCATTGCTTTGTCAAATAGCTCGCGATCCTCCGCTTTATCGATGGCTTCGCAGCTGGCGCCGACTAACTCAACTCCATACTTTTCTAAAACACCATGCCGATTCAAATCTAAAGCGCAGTTGAGCGCAGTTTGCCCGCCCATCGTTGGCAGAATTGCATCTGGCCTCTCTTTCTCAATTATTTTTTCCACGATCCGCCATTTGACTGGCTCTATGTAAGTAGCATCAGCCATAGCGGGATCAGTCATGATGGTGGCTGGATTAGAATTTACCAGAATGACACGGTAGCCCTCTTCCTTTAAAGCCTGACACGCCTGCGCTCCCGAATAATCAAACTCACAGGCTTGGCCAATAATGATTGGGCCGGCGCCCAAAATAAGAATAGAATCAATGTCGGTTCTTCTAGGCATGCTTAACCATCCATCGCGATTTGCTTGGAATGATTTTCTTCCCTCAATTGACGTTCCATCAACTCNATAAAATGATCGAATAACGGTGCCATGTCGTGTGGACCAGGACTTGCTTCAGGATGACCTTGAAANCCAAACGCTGGCTTATCTGTGCGCTCAATTCCTTGCAGAGAACCGTCGAATAACGACTTGTGGGTCGCTTCTAAATTTTCGGGAAGAGTTTTACTATCAACCGCAAAACCATGATTCTGACTGGTTATTAATACCGTACCGTCACGAATGTTTTGTACAGGATGATTGGCACCATGGTGGCCCAATTGCATTTTTATAGTGCTGCAGCCGGAGGCCAAGGCGAGTAATTGGCAACCAAGACAAATCCCAAAAATCGGAATATTTTGGTCTAAGAAGTCCCTAATCGCACTAATCGCATAATCACATGGTTCTGGATCACCAGGGCCATTCGACAAAAATATACCATCAGGATTCAAGGCTAATACTTCTGCCGCTGGTGTTTCTGCGGGCATCACGGTTACCTTGCAACCCCGCGCAACGAGCATTCGTAAAATATTGCGCTTCACTCCAAAATCATATGCCACCACATTGAAACGAGCGTCACGGGGCGCTAAGTACCCTTTTTCTGCATCCCATACGCTTTGATCCCAAGAATAGGACTTATTAATGGTGACCACTTTAGCCAGGTCCATACCCTTAAGACCCGGAAACTCTCTAGCTAGTTCGATAGCTTTCTCTTCGCCTCCCGATTGCAATTCATCTCCAGAAATCAAGCACCCATTCAATTGTCCTTTATCTCTTAGTAAACGAGTTAATTTCCGGGTATCTATTTCAGCAATAGCAACAATATTTCGCTGCTTTAGAAATTCATCCAATGTTTGTTCATTACGCCAATTACTGGCGAGCAAAGGCAAATCGCGAATAATCAACCCGGATGCCCAAACTTTTGGCGACTCATTGTCTTCGTCATTGGTACCCGTATTACCGACATGGGGGTAGGTTAAGGTAATAATTTGCTTCGCGTATGACGGATCGGTCAAGATTTCCTGGTAGCCCGACATAGAGGTATTAAAAACAACCTCGCCAGTAGAGCTGCCTTTAGCTCCAATTGCAATGCCCCTAAATGTGGTGCCGTCTTCTAATGCCAGTACTGCCAAACCTGTCATTCTGTCTCCTGAAAACCTTGTCAAGTGTCACATCAAAAACAAAAAAAAGCGGAATGAAGAAATTCCTCATTCCGCTTTTAAATTTTAAAAATTCTGGATATCAGCATTCGACATACTGAGCGGGTATGATATAAAAAATAATTACTCTTTGTCCATTCATGATTTCTATTAGACCAACTCTCTTATAATAAAAGAATCCTAGAGTTATTTTAAAGCCAAGACTTGTTGCATCGAATAAACGCCAGGTTTTTTTTCCACGACCCAAAGCGCGGCACGCACTGCTCCATTCGCAAAGGTCATTCTGCTGCTAGCTTTATGCGTAATTTCCACCCTTTCACCGAGACTCGCAAAGGTAACAGTATGATCACCAACGATATCGCCGCCCCTAACTGTCGAAAATCCAATTGTCGATCTATCGCGCTCGTCGCCAACTCCTTCTCGACCAAAGACAGCCACTTCCTTTAAATCGCGCCCTAAAGTCTGTGCAACAACCTCTCCCATTTTTAAAGCGGTGCCAGATGGCGCGTCTTTCTTAAAACGATGATGAGCTTCAGAAATTTCCACATCAACTTCATCCCCAAAAGCTCGTGCAGTCTGTTCCAGCAGATTCAGGCAAAGATTCACGCCAATACTCATATTAGGAGCAAAAACAATGGGTATGCTGTCTCCAGCACTATNAATTTGTCGTCGCTCTTCGCCACTNAGTCCAGTTGTACCTATTACCATCGCTTTCTCGTGCCGCCGACAAAGCTCAATATGGGAAAGGGTTGCAGCAGGCTCAGTAAAATCAATAAGCACATCAAATTTGTCGACAGATGCTGCCAGGTTACTGCCGNTAGTCACTCCATTGTTAACCCCCATCGCCAGCAACCCAGAATCCACTTTCAAACATGGATCTTGAGCAAGTACCGTTGCTGTAGTAAGCATAACATCGGCATTACTGAGATAAACCGCTTCTACCAAGGCTCTACCCATACGACCTGCTGCACCTGCAATTGCTATTCTAATCATTGATTTTGGCCTAACATAGTTTTGGATAAGTATACCGTCTGCAAACAATAGTAAGACTAACAGATTAATCAGGCCTGATTTATTGTTTAAGTAACTAGAAACACCCTACCTAGAACTGTTCATTAGTCATTGCCATAACAGTGTCTGCTCCAGCCCTAATTTCGGCGACTAGAGCTCTCGACTGGGGCAGCAGTCGAAGCATAAAGAATTCACCGGTTTGTATAAGAGCTTCCAAATAATCGACATCTCCTATTTCTTGCGCTTTCGCCTTCAGAGCTGCTGCAATAATACGTTGCCACATAAAGCAAAATAGAGTGAGGCCCATTAGTTCCATATAAGGATAGGACGCGGCACCTATTTCATCGGGGCTGTTTTTAGCATTTCTAATTACATCAGCAGCAGCCCCACTTAAATCTTCAGCAATAACTTGCAATTGAGATAACCCCGCCTGCATTTCACTATTTCCTTTATGAGCAGATATAAAATTAGCTATTTCTTCATTCAGAATACCCAATAGCTCACCGTTGCTCCGAACAGTTTTTCTTCCCATCAAGTCTAAGGCTTGAATACCGTTTGCGCCCTCGTAAATTTGTGAAATTCGAACATCGCGAACGTTCTGCTCCAAGCCCCATTCTGCAATGTAGCCGTGACCTCCTAAAACCTGCTGTCCCAATACACAGGATTCAAACCCACGGTCTGTACAGTAGGCTTTTTGAACTGGTATTAATAATGATACGAGCTGGCTTGCTCTCTTTCTTACTGAGTCTTCTGGGTGAAAACGAACAATATCAAGTTGAAAGGCACTGTAAAGAGATAGCGCCCTGCCCGCTAGAGTGTTTGCTCTCATGGTGAGCAACATTCGGCGAACATCTGGATGAACAAGAATCGGNTCAGCCTCTTTGTTGCTATGTTTNAGTCCAGTAGCTGCTCGACCCTGAAGCCTTTCCCTAGCGTATTCTGAAGCGATTTGATAAGAACTCTCGGCGAGCCCATTACCCTGCAAGCCCATAGATAGCCGCTCATAATTCATCATGGTGAATAGGTTAGCTAATCCACTATTTGGTTCGCCAACAAGGAACCCTCTCGAATTCTCAAAATTTAAAACGCAAGTAGCGGAAGCTTTAATGCCCATTTTGTTTTCTATAGAACCAGTGCTCACCATATTTGATTCGCCCAGATTTCCATCATCATTAACAAGAAACTTCGGAACCAAAAACAAAGAGATGCCTCTCACGCCCGCTGGCGCATCTGGTAGTTTCGCGAGCACGAGATGAATAATATTTTCCGTTAAATCGTGATCGCCAGCCGTAATGAATATCTTTGTACCGTTTATGTTGTAACTGCCTTCAGTATTTGGGTACGCTTTAGAATGGATAATGCCTAAATCGGTGCCAGCATGGGGTTCGGTTAGGCACATAGTGCCGGACCAAATTCCAGATAGCATTTTGGGAAGGTAAGTTTTCTTCAACTCTTCATTCGCGTGTTCACTGAGAGTTAACGTCGCCCCAGTTGTAAGAATCGTGTACAGGCAAAAAGATGAATTTGCACCAAAGAACATTTCCTCAATCATTGCTGAAAGCACTTTGGGCATTCCCTGTCCACCATAATACTTGTCACCTGTAAGGCTTGGCCAACCGCCTTCAACATAGGCAGCATAGGCTTCTTTAAAACCTTCCGGCGTAACAACCTTGCCATTCTCTAGACGGCATGCTTCTTGATCTCCAGATCGATTAATCGGCGCTAGCAATTGCTCCGCAATCTTTCCGGCTTCTGTCAAAATAGCAAAACACAGATCGTCTGAAACTTCTGCCGTATCAGGCATTGCATTGAAGACCTTTTCAGCTTGAAATACATTCTGTAAAAGAAATTGCATGTCCCTTAACGGTGCGCTATAAGCTGCCATTGCACATACCCCCGTTTATAACTAATTCATCTGACAGTTTTATCAAAAAGACCCTCAATTAATTATAAGTGATGGATTTAGTCAATCGTAAAATTGTAAAGCTCCCTCAAGTTGGAGCTTTAGAGAAACACATAGCCCTACCGCGGCTTGATCCCAGAGCTCAAATCTTTTAGCCGAGAGTTTACAATTGAGGGTAAGCAAATATTCCTGCAAAGAGCTTTCCTGGTCAATTTAAGACCTATTAGGTCAGATTTACCTTTATAACCAAGCCCGAGCCTTCTAATTGGGATTTATCTATTATCAGCATATCCACATACTGATAAAGACTGGAGATGCTAATTAAAAATTCAGAACTGGTACTTTATCGAGCCGTATGCAACACGGCCATTTTGGTCGAGGATTCGGGTATTCGAATTTAAGATCTGGGCGGTTCTTTCATTAAAAATATTACGAATACCAAAGGAAATTATAGCGCGATCGTTGTTACTAGTTTCAACACTATAACCATACTGCAGATCAACAGTTGTAATGTCATCCACTAATGCATTAATTTCATCCAAATCTAATTCGCTAATATCTTTAAAAGAATCGAAATAATTGGTTATTGCGCTGGCGGTATGATTACCGAACTCCCAAGTTAACATCAAACTGCTTTGCAGCTCCGGACTGACCACACGGTCATTTGGATCGCTAAATTCATAATTAATAAATTCTAGCAACGAGCCATTGTTTTTGAAATCCTGAACGTACGTGGTTTTAGTACTTAGTGTAAATTGACCGTACCTATTCGTGTCCCAAACATAGGAGGCACCAATATCGAAACCGCTGGATTCTAAATTTGAGCCAACAAATGGATTTTTAATATTAAACTCACTGATTGCCGCTTCTTCAATATAAAGTTGCGGCAAACCGCCGTTGGATTCCCTGGCAATGTTTCCAGGAACTTCGTTAATCTCTTGCTGCCAAGCATCCGCACTGATACTCAACCCTTCGATCGGAGCAATTTCTAAACCGAGATTGAAATTAAGAGCATCTTCTACAACATGCCCCTGAATATCTTTTGATTCCAGACTTCGATGTATTTCAAATAACGGGGCAATAGCTTCGCCTAATACCGAAGTCGGCGCAATGCGGAAACTAGCAAAAGTATCAAACTCTTCAGCGTGCTTGCTGCCCGCATTCACGTCATCCTGCTGAGCACTAGCAAGCTGCCAATTGTTAAGAATGGACAGGAGCATTGCGAACATAATTTTGTGATTGATAACTTTCATGCTGGGTTTATTTGTCGTTTTTTCTCTTGCTCAAATAAAGTTTATATTTGCTTGCTCAACGTACCGAATGAGAGTGCATTTAAGTCTTAATTTTTTAAATCCAGCACAAAAACTTATATGCACCAAACAACTCTCTTACAATACCATTAACTCTAAAAAATTTAAATTTAATTCGGCACACTTTTAGTCCTGATCAATGGCTGCCCAGCTTAAATCACTGAATCTTTAGATACTGTAATTTATTGGACTCAGGGGATTTCCTTCGCAATTTCAATTACGTACGTAAAATCTAAGAAATACGATTTACTTTTGGGGCAAGAGGTAGTTTATTTAGTAAGTCTTTAGCCGTCTGAGTTTGCCCAGGCAATATAATTTGGGGTGCTATCTCAACCAGAGGCTGCATAACAAAACGACGCTTTGCCGCCCTTGGATGGGGTATGGTTAGACTTTCAGATGAAACCCGAAAATTGCCGAACCAGAGAATATCTAAATCTAAGGGCCGAGACGCATTACCGTTATTAGCTTTGATTCGACCGAAATCTTCTTCCAGTTCTTGCAAGTAACCCATTAAGTCACTTGCTCTATGATCTAGGTCGCAATAGATAGCAATAACTGCATTAATAAAATCTGGGGTCCCCGCTGCGCAGTCAACGGCTTCTGTTCGATAAAAAGAAGAGCACACCAGTCGAGCATAATCTGCTTTGAGCCTGTTGATTACTGCTTTAAGAGTAGCAAGCGGAGCACCATAGCTTGAGGGTAAATTTGCGCCCAACCCAACAAACGCGGTAATCAAATCTGACGTTTCAAGAATGATATCGGGCGGAGAGCTCATGCACGGCGTCTACAAATACGCTAACTTTGTCAGGGTTAATCCCGGGCGAGATACCATGGCCAAGGTTAAATACATGACCATTTCCATTACCAAAACTTTCAAGAATTTTTCCAACTTCGTCCCGTATCGTTCCATCTGAGCCACAAAGAATAAAGGGGTCCATATTCCCTTGGAGCGAGCAGGACTTCCCTACCCGCTTCCTAGCATCGCCTATTTCAATAGTCCAATCTAGGCCTACAGCATTAGTGCCCGAATTTGCTATTGCCTCCAACCAAAGACCGCCGTTTTTAGTAAAGACTATTGCGGGCAAGGGCCGTCCATCAGCTTCTTTAATTAAGTTCGAAATGATATTCTTCATGTATGTCAGGGAAAAATCGAAATAACTGGATGTCGTTAAAATGCCTCCCCAAGTATCAAAAATCTGCACAGCTTGAGCGCCAGCACGAATTTGCGCATTGAGGTAGTCAGTGATTGCTATCGCAAGCTTTTCAAGAAGCAAATGCATTACTTCTGGATTGTTATACATAAATTCTTTGACTTTCCGGAAATCCTTGCTACCTCCGCCTTCAATCATATAGCAAGCTAACGTCCAGGGACTGCCAGAAAAGCCGATCAACGGCACCGACCCATTCAATTCTCTTCGTATGAGAGAAACTGTATCCATTACGTAGCCTAAATCGGCTGTGACATTAAGAGCGGGCAATTGCTCCACATCCTTGGCTATTCGAATTACTTTTTGGAATCGCGGCCCTTCACCCTCCTCAAAGTAAAGCCCCTGGCCCATTGCGTCAGGGATAGTGAGAATATCTGAGAATAAAATAGCCGCATCAAATTCATATCGCTGAAGAGGCTGCAGAGCCACTTCGCAGGCCAATTCGGGAGTTTGGCAAAGCTTGAGAAAATTACCGGCTTGCTTTCTTGTAGCGCGATATTCCGGTAGATACCTGCCTGCTTGACGCATCATCCATACCGGAGTTACATCAACAGGCTCCCTCATGAGTGCTTTCAGGAATCGGTCATTTTTAAGAGCCACGAATAACCTTCGGATTTATTTCAAGAATGCAGTTAATGTGCGGTAAACACCGGCCTTTAGGCATTAATACGCACAGTGTTTAACAATAAAAAGTCTAGGCAATTGTACACGAGGCAATTACAGACACAAACGCAGTAAGTTTAATTAACTATCGCGAACCTGTACTATTAATTTCGATAGCATCTACATCTAGGCCACGGCTGATGCATTAAAGTGACTGGCTTCAATCAAAGCGCCCTTAACATTCATTGTTGTACCGATATAGGTTTTAAAAATAATACAAGCTTATCCGATACGAGCGAGAGCCACTTAAACTAGCTTCTTGCTGGTTATTGAGGTAAGAACGATAACTTTTCAATTTATTCGTACTAAAAAGAGCCGGAAATTACTAATAGAGGCTATTAGAAGTATACTCGACTGCAATCAAAAACCATCGCTAGCGAAAATAACAAAGCCGAAATAGAAAATTGCCTTAAAAGTGAAAATTAATCGACAAGCATAATTCTTTAAAGGCAAAGCCCCCTTCCAGCGGTTAGCGTTGCCTCTAGTAATTCATTTTCGACATCTCCAAATATCTCTGCCTGACCAATTGCCTTCAGAAGAATAAATCGTATTTTACCCAGCTCGGCTTTCTTGTCGGAAGACATTAAATCCAAATATTGGCGCACACTTATATCTGCTGGTGGACTCACCTGCATACCAAAACTTTTCTCAAGCACCAGCCTTATTCGTGCCGCATCTTCTTGACTTAACCACCCTAAACGCATTGACAGATCCGCCGCCATGACCATTCCCATAGCAACTGCCTCACCATGAAGCCAGTTTCCATATCCGGTCGCTGTCTCGATGGCGTGGCCGAAAGTATGGCCCAAGTTTAGTAGCGCACGCACTCCTGCTTCCTTCTCATCTTTAGCTACGATTGCCGATTTTTCTTGGCAGCAAATTCTGACGGCATATGCGATGGACTCTGTTTGCAAAGCTAGAAGTTCTTTATTATTTCCCGCTAACCAATCAAAAAACTTGGGGTTTTTAATTAAGCCGTACTTCAACACTTCCGCCATCCCGGCTTTGACCTGCCGTTTAGGAAGACTCCGCAAAACTTCAGTATCCGCAACGACGCATTGTGGCTGGTAGAAAGCTCCAATCATGTTCTTACCCAGCGCATGATTAACACCAGTCTTACCTCCTACTGAAGAATCAACCTGCGCCAAGAGAGTTGTCGGCATTTGAAGAAATTTAATTCCGCGCAGATAGGTAGCAGCAGCAAATCCGGCTATATCCCCTACGACTCCTCCGCCAAGAGCAACCAAGGTAGTTGTGCGGTCATACTTTCCTTCTAACAAATGTTCGTAAATTCTTGCAACCGTATCTATAGTTTTTGTGTTTTCCCCATCTGGAAGAACGATTGCTGAGCTGAAAAAAGTCCCCAATTGTGATTTAACTTTTTCCAGATAAAGGGGTGCGACGATGTCGTTGGTCACCACAACTGCTCGTCCATGACCAATAAAAGGAAGGAAAAGGGCACCATTTTCTAATAGGTTAGCACCAATAAAAATTGGATAACTTCGATCACCTAATTCGACCTGCACAGTTTGCATTTAACTAATTTCCGTCTAGTTAATTCGTTTTTTATAACAGTTTTTTACTAATCTCTAAACTTACTGACCGAGCGTTTCGCTGGTTAGTATCAATTACAATATCGGCTACTTGGCGGTAAAGTGCTTCCCTAATCTCCATTAACTCTCGAATTTTAGTCTCAGGATCTCCTGTTTGCAGTAGGGGTCGACCCTTATCCCTGGCAGTTCGCTCTATTTGTTGTTCAATAGACGCATGCAAGTAAATGACTGTCCCTCTCTCAGATAAGCGTTTTCGATTTTCTTCTTCAATAACAGAGCCACCACCCGTTGCCAACACAATATTCAACTTCCTAGTCAGAACATCAATCATCTTAATTTCACGACTGCGAAAACCACTTTCTCCTTCCACGTCGAAAATCCATGGGATATCTGTCCCTGTCGAGCATTGTATCTCCTGATCCGAATCGAAGAATTGGAGTTGTAACCGATCAGCTAGGACTTTGCCTATCGTCGTTTTCCCAGCTCCCATAGGGCCAACCAAAAAAACGTTTCCATTATATTTCATATAGAATTAGGTCCATTTTTTGAAAAGGCAATTGTAAACCCGAAATTTAGCGAGCATTATTGCAACAATCTGAGCTAAGTTTTAGGGGGTCGTGGCATAACACTTAAGCCTATGCAATTTTAAACATATGGGGAGTTTCTGAAAGCTCAATCGAAATCGGCAAATTTTAACCTCGAACTAAGCAAAATATGCTTGGAAAGTGGGCTATACGAAACTCGCGTGTATAATGTACTGTTGCCTTCGTATGAATGTTACCTAAAACTACAAATTTGTCTTATTAATCCGACAAAGTTATAAAAACAGCGAAAATCTTGAAATCGAACGTTATCGAGCTATGAGCCTTAGAACTGCCTTCACTTGGATTGCTCTTCTAATAACCGCCGGCGCCTCTGGTGTCGTCATGGTGGCCATGGCAGCTTATTTATATCTTGCGCCATTATTGCCGGCCGCTGAGGCCTACAAGGACGTTCAACTAGAAACACCCCTCAGGATTTACACATCCGATAATCGATTAATCGACGAAATTGGCAACCGACGAAACCCTGTCCAATATGAAAACATCCCCGATGTACTGATAAATGCCCTTATTGCTACTGAAGATGTCCGATTTTATTCTCACCCAGGGGTAGATGTGCAAAGCCTGTTAAGGGGATTCTACGGTTTTATCACCGGGAGGCGCCTGGGGGGCGGCAGCACTATCACTATGCAATTGGCCAATAACCTGTCTTTCGATAGTGATAATGTTTACCTAAGAAAATTTAAGGAGATACCTTTCGCACTCCAAATCCAAAGGGAGCTTACCAAAGAAGAAATTCTTACACTCTATCTAAATACAATCTACTTCGGTGCTGGTGCTGATGGCATTGGCGCTGCTGCATTTGTGTATTACGGAAAGGATGTAAGCGAACTTAGTTTGGCTGAATCGGCCATGATGATCTCACTGTTGCCTTGCCATTCGACCTGCAACCCGTTCAGCAATCCTTTTCGCGCGTTAGATCGCCGCGAGACTAGACTGCGTAACATGTTGAACGAAAACATGATTAGTCGAGTCGACTTTGAAGCTGCAAACAGCGAACCTATAACTGCTAACCGGCGTAACAGAAACATCGCAGTATCTGCGCCTTATATTGCCGAGATGGTCCGGCAAACCCTATACGATCAATTCGGTGAGGGCACTTATACCAGAGGTTTCGAAGTAACTACCAGCATAAACGGGGAGCTGCAAGTGGCGGCCAATGCCGCAATTGTTGATGGACTAGAAAATTACTACGACAAACGCCATGGATATCGCGGCGCCGATGCGCAATACACGGCAGACTTAGGAGAACCAATCGAGGCCTGGTTAACTCATCTGCAAGAAGTTCCTACTTATGGCAATCAAGAGCCCGCTATAGTTGTTGAAGTCCATAACCAATCATTCGAAGCGCTCTTAAAAAATGGAGAGACGATTGCAGTTCCCTGGGAAGGCATGACCTGGGCTTATACTTTCAGAAGTAGAAACGAAGCCTGGCCTCCACCGCAAGTTGCCTCTGATGTTGTGGAACAGGGCGATCTAATTCGCGTTAGGCGCAAAGAAAATGGTTGGGAACTAGGCCAAGTACCGGACATTCAGGGTGCATTAGTGTCAATGTCTCCAAACAATGGAGAAATAATGGCACTTGTTGGTGGGTATGATTTTCGTCGTAGTCAGGTTAATAGAGTCATAACAGCTCGACCCCCCGGTTCAAATTTCAAACCGTTTTTATACGGCGCAGCACTGGAAGATGGCTATTCTCCTTCCAGCATTATTAACGACGCACCAATTACTCGAGGAGATTATCGGCCAAACAATTATGAGGATAATTTTCTTGGACCAATCACCTTGCGTTATGCATTAAAGGAATCGCGAAATGTTCCTGCAGTGCGTTTATACAACGAGCTTGGCTCTGAGAAAGTTCTTTCATTTGCAGCAAAGTTTGGATTTCAAACTCAAAATTTTCCTAACAATGATTTAACTGTTGCCTTAGGAAGTAGAGATGTTCAACCATTAGAAATCGTCACAGGTTATTCTGCTATAGCCAATGGTGGCTTCAAGGTCGACCCTTGGTTCATCAAAGAAATATCTACTGAAGTTGATGGATTACTTTATCAGGCAAACCCTGTTGTAGTTTGCGACGATTGTGCTCAACGACTAGATGAAAGCGGGAATTCAATTATTCCTGCACCGCGCATCATTGATGAGCGCGTGGCTTATATCTTAAATTCAATGTTGGAATCCGTAATAACGGAAGGCAGCGGAAATAGAGTTTATCGCGATTTGAATCGCGGGGATTTAAGAGGGAAAACAGGAACCACTAATGGACCACAAGAACTCTGGTTCTCTGGATTTAATAAAGATATTGCTACGACTGTATTCGTAGGGTTCGATCAGCCCGAACCATTAGGTGAAAGAGAACAAGGCGCAACGGTAGCCGTTCCCATCTGGATTGATTTCATGCGAGAAGCCTTGCGGGATGCACCGGAAAATATAATGAGTCGTCCGGATGGGATTGTTGATCGACTCATTGACAAGACTACAGGTGAACCTGCTACACCCGGTGATCCCAATGCTATTTTCGAATATTTTCGCGACGAAAACGCACCGGAGCCTCTTGATACTCAGCTTCCAGGTCTGGAAATTGACGAAACGAGCGAGGAAGAGTTGTCGACGGAAATTATCTTCTAACAAGCATTTGCCGAGAAATTTGAAGGAACATTGCTGCGAACCCTCCCAAGCGCCAATTCCCAATGATTATTGGCACTGATTAATTACAATTACTAGATTCAAAGTAAGACGCCGGAAATACGGTCCTATAAATCCACCATAGCTAGGCCAAACCTAAATCTGCGAACAGCGAAGCACAACAAATTTAAGCGCGATTATAATTTCCGATTACCGAAACGACGTTTAAATCTGTCTACCCGCCCTCCAGAATCCAAAATTTTCTGTTTCCCAGTATAGAATGGGTGACATGCAGAACAAACTTCAATCAGGATGTCTTTACCCAGCGTAGATTTAGTTTCGATGACATTTCCGCAACTACATGTAGCCTTAATTGAGCCGTAGTTAGGGTGGATATCTGCTCTCATTAGGAATCCTCTTGGTTAATGTCGCTACCACCAAGCAATCTGGTTTTGGTGCTCCACATCCGATTTAGACCCATTCGTCCGCGAAGGGGCGTGCATTCTAACAGAGAACCGCTAATTGGCAACAGATGCTTTAGTTTTACATTTATTCCTGTCGTAGCTTATTATGATTCTCCACTACCTCATCCATGATCCGACGGAATAATTCGGTGATAAATTCTGGATTTAAGCCTTTATCTTTGGAAAGCAGATTTAAGTCCTGTAGCTTTTGAGCCTCTCTAGCCCCGTCCAAAGCATTCAATTTTTTTTTTGCTTTTAATACGCCGACTTGGCGAGTTAACTCAAAACGAGCAGCTAACAATTCCACCAAGTCTTGATCTATTTGATCTATTTGGTCCCGAGCCTCTAGTAATTCCGTAGGTAATTCTTTACTACTCATAATACAATCTCGTCTGTGAACTTTACTTGGCATTGTCGCGTATAGCGTATCTCGGGAGTATAAAACAAGCTTTTTACCTAACCCAGCCCTACTATAAACCCATCTATGGTTCTATTTTAAGTTCTATTTTACTCTCGACGTTATTTCTATTTAGTATGTTGTTCCGATTAGCAAGAAAGTGGTTAGTCTTTAATGCCAACGTTCGACCAAAGCAGATATAAAGGACTCATCTATAAAATAGCAATCCCCTCGCCGTTAAGAGGGCTGTTCGATTATCTCCCTCCTGAAACAAAACAAGCGATAGTTAATGGGATGCGCGTCCAGGTTGATTTCGGCCACCGAAAGGTTATAGGTTTCGTAATATCACGAGCTGAAGAATCTGAACTAAGTCGAGAAGAACTAAAACCAATTCTGCAAATCATAGATTCCGAGCCTATTTATTCGGGAAAGCTATTAAATTTACTGGAATGGTGCTCTCAATATTATCAACACCCCATAGGCGATGTATTCAATGCAGCAACCCCAATAAAACTTCGCAGCGCGAGAACTATTTATCAGCAAGAAACCTTTTACAAATTACTTAGCAACAATGCAAGCCCAGGACCTAATGGGCTCGCCCGGGCCCCTAGGCAAAAAGCCTTAATTGGCTATTTGGAAAATAAAAGAAATATCACAAAGAAAGAGATAATCAGCAAAGGATTTTCAAACACAGTAATAAATACGTTAGAAAAAAAAGGTTTTATCAAAAGCTATATAAGAGACTCTAAACCACAAAGTGAGTTTGCTTCTATAGTACGCAACTCTTCTAAAGGCCCTGAGCTCAATAGTGAGCAACAGAAAGCAATCGATCATATTCGCGCCCAGGGGACAGGATATAACTGTTTCCTTCTCGACGGAGTAACAGGCTCTGGAAAAACTGAAGTTTATATGCAAATCATGGAGGATCATTTAACTGAAGGTCGCCAATGTTTGATCCTGATTCCAGAAATAGGATTGACTCCTCAAACTGTTTCTCGCTTTAAAAACAGATTTCAATGCTCTATAGCGACCCTTCATTCCGGTATTAATAGCAATAAGCGATTTGAGGCTTGGTCACAAGCAAGAAGTGGCGCATCAGCAATAATAATTGGAACTCGATCGTGTGTGTTCACGCCAGCGCCTAACCTTGGCCTCATAATCGTTGATGAGGAGCACGATGGATCATTTAAACAGCAAGAGGGGTTTCGTTACTCTGCACGAGATATAGCTGTAATGCGTGCCCGTAAAGAAAATATACCTGTGATTCTGGGGTCAGCTACACCGAGTCTGGAAAGCTTATACAATGCAAGGAAGAAAAAATTCATCTACCTGTCGTTATCACAGCGGGCTGGCGCCGCTAGCCAAGCAGTTGCCTCAATTATAGATACTGCCAATGAAGCTCTTGATAATGGCTTATCAGAACAGCTACTCTTTAAAATCGAAAAACACCTCAGCGCAAATAATCAAACACTTTTATTTATTAACCGAAGAGGCTATGCACCTGTATTGAATTGCATTCAGTGCGGCTGGGTAGCTGAATGCAGCGCGTGCATTTCTCAATTAACTGTTCATGCTGAGCCACCGAGTATGCACTGCCATCTTTGTGGCAAAACGCACCATATCCCTAATATTTGCCCGCAATGTAAATTAAATAAACTCAGCACTTTGGGTGTGGGCACTCAGAAACTCGAGAGAGTTTTAAATAGCAAATTTTCGAATTATCCTGTGATTCGCATCGATAGAGATAGCGCTCGTAGCGAACGGAATTTCAATGCCATGCTCGAACAAATCCAATAAGGAGATCCATGTATTTTGATACGCACCCAGATGCTAGCGAAAGGTCATCACTTTCCAAACATCACACTCGTTGCTATCGTCGAAGCGGACTCAGGGCTATTCAGTCCGGATTTTCGAGGGTCAGAATTTATGACACAAACTTTCATCCAGGTATCCGGCCGGGCTGGAAGAGCGCTGCGTGCTGGTGAAGTTGTAATCCAATCGAGGCATGCTTCTCATCAGGCACTAACCCATCTATTAACTTCAAGTTATAACGAAATAGCCCAAAGGATAATGGACGAGCGGAGATTAACCTCAATGCCGCCATTTACCCAGTTAGCTTTAATACGCGCGGAAGGTCCTCAACTAAAATCTACTATCGATTTACTTAAAAAAGTAAAGCTTTGCTCGGAAGAAATACTTCAACCGTTAAGTTCCGATATTGACTGCTTAGGACCAGTGCCCGCTCCCTTAGAAAAGCGAGCCGGTCGTTACCGATCTCAATTACTCTTTAAAGCAAAGACGAAATCGACCATGCAGCAATTTCTGTGCGAGCTGGTTTACCGAATAGATGAACTGAAAACACCAAATCGCTTACGACTTAGTTTGGATGTAGACCCACTGGAAATGATCTGATTTTAAAGTAGTGCTCGCAAAGCGCCTATTTCCTATAATCTCTATAGGTTCCAGCGGAATTACCGATAATTGTGGTGGCAAAGAATATTTCGCCAAATAAAAGCAATTAAAATCAATAGGTTAGTTTTACCGAATTAGATGACTCAAGATTTTGCCAAAATTCGACCTGAGCCAATATTGGAAAAGAAACCAGCGCAGGCCCCTCCAGCGTGGTCACTAATGGTTACAGGAATCCTTTTAGGGATAACGATAGGTGTATTTGCTTGTGTGATTTTTTATCTTTCTGGCAAAGTTCCTGCATTAAACGTAGGACCTTCGGTCGCTAACTCCACCGCGGACCTTTCCCAAGTAGAAAGAATTGAAGACGAATATCAAAATTCACCAACTGTAGACTTTGAGTTTTATACTGAATTAACACAATATGAAGTCCAAACCAACGCAACTCCCGTTGACTTCGAATTTGAATGCAATGATCCAAGTAATCAACTTGAATGTCCTATGCCACCTGAATCTGCAAATGAGCCTTTCATGTTACAATCCGGCGCATTTGCGCAACGCGAATTAGCAGAGCAAGAGCAGCAAAGGCAATTAGAACTAGGACTCAATGTAATTGTTAAAACCACAGACCTACCCGGTAGGACACTTTTCCTAGTTCAGGCTGGTCCATTCGATACCAGTATGGAGCTGGGTGAAGCACAACGTTTGCTGTTTGATAACAATATTACTAGCTTCCGCATTAAATTGCAGTGAAGGTAACATCTGCTCAGCATCCAATCATCCTCAACTACCATCTTTTTCAATAGAGAAAACCTTCTCCAAAATGTAAATTTTGGGGAGAAGCGCTATATTCTTTTTGCCCTTATGCTAGTTTTAAACTTAACTACAAGGTTAAACTTTTTTCAGACTGGACCTTAATAACTTAAAAACAACAATAATCGAACTAATTAGTAATGAACAAATGTCGGTATTTTGCTAATAAACACAATTTAAGCAGACAAAATCCAGCTGACCTCTAGCTGATCAGCGTCTTTTCTTGAATAACTGGGCATGCACAAATTTCACAAGCCATGGTAGTTATGGTAATTAGGGAATTCCTTTAGAATAGTTGACGATATCCGGTCACCCTTAAGATACAGGAGAGCTCAATTGAACCAATATCACGGCACAACAATTGTTTCAGTGAGAAGAGACAACAAAGTTGCCATTGGAGGCGATGGTCAGGTTTCTCAAGGGAATACGGTTATGAAAGGAAATGCACGTAAGGTACGCTGTTTAAACAAAGGCAAGGTATTGGCAGGGTTTGCTGGCGGAACCGCTGATGCATTCACTCTATTTGAGCGCTTCGAAGAGCAATTAGAAAAACACCAAGGAAAATTGGTAAGAGCAGCAGTGGAACTCGCCAAAATTTGGCGAACTGAACGCGCATTGAGACGACTAGAGGCGCTCCTAATAGTGGCCGACAAAGAATCTTCACTTATTATTACCGGTAATGGTGATGTCATAGACCCGGAAGATTCTATTATGGCTATTGGCTCTGGTGGGCCCTACGCTCTTTCGGCTGCAAGAGCATTAACACAAAATACCACGTTGAATGCCAAGGAAATTGTTGAGAAGAGCTTAACTATTGCAGCAGATATTTGCGTTTATACCAATCAAACGCACACAATCAAAGAACTTGAAATTGACTGAGATCAGATCTTAAATTTAGCTATAACGGACTCATTAATGACCATAATGACACCTAGAGAAATCACCTCTGAATTGGACAAGCACATTGTGGGGCAAGACAAGGCGAAACGAGCCGTTGCTATCGCTCTGCGAAATCGTTGGCGAAGAATGCAATTAGACGAAGAACTCCGTGCCGAAATTACGCCAAAAAACATACTAATGATTGGCCCTACCGGGGTCGGTAAAACGGAAATTGCTAGACGACTCGCAAAACTTGCGAATGCACCCTTTATTAAAATTGAGGCTACAAAATTTACAGAAGTTGGTTATGTCGGTCGGGATGTTGAATCTATAGTTCGGGACCTCGCTGATGTTGCAGTAAAAATGATCCGAGAAGCAGAAATCCAAAAAGTCCAGCATCTGGCTGAAGACTTAGCTGAAGAGCGAATACTAGATGTTTTACTACCGCAAGCGCGGGCTGATGAAATTAAAGAGGAATCCAAGAGCCAGTCTAGCGCCCGTCAGGTATTTCGGAAAAAAATTCGTGAGGGAGAACTAGACGAGAAAGAAATTGAGATAAAAATCTCCGAAACACCCACTGGTGTTGAGATCATGGCGCCACCAGGTTTGGAAGATATGACGAACCAATTAAAAAGTATGTTCTCCAACATGAATAGCGGGCGAAAAAGGTCGCGGAAAATGTCCGTTAAGGCTGCACTGAAGGTAGTAAAGGACGAAGAGGCTACTAAATTAATTAACGAAGAGGAGATTAAAAACTGCGCTGTTGAAGCAACCGAACAGACCGGCATTGTCTTTCTCGATGAAATAGACAAAGTTACTAATCAGCATGAACATGGGAGTGCCAGTGTTTCCAGAGAAGGCGTACAGAGAGACTTACTGCCTCTGATCGAAGGATCCACTGTATCGACCAAATACGGCAGCATTAGAACTGACCACATCCTCTTTATAGCCTCCGGAGCATTTCATTTCTCCAAGCCGTCAGACCTTATACCTGAACTGCAGGGCCGTCTGCCAATTCGAGTAGAGCTGGACCCTCTCTCCGCTGAGGATTTCGAAAAAATTCTTGAAGAGCCTGATGCCTCATTAACTGAACAATATCAGGCTCTTCTATCCACGGAAAATTTGGAAATTCGATTTAGCAAAGAAGGAATCCAAAAAATTGCCCAAATTGCTTGGCAGATAAATGAGCGTACCGAAAATATAGGTGCAAGACGGCTGCATACAGTTATGGAAAGATTGTTAGAGGATGTATCATTTTCCGCCGCGGATATAGCCGTTGGGAATGAAACCCCACTGATAATAGACAAAGCTTATGTCAGAAAACAGCTTGATGACCTAGCAAAAGACGAAGATTTGAGTCGCTATATCCTTTAATTTCTCAGCTATGACGATAATTAAACCTACAGACATAAAACTGCATAAGCAGTCGGCAACTTTAGAGCTACTTTATGCTGATGGTGTAACTCACAGATTGTCAGCTGAGTTCTTACGCGTATACTCCCCGTCTGCCGAAGTTAGGGGTCATGGAAAAGGACAGGAAGTCCTTCAATCAGGCAAACTTCATGTGAAATTAACGAATGTTGAAGCTATTGGCAGCTATGCCATAAGACTAGTGTTCGATGATGGACATAATAGCGGAATTTACAGTTGGGATTATCTGCGAGAACTAGGAGAAAAAGAGGATGAATTTTGGCAATCCTATCTGGCAAAACTTACAGAGGCCGGCAAAACTCGCGAGCCATTGCCTGTCGACACGCAAGTCATACAAATCAAACCAATCTCTNCAAAAACATGAATAAAACCAGCGACGATCCAAAAACAACACATTTCGGATACAAAAAAGTACCACTTGGAGAAAAACAGAATAGAGTCGGTCAAGTATTTCGCTCAGTCGCAAGCCGCTATGACATCATGAACGATGTTATGTCTTTAGGTACCCACAGACTGATCAAACGATTCACGATCGAACTAAGCGCTCTTAGAACGGGACAGCTAGCATTGGATCTGGCTGGTGGAACCGGAGATCTAGCCCTCCGCTTCTCCTCAATTGTTGGAGAAGCTGGGAAAGTGATTCTTGCTGATATAAATGAAACGATGTTAGATGTTGGCCGTGATCGCATTATCAACCAAGGTAAATTTAACAATATAGAATTTGCACAAGTTAATGCAGAAGAACTTCCTTTTGCTGACAATACATTTGATTGTGTTTGTATTGCCTATGGGTTGAGGAACCTCACTAATAAGCATACCGCACTTGAGTCGATGGAACGAGTTCTGAAACCCGGGGGAAGGGTTTTAGTTTTGGAATTTTCAAAACCTAAAAACCGTCTTGTAGAGAAAGTCTATGACGCTTATTCCTCTTTATGGCCAGTTGCTGGCAAAGTCATAACGGGTGATACTGAAAGCTATCGTTATCTAGTCGAGTCGATTCGTATGCACCCCGATCAAGACACTTTATTGAAGATAATGCAGTCAGCGGGTTTAGTTGACTGCAATTACCATAACATCATGAACGGTATCTGCGCTGTGCATTTGGGTTTTAAAAGTCGATGAACAAGCTGTTTAAATCCACAACACTATGGTCAATTGAAAAAATACTAAATCAATTAATTTCCATCGACTCTCATGTGAATGAAAAACTGAAAAAGTTCTCCGGTAANACCTTAGCTATTCACACTACAAATCCAACCTTTACAATCACCACGTTTATTGAAGCAGAAAAGATAAGTCTCAGCTCTGCAGAGCTCGAAGATTCCAGAATTATTCCCGACGTAGCTATCACAGCAGAATTAGCTGATTTCCTGTTTTTGCTTACGGATAAAGATACGCCTCTAGCCGATGCTCGAATTAAGGTTGTAGGAGATGTCCATCTTATTCAGGCTATACAAACAACCATTCGTTCACTCGACACTCAGTGGGCCGACTTGCTAGCGCCGATAGTTGGAGATATTGTCACAAATGAAGTCAGCCAGTTCGTAAACGACCTTCAGGCCTGGAAGATTGAGACCGATCAAAGAATTAAACGGAACATACCGGATTATCTTATCGAAGAATCAAAACTCATTCCAAACCCTAACGATGTGAAAAAGTTCAGTGAAAATCTTGAAGCGCTCCGACTGAGAATCGACCGCTTGAACGCTAAGGCAGAGCTCCTCTCCGACCAAATATATCAAGTAAACAACTGAAAATATTGGTTTTTTCCGGTCTCATTTCTTGTTTGACCAGTTCTCTGGTGCTATCTTTGCACCCCCGCTAAACAGCAAAGCTGAATTCGTATCTTATATGTTTCGTCTTTTAATAATTCTTAGAGTGGCTGCTAAATACCGTCTTGAAGAATTTCTTACTGATCAGCCCGGGACTGCATGGATACGTGTTCTGCTATTCCCTCTCCGCATTGGATCAGCANAAGGGTTTTCCGAAGGTTCTCGCAATCTTAGATTGCGTAAAGCCTTGGAAGAGCTTGGNCCAATATACATAAAGTTTGGTCAATTACTTTCNACCCGCAGAGATTTTCTAGAAAGTGCCTTAGCTGACGAATTACAGGTACTACAAGACAATGTTCCACCGTTTGCCAACCCTACCATTAGAGAAATTTTAAGGGATGCACTTGATGTTGATCCCAGTGAATTATTTAAGTATTTGGAAGACGAGCCCTTTGCATCTGCTTCAGTTGCTCAAGTCCATAGAGCAGAATTACTGAATGGCGAGGAAGTTGTTGTTAAAGTTTTACGCCCGGGAATTAGGAAAACGATAGAAGAAGACATAAAACTATTGAAATGGCTAGCTGGACTTATCGAATCTCGGTCCTCTTTTGCCAAGAGATTAAAACCCATTGAGGTTGTAAATGATTATGAAAAGATAATCTTAAATGAGCTTAATTTACAGGGGGAAGCTGCAAATACTTCACTACTAAAAAAGAACTTTAAGAATAGCCGTGTTCTTTATGTGCCCAAAATTTATTGGAACTATACCCGCCGAAACATACTAGTGATGGAGCGTATTCATGGCATCCCTGTCACTGACTTAAAGGAACTAAGAAGAGAAAATGTTGATTTGAAGAAACTTGCCGAGACTGGTGTCGAAATCTTTTTTACTCAAGTATTCGAACACAATTTTTTCCACGCCGACATGCATCCAGGCAATATTTTCGTGTCAAGGACCAACACTTCAGAACCGCAATATATTGCAATTGATTGCGCTATTATCGGTGTACTTAGTAATAGAGATCGAGAATACCTTGCTAAGAATCTACTCTCAATTTTTAAAAGAGATTATCGTAGAGTTGCAGAGTTACATGCAGAGTCAGGTTGGATACCTAAAGATACCGATATTGCAGAGTTCGAATATGCAATCCGCAGTGTTTGTGAGCCCATTTTCGAGAAACCACTTAAAGACATTTCATTTGGACAACTTCTGGTCGAGCTCTTCCGAACGGCTGGTAGCTTTGACATGGAAGTCCAACCATCATTGGTTCTATTGCAGAAAACCTTGCTAAATATTGAAGGGCTAGGAAGGCAACTTTATCCGGATCTGGACCTATGGAAAACGGCACTTCCTTACTTGGAGGATTGGAACAATAAGCGATTAAATCCTTTTAACTNGTTAGCTAGGATTGCCGAGAACACGCCTTATTGGATTGAAGAAGCACCTAATTTATTGCTTTCATTTATGAAGGCAGTAGAGCAATCTAAGGATACAAACCTAAATAAGGAGCGGATCGATTCTCAACGCTCTCGATCTAAAGAAAACAGAACTGAAAACCGAAGCATTCGCTTCGCAGGCACTATTGTCCTTATTGCAGCCGCTGCAACCATTTTCCTACCATTCAACAATTTAAACCTTAACATCTCAGCACTCACNTTAGGGTTAAGTTTTTTAGGCNTCTATCTTTTGTGTTTTAAAGGNTGAGAGTCCATACTTGCCCTATGCCTTCTTTTCTNGACAAAATANACTGGAATAGTGACGGACTTGTGCCTGTCATCGCACAAGATGCAGCTTCAGGGCGGGTACTCATGCACGCATGGGCGAATCGTGATGCTCTGCAAGCCGCGATTACCGAACGACGAGGAGTATACTGGTCTCGATCCCGAGGGAAATTGTGGCGAAAGGGCGAAGAATCAGGAAATGTGCAAAAGCTTGTAGATGTATATTTAGACTGCGACAATGACAGCCTTTGTTATCAAGTTGAGCAGATTGGCGGAATAGCATGTCATACTGGCCGTGAAACCTGCTTTTTTTTAAAGCTGAACAATGGCGAATGGGAAGTGTTTGAACCCGTTCTTAAAAAAACGGAAGAAATATACGGAAAATCGAGAACAAGATAAGCATAATATACCTTTCAGGTTTTTGCCGTAAGTGTTAAATATAAAAATGAGCAATGTGTTACATGAATTAGCGACAATACTCGAACAGAGGAAGTCAGCTTCAAAAGAAACTTCTTATGTAGCAAGCTTGCATGATAAAGGGTTGGGAGAAATCCTTGCAAAAGTTAACGAAGAGGCTAACGAAACTATAGAAGCTGCGAGGAACTGTGACTCTAGTCTGGATGAGAGTATAGCTGCAGTAATACATGAAACAGCAGATCTTTGGTTTCATACAATGGTTATGCTTAGTCATTTAGAGTTAGGGCCTAACCAGATTCTAACGGAGCTGGAGAAGCGTTTGGAAATTTCTGGCCTTGAAGAAAAGGCATCACGCAAAATTTAAACCAATAAGTTAATCTGTTGGTATTTGGAGGTTTATCATGGGAGTAGGTGGGATTGGCATTTGGCAGCTATTGATTATTTTATTAATCGTAGTAATGCTATTTGGCACTAAGAAGCTACGAAACTTAGGTTCTGATCTTGGTGGCGCTTTAAAAGGATTTAAAACTGCGATGAAAGATGATCAAGCTGAATCAGGTGGGTCCGAATCAGGCGGGTCCGAATCAGGCGGGTCCGAATCAGGCGGGTCCGAATCAGGCGGGTCCGAATCAGGCGGGTCCGACGAAACCGCTGATGAAACTAACACAGAACCCGCAGAGAAAGAACAGACCAAATAGCACCCATTCCTTTCACTATAATCTGTAATTAGCCTCACGACTTCTGTCGATGTTTAATATTCATTCAACCGAAATACTTCTAATACTAATTGTCGCTCTGATAATAATAGGTCCAGAGCGCCTCCCAACTGCGGTTAAAACAGCCGGGCTTTGGATAGGTCGATTTCGAAGGTCTTTCTATAAAGTAAAAGCGGAAATTGAAAGAGAACTAAATACCGATGAGATTCGAAGACAGCTACATAACGAGTCGGTTTTAGCGCAGATCGATGAAGCTAAGGCTAAAGTTGAAACAGTAGCAAAGGATACTGAGAAAACCGTCAACACACTAGTTAACACTGATGATTTCGATCCAGGCGCGTCAATTGCTACCGACGAACAGGAGCAAAAATCAGGCGAGAAGACTATAAAAGAGGAATTACACGAAGTTTCTAATCAAGTAGAAGAAGTTGCGAAAGAGGTCTATGAACCTAGCGGCAATCCTAAAGTTGTTAAAGAAGATTCTGAAAATAACCCAAAATTAGATGATGCTATCAGCTGAAAACGAAAAAGAGCTAACACTCATAGATCATTTGGTCGAACTGCGCGACCGTATTTTAAGGAGTGTGGTTGCCATCGTCGTGCTTTTCCTTGCTCTGTTTTACTGGGCTAACGATATTTACAACTATGTTGCTCTACCTTTGATTCAAGCGTTGCCNGAAGGTTCNAGCATGATTGCCATAGATCCCACNTCGCCTTTTTTCGCTCCATTCAAACTCACATTTTATGTCGCCTTTCTTATAGCTGCGCCTTATATTCTCTACCAGCTNTGGTCTTTTATAGCGCCTGGNTTATACAAAAACGAAAAAGCAGTTGCCATTCCTTTATTCATATCAAGCGTTGTACTTTTTTATTCTGGTGTGGCTTTCGCCCGCTATATTCTCTTTGGAATCGTGTTCGGATTCTTTATTTCAGTGGCACCGGAAGGTATACAAGTAGCGCCGGACATAAGTAGTTTCTTGAGTTTTGCATTGACTATATTTTTCGCTTTCGGTATCGCCTTCGAAATACCCATCGCAGTTTTTTTATGTATCTGGGCAGGTCTCGCAGAGCCAGATTCTTTGTCAGAGAAACGCCCTTATGTTGTAGTTGGCTGCTTTATAATCGCAATGCTTCTAACTCCGCCAGACCCCTTCNCACAGTCGATGCTGGCTCTACCCATGTGGGCCTTGTTCGAATTAGGGATTTTTTCTGGACGTTTAATACGCAAACGTCAAGTTGAAGATGAGTCCGCCACCAACTAGCTAATTCCCACATTTAAAGCCTAAGGTAAAAAGTTACAGGGCCATCATTTTCAAGAGCTATTTGCATATTGGCGGCGAACTGTCCGGCGGCGATCTTCTGGTAACTTGTATCCGCGTAGTTCACGAGATGATTGAAAATTTCTTCCGCTTGANCAGGGGGTTTGCCGGCTGAAAAGCTAGGCCTCAACCCTTTGTCAGTAGATGCCGCAAGCGTGAATTGAGAAACCAGCATTAAACCTGCATTTATGTCTCTCACACTCAGGTTCATTTTTTTTTCCTCATCTGGGAAAATTCTATACGAGAGGATCCTTTCTAAGAGCTTTTCTGCNGTTGAGTTGTTGTCTTCTTTCTCAATTCCTATTAATGCAAGTATACCTCTGCCAATCTCTGAAAAACGCTGGCCTTCTATTACAACTCTTGCGTAATTTACTCTTTGGATTAGCGCGATCATAGTGATTTATGGCATTACACAACTGTCTTCAATTCTTTTGCTATATCTTGTGTAGCTCTTATTAACGCATCTACAGTACCAGCCTCAGAAGCTGAATGACCGGCATCTCTAACTATATGTAATTCGGAGNTNCTCCATCGCTGGTGCAGTGCTAGAGCGTTGTTCAACGGACATAAAACATCGTAACGGCCATGAACTATACGCCCTGGGATATCTTGAATATTACCGATGTTTGTNAATATCTGGTTTTCTTCAATAAATCCTTTGTTAACAAAATAGTGAGCCTCAATTCTCGAGATTGCTAAAGCATTATGAGGCTTAGTAAACCTNGCCAAGACTTCTGAGCTAGGTCTTAANGTAGAGCAATTCGCTTCCCAAGCAGACCATGATTTTGCTGCTGCCATGCGAGCTAGTTCATCCAAGCCGGTTAGTCGAGAATAATATGCAGATACCAAATCGTCATGTTCGCTTTCAGGAATCTGTTTAATAAATGCTTCCCAATAGTCAGGAAATATTCTATTTGCGCCGTCTTTGTATACCCAGTCTAATTCACGCTGCGTGCAAAGAAAAATACCGCGAAGGATTAGTGCTGAAATACGCTGTGGGTGGGCCTGTGCATAAAGTAGACCCAAGGTAGACCCCCATGAACCTCCGAACAGAACCCATTTATCGATCACTAAATATTCACGAATCTTCTCAATGTCGCGTATAAGATGCTCAGTGGTGTTTTCTTTCAGAGAACCATGTGGAACAGACCTGCCGCAACCACGCTGGTCAAAGGTTATGATTCGAAATACCTGTGGATCGTAAAACCGACGGGAACTTCCGTCACAAGCACCTCCTGGCCCTCCATGTAAAAATAGGACTGGTATCCCATCAGGGTTCCCAGACTCATCCATGTACAGCTCGTGTACATCAGACACTCGAATCTGATGCCTTTTATAGGGTTTAATTTCGGGGAATAGCACCAACATGCCGGTTCTTGCGAATCATGAATAATAAGTCACTGCAAATAATCAATGCTAGGACGCTTCAATACTCTGTGCTAGCTCAAAAATTCAACGAAGCCTAATGCTACCTTTTAGCCACGGCTAGCGGTACCCCTAACGGCTCTTTTGCGTTCGTTTTCAGTTAGATATTTTTTGCGTAATCGAATATTTCCAGGTGTTATCTCCACCAATTCATCTTCCGCAATAAATTCCATGGCTTGTTCCAGACTGTGTTTAATAGGGGTGGTTAACAAAATATTCTCATCGCTTCCTGCAGCACGAATATTAGTTAATTGTTTGGCTTTCGTTGGATTGACAACTAGATCATTATCGCGACTATTTAATCCAATTATCATCCCTTCATAAACTTCGATGTTTGGGCCAACAAATAGGCGCCCTCTATCTTGTAAGTTAAAAAGCGAATAGCCCAATGTTTTTCCTTTAACCTTAGATACTAATACGCCATTTTTTCGGCTCAAAAATTCACCCCCTTTGTATTCACCGTAGTGCTCAAATACATGAGTCATGACCCCTGAACCAGAAGTTATTGATAAAAAGTGGGCTCTAAGCCCCATAATCCCTCTTGTCGGAATTAGGTATCTTAATCTAACTCTGCCTTTACCATCAGGAAGTAAGTGTTTCAACTCAGCTTTTCGTTGACCAAGTTCTTCCATCACTGCGCCTTGATGTTGTTCCTCGCAATCAATGACTAATGTCTCATAAGGCTCCAATTGCTTTCCTTCTTTTAATTGTATAATTACTTCTGGCGCAGAAACTGCTAATTCATAGCCCTCGCGCCGCATATTTTCTATCAAAACCGCAAGATGCAACTCCCCCCGACCTGAAACAATATATTTGTCAGGTTCACTACCCTGCTCCACTCTTAAAGCCACGTTGTACAAAAGCTCTCTCTCCAAACGTTCTTTTAAATGTCGAGTCGTTAGAAATTTCCCATCCATGCCAGCGAACGGCGAATCGTTCACTTGAAATGTCATACTAATTGTTGGCTTATCTACTGTGAGAGCAGGCAGCGGTTCTATTAGCGCAGGGTCACAAAGTGTATCTGAGATCTTTAAATTTTCTATACCGGTGATACATACAATTTCACCAGCGTTAGCTGCGTCAACTTCTATACGTTCTAGACCTAAATGACTTTGAACTTTTAGAATTTTTCCTTTTCGTTCATAGCCATTACGATCGATAACAACAACTTGTTGATTCGGCTTAACCGTACCACGAGTAACAAGACCTATACCGATTACTCCTACATAGCTACTGTAATCCAATGCACTAATCTGTATTTGTAATGGCGCATCGACTTCGACTTTTGGTGGCGGTACCTTTTCAACTATCGCTTTAAAGAGTGCAAGCATATCAGCACCAAGTTCCTCCTCTTCAGATCCAGCTACACCTTGTAAAGCAGAAGTATAAATAACTGGAAAATCTAACTGTTCTTCGCTTCCGCCAAGATTGTCGAAAAGATCGAAAACTTCATTTACAACCCAGGAAGGACGAGCACCGTCGCGATCGATCTTATTTACCACTACTATAGGATTCAGGCCTTGAGCAAAAGCTTTTTGCGTAACGAATCGTGTTTGGGGCATTGGGCCTTCAACAGCATCAACCAGAAGTAAAACACTGTCTACCATCGACAATACTCGCTCTACTTCACCTCCGAAATCAGCGTGCCCCGGTGTGTCAACTATATTTATATGATGATTTTGCCAATTAATTGCGGTATTTTTTGCTAAAATAGTTATTCCGCNCTCTCTCTCCTGGTCAATTGAATCCATAACACGTTCAAGCGGCTTACCTCTACTCTCTAAAGTGCCAGACTGCTGTAATAGCTTATCTACCAATGTGGTTTTCCCATGATCGACATGAGCAATAATGGCTATGTTGCGAATGTTTTCGGTCATCTATAGGTGCGCTTCAAAATAATTCCCGCAAAATCGCGCGAGTATACACGACTGTTCTGAGTCAAGCTAAGCACCTTAACCATTAGAAAGAGGAAGAGACTGGCAAATGAAAGC
Source organism: Gammaproteobacteria bacterium (assembly GCA_002723195.1). GTDB lineage: Bacteria > Pseudomonadota > Gammaproteobacteria > Pseudomonadales > Pseudohongiellaceae > UBA9145. Next base: position 71,775 of record PBNR01000057.1, on the reverse strand, counting down.
TACTAATTTTTCTCTAATTCAAGTACGCCGATATTGCCATAGCCTTCTTCTTGCAAATGCGCAGCGTGCAAGCGGCTCATCATCCCCTTATGACAATATAATAAATAATTTTTTTCTTTATCTAGTTCCGAAACACTTGTACGCAACTGGTAAAAAGGAATATTCAATATTTTTACGTTTTTTAGTCTAAGAGGGCTAATTTCGGACTCATTGGGGTGTCTAATATCAATCACAACATCACCATTCACAATTTCTCTAGCTATAGTTAGCTCGGCACTTTTATTGTTGCAATCCTGAACTACCTGAGTAATTAATTGATAAATCGCCGAGTCAGTTGCACGTTCGAGGATCTCGAAATTAAAGTCTTTTTCTGCAATAAGTATCTTCTCTTCTTTCGCTTTGGTAGTAGGATTTTTTGAAATCACAGCACAATATTCAGGTATATTTCTTGAAAAATCTTCTGTACCGATAGTCCTAGCAATATCAATGATCTCTTGTTTGTCTGTGAAACAAAGTGGCCTCATCACCATCGCTTCACTAGCCGAGTCGATTACAGCCAGGTTCTGTAAAGTTTGACTAGATACTTNAGCAACGCTTTCGCCGGTAACCAGAGCCTTAATGTTCATGTTTTTTGCGATAACGTTCGCAGCTCTCACCATCATCCGCTTTAGAATTACACCCATTTGAGAGTCTTCAACCTTATCTAGAATTTCTTCTACCACCCCTTCGAAAGGGATCGATATAAATTTGACTCTATGAGAGCTGTGATATTTCATCCATAAAAATAATGCTACTTCTTTAACTGCTATCTCATGCGCTCGACCGCCTAGATTGAAAAAACAATAATGAGTCTGTAATCCACGCTTAATAGAAAGATAGCTGGAAACAGAAGAATCGAATCCGCCGGAAATAAGAGAAAGAACCGCATCCTGGCAACCTAAAGGAAATCCTCCTAAACCCTTAGTTTTTTCTTTAATCACATAAAGTATCTCCTCTCTAATTTCTAATGACACAACAACATCTGGATTTCTTAAATTTACTCCAGCTGCCTCACAGTNCTTTTTTAGCCCGCCCCCTACATACTGCTCAACATCAACGGATTTAAAAGCGTGGTTCCCGGTCCGCTTGCACCGTACTGCAAAAGTTTTACCCTTAATTAAGTTTCCAAAAACATCACTGCTTATTCGTAATATATCCTCAAAAGTAGAAAAAGAGTGGCGCTCGACCGTCATAATAGATGCAATCCCGGGGGTTGAACTTAGCTTTTCGGTAATCGCCGCAATTTCGCTTATATCTTCTTTTGATGTTGCGGCTTCTAATACATCCCAGTTGCCACTAACCTGTATATCGTTNTCTAGCCCCTTAAGTACTTCTCGAATGTTTCTTCGAAGCTGGCGGATNAAACGCTTTCTGACAGGNCGGCTTTTAATCGTAATNTCTGGAAACAGCTTGAGNAGATATAACATTTGATTCTCTAAATTATCGACGAACCACAAACTTAATGTTGGCCATATTGTATTTTGGTGCTGTCATGGTGCAACAAACTCTATATTTTGGGTAAAATTGCACTTTTAACGTGCATTAAAATTTAATTTGTACTTTCTTGGTGCGCTATTGTTTNAAGTTTATTACCCGATCCAGTAAGTTCGGACCTTGCAGCAGTATGGCTGATGGCATACATTTTGCTCCTCACCATACATATAAGGCAAGCTTGGACAAATAGTTTGTCACATGACATTTATTAAATTTAGCTGAAAGTGTAGGTAGCTTACCGGCGTAAACTTGTTTCACTGTTTTATATGGATTGCTTCGCAGCCCTTAATAACCGTCGAGCAGAATCAAATAAACGAAAATAGCTCTCGAGAGAATTTAGTATCAAGTAGTCGATAATCGATTAGGAGAAAGTAGAAAAATGAAATCAAAACTGGAATATATATGGCTTGATGGCTTCAAGCCCACTCAAAGCCTTCGAAGCAAGACCCGCGTAGAGTCCGATTTTGGTGGAACTATAGATGAGTGCCCGATGTGGTCATTTGATGGTTCATCAACATTGCAAGCGACTGGCGAGGATTCAGATTGTTTACTAAAACCTGTTGCAATATTCCCGGACCCTGATCGCGCAAACGCATACTTAGTAATGACGGAAGTACTTAACGCTGACGGGTCGCCTCATGAAACCAATGGCCGCGCTACTATCGATGATGATGATGACGATTTCTGGTTTGGATTCGAACAAGAATACTTTCTATGGGATACAAAAACCAACTTACCACCGGGCTTCCCAGCGGGTGGCTACCCTGGCCCTCAGGGACCTTATTATTGTTCCGTTGGTGCTGCGAACGCGCACGGCCGCGACTGCATCGAAGACCATCTAGATTTATGCCTGGAAGCAGGAATCAATGTCGAAGGAATCAATGCAGAAGTTGCTGCCGGGCAATGGGAATTCCAAGTGTTCGCGAAAGGCGCAAAGCGAGCTGGAGATGAAACCTGGGTTGCTCGTTATATACTTGAACGAACTGCGGAACGCTATGGTCTTGCTATTAATTATGATCCAAAGCCCTTAGGCAAAGACCTCGATTGGAACGGTTCTGGAATGCACGCGAATTTTTCAAATGCTGTTATGCGTGAATCTGGAGACGAATCTATATTTACTAAGATTTGTGAACATTTCGGTAAAAATATCGAACGCCATATTAGTGTCTACGGTGCCGACAATGATCAGCGCCTAACTGGAGAGCACGAAACGCAGTCCATCGATATGTTCAGCTATGGCGTTTCAGATCGCGGTGCTTCGATTCGAATTCCAGTTGGAACAGTAGAAGATGGTTGGAAGGGTCGACTGGAAGATCGTCGTACTGCATCTAATGCTGATCCTTATAAAGTTGCTTCGGCCATCATCAAAACCACTAAGGAATCGTTAGCTTAATTAATTATCGGCTACTAGTCGGTTTATAGGGAGCCCGGGTTCCCCCCGGGCTTTGTTTAACTCGATATCGAGGATCTAAGGAATTGATTGGCGCACTATAATGGTGCATAATCGTTGCAGCCAAACGGTCCACCCCTCCACATTGGTTATGTAGCCCGCTCTTTTTGGGTATTGGCGATAATTTCCCGATTACTTAGTTGGTCCTCTTATTGCATAACATACTTAATACAATAAAGAAGAGTAATCAGTCTTAAACAAATTACGAGGCGCATTGTGCCTTTATATGATTTACATAAGTGCTTGCTAGACCATTTGAAAACTGGGGTAGTGCTGTTAGACAGTGATCTACGTTTGCTCTACATAAATATTTCTGCAGAGGCACTTCTTGGAGTTAGCGATAAAAAAGCCCGACTCTCATTTATTGGCGATATTATTAATAGCGCAGAAGAAGACATTGGCGAGATACAGACAGCGATGGTTAAAAATAGCAGCTTCACCAAACGTAAAGCTGAGTTGAAAGTATTGCACAGCAAAACTATTTTTGTTGATTACACCCTAAGTCCATTTGAAGTTGAAGGTAATAAGCATGCNTTGATGGAGATAAGCTCATTAGAACATTCCCAAAGAATAAGCCGAGAAGAATCNCTAAACTCAGCGCATGCCACTACTCGAGAACTCGTGCGCGGACTTGCTCATGAAATAAAAAATCCCTTAGGTGGTATCAGAGGCGCTGCACAACTGCTCTCGCAGGAAACCGTAGCAGGTGAACTAACCGACTACACTACAGTGATTATCGAAGAAGCGGATCGCTTACATAATCTGGTTGATCGAATGATCAACTCTCGCAAACCTTTAGATTTGAAGGAGATCAACATACACGAAGTATTAGAGAGGGTAAGAAATCTTGTAACTGCAGAAGTCAGAGGTAATGGCATCAATTTAATTTACGACTATGATCCGAGTATTCCGGCGATCGTTGCAGATGCAGAGCAATTAATACAAGCCATGCTCAATATTGTCCGTAACGCAATGCAATCATTAAACGGTCCAGACATGAACCATAGCTTTAGGGAAATATTGTTAAGAAGCCGCATTGTTAGAAATATTACTATCGGGCCCAAATTCCACCGCCTTGCCGCCAGTATAGAAATAATTGATAACGGACCAGGAATACAGGCAAATATGATCGATACTATTTTTTATCCAATGATAAGCGGGCGTCCCGATGGAACTGGTCTCGGGCTCCCAATCACTCACGGCATAATCAATCAACATAGCGGCATGATTGAGTGTGAGAGTAAACCCGGCAACACTAAATTTAATGTTGTAATTCCTATATGTAATAACCAATGATAAGCAAAATAGCGGGCTAAAGAAAATGACAAGCACACATAGTTCAGTTTGGATTCTAGACGATGATAGATCTATTAGATGGGTTCTAGAAAAATCCCTAAGCAAGACTGGATTAAAGACCGAAACCTTTGAGAACGGTGATGAGTTGCTCAAGCGCCTTCAACAGGAATCCCCTGACGCCATCATTAGTGATATTCGCATGCCCGGTATTAGCGGCCTAGATTTATTGTCTTCTATTCAGGGTTCCCATCCTGCAATTCCAGTAATTATCATGACTGCTCATTCCGATTTAGATAGCGCCGTGTCTTCTTATAGTCGAGGAGCTTTTGAGTATCTCCCTAAACCATTTGATATAGATGAAGCTGTTGCAATGACTCAACGTGCTCTTGAGCATGCTAAAGAGGCTTTGGGAGATGAGAGTGAAATTTATGGCGAACCTTCTCAACATATAATTGGCGAAGCCCCGGCCATGCAAGAAGTATTTCGTGCTATTGGGCGATTATCCAACTCACATATTTCCGTACTTATTAACGGGGAATCCGGAACTGGCAAAGAATTGGTTGCCCATGCCCTGCACACGCACAGTCCGCGCAAAGACAANCCCTTTATTCCNTTAAATGTCGCGGCAATTCCTAAAGAATTAATAGAGTCGGAACTATTTGGACATGAAAAAGGCGCTTTCACGGGCGCGACCCAATTGCGCACCGGAAGATTTGAGCAAGCTAATGGAGGAACACTTTTTCTAGATGAGATTGGTGATATGCCATCTGATACTCAAACCAGACTACTAAGAGTACTTTCTGATGGGGAGTTTTACCGAGTCGGTGGTCATACATCTATAAAGGTTGACGTGCGGATCATAGCAGCAACTCATCAGAATCTCGAAAAGCTTGTCGAAGAGCACAAGTTTCGGGAAGATTTATTCCATCGCCTAAATGTAATTCGGATTCATATCCCAAGCCTTAAGGATCGACGCGAAGATATTCCAAAGCTCGCGAGTCATTTCTTAAAAGTTGCAGCTGAAGAACTACAAGTTGAGCCAAAAATCCTGCGCACCGAAACAGAAAAATACTTAATAGGGCTAAGTTGGCCAGGGAATGTCCGTCAACTAGAGAATTTTTGTCGCTGGGTAACGGTTATGGCGTCAAGTCGGGAAGTTCATCTTGATGATTTGCCACCGGAATTTTCCGAGCAAGAAACTAAACCTGGTAATACCGGAAGCTGGATGCAAGCATTGCAGGCTTGGGCTGATCAGCAATTGAGCCTTGGAAATTCAGGTATACTCGATGAAGCAACTCCATTATTTGAACGTACCCTAATTGATATCGCCCTGAAACATACAGCAGGAAGGAGAAGAGATGCAGCTAATCTTCTCGGATGGGGCCGAAATACTTTAACGAGAAAGATTAAAGAACTCGGCACTAGCCATTCGAGCGGAAAAACCCCTTCATCATAATTAAGCAAGACTAACTGGTAACTCCAAACCAACTCTAATCACACTCGGTCACTAACCGCCCGCGGGTCTAGATAACAGCATTACTTTGCACCAAAAATTCCGCGCATACTTGCTTCAGCAAATACAGACGTAAGTGCAGGTTTTCCAGTATTCCCACTCTTACCAAAACTACCGCTAGAACTTACCGTATTTTTATTGAAAAATTGCACAACGGCGGAATATGAGCGCTTTTTCATTAAACATACTGGAAACTGACTAAATTTTGATCAACATCGTGCTTTTTGAACCAGAAATACCCCCTAATACAGGAAATATCATCCGTTTAGCCGCAAATACAGGTTCACGACTGCATTTGATAGAGCCCTTTGGTTTCGACCTTAAAGACAAAAAACTGCGACGCGCTGGNCTCGATTACCACGAATTTGCAGGAATCATAACCTACGAGAATTGGGCTAACTTCCGAAATTCTCATGGAAACAGCAGGGTGTTTGGTGTCAGCACAAAAGGGGGAAACTCTTATCACAACATGAATTTCGAGGTTGAAGACTTTGTAGTCTTCGGACCCGAAAGCAGAGGCCTTTCTTCATCGATAAGGAAAGACATAGGGAAAGATAATATTCTAAGAATCCCAATGCTTCCAAATAGCCGTAGCTTGAACCTCTCAAACGCCGTAGCAGTGATAATCTATGAAGCTTGGCGTCAGCAAAGTTTCATCGACGGATTCTAGATTATTCGCTGGCATTTGACTCTGACTCACTACTCGGCGCCGCTGCACCATTGCCATTACCTCCTGCTTGCCGTTGCTCCATTGCTTGTTTTTGTTGCACATAAAGTGCTTCAAAATTTATGGGCGCCAGCATCAAAGCTGGAAAGCTTCCCTTTGTTACCAACGCATCTATTACTTCACGAGCATAGGGAAAAAGAATATTCGGGCAGACTGTCGCTAGTAAATGCTCTAGCTGAGTATCGGCAAAATCCTTCACTCCAAATATCCCTGCCTGGTGCACTTCGACCAGAAAAGCGGTCTGCTCTTCCTGTTGCGCTTCTGCGGTAAGCACCAATACAACTTCATAACTTTCATCTGCTACCTTTTCACTACGGGTCTTAATATCGAAATTTATTTTAGGCGCCCATTGCCCTTGAAATACGACTGGGCTCCGCGGCGATTCAAAGGAAGAGTCCTTTAAATAGATTCTTTGCAGACCAAACTGTGGACCGTGCTCCTTCTGTTCACCTTCTTGTGAACCAGCAATTTGTGGATTGTTGTCGTCTTCTGCCATATCAGTTCCTAAGATTTTAAAATCTAATCTCGCTTTAAATAACCTTTATCTCTGGATTAAAGGAAGAGATTGCGCTTTCCATTCTGTAAGTCCGCCTGATAGTCGGTAAACTTCTTCATACCCTTCCTCTTGTAATGTTTTTGCTGCGTCTCCGGATTGTTGCCCGAGTTTGCAGACCACTACAATTGGTATTTGCTTATGCTTTTTAAGTTCTGTTATTCGTTGCTTCAATTTAGCCAAAGGGATGTTGATAGAATCCACAATATGCCCAGTATCAAATTCTTTTTTAGCTCTTACATCCAATACTATAGCATCATGTCGGTTGATCAACATGACCACTTTTTGTGGTCCAACACTACTAGCACTAGTCTTCCGGTGATGTAAAACGATCACTACTAATGTAACCACCCACATAGTTGAAAGAACTAAATGATTGCCGATGAATTCTACGAATTGCGCCATAAGTAAATCTAGAGATTGTACTAATTATTCTGATGAAGTCGGCCAGCTTAAAGATTGCACTTCACAGCTAATTCAATCGCCACTCATCTGCCAAAAAGGCGAGCAGTATACACTTGTCACGCCTGCTAAAGAAGAACTAAAACCGACTGATTAAAATCATACACTCGCTATCAAAAGATCTTTCGAGGATAATACCACCTACTTACAGTGCCAATCAGAACAACAAAGTCAGGAGGTCCTTTTTTCTCAATGAGCGCCAAGAAAACTACCTTGCTACTCATTCTAGATGGTTGGGGGTACCGAGAGGAAACTGACTACAATGCTATTTCTGCCGCCAACAGCCCGAATTGGGATGATCTTTGGAAATACCAAACACGTACGCTAATTGATACCTCGGGGTTATCTGTTGGTTTGCCAAAAGGGCAAATGGGCAACTCTGAAGTAGGGCACATGAATCTCGGTGCCGGCCGAGTTGTATATCAAAATCTAACCCGAATCGATAAGGACATAGAAAAAGGTAGCTTTTTTAATAACGCGGTCCTTAACGAGGCCATAGATAACGCTATAAAGAATGATACTTGCGTCCATATTTTGGGTTTGATGTCTCCCGGAGGAATACATAGTCACGAAGATCACCTGATGGCTATGGTGGAACTTGCTGCTAGGCAGGGAGCAAATAATATATTCATGCACGCCTTTTTAGATGGGCGCGATACACCACCTCGCAGCGCGCTTGCTTCTTTACTGCGGGCAGAAAAAACCTTGTTAGAATCTGGTAAAGGAAGAGTCGCTTCGATTATTGGGCGTTTTTATGCAATGGATCGCGACACCCGTTGGGATCGAATACAATCAGCTTATGAAATGCTGACCACAGCGCAAGCAGATTTCCAATTCGAGAATGTAAGTGATGCCCTGAACGCCGCATACGAGAGAAATGAAGATGACGAGTTTGTGCAAGCTACACTCGTAGGGAACGACGATAGTGACTGTGCCATCATTAAGGATGGCGATGTGGTCGTATTTATNAATTTCNGAGCGGATCGGGCGAGGGAGATTACTCGAGCATTTGTAGATGAAAATTTCGATGGCTTTAATCGGATAGCTCACCCACAACTATCAGAATTCGTTATGCTTACAGAATATGCTGCAGATATTGACGCCGCTTGTGCTTATCCTCAAGAAAAGCTGAAAAATGTCATGGGAGATTACTTAGCTAGTCAGGGCAAAACTCAATTGCGTATTGCTGAAACGGAGAAGTATGCTCATGTAACATTCTTTTTTAACGGCGGACGAGAAGAGCCTTTCGATAATGAAGACAGAATTCTTGTACCTTCACCAAAAGTTAAAACTTATGATTTAAAACCTGAAATGTCAGCTTTTGAAGTTACTGACAGGTTAGTGGAGGCAATTAGCTCAGAAAAATACGACGCAATCATTTGTAACTATGCCAATGGAGATATGGTGGGCCATACGGGAAATTTCGAAGCTTCAATAAAGGCTGTCGAAGCAATTGACCGCTGTTTGGGTCGCATCGTAAAAACAGTAGAGAAAATTGATGGGCATCTACTTATCACCGCTGACCATGGGAATGTTGAGCAAATGTTGGACCGACGGACCAATCAACCGTTAACTTCACACACGAATGGTCCTGTTCCCCTAGTTTATGTTGGCAGTTCAAATTATAAATTTGTAGCAGAAGGTAGCCTTTGTGATATAGCGCCGACAATACTTTATCTCATGGATANACCTATTCCTCTGGACATGTCAGGTACTGTTTTATTACAAGAAAAGGGCTAAATTTGCACCGTTAGTGTATCGAACAATCTTAACGGCACACTTTATAAATAATTTGGTTCTACTCTATTTTTGGTGGAACTAACAGAATCAGCTCCCTCTATTCCGGAATACTTACCATGGAATGAGCCCCCTAAACTGCCTATTCTTGCGGCTGAGGGCTTTTTTTGAATCGAGTACAGAATTAGTCTGCAATCCGTAATTAAATTTTCGATTTTAAGGGACTAGTATTTGCCAAATTCCTTGTAAACTGAAACTATAAGGACCAATGGATTATGGAAGCCAGGTATTATCTATGAAATTGCCTTCAAGTATTAAGAGCTCCTTTTTAGCAACCGCAATTCTAGGCAGCTTGTTGCCATATTCCTTTGCGGTAGGCCAGGAAACACAAGACGAACGGCTCCCTCTTCCTTTGGACGAGGTAAGAATGTTCACGGAAGCCCTTGATCGAATTCGCATGACCTATGTCGAAGAGGTTGATGACAAGACACTTCTGGAAAATGCGATCCGCGGAATGCTTTCGGGACTCGACCCTCACTCTGCCTACGTAATCGAAAATGAATTCGACGCTTTGCAGGAAACAACCACCGGACAGTTTGGTGGGCTAGGTATAGAAGTCGGCCAGGAAGATGGCTACATCAAGGTCATTAGTCCAATAGATGATACGCCCGCTGACAGGGCAGGAATTCAAGCTGGCGACCTAATTATTCGAATCGATAATCAACCTACTCGTCAGATCTTACCTGAAGANGCCGCCAACCTGATGCGCGGTGAACCCGGCACTCAGGTCACCATAACAATTGCGCGTGAAAACCGAGAGCCTTTTGACCTTAAAATCACGCGGGAAGTCATAGCTATTACTAGTGTGCGCAGCCGTATCTTACAGCCCGGCTATGCTTACCTTAGAATCTCCCAATTCCGAGTAAATACGGCGAAAGAATTAGAAGATGAAATCGATCAGCTTTACGAAGAAAACGAACAGATCAAGGGAATCATTCTCGATTTAAGAAACAACCCAGGCGGTGTGCTGCAAGCTTCAGTGGGAGTTGTAGATGCCTTCATCGATCAAGGAAAAATCGTGTACACAGAAGGCAGAATTGAAGGAAATAACATGGAATTTATGGCAACTACAAATACTATTGCTAGTAATATTCCACTAGTTGTTCTGATAAATAACGGTTCTGCTTCTGCTTCCGAGATTGTCGCTGGTGCTCTACAAGATCACGGACGCGCAATCATCATGGGGACCAGAAGTTTTGGCAAAGGATCTGTACAAACTGTTATGCCTTTAGCACAACAGAGGGCAATAAAGCTAACTACTTCTCTCTATTTTACACCTAGTGGTCGTTCAATTCAGGCTCAGGGAATTGAACCAGACATTATTGTGGAAAACGCATTTGTTACACGCCGCTCAACAAATGTTACACAAGTCAGCGAATCAGATTTGCCTAATCGCCTCGATAATACCAATGAAGAGGAAATGGAGGTCAATGATGATATGGCTAATGCCTTAATTTCTGCAGAAGAAGTCTTAGTGACTGACTACCCACTGAATGAAGCATTGAATGTATTGAAAGGAATCAATGCCTATAATCCAAGTAGCGAGTGAATGCTTCTGATACTTTTCTTAAGTGAGACTTAACTGAAGTGCTGAAGAAGCCTATTCCGAAGCAATCTCTTATAAACGAACTTCGATTCCCCTGGACAGCATGTATCGTTTAGCCTCTTCGATTGTAAATTCTCCAAAATGAAAAATTGACGCGGCCAACACCGNATCTGCTTTACCTTCGATTACGCCGTCTGCTAAATGTTCTAATTTACCTACGCCACCCGACGCTATGACAGGAACCTGCACAGCCTGACTGACCGATTTATTCAGCATAAGATCGAATCCGATTTTTGTTCCATCGCGATCCATACTGGTGAGTAAAATTTCACCCGCCCCGTATTCCACCATAAGTTTTACCCATTCGATTACATCTAGCCCAGTTGGCTTTCGACCACCGTGAGTAAAAATTTCCCATTTTAGTTGCTCTCCTTCTCTGGAAACCTGTTTGGCATCAACCGCGACGACGATACACTGCGAACCAAAACGCTCTGAAGCCTCACGCACAAATTCCGGCTTTTGAACTGCAGAGGTATTGATAGCAACTTTATCTGCCCCCGCGTTCAGCATCGTTCGAATGTCTTCTAATTTTCGAATACCTCCGCCGACAGTTAAGGGGATAAATACTTGACCCGCGATAGCCCGAACTGTATCTAGNGTNGTGTTCCTGTCTTCGTGACTTGCCGTAATATCAAGGAACGTGATTTCGTCTGCGCCAGCGTCACAGTAACGTCTTGATATTTCGACCGGATCTCCAGCATCACGAATATTGACAAATTTCACGCCTTTTACCACGCGCCCTTTATCGCAATCCAAACACGGAATTATTCTCTTAGCTAATGCCATTTTTTTTTCGCTTTTGGTGTAAAAATTAAATCGTTCATCAAATCGATCTGACTAGCTTGTACCTAATACCGGCAACTCTTTGATTCTTATACCGAAAAAAATAAAACTTAATTATTCCTCTTAAAAGCTATATTGCTTAATATCCGGGAAATGGGAGTAATTGTCTCGGGAATGAATAAATTATAATCGAGCAGCTAACAAAAAATTGGAGATTGTATTTCTTTGCTGGCATCACTTATAGGCTCGAAAAATATTGTGGAACAGTTACCTAGCCCAAACTGGATTGCGTTAGTTATCGCAATACAGCTGAGCTTCCGCAAGACTTAGAGCTCCTTCGTAGATCGCTCGGCCAGTAATCGCCCCGATAATTCCTGCACCAGTTTTAGTTTTTGCAACGGCCTGTAATGCGATAATGTCCGTAAGATTGGAAATCCCTCCCGAAGCTATAACTGGAATAGTGCTTTGACACGCCAATTCTACTGTAGCTTCCACATTATTTCCTTCCATCATGCCATCGCGGGAGATATCCGTATAGATGACAGCAGAGACCCCCAGACCGCAAAATTTCTGAACAAGCGTAATAACTGAAATTTCAGAAATATCAGCCCAACCTTCTGTCGCAACTTTTCCTTCAATTGCATCTAATCCAACAATAATTTTACCTGGGAAACTCACACATGCTTCTTTAACTAATTCTGGATTTTTAACTGCTGCTGTCCCGATAATGACAAAGCTAACACCTGCGTCAACGTAAAACTTTGCACTTTCAAGGCAGCGAATTCCGCCACCTATTTGGACTGGCAAATCCGGATAAGCGTTTACAATAGAGGTAACTATTTCCGCATTAACTGGTGTCCCTGCAAATGCACCATTTAAGTCAACAATGTGCAATCGTTTTGCGCCTTGTTGAGCCCAATGGCCAGCCATTTTTATTGGGTCATCTGAGAACACTGTTGATTCTTCCATACGCCCCTGTCGCAAACGAACACACTGACCATCTTTTAAATCGATTGCTGGAATGACGAGCATTAGGATTGCCCATCCCATCGAAGAAAGTTACGCAGTAGAGTCAACCCGACCATCTGAGATTTCTCTGGATGAAACTGAGCTGCGAAGATATTTTCATCGGCCAGGGCAGAAACTATCTTCTTCCCATAAGTTGTTGTACTAGCTACTTTAGAGTTTTCTGCACTTTCAATGTAATAACTGTGAACAAAATAAAAACGACTATTGTCAGCCACATCTTTCCATAGAGGGTGATCTCTTGTTTGTGAGACCCTATTCCAACCCATATGTGGCACTTTTAGCTTACTTTGACCTTCGCCAATTAAATCTTCTCCAAAAAAACGAACCTGGCCGCGCATCAAGCCAAGGCAATCGATTCCTTCGTTTTCTTCGCTGCGCTCCATCAGCGCCTGCATACCAACACAAATTGCTAACAAAGGCTTGTTTTTTATTACTTCTTTAATGATCTGACCCACATTTAACCTATGAATTTCTGCCATACAATCGCGGATTGCGCCTACACCAGGAAAGATCACTCGATCAGCTGCAGCAATAAGCCTGGCTTCAGCCGTGACAGAAACTTGTAACTTCCCACCCAAGTCACGGCCAACATATTCGACAGCCTTTGCCACAGAGTGGAGATTCCCCATACCATAGTCAATAACTGCAACTCTATTCATGCAATATTCTCTTCGCTCAGGACTCTATTCTAAGATATACAGAGGCTCAAGAAGGGAAGATTTTTATCCCAGCAAAGTGTAAAAAAATTAGCATATGCAGTACCACATAATGAGCCGCATACAAAGTCAAAAAAGCCGGAATAAAAAAGTTCATTTCTTATCTATAACGAACCTTTAGTTGATGGGATGACTTCCGAAGCTCTTGGATCAATCTCTATCGCCATCCTCAAAGCTCTCCCGAATGCTTTAAATATTGTTTCAATTTGATGGTGGGCATTCTTACCGCGAATATTATCTATATGAAGCGTTACAAATGAATGATTTACAAACCCTTGAAAAAATTCGTGAAATAAATCTACGTCAAAATTACCAACCATTCCCTTCACGAAGTCTACGTGATACTCGAGCCCGGGCCGACCTGAAAAATCTATAACCACACGAGAAAGCGCCTCATCTAGAGGCACGTATGCATGTCCATAACGACGAATGCCCGTTTTATCCAAAGCTCCATTTATGGCTTGCCCAAATGCTATACCAATATCTTCTACAGTATGATGAGCATCAATATCCAAATCTCCCTTCGCCTTAATCTTTAAGTCTATAAGGCCATGACGGGCAATTTGGTCCAACATATGATCGAGAAAGGGTAAGCCCGTCTCTGTCTCTAGCCGTCCAGAACCGTCAAGGTTTATAGATATAGCGATCTGGGTTTCATTTGTATTCCGCTCAACATTTGCTTGGCGGAAATTACCGGAAGGAGCTGTACCGCTCATGAGATTTCCTGAATTAACGAAAGTACGCATTATAATGCCGCTCAAGAAATAGGAAAAGTCCGAGAACAGGCAAGTAGACCGTTTTCACAACTCTTCTTTATGTTATTTACTGGTAATTTCTTCAATCTCCCATGAAAAGTAAAAGTGCAAGGCAATATCTATTCCGGTACACTTCACGCGAAGTGGATTTATGATTCATAATTCATAATATGAATTTCAAAAGGTTCCTCAAAGTACTCGGCACTTGCATCATTCTGCTAGTTATAGTGGGAATAGTCCTAATTAGCTTGGTAAACACCGAGCGCAACAAAGTAGCTATCTTGGAAGCGATTCTTAATACGACTGGGTATGAGTTGGCCATAGCCGGTGATATAAGTATCAATTTATCCCCTTCATTTGGGTTTACGCTTAATGATGTCCGGCTTCGCAATCCTGCCTTTAATCAAGAGCTCGCGTCCACAACCTCAGTATTCCTATCGACTGATTTTCAATCTCTTCTGCACGGACACTTCTACATAAGGGAGTTAATTGCCAAGGATTTCCACATCAATGTGTATACAGATTTTACTGGAAATAACATTTGGAAGATTCAGAATTCCGCACCATTGGATCTTAATAACCAAATTATCGATTCCTCTATTGAGAGCGATGAAAGACTTAGAATGTTGCCTGTGTCTATTGGAGCAATACGCATTACAAATGCGAGTGTCGATTTCCAAAATGCACAAGATGGACTTCGCTACAATATAAATAACCTAAACCTTAATACTCGGGGTACGAATTTTGAGGGGCAGCCTTTCGAAACCAATCTTAACTTTAATTTCCTTAACAATGGCATGAGCAGACCTGTACCAATGAATCTACGAACCATTGTTTCGGCCAATATAAATAGCGGAGAAATAGAACTATATGATCTAAATTTTTCTGTGACACCTATGTTGGTTACCGGGGCAATTTCTATAAACGGAGTTACCAATAATCTTAGCTATCAAGGAACATTGGAATCTAATGATTTTGATGTGATGGCTTTTATGCAAACGCTTGGATATATCGAAACTCCTGAAGAGTTTTCGAGAGACTTAACCTCGTCTCAGGACCTTAGTTACAACCTTAATTTGTCCGGAAATACGACACAGCTTACCGTTGATGAATTTAACGCTACCCTGGACAATACAAATATTCAAGCCAATGGTGACATCCGATTTGCTACCGATTTCGTCCCGGCTAACGTCCGTTATGAAGTAATAACTAGCAGTATCGATTTTTCACCCTTCACTGCGGCAGAACCTAAAGCAGACACAGAGGAGCCCAGCGAAATTGAATTTCCTTCGGCTGCTCCGCAAGATAATCGAGGNAATANCATTGAGCTACCTTTCAAATCTCTNCAATCNTTNAANGTTCTCGGCAGCATTTCGATTGAATCAATAACCGTAAATGAATTGCTCATAAGAGATGTTAATTTATTTACCAATGTCGAAGATGGTGTTTTAGATATTGAGTTGCAACCGACTAGTTTGTATGGCGGCACAGNTCAAGGCCTGATTCGTGTAGACAGTCNTNGCAACGACTCCACGCTAGAGAGTCAGCTTGGTCTCAATCAATTAAACATTGCAGAATTTNCACCCTTAATTTN
Source organism: Gammaproteobacteria bacterium (assembly GCA_002723195.1). Taxonomy (GTDB): domain Bacteria; phylum Pseudomonadota; class Gammaproteobacteria; order Pseudomonadales; family Pseudohongiellaceae; genus UBA9145. The sequence continues at coordinate 55,961 of PBNR01000057.1, read as the reverse complement.
GCGTTATNATACAGCGACTGGGCAACTCAATATTGAGGCTAGTTACNNTGCGACTGGATCTACTACCAACGAATTATTGAATAGCTTAAACGGATCGACCACCTTCGCGATTACCCAAAGTTCCGTCGATATAGGTTTGATAAAACAAGTTTTTACTGCCATTGCTGCTTTGAGCCCATCGGGAGAGTCTATTCAGCAATGGCCAGATCTCATCCAATTCAACAAACTCGGCGGTTACATCTTATTAGAAGACGGCATTACTGATAACCAAGAGTTAAAGCTGCGCATGGATAATTTTGATGTCAGCGGTACTGGGGGCATCGATCTCGAATCTGGCTCATTTGACTATGACCTTCAATTTGCCATCCTCGGGCTACCTGAAGCACAAGCTATTCCGATAAATAATATCTATCATGACATACCCTGGCCCGTAACCTGCAATGCCCGCTTTGCGGACGAAGTAAACCAGTATTGCCGCCCCGATTTTGCGCAAGTTCGCCAGATCTTTGCTCAACTCAGCTCAAATACACTGCGAAGGCAATTGCAAGAGCAAAATACCAACGAAGTACCATCAGACATGGAAGAAACTGCGCGTGAAATATTACGCCGGATTCTAAATTGATTTATAGTGACAGACTTTTCAAGCAATATCATTAAGTGGTCTAAGAAGCACGGCCGCCACGACCTACCCTGGCAAAAAAAGACCACTCCTTATCGGGTTTGGGTCTCTGAAATTATGTTACAACAAACACAAGTTATGACGGTNNTTCCCTACTTTCACNAGTTCATGGAGCGNTTCNCGACNGTGNAAGCTTTAGCAATAGCAGACTTAGANCAAGTACTTCATTTATGGAGCGGNCTNGGCTATTACGCCCGAGCCAGAAACTTACATAGAACAGCAATATCAATCGTTGACGACTACCACGGAAAATTCCCAAACTCTGTCGATGAGTTAGAAAAACTCCCCGGCATTGGCCGTTCTACTGCCGGAGCGATTGCCGCTCTTAGTATGAACATAAACGCGCCGATTCTAGATGGCAACGTAAAAAGAGTATTAACACGATTTTATGCTATTCAAGGATGGACAGAACAAACTGATGTAAAAAAACAACTCTGGAGAATAGCGGAAAATAATACACCCCAAAAAGATGTGTCTGCCTACACACAGGCAATTATGGATTTAGGGGCGATGGTATGCAAACGCTCCAATCCTTCCTGCGGGAAGTGCCCACTCATGCATGATTGTTCTGCATATAACACCTGCAGTATTTGTAAGTTTCCTGGAAAGAAACCAAAAAAGAAGATACCGGTAAAGTCTATCGCAATGTATATATTTCTGAATGAAGCAGATGAGGTCTATTTAGAAAAACGGCCTCCTAATGGAATCTGGGGTTCGCTATATTCTTTTCCAGAGCAAAGCAGNAATCAAAAGGGAACTGAAGAGTACTCATCAAATCATTTCCAGCAATCTAAATATAAAAAACCATTGAAGCCCCTAAGGCACACCTTTTCTCACTATCACCTAGATATAAAGCCTCAACTTATTGCTGTAAAGAAGAAAACTAACAAAGTTGCTGAAACCGAAAACTGGCTTTGGTACCCTTTAGATCATTCTGTAGAAGTAGGACTTGCTACCCCTGTAAAAAGATTATTGACTACCCTAGGTTAGGGTACGCAGAGAAAATAAGCTATGAGTCGAATAGTGAACTGCAAGAAGTATGGGAAAGAACTTTCTGGATTAGCGGCACCACCCTATCCAGGACAAAAAGGACAGGAAATCTATGAAACCGTCTCGCAAAAGGCCTGGCAGGAATGGCTAGCGTTACAGACTATGCTAATCAATGAGAAGCAACTAAATATGATGGATCAAAGCGATCGCAAATATTTGCAGGATGAAATGGAAAAATTCCTGAATAATGAGAAGCACGATGTAGCCGAAGGCTATGTACCACCTGTTGATTAACAAACTCTAGCTTGACTCAAACGCCTCAAGAATATTTAATACGCCGTTCATTTACAGATCTATAAAATTACATTATTAGACAGAATCACGAAGGAAAGACAAGATCCCACGTGAAAGCTTATGCAAGGACGAAACTTAAAGCAGTATTAGTTTTCAATCGATTCTTTCAGAGCCAAAGAATTCAAAAAGCCCAGGTAGCTCAGTCGGTAGAGCAGAGGACTGAAAATCCTCGTGTCGGTGGTTCGATTCCGCCCCTGGGCACCATTCACATCCCAGGTAGTACAAAAACTTCTCCAACTAAAAAAGTTTCATATCAGTCGCCGAATGGGAATGTATTTCCCACACGGCAACTTCTTGCAGCTTATCCTAGGGTGAAGCTACAACCAGTTATACATGACCACGCCAGCGGTTATTGTCGTAATTATAAAATACGGCAGGGCCATAAACACCATTGTGACATACCCCAACCTGATTCTCGGCGCGATGCCTGACATCAACAGGAACAGGAAAGCTGCTTGTCCGTTAGGGGTAGACATACTGGGAATACCCGTACCCATCACTACCGCAGTGGCTTGCGCGTCATACAATTCACGCGACAGAACACCTGACTCCAATAGTGGCGAGATTTGGTCCATGTAGATAGTTGCCACGAATACGTTGTCACTAATGGCGGACAAGGCGCCGTTGGTCAGAAACACCATAAACACCTGCATTCTGCCATCCATGGACAATACCCATTCCATAACTGGCGTGAACATTTGTTGATCGTTAATCATTGCTACAATGGCGAAGAACACAACTAGNAGTGATGCAAAGGGCAATCCTTCGACNAAGGCCTTGCCAAGATCATGCTCATTAGTCTCACCCAGTAAAGAAGAAGCAAGAATGATTACACCGAGACCAATCAAGCCAATTTCAGCCAGGTGCAGTGATAAAGCGATGACCATTAGCACGGAAACAAAAATTTGGATTTTGATTACCAGCCGATCCCTGTCAGTTTCTGATTCCTGAATCCGCTGATCTTCTGCAGCTAGCACAGTTCGTACGTTTTCTGGTAGTTCAGCACCATAGCCAAAAAACTTACCAAAGGGCCGAAACTTCTCCAGCAAGATGCACATAATGAGACCAGACACCAGGGTTGGCATAGTCGCAGGTGCATTAACCAGGAAGAATGTCACGAAATCCCAGCCAGTATGAGCTCCAATAACAATATTCTCAGGTTCACCCACCAGGGTGCTTACCCCACCTATCGCGGTAGCAACTGCACCGTGCATCAACAGGCCACGGAGATATCCGCGAAAATCTTCCAGATCTTGCAGATGTGTTTCTTCAATATGGCTGTCATCGGACGGCAATCCGGGCTCGCGCCCGACCTTGGTAATCACTTTTTCATAAACAAGGTAGAAAGTGGTAGCTAGTGCGATGAGGACTGCAAGGATAGTCAAGGCATCTAGAAAGGCTGAGAGGACGGCAACAACTACCACCGTCGCAAAATTCATCATGACTCGAGATTTTATTCCCAGCAATACCTTGTTTATAAACTTGAAGAGCATCTCCCTGAGAAAATGCACCCCGGCCACCATGAAAATAACAAGGATGATCACCGGTAGGCCGTGCAAAACCTCGTCATAAACATGGTAGGTATCTGTGAGCCCCAAAGCTAATACCTGCAATGCAAGCAACCCCCCTGGCTGCAGCGGGAAACATTTCAAGGCCATCGCCAGTGTAAAAATGAATTCAAATAGAATGATCCATGAAGTCACCAGAGGGCCCAAAATAAAGTATGCTGGCACATTTAATATCAGGGCAGCTATAACTGCCTGCTTGTACCACAATGGAGTCGGGCCGAGAAACATCTCCATTAACGAACCTGAGTTTTGAGTTGCAGTTGCTGTTGACATTGAACGTTTCCTTAGATTGAGTTTTNCGCACCGAATATTAAGTGACTTGCAACATAAGGACAAGCCCACATCATGCGAATAAAACTAGTCGAATGGGCCGCCTCTGAGTTCTTGGGGCTGTTTTAGTATTAATAAAGAGAAGCTGGTCCCAGAAATATTATTCAGGTTTAACCGCCGTTTCCGCTAATTAGTGAGTAGCTAATGATAGCTGCGCTCTTGGTGCCAGTGGTTCGATTCCACCCCTGGGCACCACATAAGTTCAGAAGTATCCGAAGACCAATGAGTTTCTTAGCTGCCCAGCCCTTGAGTTCTCTAACCCTTTTCGATAAATTGCATTCAATGATTCTTAATAAATGGTGAAATAACTATGAAGAAACAAATTTACAGTTATGTAGCTTCAATTCTACTCCTTTTACCAGCCGGAGTTTCATTAGCCCAAGATGAAGAGAGTCTGATGACCTATGATCTCGCCACAAGCGCTATGGATGCTGCGGAGGCCTATGCGCGAGATCAAGCATGGAACGTTACAATACTGATCACAGATCAGAACAACAACCCAGTGATGCTGCGACGTATTGATGGAGCTGGTGGTCGTACCTTTAACTTCGCGACCGCTAAAGCATTAGTCGTTAACGAAACCGGTCTCACTTCCGGCGAGTATGGTCGTAGAGTAGAAGCTGGTGATATACAAGAAATCGATGGTGGGGTCACCTTCGCAGGTGGGGTTCCAGTTTACCGCAACGGTCAAAGGATAGGGGCCATTTCAACTAGTGGCGTCAGAGCCGCCCAAGACGAAGAAGTTTCCATTGCTGGTGCCGAAGTTATTGGTAGTATTTCAAATTAGATTGGCAACAAAGACGAGGTCCACAAACTCACTGGAGGGGGCATTCTTTAGTTCTTCCAGTGGGGGAAGGCTATGATTATACTACAGGGTATATAGTTTATTTCTACAGTTCTGTAATTTAATTCAACTCTTCACCTAGCTATCACTGTTTTAACATACTAATTAGGTGTCCACGCTGTATTAATTCTATTCTAAATTTTAAGCGGATATCTTAACAAGTTCTGCCATAAATCGATTTTTACTAGCCTAGTAGACCAATGGCTTTAATTTGTAAAAAAGGCTAAAACGGCCGGCATAAAAATATAATTACGAGAAACCATTAGAACCTGCTAAGTAAAGAAAACATAACTTGATTGCTGCTATAATCTCCCCAAGTATTACCGATGCTGATTTGAATGGCTAGCGCTTCCGAAATATTGTAACCCGCTCCTAAAGTGTAAAGGCCCGACTCCCAACTAATATCATTTGTATTTCTGTGCCGATAAGAAGTATCAAAATATATTTTCGGCGTTAAGTTATATTTAACTCCAATCGTAGCAGTATGGTACCTAACACTTGGCCTCGAAGAATAATAGGCCCGCGCTCCATTACTTACAAATATATAAGGTAGCACCTTTGAGCTTGGGGATGCAGTCGTATATCCTACAATCGCTTCGTATCTCAACTCCCCTGGAACGTTTTGGTAACTCACATCACCAAACATAGCTACAGCGCCAATAGTTATGCCATTGTTAAATCTATACAATCCTTTTATTGCGCCAAGATCAACATTAAATTTATTATTTATCCTTTCCACTCCCACGGCGGGACCAAGACTAAATACTCCAGAATAAATATTCATGGATATGCTTATAAAAAAGATAAAAGTAAAAATCTGCTTCATATTAATCTTACCCTACTTGCTTATCAGCATCTTAATTATTCCAATAACTAATCTGCAATAGAGTTAAAACCCTTTCAGTATTTTTGTTTTTGGATCGTTTCGTTAACCTTTAGCTCAATCGATGCCGAAAAATTAATGTATCGTTGGTAAATAATACTCCAAAAATAGTGAAATCTCTCCTCGCAACACTTCATCGCTAACCCGATCATTCACATTAAAATTTTTATATATAGCTCGGATAGAATAGAATTCTGGGCAAGGATAAAGTGAATCCTATAAATCGCTTTTATGGAGGAAAATATGTTTAGTCACATTGTGCTGGGTGCAAACGATACAGATGCATCCAAGAAGTTTTACGATGCAACCCTAAGCTGTTTAGGTTACGAAACTGGAACTCAACTGGAGTCTGGTCGTACTCTCTACAACTATGGGAAAGGCGTTTTCTTTGCTTTTACCAAACCGCTGGACGGGTCGCCTGCAAGCTCTGGCAATGGAAGCACTGTAAGCTTTAGCGCACCGAGTGCTGAAGCGATCAATGCCTGGCATGCAGCAGGGTTAGAAACTGGCGGCTCTGAATGTGAGGATCCCCCAGGCGTGCGAGACTTTGGTGGCGCTAAACTTTATCTAGCTTACTTAAGAGATCCTTCGGGAAACAAAATAGCGGCGCTCTGTAATCTAAGCGAATAGTAGTAATGGTGCTATTTTCTATTGTTTGGAACGATGTTATATGAATATTGAGAAGGTGCTTAACATCATAGGCGTCCTGGGCATAATTGCCTCTTTAGTCTTCGTGGGGTTGGAGATTCAACAATCCCACGTGATTGCCTTGTCAAATCAGCAACTGGAAAGAGCCCACAAAGCAATTGATATGATAGTAGGGTTTCTAGAGGCCGGAGAAGACTACGACGCAATTATGAGAAATGAAGACTTAGAAAGCGGAAATAATTTCCTAATAGCGCGAAGAAATTTTTACTAGAGCGCTTTTTATTTCGCCGAGAATGACTTTAATCAATACCAAAATGGCTTACTGTCTGAAGCAGATTTCCAAGGGAAGGCAGTCAATGTTTTAGAGTACCTTATTAGTCAATGTGATATGCACCAAATCGTAGACTGTCGGTCGAGGTTTTTTCAGAGGAGTTCCTTGCGGTAATCGAATCCGTTGAAACCCCCTGCGACTAAAAGCTCAATGCAAATGATTAAGCTAGAATCGAACTATAAATAATGCCGGAAAAAAGGAGCTTGCATATGAGAAGTATTAAATTACTGGCTATATGGATTGGGATGCTCAGCGCTTTCCCATCTGGATTATCGGCGCAGGATGAAGAATATCCTCTTATCCTCATTCCAACAGACGAGAATGACTATAGTTATCCGACGGACTATCAAATCCCTTGGGAGCAGATAGAGATAAGGGTGACAGAGAAATTCTCACCAAACTTGGTTAGCCTTCACGGTTCGCCTCGGCTAGATCCCGCCCACCCTGACGGTTCTGGCGGAAGGGTAATGGTGCTTCATGGCCCCGATGGGGTTTTAATGGTCGATACCCAGAACCGACAAGTGGCAGAGAAAACATATGCTGCTATTCGCTCCCTTACCAATCAACCTATTAAAGTTGTAGTAAACTCTCACATTCACAGTGACCACACTGGAGCAAACGAATTTTTTGGAAAGAAGGGAGCATTAATCTTTGCTCAAGAAAATCTCAGACTCGATATGATTAATCCTCTGCGCCCCGACGGCAGTCCAGCGCGCAGGCGAGACCCAATAGGCATACCTGTCGCTACCTACGAATGGGATCCAACTGCACCTGGTGATGCAGCAGTTACTCTAAATATGAACGGTGAAACTGTAGATTTTATACCCATGATGCCATCGCATACCGCGGGCGATACCATCGTACGCTTCAGGAAAGCTAATGTTATCTATATAGAAGACTTTTATCGCAACTACGGTTTTCCTTTTGCCGCCCAAGCCAGCGGTGGCTCAATAAAAGGTATTATTGAAGCGATAGACCTATTCCGAGAAATCGCGGACGACGCTACCTGGTTAGTTCCAGGCCATGGCACATTGATTCGTCGCGACGATCTAATCCCCTATAGAGACATGCTAGTGGATATCGTAAATAATGTATCGGTATTACGTGCTCAGGGCAACACACTAGAGCAGGTATTCACCGCAAACCTAACCGAGCCTTATGAGCAATCAGTCCGTGGAGCTACGCAGCAAAACAGGAACCGGTTTATAAGGGCAGTTTATGATGAAGTAGAGAATTTTCCTCCTATCGTAAATGGTCGAAGAGCTATGCCTATGCACCGCTAATTAGTAAGAATAGAAAAATTTTTGAAACACAGCACGCATTTTCGAAGGATTAATATGAGTAAGAATATCGATATTAATGTACTAATCCAACTTGTAGGTATGCTTGGAGTAATCGCTTCGCTGATTTTCGTTGGCCTGCAAATGAGACAAACACAGCAAATTGCTCTAGCCGCTCAAGCCCAAGCAAGGACCGAAATGCTTCTAACTCGGCACATGACTTTTCTCGAAGGCCGCTCAGAGCTAGGTTACAGAGCATTTGCTACGCCCTATGCTGAGTTAACGCCTGAAGAAAGATGGGTTAGAGATTTACATTCTAGTTGGCTAAGGGATTTACAACAAAATAACTATTTTCAATATCGATTAGGATTCCTTAATGAAGAGCAATGGCAGGTCATACAAGCACGCATAGCTCAAGTATGGAGCAACTGTGATCTAAGAAGCGGGTATTACGCCGAAGATTTTATGGAGGCAGCTTTTATTGATTATTTAATGGCACTTGATGACCCTTGTAACTAAGCGATTAAGAGCTGAATACGTAGAAACTGAAAACACTCGGAGGTTATTCCTAATGCAGAATCGAGCCTCTCTGATTCATTGTTTGAGTATGGGTAAAATGCTATTGGTAGTATCGCTACTTACCTTACCCATTTATGTTTTATCTCAAACCGCACGACCCAAAGTCACTGGCGAAGCGTTCACCCTTAAATTACTAAAAAGAACCGGTGAAAATTTTTTTTCCAGTTTGGCATATGAATGCAATGATTGTTCATTTGAGCAATTTGAAAATCTAAGAGCACCACGGGGATGGTCTAAAAGTCCAATGCAGATAATCCTTCCAACTGGGGAACTTGAGAGCCAACTGTCTTTTGAAGGAATCCCAAGCACTATGGATTTTTTTCCCGAAATTCCAGGTGATGAATTCAAACTCATTGCCAAAAACCTAGAGAGTGAAATAATTAAAATAGGTTTGAGTGGCATTATGCTCAAATCCAAGGTTATGCGTAATACCGCCTTGCGTTACCTGGCAGGAACCAGAATTCATGAACTTACCGATACCGAAGGAAATACCTATGTTCTATTTGCTTACGAAGTAGATTCAATGAATTTTGATAGATCATATTTTGAAAAAGCGGATATCATGGCAGATTATCCCTATCCTAGGCGGTGGACTTACTCATCGCGAATTATTAATGAAGATCTAGAATTGAACTCAGACGGCATCGCTACCGTAATTGCTATTCGTTCGAAAACGTCGTCTGTATGGGAACAAAGATAGATTTATCAATTTGAAAAATTACTAGACTTTTTAATGCATGACATCTCAATTAATTACAAATAAATCCCTTGAAATAAATATGTTATGCCAAACAGTAAACTAATTCTTTGGTCTATTACCGCTTCTTTAGCGGGATTCCTTTTCGGCTTTGACACTGTAGTGATTTCAGGCGCCGAACAAACAATTCAACAATTATGGAATTTGAGCTCCACACAACACGGTATCGCGATTAGCATAGCTTTGTGGGGCACTGTTGCCGGCGCACTTATAGGGGGCTGGCCAACAGAACAGTTCGGCCGTCAACGAACTTTGCTATCGATCGGTATCTTTTATTTGAGCTCTGCTTTAGGTTCTGCATTTGCTCCTGATCTATATTCTTTCATGATCGCACGCTTTATCGGAGGTGTTGGAGTAGGTATTTCCACGGTTGCCGCACCATTGTATATCGCCGAAATTTCCCCAGCTAAACATCGCGGAAAACTAGCGGGTATGTTCCAATTCAATATTGTCTTTGGCATTCTTGTCGCCTACCTATCCAATTCATCACTAAGTGAAATAGGTGAAAATGCTTGGCGATGGATGCTAGGTGTAGAAGTACTTCCTTCTTGTATCTTCACCATACTTTGTTTTTGGTTGCCGGAAAGCCCTCGTTGGCTTATTTCCCATGGAGGCAGGAAAAAAGAGGCAGTTGCTGTTTTTCGGTTAGTCTCGCCAGATTCAAGCACCCCAGACTTGGAAAAGCTAGCAAACGAAATAGAGCTTAATCTTAAGGAAACAGAGCAACAAGAATTGCGTTTTTTTTCTACTCAACTAAAGTTTCCTATTTTACTAGCATTTTTAATCGCCTTTTTTAATCAGCTCTCCGGAATTAATGCAATTCTCTATTTTGCTCCACGTATTTTTTCTTTAACTGGACTGGAGCAATCAGCGGCCCTTCTGCAATCGATCGGTATAGGAGTGACTAATTTGGTTTTCACTTTTATCGGTTTATGGTTAATCGATCGACTTGGTCGGCGGCAGCTTTTAACTATTGGCTGCTTCGGTTACATCACTTCACTAGGCCTATGTTCCGTAGCGTTTGCTACAGAAAACTATTCGATAGTACCCATTTGTATCTTCTCGTTTATCGCATCTCATGCTGTAGGGCAAGGAGCTGTAATTTGGGTGTTTATCAGCGAAATTTTTCCAAATCGTTATCGCGCAAGTGGCCAAGCATTAGGGAGTTCAACGCACTGGGTTTTTGCAGCACTGCTAACCCTTTTTTTCCCGATAGCCGTTGAAGCCATACCCCCTGCTATAGTGTTCGCATTCTTCTGCTTTATGATGCTGTTACAACTACTTTGGATTAGGGTTTTCGTACCAGAAACTAAAGGCGTCATACTGGAACAAATGCAAACGAAGGTCATGGCCAAATCGAGCTTAGCGAGTTAATAGTAAGTCGGTTTACAAAAACTTCACCATTAGCTGATAAACGAAATGAACGATTATCTTCCAAAGCGANAGCGTAGTCTGTTGAAACTGCTGCTCCCTCATTAGCAAACATTTCCAAAGATGCTCTATCTAATAATAGGCGAAGTTTAATTGCACCTTCGTTAGCTGGCGCAGGCAGACTAGTTTCCCCATAATGGAATGCCGTATCTTCGTACCGAATTTCCAAACCACGGACATATAAAGAAAATTCGGTGGTCGTTGCTGCGACCTCTAAACTTAAATCCACAAGCTCTGCCTCAAAGCCAGCAAGCGCATTGGAAACAGATGAAAGCTGCTCTTCTTCAATAACAATAGTGTCCTCATACAAAGACTCAATTTCTTCAATCGGCCAACGAAAAAGTCGAACTCCTTCGGGTGTCGTGCGTAACTCCATGGTCATCGGAAATCCCATTTGCTGGTTAAACGGCATATTGGAGGACATAAAAGGACTGTCGTCATAACTTCGCATCCAACCAATGATGACCGTGCGATCATCAGGACTGCCATTAAAAGTTTGAGCGGCGTAGTAATTCTGACCTAAATCACCTAGCAACGTTTCCCCATCAGAAGTGAAGGTATTACCGTCGAATGTTCCAATTTCGTAATCGAAACTGGCATCGTATATAAGCCACTTCGTGTTGTTCGGATCGCCATCTACCTCCAACTCTACAAGATCGATGCATTCGAAAACCCAGTCGCGATGGAAATCGCTCGCCACTTCCCAATCACTCAAGTTATCGGAAGTAAAAAACCGGACAGTACCAGGATCACCGCGTTGCACCCATAAAGCCATTACCCATTGGCCAGACTCTTCATGCCAGAACACCTTAGGATCTCGTTCGCCTGGATCAAAACCTTGATTAGGTACCACGGGACCACCATTTTTATAGAGACTAAAAGTCCTACCACGGTCGGTACTGTACGCTGCCGCTTGATAAAAAGGCTCTCTAGCAAAACTGAAGAAAGAAACCATGGTCTTGGTATCTCCAATCTGCAACCCCAAGAGATTGTCATGATCGATTATCGCTGTCCCGGAAAAAATGGTACCTCCATCATAAGGCAAAATAGCATGGGGCAATTGTTCCCAGTGCACCATGTCTCGGCTTACCGCATGCCCCCACGTCATGTTGCCCCAAACCACATCGATAGGATTGTGCTGGAAAAACATATGATATTCACCGTCGTACCAAACAAGGCCGTTGGGATCATTATTCCAGCCTTTTAGAGAACTGAAATGGAATTGTGGACGCAACTCCTGGTCGTAACCCACACTCGCATAAGAGTCGAAAGTCTGAAATTCCTGTAGTTGCTGAGCTGACGTGGGCAAACCGAATAACACTAGAACTACCATAAATACGAGCAGAAAACGTGTTTTATTATTTTTAATATGGTTGTTTTTATTTAATCTTTTATATGCCTTAGTTCTCATATTCTTATTGGCTAACCCTTCAATTTAAGCGGAATTTTTTATGTCGCCTTTTAATTCTCTATTCATTTAAAGCTTGGATATAACGCCGTAAATTTGCCATGTTTCTATTTATCTTTCACTATAATTCTTCTCANTTCCCGTATAATTTTTTAACTCCTATTTTAGCTCTTCAACATAATGGGCGCTTTCCTACGCTGGTTAAAAAACACTACTCTAGTTTATATCTGCGTTTTAAATTAACTGGCCTCTTATAGATTTTATGGAAACTGTTGATTGAAATATTGAGCCCTTAGTCCGAGTTATCCATCTTTATATATTCCAGAGATACCGAATATTACTGTTCCTTAGGGCCTAATACTTTTGCATATAGCAATAGGAATATACCCATAGACAATAGCGGTTTCAAAAAACAATTTATAAAAATAGAATAAGTAACTTGAAATCAATAACCAGAATCTTAATAGAGAGGTATCCATATGAACTGGGAGGCACTGGGAGCAATTGGTGAAATTATAGGGGCGGCCGCTGTTTTGGCTACGCTATTCTATCTAGCTGCTCAAATTAAAACCCAAAATCGGCAGCTGGAAAAGTCCAACGAAAATGTAACAGCACAGTTATCAATTGATATAAACAATATGCTTATAAATAACTCTGATGTGCTGATGCGAGACAATAAGTTTGCAAGAATTTATCAGAAAGGCATGAGTAATCAATTGTTGGATGAAGTAGAGAAGCTTCAATTTTCACAATTTATAAATAGATGGGTCGCACTTGCCGAATCGGTGATAGTTGTTGCCAAGGCTGAATTAATGTTTGCTGGCGACTACGATCTAGACTTTTTATACGGCAACCCCTATATGCATAAACTTCTGAAAACCGAAGTAGGCGAGCGTTGGTTTAAAGAGGAAGCACCACTACTATATAGCGAGGATTATTTGATGAAAGTTGCTAGTTTTAAAAACAGCATGGAATCAGATTTAACGCTTGAGGAATAGAAAAATGAATATAGATTTAGTTGCAAATATTGCGCAAATAGTAGAATCATTTGTTTTAATAGCTTCACTTTTTTATCTAAGTCTGCAAATAAAGCAATCGAATAAGATTACTAAATCTCAGACACGACGAACCCTATTAAAAATGGATATCGATGATATTGCGATAGGCAGAGAAAATCCGAATATTATCCGTCTATGGACCAAGGAAGAGCTTACACCAGAAGAGAAAATCTCGTTTGCTCACCACCTATTGATCACTATGAGACAAAGAGAATATGAATGGCAAGAACTGCAGAACGAGGCGGTTGACCCTAGCGTCTTTGATACATACGCGAAAATTCTAAACGTGCACCTTGGCGCTCCAAGAAGTAGGTCTTGGTGGCAAGAGTTTAAAGAAATGTACAACGCCGGTTTCGTGAATTTTGTTGATTCAAAAATTAAAGATCAACCTCTAACACAGTATTTCCAAAAGTATGAAGCGTATTGAAGTCAACATTATGAATAAGCGAAAAGAGCCTTGTCCAGCAGCGCTTTGCTAGACTTTCGTAATAAAGTTAATTCTGAATGGAAAATGCAATGTCTCCGGGTGTATTTTTTTGGACAAAAGCACCATCCCTATTCGTATACTTCATAGTAAATTCCACGAGGGACAAATCTAAGATAAGAGATTAATAAAATGTCAGACACAATAGAAGGTGGTTGCCTATGTGGCGATGTACGCTTTAAAGCACGAAAGAACCAAGTTACCAGCTGCTTTGTTACTGTACAGACTGCCAGACGGTAAGTGGAGCAGCAAACTATGCGGCCTATGGAGCCCCAATAGAAAATATTATCGTGTTAAAGGGAGAACCCAAGAAATATGACATTACTGCGGATTCGGGTAGAACTAATTCACGGCGTTTTTGTCCGGATTGCGGAAGCAGGATATGGGCACAAATTGATGATCTGGCTTGGCCAGTGTGAATGCTTTTTGCCTGGACGACAAGAACCATTTCGAACCGCTATCGAACCATTGCCCTGAAAGCGCTCCTAGCTGGTGTAAAATTGACGAAACTCTTGAGTTTTCCCATGTATACCGAAAGAATAGTTTCTAAGATACTAGGAAGAGTGCGAGGTTTATTGGCTGCGGGCATTAACCGCGGACCGACCGATGATGACTTTAACCTGACCAACCCAAGGCATCATAAGCTATGCCAACGTCCACAAAACCTTGTATCGCAAGTAAACAGCCAGTAATCAAAATTCCAAGTATAGAGGTGATAAGTTTGTTATCTGCAGCTTGACCCAAAATACCGGTTGGCGCGTGAGTTAGATCGTTGAAGCTTGCTGCACCAATGGCCTTTTCTAAGATGGAAATAGATTTGTTTTGTTGACTCGTATAATACTCATCCTGGTCGTTTGTTGGTGTCGAGCTTTCAATTATTAAACATTCAGATCGCAAAAAATCGATGTCGGCTAGTCTAGCTTTCTGCAAACTGATCGCACTAAACATGGCGAATAGACTAATTGAACCTATTGCAAATATAATTAATGTAATCATGACTATTGTGGTAGCGTGGTGCGACGCTTGAGTCCAGATAATTGAATTTAACATTACTACAGCAAATACAGCACACAAAATTAGAATAGAAGTGTATCCTTGAATACGTAGATAAAATTGTTCTCCAAAACGGATAATGCAATTCCTGATTTCCATAAATGCTATTACATTTTCGGACTTTGACAGTGGTAGTTTGAAGTCATATTCTTTATAACCATCCACGTTTAAGCCGAAATTGGTAAATGAAGACAACCTTAAACCAGTTGGTTCAACTAAGTTTCTTAATAACTTTAGTGCCTCATGCCTTCTTTTAAAATCAAAGGCACATACTAGACCAAAACCCATAATGCCAATACCACTCATACAGGCTAAGAAACGCGCAATGTTTTCGATAAACAAATCTCCTCCTAGGGAAAATGAGTTGGGATATATAACCCCATGTATGATTGGAGGGAAAATAGCAATGGACAACGCCATCATCACGACATAAGCGTCATAGATTCTAGGTTTTTTCTTTGAATACACTTTGTTGATAATCGCACCTAGCAAAGCCCTGGGTGTGACTTCAATATTGTGTTTGCCTTGTTTTACGTCAGTCGATTTTGAAACTGAATGCAAAGAAATTTTCTGAGATGTCATATCACTGCGCGCATTTTCTACCGAAAATGCTACTTCTTGCTCGAGTAACCCTGGAAAATTGGTAGGTGCGCTCCACCCGATTCCAACTAATTTTCGGGTGCTCTTATCATTGGTCCATTCTGGCGCCGGTCGGGCTAAGGCTTCAAATTCCTCGGCTGTAAAGTAAGCGTATTTAACCGAGATAATCAGTCGCCTCATAAATAGAAACATGTAGGCCAATACGATTTGGTACGGATCAATTTGGTTAGAATTAGCAGTTCCGAATATGCTGAGGAAGAAGCCAACGGTGATTATCCATGACGATGGATAGACTACAAGCCAGGAAAATACCATGAATCCAATTGGCCGGTATCTTGTCGACAAAGACCATAGATTCCGATTTTCGCAAACATACCACGCACGAAGCCAAGAACGCTCGATTAGCAAAGCAGCAATAGGGGACACCAACACTGGGGGGAGATTTTCGTAGACGAACGTAATCCAGAATTGTGTCCAAGAAAAACTAAGCTTTTTATTTATCACAATTAATCCTATTTTTCTAATTTACACTTTGAGAGACTCTGTGTAATTGGATGTCCACTTATCAAGCTCCGTTAATTAAAACATCTTTCATTAACGGCACTACCAGCAGTAGCCACGAGAAAATAAATAGAAGCATAACAAAACCAGAATATTGCCAACCAACGTTTCCATTACTTTCATTAAATTGAGGACAAAATAATTTAATAGTTACAGAAACAATATTACTGTAAATCACGGTCAGATATGAAAAAACTGCCGCAGACTTAATACTTTCCGGATTCTGCATGTTAGCCAGTACCACAACTAAGCCCATTAAAAAACCTATGACTCCAGCATATGGTAAATATTTGGAAATAAAGCTAAGGGAGCCCTCTCTAAGGTTAGTAGAACTTATCACTGAAATAACACCTACGGATACAAACAAAAATACTAGGGCCGACAGTTCAAAAAAATCGCCTAATCCATCAAATAACAACATCGCTAGGAAGCTACTACCGAGAAAGATTGAAACTCCTATTAAATTGGTTACGTTAGCGAATGCCTCTGGCGGGATAATTTGAACCCTATTTTCTATAAGCGTGCAAATTCCGCTAATAACAAGTGCGTACAACATGGGCAGAAGGGCGATGGCCGTTGCTGGACCAACAGCAGAAAAATCCGCAAGATTAGCGAGCATATGCATTGCCCCAATAAACGTTCCAATTATTCCAACCTGGATAGTTGTGCTTTTAACAAGAATGACTCCATAAAGACTGAATTTAGAGACAATGAACACACTCAAAACTGGCAGTAGCACAACTGCGGCAGAGGCAGGGTCAATGAGTTGCAATATCATACAATTTCCTTTACTGAACGAAATTTGCAATAAAATACGGAAGATCCAACTAGTTACTCAAGATTCAGCTTCTAGCAGGTTGGTAAATTAATATTTTTGAAGCAGCATACTACAACCTATAATCTGTAAATATTCGCTCGAAATTTTAAACAAGGTATCATTAGTTATTCCGAAAACGATGACATTCAAGGCTACAGATCTTTCTCTTCAGCATCCCTAGCGGAGTTTTCTACTCTTATCCGGATAAGATTTCGCTTTTTATTTGCTTGAAAATATCTCTCTGAAAGGAAGGGTTCCGGTGCCAATCGGTTTAGTTTAAAGAAGACACCGGAGTCGTTTGTTCGAAGTCCAGCGGTGCAACCAGAGCTAGATAAAAATATGAATACCACTAGTGGTATCAAGCAATGCGATCTAAACGTCTTGTCATTCATGATAAATTTTCCATAATACAGCTGTTAGTAAGAACATTTCTTATATAGCGCATCATTTCAACCGTATTAAGAGTAACAAGAATATACGGCAGGGTATGTATGTTTGTATGCCAACGAAACTAAAATCCGATTAAAGACAGATATGTATGTCCTTTTTCGTCAATTGCTCTACTCTCGATACTGCTGTTGCAAATAGCGCTTGTAAAGCTTACCGTTATCCAAGCGTGGCAATTCATGGGTAAAGTCAATTGAACGCGGAATTTTAATATGGGACAAAGAATCACGCAGCCACAACAATAACTCTTCTTCCATCGCTTTTCCTTCTACAGGCCAATCTATTGGCTGTACCACTGCTTTGACTTCTTCTCCAAATTCCTCATTAGGAATCCCAAATACTGCCACATCGGCTACGTCGGCATGCTGAATCAGCTGGTTTTCAATCTCCTGGGGATAAATATTTACGCCGCCAGAGATGATCATGAAATCCTTGCGGTCACTAAGGTAGAGATATCCGTCATCATCTAAATACCCAGCATCACCAACGGTGCCCCAGCCCTCGGGCGATATGCAGGCAGCGGTCTTTTCCGGTTCGCGATAATAACTAAAATCGCCGATACGGTCCGCGAAATAAATAGTCCCAATCTCTCCAGCGGGTAGTTCCCTCCCCTCATCGTCAAGGATCTTAATGCTACAAGCCAATGGCGGTCCAACAGAGCCGGGATGTTCTAACCATTGTTCTGAATTCAACGCCGTGAAGCCCATACCTTCGGTAGAACCGTAGTACTCATTAATTATAGGACCCCACCAATCTATCATCTGTCGCTTTATCTCAATCGGGCAAGGTGCCGCGGCATGAATGGCAATTTTGTGAGAACTCAAATCAAACTTATTTCTCAAACTTTCATCCAGGCGCAGCATCCGAATAAACATGATTGGCACCCACTGACTATGGGTTACCTTGAAGGTCTCGATTAACTTAAGACTGAGCTCCGCGTCGAAACGATCCATAATGATACTCGTACCACCTGCATGCATCGTAATCGTGTTATAGGTTAGAGGAGCAGCATGATAAAGAGGTGCAGGAGATAGATAAACCGTATTTTCATCGAAACCAAATTTTATTCTTAGGGTATTTGCTGACGGATTCAGGACCTGTATGGACTCACCTGGGACTCGCTTCGGCAAAACTCCCTTTGGTCGACCTGTCGTACCGGATGAGTACAACATTTGCACACCGCGCTCTTCATCTCCGATAGGATTATCAGGTTGCGTTTTAGTTGCTTCTTCCCACGAAGAATAGCCTTGCAGAACCCCACCAACCATGTAGCAATATTTAAGATAATTACAGCGACTGCGAATATTGCCCGCTAAGTCACCGAGTTTATATGAGCTAATCAGTAATTTGGCTTCACAGTTATCAACGATGTAAGCAATCTCATCCTCTTTCAAATGAGTACTGATTGCTGTATAGATAATACCCGCTCGCTGCGCGCCCCATACAATTTCTATAAAATGGCAGTTATTCTCCATATGTATAGCGATATGATCATCTGCCTTCAAGCCCAATGAGCGAAGCAAGTGTGCGATTTGGTTAGAGCGCTGTTCTAACTGTAGGTAGGTTACCACTTCACCGCTTCGCCCCATTATAAAAGCTGGTTTGTCAGGCGAAGTTTTAGCGAAATGACTTGGATGCATAGATTTAATCTCTCTTCCAACCATTTAAAAATGGTCGGAGCAAAACAATACTTCCTAGAACTCGGAGTCTGTCACTAATTCAACTCACTTCCAATAGATTTTTACACAAAACAAAGCCTATGCATCTTTTCCTTGATAAATACTACTTCAATACTATTTAATCTTTGGACTAGAGCAAAAACAATAGACCTTCTTTCATACTTAGCAAACCTTGAATATGATACGTATATGAACTGGAAAATCGAAACTGATGAAATAGCCCGACGCCGAACTTTAGCTCTAGAACAAGGAGGCGCTGATGCTGTAGCCAAACAACATGGCAAAGGAAAACTAACCATTCGCGAACGGATCAGCAAGTTGCTTGATCCTTCCAGTTTTGAGGAAGTCGGGCCCACAGCAGGTACCGGAATTCACAATAAGAACGGGGAACTCATTGGCTTTGACCCAGCCAATTTCATCCTAGGCTTCGGTAAAATTGAAGGGCGAAGAATCGTCGTTGGGGGCGAAGACTTTACGATGCGAGGTGGTTCCCCCTCTCCGGCAGGTCTTCGAAAAAGTGTCTATGCTGAAAAATTAGCTTTGCAACATAAGCTGCCTCTTGTGCGCCTCCATGAAGGCTCCGGCGGCAGCGTGAGTGGAACTAGCGGCAAGGGACAAAGTTTACCCGACCCAGTTAATTCCCCTGCACGTTTTCGCTCGGTGGCGGAAGCTTTAGCTACGGTACCCGTAGCAACAGCCGCGCTTGGGGCTGTAGCGGGCCTCCCGGCAGGCCGACTCGTTGCTTCTCATTTCTCAGTTATGTCGAAAAAGACAGCACAGATATTGACCGCAGGCCCCGCCGTAGTTGAACGCGCCATGGGCGAAAAGAAAACTAAAGAAGAGCTAGGTGGTTGGAAAGTGCATACCAAAAATGGCACCGTGGATAACGGCGCCGAAGATGAAGAAGAATGCTTAATTGAAATTCGCCGCTTTTTATCTTATATGCCTGACAATATTGAACAACTCGCCCCCGTGATTGATTGTGAAGACCCGGTCGACCGTGCTGAAGAGGCATTGATAAATATTGTGCCACGCGACAGAAGAAAAGCTTTCGACATGCATCACATAATAAGGTCCGTAGTTGATCAAGGTAGCTTCTTCCAGATAGGTGCTGGCTACGGCCGCTCTCAGATCATTGGACTAGCTCGAATGAATGGGCAGGTGGTAGGTGTTTGGGCAAATAATTGTAAATTCCTTGCCGGCTCAATGACCGCGGATGGCGCGCATAAGGCACGCCGTTTCATGGAACTATGTGAAACATTCAGCATTCCAATGGTTAGCTTGGTAGATGAACCAGGCTTTATGATTGGCAGCCAAGCTGAACGCGAAGCAACTATCAGACACGGCACAGCCGCTGTTCTCACGGCGGCAATGACCACTATACCCTGGGCTTCGATAATGATACGGCGTTCCTTCGGCGTCGCACAAGCGGCACATTACGGACCAGAAGGGTTTGTCCTTGCCTGGCCTTCAGCAGAAAGCGGGCCCTTACCGGTAGAAGGAGGTGTGGCAGTCGCATTCCAAAGGGAAATCGCCGCTGCACCTCACCCAGAACAACGGCGCAAGGAATTAGAAGAGGAATTGGCGGCACGCCAGTCCCCTTTCCCTCGGGCTGAAGCTCTAGGCGTCCATGATCTTATCGATCCTCGCCAAACAAGACTAGAGCTTTGCCGTTGGATAGATCGAGTACAACCGCTTCTTCCAGCATTACTTGGACGAGCTGAATTTTCGGTTAGACCATAACAAAAAGGATATCGATTCATGACAAAGATTGAACTGGAAACCGGCGGATCGGTTTGGAAGGTGTTAGCAAAAGAAGGTAACCAGGTAGCAGTTGGCGATACATTGTTTATTCTTGAAGTAATGAAAATGGAAGTTCCCTATGAAGCCCCTATCGATGGCGAAGTAGTGGCAGTTCATATCGCTGAAGGTGATGTCGTGGAAGAAGATCAGCTTGCGGTAGAGATTAAAAATCAAAACTAGCTAATGAAAAAACCCTGGTGCCAGCAAATAGAATCAGGCTATTTTAATTCGTAAGTTCAAATAAAAAATGACGTACTCACCTTATTCACTCAACTTTAATCAAGATACTCGCCTTTCCTTGCTAACTATCGCTTTATCTAACAAAAGCGTAATAACCATAAGAATTAAAGCCAACAACAAACGCGGATCACTCAAATAAAGTTGCATCTCGATAGGATAAGCTATGGTTTTCTCGAGTGCGGCAATTTTGAAGTCATGCCTTCTATTCATCTGCGGGTGAGTAATTATCTCCATAAAAGTCCGTCGGCTACGGTAGCGCATTAATGCGGCAGAGGCCCAGTCTCCAGCAGTTGGCAAATCTTCAACACCAACCAAATCTAGAGCACCGTGAACTGCCTGCCCTGCTATCACGGGATGAGAGGCGCGTCTTAACAACTGCGAATACATATGCTCCATATAACGTCCCATCAATTGTTCAGAGGACTCTCCAGGCTCGGCTCCTTCTACAATTGGTGGATTTTCATTGTCATCAATGATATTAACCATGAGAAACTGGCGGCCGGTGTCATTGCGCATAAATTGAATAATATATTGCACCCTATCAGGCGGCATCCATTGTGATAAGGTTTCTGAGAACTCCGCGATTTCTCCTTCCTTAATAGGCCCGCCGAAATCTGTATACCAGGCTGTGAAAGCTGCATAAAGTAAAAAAGAAACAAGCCACAGAGATTTACGATAATTCATCTAACCCCCGTATACATCACTAATCTTGAACTAACTTTGGTAAGCATAAATTGAATATTGGTTCGCATATGGCGATCAAAATTAATTCCTTTTTTAGTCCTCCCTAGAAAGCCGATAAATTGACGAAGACTCTAAAAACTCTTCCGAAGCAGAAGTATTGAAAAATTCTGGGTAGTCTGTTTCATATTTGGCCTGCCACGCGTCAATAATATCTGCCTCGCCTAGATTAACTATAGTAGCTACTAAGGAAAAAGTTGAGTCTTCCAGTCTTAAATGAACCGAACCTCCATCGCCCAACATTGAAACCCAGCCACTATCAGTTTCTCCAATTATGTAAAAATTATTGTCGATTTCAACAAACCAGATTATTACTACTCTCGGGGGTATGCCAGCAACTCTTAGCTCAATCTCCGGAATAGATGAAGTATCCGGCCAATTAGTCGGAACTGCCGTTGCTGTGCCCCCAATAAAAAAACCTGGGGTTGTAGTTATAGGTAGACGGACTATTAGAACAAGGAGGGCAATAAGAATAGCGAGGCTAAGCCCAATTTTTTTTGAAGCTTTCAATCTGACTCCCCTTTCTTAACAAGTCAATTTAATCAAATACCATTCTCGCATAGAAGCAGTTTTCACTCATGAGAATTCACGCTCTTCCCACCAAGGATAAAACTCCGGCATATCTGCACTAACCTTAAGCGGAAATTTTGCTGCCCGTTTTTCGAGAAATGATTCAACCCCTTCTTTAACATCCGCCGATTTACCGCAATAGTAGATTCCTCTAGAATCGATTTTATGTGCCTCCATGGGGTGATCAGCGCCCAACATCCTCCACATCATCTGACGTATTAAGGCCACAGAGACTGAGGAAGTATTTTCAGCTATTCCTTTCGCTATAGCTCTAGCTGCAGGAAGTAAATCATCCGGTTCATGAACACTGCGGACTAAATTGCCGCTCAATGCTTCATCTGAAGAGAATACACGACCACTATAACACCATTCCAAGGCCTTACTAATGCCGACCACACGTGGCAAAAAATAGCTAGAGCATGCTTCAGGAACAATACCTCGCCGCGAAAACACGAAACCAAATTTAGCTTCAGTGGAGCATAGCCGAATATCCATAGGCAATAGCATAGTGGCACCAATACCAACGGCAGGGCCATTGATAGCCGCGACCATAGGTTTTTTGCATTCGAAAATTCGAAGCGTAAGGCGACCACCTCCATCACGTTGCAGTCCACTTTCTCGATCTTCACGAGCATCTGCGTTAAAGGTGTCACCACCTGCAGACAAATCAGCACCTGAACAAAAACCGCGACCAGCGCCCGTGACAATAATTGCGCGCACATTGTCGTCAGCATCAGCTTTGTCACAAGCATCAATTAGTTCGGCCATCATATCGCGATTAAACGCGTTGAGTATCCCTGGACGATTCAAGGTTATTGTTAGAACTTTATCTTCGAGATCATATAAGATTGTGGAGTAACTCATTAATATCTCCGGTTTTTGAATAATTAAGCGGAAAGTGCAAATTACTGTACAGCATATATAATACGAGCCATTTTTTAAAAAATAAATCTAATCCTTTTTCGTTGCAACATGCGAAAGGTTAGTTTTTCAACCAAAATCGTTATACGATACCGCCCCTATCGCAAACTCATAAGCAAACCAAAATAATTATATTGCCTTTTTTTATTACTATGATAATCATTATTCACGAAAACAATGAATGGATTGAACCATTTGAAACTGCTTTGAAGAAATTAAATTTCGAATATCTTATTTGGTATGTGCCGGATATGAGCCTGGATTTATCAAGTATTCCCCCCGAAGCAGTTTACTGGAACCGAATGAGCGCATCCTCTCATACCCGGGGACATCGTTATACTCCAGAATTGGTAGCGGGAATTCTCGCCTGGTTGGAACGGCATGGTAGAACTGTAGTTAACGGTCCTAAGGCACTGGATCTTGAGATTAGCAAAATACGTCAATATCAAGAATTAGAAAAACTTGCGATTCAAACACCGAAAACTTATTGCGCAATAGATAAAGAAAGCTTAGTAGATGGCGCAACTCGAATTGGATTTCCGTTAATTACGAAACACAATCGCGCGGGGAAAGGACTTGGCGTAATGAAATTCGATAGCATAAAACTTCTAGAGGATTATTTATACGGAGAAAGCTTTAATGCATCTCCAGATGGCATTACATTGTTGCAAGAATATATCGACGCGCCTTCGAAATCTATTTTCCGNATGGAGTTTGTCAATAGCNAATTTTTATATTGTGTTGAAGTGGACACCTCGCAAGGTTTTGAGTTGTGCCCTGCCGAAGCATGTGAACTAGATTCTAACTGTCCAACGGAAGAAGTCAGCAAATTCACAATAAATGAAAATTTCTCAATCCCAAACATTAGTGACTATGAAAAATTTCTGAGGAATAACGATATCTCTATCGCTGGAATCGAAATAATTTTTGACAGAAAGGGTGAGTACTGGACTTACGATGTTAATACCAACACGAACTACAATCCACAGGCCGAAGCAAAAGCGCAGAAATGTGCGCCAGAGGCAATAGCTCATTATCTTGCATCATTAATTTAAAGGACATCGCTACAAGTTCCTTCCCGAAAGAATTTAAATGGTGCAAACCGATTTTATAAGAGCGCATAAATTTAAAGTCTTACAACAAGCAAATTATACCTGCCGTTATAAAGCTTCGATTGGAAATTCGGTTCGAACAATGAAACTATTAATGGCTGAAATTAGGTTAGCACTCTTATCACGTACAACAAAAACNGACTCTTCCCGCTGGCCTGGCGTAAGATCATGATGGTCAATAAGCACGACGTCGTCTCCATGGGAAGGTATCACTACACCATCTAGCGAATAGTATTCAGCTTCCGCTATCGCATCGACTCGGCCTGCGTCAAACTCCGCATAAAGCTGAGCAAAGCTATTCGTCGTTACAACAATTACACCTTCCGGTGCGCGATTAATAACATCGCGCTCAGCGGCCATGCCGGACACTACCCCAACTCTTTTGCCAATGAAATCATTGATATGTTGATATCGCGTCTGATCCTCTGGTTTTATACGCAATGCTCTTCGCTCATAAAGAAAGGGCTCTGAGAAAGTTGCTCCTGCGCGGGCGCGGTCGGGAAAACTCGCCACATTTGTCGCGACTAAATCAACTTTATCGCTACTGGCCAATATCCAGGATTCATTGAAAGGAACGACAACCCAGGAGAGTGAAAACGAATGCTCTTGAGCAAAACCCTCAACGTATCTCCTTATCCATAATTGGGAATCATACTCATCTGTGGGGGCTCCAGATGTTACGGCTACAGTTAGGGTTCCTGGTATAAGCGTCTTGATTTCTTGTTCAACGGAACATCCATTTAATGCAATTAAAACAACTGCCAGTAATGCGGTGGGAACAGATAGGCTCGAATTCAGCAGCGCCAGGGAGGGTTTAGATCCAGGTAGAAGGCTCAATAACACTTTCATTGGTCGACAACATCCGATTCTGTAAAAATATTAGTCCCCGATCCGCCCGTCACTCCCACTCTAATCTCATCACCAATAGATAAAGTCATCAAATCTTCCGCCACAAGCATATCGCCATCATAATCTGTTGCTGAAAGTATTTCCTCAGAGGTTAACTCTGGCGGAATAATGTGCGAGTAAACGCCAAGCCTAGGACGTGTCTGCCTGAATATTTCCGCAACTTGGTCAGGAGTTGAATGTACAGAAAGGCTGACATTGGCGAGTCTTGCTTCTGGAGAATCTCCAGGGGCAGGCACTTGAACCTCATGAATCAATACATCAACATCATTACCAAAGCCAATAATGTTTGAGGACTCTGTTGAGCGCGTGTCTCCGGAAAAAAGAACGCTATGTCCTTGGTAATCAATCCGAAAACCCAAAGTGTCTCCTTCAAGCCCAAGGAGTTCGCCACTTTGAACATCAATCGGCATGTGCTCCACAGGAAAGGCGGTAATACTCAATCCATCCGACTCATAGAAAATACCGGACTCTAAATCCTGTGCAATTAACTCAGACCCCTCCTCATGAACACCAACAATTTCTCTATAGCGGATATCCCAAGCATAAGCAGATTGAAAATTCTCCATCATGTCAGAGGTACCTTCTGGCCCATAAACTCGCATAGGAACCTTACGCCCATATAACCAACCACTCAGCCATAATCCAGGTACACTTATAGTATGATCGAAATGCAAGTGGGTCAGAATTATCATATCTATGTCTGTCAGCAATTCGAAACCACCTGCCTGAAACAGTCGTTCCCGCATTCCTGGCCCGGCATCAACAAGCAGCCTGTGGCTGCCTGCCTCAACTAAGATAGACGGGCCGTAACGGTCTAATGAAGGTCGAGGCGCTCCCGTTCCTAAGAAAGTCAACTTAATAACGTCCTCGGTCGCAGCCAATGAATAATTGATTGCCATCGCCCAAAATACACCAAACGTTATAGCTAACCTAACTCGTATATTAAGCATTGGTTTAATTCCTTATGCTTTTGGAATTTATAAACATTATTAGCATCTCGGCTAATTTTACAATCAATCGAATATATTTANAGAAAATAACGACCCTCTGACTATGCTGATTAGGCTAGGAACTAATTAAAGCCGGCTATTAAACCTACCGAACCAACTCCTCGAGTACTGAAATTCTTTCTTGTAACTCCATAATTTCGGGGGGAGTTTGGTCGAAATAGGCCGAAAATCTATCCCACATTGTCGGCGGAGCTAAACTCATGAATGTCAAAAAAGCAAAAGCCTCAATTATGTGCCAATTCCTCTTAGTAAAATCGAGTTCGAGAAAATTCCGCTCCACCCGTAACGCACTGACCATGGCCAATATATAAATATTTACAGCGTAAAACATACTCAAAAATCCAATTTCGGTAGTTACTGAAACGCTTTCTATAGAACTTTGGGAAGTATAATAGAAAGCTATAGCACCAAAAATGGCAGACATTAAAACGACGCTCATTACCGAATCTAATAATAATTTCGAATTCGAAAACACGTGTTGTGGGTATTCTAACAATTTCCAATCCTTCGACTTCCGATCGAAGATAACATAAAGCGTTAAGGCGATACCTATACTAGATAATATCCCTAGCCACGCTGGACCACTCCAAAAAGCATCAAATGAAATTTGAAAGCTAGAGCGTAATACCACGGTATAAATATTTACAAAATTGAAACTAAGCAAGAGAAAGAACAAAAATAATACATCAAAGCCAGAGAGCGTTTTCGTTTCGTAAAATTTTTGGCGTTCATCAATAAAATATCCAGAGGCACTTAAAAAACATCCGATAAGGAAAATAGTGTAAAATTCACTGATCGTTGAAGTCATCTCTAGAGCGTTACCGTCCATTGTTGCAAGAAGACTCACCATTTCAGCAAATGTTTTAAGGATCGCAACGGGCAAGGAGAATATTAAAAGCAGATAACCAAAATTGATTAGAGTTTTGTAAGAAATATAAGCGGAGTAACCGATGATGAACACGACCATCAAAGCGACTCCTCCAAAATCTACATGGTATGTTCCCGAGTCAGCTCTAAGAAAGTTATTGGGTCCAAGGCTAGACCTAAGAAAGAAAAAAAAGCCTAAAAGAAAAATAAGGAGTAATAACAAAGCCCGTTTTTTAGCGGACACAAATGAAAAGAATTGACTAATTAATTGCATTTTGCTCTTTGAAATCTTGGATTATTCGTTAACAGAATAATTGGTGCCGGCATGTGTCTCAGTGTCCAGGCGAAGCTCTCCTACACTTCTGATTTTGGGGCCATCAAGGTCAAAAACAACTTCGGTTTTCCAAGCATGCTCTCCGGGTATTCTCTCCCAACTACCTTTTCCACGGCCTATTATATAAGAGCCATTTCTAGCAAAGGCATGGCCAATTCGCGTCAGTTTTCCGCTATCTACATCACTCTTTAGGTCATAAAAAATTGCCGTATCGTAAACAAGACCGAAACCCGCTGCATTTCCACGGCAATTAAAATACGTCAAAAAATTCCCCTCATTATCTTCCGAATACGTCGTTGAGACATGCTTTAACTCGAAAGTATCTAATACTTCGCCCAATGTCTTCTCCTTACTGCTTTTTCTTAATTTACCTTTTTCGCCCGTAACTGGTTACTATAAGCACACGAACATGCCAGAATGATTAGCATATACCAAGTTATTTTATAAATTCACTCTTGATTGCTCAGATCGCTAGTATTGCAATATAGATAAATTATCGCCTGAGTTTATAAGCCAAGGATTTGTTTTGACCTCACAAACAACTAAGTGCTTGTCTGGAAAATCCGCGTTTCTTTCACTTTTACAGCAGGAAGGCATCACACATCTTTTTGGTAATCCCGGCACAACAGAATTACCAATCATGGATGCATTGTCCGAGCAATCCAACCTACATTATGTGCTTGGATTGCAAGAAGCAGGCGTAGTTGCGATGGCCGATGGTTTCTCCCGGGCAACTGGGCAATTGACCGCATGTAACGTTCATGTAGCACCCGGTCTTGGTAATGCTATGGGTTCCCTCTATAACGCTAAATTCTACGGTTCACCAATTATTGTCACAGCGGGCCAGCAAGAGCAAGGCCACGGGCTAACCGAACCTATGCTATACGATTCGCTAGTCCCAATCGCACAACCATTAGTGAAGTGGGCTGTTGAAGTGACACGCTTGCAAGACTTACCNCGGATAGTCCACCGAGCTGCTAAAATTGCACTGACCCCGCCTAGCGGGCCCGTTTTCATATCTTTGCCAGGAGATATCCTAAATGAAACTGNAGCTCTAGATCTCGGACACACCACGCGAGTCGATACAACTGCACGCCCAACAGACGAAATCTTAAAAGCTTTAGCAAAACGTATTTTGCAAGCGACTGCACCAGTTATTGTAAGCGGTCATGAGGTAGCCACTCACCATGCCTTGGATGAGGTAGGCAAACTAGCTGAAACACTGGGTGCTCCAATCTATCAACAGACAGTTCCCTGCGGCACTCATGCTCAATCAGATCACTCCTGTTTTATGGGAGCCATTCCTCGCGTTCAAGCGCAAGCCCACGAATTGCTTAAAGATCATGACTTGATGCTTTGTATAGGTGCTGATGTGTTAAGAATGTCAGTCTTTAGTACCATCGATCCCCTCCCGTCTTCTACCAATATCGTTCAAATTGGACTACGCGATTGGGAAATGGGGAAAAATTATCCCACCGAATTAGCAATCCGCGCAGACGTAAAGTCTACTCTAAAATCTCTCATACCGGTTCTTATCTCACAGCAATCGACACACCAGAAAACAACAGCAGAGATTTCCCTAGCCGAACTTAAGACCCGCAATTGGTCCACTCAACGCGAACAGTACCGTTCTGAATTATTGAAGTCCGCTGATCTCAAAAGTACGCCAATAGATCCTGAGCTATTAATGCTACAGATTTCTGAATCCATTCCACCTAATGCTGTAGTAGTGGACGAAGGCCTGGTTTCAACAATGACGATGCTTCGATATTTGAGACGACGTGATTCACAAAGCTACTATGGGCTTGCCAGCGGGGGTATAGGATTCGCTGTCGCGGGCGCGGTCGGAATCCAACTAGCGTTACCAAATCGACCAGTTGTTGCAGTGATAGGCGACGGCAGCTCAATGTATAACATCCAAGCATTATGGAGCGCTGCAAATCTCGAACTTCCTCTCACTTATGTAATTGCTAATAACAGAGGTTATCGAATACTCAAAGAGCGGCTAGTCGCATTTCACAACAATCACCAATTCATAGGAATGGATTTTCATTCACCCCCAATTGATTTTGTCTCCCTGGCTGAATCCATGGGAATTAAATCAAGAAGAATAGACAAAGCTTCCGATGTACCTTTAGCGCTTAAAGATTCTATTAATACCAAAAAGCCTACTTTGCTGGATATATGTGTAGATGATGGCTTTGGTAATAACTAAGAAATTGTCTCCTCAAATTATCGCAAATATTAATGTTGAAAGTTGCGCTCGTTGTTTACTAGTCTCTCACACCTTTATTCTAACTCACTAAGCCAGAGCAATACCTCGGAGACAGCCAAGCCCGCAAACGAACCAATCATTGAACCTATTAAGGCCATAATTATGGCGATCGGAACTAGCCCTCTACCGTAGGAAGCGCCTACCACTGCGGCGGAAGGCGCACTCCCAATATTAGCTATAGATGCTATACCAGTTAGCAATAGGNTCATTCGTAAAAAACGAGCAGCAATTAACAGCAAAACTCCGTGGATACTGAGAATAACGAAGCCAGAAAAGATATACATTGGTGCCTGCCAAATCGCCCCGAGACTGACCTCGGCTCCAATGAGAGCAACAATGACATACAGCATGATCGTTGATACTTCTTCGCTTCCACCAATATTCCCTAGCGGAGTCGAGGCGCCCAGCATACCTAGAGTGGTAGAGACAATAATGACCCAGACCATTGGGCTCTGGAAGCCGGCGATGGCGATAATGCCCCCCAAATAATTGCTGAAAGAAGCCACTGCTAAGGACAAACCAAGCATAAAAAACAATGAAGGCATTTCGATTCGCTTTTTATTTTCAACTGCTTGTAATGATTCCACTACATGGTCCAATCCATGATCATTGGAACGAAGGAAACGATCGAAACGAGACTTTAATGGCTTGAGAGCCAAGATCACCACCAACCAAATAGAATAGCAAACAGCGCCCATCAGCAAAGTGTAAGTCATCGCTTCATCAGTGACAGACAAAGCCTCCTTAACGGCTACAAAATTCTGAGTCCCCCCAGTCCAACCTGCAGACATGGCGGCAAAAGTGAGGGGGGTTTCAGCACCGAGAAAACCCTGCATCAGTTGCTGAGTAAATATGAATCCCAGCATGATTGAAAAAGTCGACGCCAAACTCAAAGCAACTAGACGAATTCCAAGTTTTCGGATGATGGCCAGATTAAATCTCAATGACATAAGGAAAAGCATGGCAGGAATTAAATTATCTCTTAATGATTCCCTCGCTTGCCGGACCTCTTCGGTGAACTGCCACAGCCCGATGGTATATAAGGTCATAGCAGCGAACATGACGAGAACAATGGACGGGAACCAACGGAAAAAATCAGAACGGTAGCGTGACTCCAGCCAGACAATTGCGCCACTAACCACAAAAATGACCGCTACAAAATCAAATCCTTGAGTAATCATAATTATATGTTTACCAATTTTAGCGGTTACCAAAAGCAAAGACGCGAGACAAGCCCTTTTCTTTTTGCAAAGATAGACCTTTACTTAATTTACTAACCAGAGCTGCGCCAATTGCCATGAAAACCAAAAGGAACTCGGTGATCGAGCATAGCCCGCGCGAGAGGGCCGGCGTCGATATTTTCAGCGTCTAGAACAATCAGATGGCTTTTGTCCGTATTTGAGTTATAAACCGTAGCGAGAAGATATCCCTCCCCTTCCGGCGAATCATTTTGTCTAGGAACAAAAACTGGTTCTGAAATTGCATACTCATTCCCCTCAGTGAAAGTCTTAATATTGCCGCTGGAAAGATCTATATGCCCTAGCCCATTATAGCGGTTACCCTCAGCGCCACCGCCAATGACACAAGCAAAATAGCCATGCCGATATGAAAGCCCTGAGTAGCGTTCATCGAGCCTGGGAAATTCTGTGCGCATATCGTCGAGTTGTTCAACTTTATAAGTATTAGTTTCGGCAGACAGATCAAATGTCCAACGTGAAAGTTTCGCAGAGCTCTTTTCTGGATCCGGCTTCGATCCATCCGCATGGGGAAATAAAGGTGCTTCCTCGTATTGGCAAACCTCNCAGATTATTTTTTCACCTTCGTTATGAGCATTCATAGGATGAAAAACATAGGCTGGGTCACCCTCGAACCAGCTAATGTCTGCTACAGATCCTTTGCGGGGCATGATGCCGATATAGCTGTTTCTATTCGATTCCCAGGCGTAAACAGGATCGCCCCGCATTGCGCGTTCCATAGACCCTGTCAGTGGCATAATAGGAAAAATNACATAGTCGCGGGTGGTAATGAAATCATGAACCATAGCCGCATAAGGCGCATCAAACCACTCACTGCGGACCAGACACCCATCCTTGTCGGCAACATGAAAAGCCATACGCGGGGAAATACTTCCTTCTGCGTTATAGGCGAAGAACAACATCTCTCCAGTTTCCGGATCAATCTTCGGATGTGCAGACATTGCACCTTTTAGTCTCCCATCAAAATTCCAGCTGCCGATTGANTCGAGAGTATTCGGATNCATCTCGAAAGGAGCATTCGATTCAACCAGCGCCAAGAGCTTATTCCCATGCCAAACAATATTAGTATTCGCTATNCCATTCGTTTCAACAGTTGCTACTGTTGGATCATTTTCCATCGGATTAAAGATGCCAAAGAGAGACTCACCGGCTTTATTTTCCAATTGCCATTTGACAGTCCGAGCCCAACGGTTTCTATATGAAACCTTACCCTGGTCAATTTGAAAGGCATGAACCATCCCATCGCCGCCAAACCAATGATACTGCCCTCGAGGCGCAAACTGAGGGTTAGGACCATTGCGATATAGAGTCCCATTCAAATCTTTAGGAAATTCACCTTCAATTATCAAATCAGGAGCATCGCATTCCATCCTTATTGGTTTGTATCCACCGACAAGACTGGGATGCTCGGGAAAAGGTTTCGCCATAGATTTATTCCTAAAGTGGAGGTCGTAAAAAAGGGGCGGAGCTAAAATATAGGCTGACTTTTAGCTCTACCCCTTGTTTTGGGAAAACTATTTACTGCTCTGTCGGATCAGTACCATCTATTGGCGCACCAGTTCCAGAAGAACCGGCGAAGAGCCTGCGCCCATCAGGAAAAGTTACCTCTCGGCCGTTTGCTTTGTTAGTGCCATCAATCGCCCGATAGCCCTGGACTACTAGTTCAATCCCCGGTATTACTGAATCTTTTCGCCACCCTCGCCTCACTAAAGCTCCAGGTGGACCTGCTTCAATCATCCAAACTTCTTCAGCGCCGGCATCGCTAACCACCGCAAGATGAAGCCAGGCATGAGGATTAATCCATTCCATTTTTACAACCTTACCGCGCAAATTTATCGGTTGAGTGGAATCAAATTCGCCTGAGAAGGCATGGTGTGCCTGGGTTGACGTTAAGGCAAAAAGAACCATACCCACAGCACCAATTAAACTAACTAATATACGCGTTCGCATTTTCTCATTCCTCTGATCGTTCTTGATCCAATTTTAGGCTTCTTATTCCTGATAATCGGCCTCATCNGCGGCTCGGGCATCAAGTGTCCGAGCCGCACTTAATGTATTGGTCATTCCATAATTGCCTTCGTGGCAAGCGTACTCAACAAGCTCGTACTGACTGTCATCTCTTATGAAAGTGAACATACCAGTCCATGGCTCAGTCCACACTGCAGGATCTTCTACAGTGAATTCATAACGCAGTGTATCTGGACCAGTTCTAGTAAAACGCTGTGTTAACTTCATTTCTTCACTAGATCCCAGGTAAGAAGTTCTGCCGTTCAGGTTTCTTACTTCGACTACAAGTGTATCCCCTTCCCAGCGACCATGAGAATCCCCCAGCCAAGTTTTAAGGCCTTCGCCGAAACCTTGTCGTGGCTCAGTGGAAATAATTCGAGTTTCATGAATCATTTCTTTCTGAATCGCCACATTTCCTGGGCCCTGAATAATCTGTAGGCCATTGTTATAAATGCTTGGCATCATCATGCCGACTGGTCCTCGAGTAATACATCGCACATAGGTGCCCAAGTCTACCGGTGTTCTAGCACGCTGTGGCGGAATTCTTGGTGGAGCGTTGGCAACCAATTGCTTATAAGCCTCGGTAGTTTCCGGCAACTGACCATTAGGTGGATCAACAATCATCGCAGCTTGAGTGGAGGGAGCAGACCTCACATATCCCAAAGTGGTATCACGCCATTCTCTGTCGTAACCCCAGATACTATTTAAGGTACCGCGCTCTCGGCGCGCTGCCGCTTCTTCCGGCGTTAATTCCCCACTTTCGCCCGCTCCTACACCACGCTGCAAGGGAATGCCATGAGCAGCGTCGGCGGTCCAGATACCTTGCATATCAGGTTCGCCCCAGGGAGTTTTTGGAACAACATAGAGCTCTGCAGAAACGCCACTATCTGCAGTAAAAGCTTCTTCCTCAATTCCCGCCCAATTAGTTTCAACGACCGCGATCATTGCACCATCAGGCCCTAGGATAAAAGCTTGTTTAGCATCAGAACGAGCCCGCTCTGGAATAACCGGTTCCTGTCGAAAATCTACATTGAGTTGTCTCATGTCTGCAGCTACTGCATCTAGGTCGGTAACTGAAAAACCAATATGATCTATCGTGCGTCCCTGGGTAATTCCGGGCCGACCATCAGTATATTCAGTAGCAAGTAGCCAGATATCGTTAAAACGAACACCGTCCAACATACCTTTCAAGCTATCGCGTTCACCCCCGAGCACCTGGTTATACCAGTCCAATGCGGCGGAAGGATCAACGGAATTCAAATGGATATGATGAAATCCAATTACTGCTTCATCCTGAACCAATTCTATCTTGGTTCCCCATGGGTCAGTAATGAAAGCGATCTTAAAAAGCCCTGGGATATCACGAACCAAAGCCCCATCATCGAAGCGAATCAACCTAACACCTGAGCCACGAACGCCAACGGCCTCTNGTTCTTGCATTTTTGCTTCAAGGTCAAGAACGGAAAAACCAATATGATCAACCGCAGACCCTTGGCTTCCACCCACAGTTCGACCGACGAAAAATTCAATGTTTGTATTACCGCAAGTTACCGCATCATTTCGATCTGCGATAGGCTCACAATCAAGGTGCTCTTCATACCAGCTTACGGCTTCATTGGTACTAGATAACGCAATCTGTATATGATTTGGAGTTGCAGCATTAATTGCTAAAGGGAATGCCAGTGTTAATAACCCAAGAACACTTGAAATCAACTTGGAGCTTTGTGTGTAGCTGGAGCGACACTTCATGGTACGAACCTCCGATTAGTTTANCTTCTATNTCTTTATATTTAATTTAGTTTCTATTCTTCAGTTTCTTCTCTTTTCATTAGATGACCGTACAGAATCTCTTCCGAGAATTCGACNCATTTATACTCAATGACTCGAGCATTCGGCTCCAAGCGCCGATATAACGGCATGCGAATTTGCCAGGACCGGGTAAACACAGAGGGGTCTTCTATAGTGGCTTCATACAAAAGTGCATCGGGGCTTATAGGCGTATAACGCTCAGTCACAACCAAGGAGCTGCTCGCAAAATTGCCAGCACGATCGAACCAAGCTTCTCCGTTAAATCCTCGGGCATCGACCACAAGCGTATTCCCCTCCCAACTGCCATGGGAGCGGCCCATCCAGGTGTCTAAAGGCGCTGGCTCTGGATTTTCTTTATCCATATGAATAGTACGATTCGCTTCAGCAAATCCATACACAATCATTATTTTGTCGGTGCCCTGCAGAATTTGAAAGGGATATGGCAGGTAAGTTGCTCGAGGGACACCCGGTAAGTAGCATTTAGTTTCTGGGTCTGCTGTCGGCCGACCGTCCCAGTTGGCCTGCTTCTGTTCTAACGCCCATTCTTGATAAGGGATCTCCCCACCTACCACGACACCCTGTCCAGGCGGGACTGACCCAATTGCCCCCATTTCCGGAAGGCCGGCGCTGGCTTCATGGTCCTGTAAATCCCAGTGGGCAGTACCTATTGCCTGCCAGACACCATTTAAGCTGGGGTTACCATCCCAGGCTTTTTCGGGATCATAATTACCTATTTCCTGCGCATTTACGGTAACTTTTGCCGCCACGGCCACAAAAAACCCCAGAATTTGGAGGATCGCTGTGGTCTTAAGTTGAATACCCATTATCGAACCCCTTCATTATTTGTTTTTGTCAGAGTAACGGAATAGTCTCACTGAATTCTCCCAGCTAGCAACTAGGCGGTCAAGCAGCACAATTAAGCGATTTTTGCATGATTTGCTTTATACTCCTTTTTTAAACATCAAGATAACACATCATGGCGTTAACGCACTTTGCATATGATTCTGAACTTAAGGACATGTTGGTATCTATCGAAGCCGACGGAGCCATAATTATCGATAATTTGGCAACGCCAGAGTCTATGGATCAAATAGCAAGGGAACTTGCACCCTGGCTTGGCAAACCTGTTTCTGAAAGTCCAATGATTAATGACAAATTTCGCGGCTTCCAAACTCTAAGGACTAGCGGGTTAATTGGTAAGTCAACAGTTGCCGGTCAATTGGCACTGGATCCAACCATCGCAAAAATCATTGACAGTATTTTGGGCCCGCAATGCGCCGACTATCAGTTATCCTGGACTCAAGCAATTAAGATTGGGCCAGGCGAAGTGGCGCAGTTACCGCATCGTGATACTTATATGTATCCATTCAAAAGGCCAGGCCCTGAATGTTTCATTAACACCATCTGGGCACAATCTGATTTCACTAGGGAAAATGGCGCAACTCGAATTTACCAAGGAAGCCACCGCTGGCCTGACAATAGAACACCGACGGAAGATGATAGATATGCGTTTGCTGAAATGCCCAAAGGTTCGGTTATAGTTTTTCTAGGTTCGACTTACCATGGCGGAGGGCGCAATGAAACCATCGATTCTTTTCGCGTCGGTATTGGTTTGGCTTATACGCTAGGATGGCTGCGTCAGGAAGAGAATCAATACCTAGCGGTGCCTATTGAGAAGGCAAGAGCCTTATCGGCGGAATTGCAAAGACTGATTGGCTACCGTGTACACGACCGATACATCGGTTGGTATGAAGGGATGGACGAAAATCTATTTCGAGTTGTCACAAGAAAGAACTACCAAACTGAGTTACGCGGAAACGCGTTACATGACGACAATGACCCTGACAAAAAAAAGGCTTGAGCACTGACGCAACAAAACTTCAATCAAGGCAAGCGAGGACTTAGGATGTAGAAGCATTGTAGAAAGCTTCCACAAATTGAACCCCCAAAAATATACGCGCAAAAAACCAGTCCGGAATAAGTAATTATCCTGGTCAAGGATTCAGTACCAACAGTTAAATCTCTTAGGCAACTACACCAGCTTCCTCAGTCCGAATGTTTAGATCAAAGTTNTTTAGTGGAAGTTGCCGAACTCGCGTGCCGGTTGCATCGAATACAGCATTAGCTAATGCTGGTCCAATACCCGGAGTGCCGGGCTCGCCCGCGCCACCAATTTCGTTCCCACTATTAATAACATATGTTTCGATAAGCGGGGCTTCGTTCATCCTTACTGAAGGATAATCGTCGAAATTGCTTTGCACTACTGCTCCATTCTCTATTGTAATTTCACCGTGGAGGGCTGCAGTCAATCCGTAAATAATACCGGACTCTAATTGTGCAGAAATTCCATCAGGAGCTACTGCAAGACCAGGGTCAATTACGGCAACTACTCGATCTACTGATACCGACCCATCCGTAACCGTTACTTCAACCACCTGCGCAACGATCGAGCCAAACGACTCTTGAAGGGAAATTCCTCGACCTCTTCCTCCTGGTAATGTTCTATTCCATTGAGCTTCTTCTGCAGCTTTAGTCAACACTGCTAAGTGTCGTGGCTTGTTCTGAAGCAGTTCAGCACGAAATTCAAATGGATCTTTTTGAGCAGCATTCGCCGCTTCATCGATAAACGATTCGGTAAAAAAACCATGCTGGGAATGATCCACGCTCCGCCATGCACCAAACGGTACATGTGTTGGGCTGCTGACATAACCAATGTCCTGTGCTGCTACCGCATAAGGAATTAGGGGGGCTTCTATTGGCTCATTTTTGTTTGTATAGGTGTTCTCCCAACCAACAAGATTGTTGTCAACATCAAAAGCTGCCCGAAACCGACTCTGCACTGCAGGGCGGTAAAAATCCTGCCGCACATCTTCCTCACGTGACCATATTAACTGCACAGGTCTACCCACCACTTGTGCTATTTGTGCCGCTTGAATGGCATAGTCAGGACGGGCCTTACGCCCAAATCCTCCGCCCATGGCATGATTANGGAGAGTGACATCCTCTTCATCCAAACCTAGAACGCTAGCAATATCGCGGCGGAATCCCAATGGGTTTTGACATCCAACCCAAACTTCCGCGCGACCGTCTCGAACATCCGCGGTTGCATTTAATGGTTCCATACAGGTGTGAGCAAGATAAGGGACATGGTAGTCAGCATCGATGACTTTAGCTGCTGTGGAGAATACCGAATCAACTTCACCTTCAGCGTGATCTGTCTGTCGATCAGTTTTTGAAGAAATATCGCGATCAAATTGGGCGAAGATGTCGTCGCTAGAAACAGATTCGAATCCGGTTTCAGTCCACTGAACGGTGAGTTCCTGAAGGGCTCGGTTAGCTGTCCAATAACTATCGGCTACAACTGCAACTGCTTCCCCAGATACGGTACCACCGAGCATACTATCCACTGAAGATTCAGGAATCACAATGACGTCCACGACACCTTCGATTGCTCGCGCTGCTGCTTCATCAACATGAATTATTCCGCCACCAGAAACCGGTGAACGAATAACTGATGCATACAACATGTCCGGTAGACGAACATCCAATGCAAACTTTAATGAACCATCAACCTTCGCCGGAATGTCGCGGCGTGGTTTATGAGTACCAACGATCTTGTAGTCTGAAGGATCTTTAAAAGTTGGTGTTTGCGAAGGAGTCATTTCTGCAATTGTTGGTGCAAATGTTGCGTATGGCTCCCTTCTATTAGTTGCTGCATGAATTAGGTAACTATTTTCGGTCGTTACTTCACTAATCGGGACACCCCATGAACTTGCTGCGGCTTCCTCCAACATTTCTCTAGTCGCTGCGCCCGCAATACGCATCGCCATAGCTCCTGTCGTGCGGACACTCATGCTACCGCCGGTGATTTGCATATTAAGCGAATCAGCAACCCGCATCATTGCACCATCAACAGTTGGGATTAGAATCTCCGGAAAGTCTATTCCAGCAAGAAGATAGCCGCGCCCCGCAGAATAGGTAGAATATTGACCAATCGCGGGCGCTTCTTCCATACGTATATAATCCCAATCTGCATCGAGTTCCTCTGCAAGCATTTGACTCAGAGATGTCTGCACACCTTGGCCCATTTCAGAATGCGGAATAATTACTGTGATTAAATTATCACTGTCGATTTTGATGTACGCGTGAACTAATTGACCTCCGCTCTGACCTACTTTTCCAACCAAGTCCTTAACCTGATTTCCGGGTCGCAAGGAAATGCTAACTAAAACTCCACCACCAGCGACTAGACCGGTTGTTATAAAAGCTCGTCTAGTCCACTTACCCATGATCTACCTCCGCCGCATTTTCTGCGCTCGCCACATCATAGAAGAGCTTGTTATGTGATGAAGAAGCAAGGTCTGTTGACTTAATAGCATTTCGGATACGCCCATACATACCGCAGCGGCAGATATTCCCCTGCATGGCGGCATCGATTTCTGCATCGGTTGGGTTAGGATTGCTTGCAAGCAGAGCCGAGGCGGACATTAACTGCCCTGATTGACAGTAACCACATTGGGGAACTTGTTGTTCAATCCAAGCTTTCTGCACCGGATGTAATTCACCACTTGCTGACGCGAGCCCCTCGATTGTGGTCACTTCTTTACCTGCTACTGCAGATATTGGCGTGACACATGATCGTGCCGCTTCACCATCGATATGCACAGTGCAGGCTCCACACTGAGCAATACCACACCCAAATTTTGTTCCNGTGAGCGCCAATTGCTCGCGAATGACCCACAGCAAAGGCTTGGAAGGATCAACATCGACCGTCTCCTGTACCCCATTTACTCTGAAAGAAGTACTCATTAAATTCCCCACCTATCTAATCAGATTGAATCGCACAGCAGCCTGATTCTTGCACATTGCACGAATATTACTAAGTTAATTAAACAGAAAAACTCGATATCTTCTGCTCAATCCGCCCATATTCTAACAAGTTGACTTTATTTACTAAAAGAAAAAGACGGCTAACACAGCGGACTTTAGAAAAACTGAAACTGAACTAGTTGAAATATCTTCCCTAACTCAAAAATGGTTTCAAAACAGTTCAGATTAGATTATCGCGATAATTTGCTATGCTTGTACACAGAGGATCAGTGATGATAAAAACTGCCACTTAAGTCTTCTATCCTCACTCTAATCATAGCTTTAAAGTTATAATAAAAAACTCTTCGCACTGCGCTGCCCAACCTAAGTCTATCTTATGCAGTCTAGAAGAAGGAGCAACTATGCAAGCCCTGATGATGAATACTCCTCTCATGATTTCTTCCATACTAAAGCACGCAGAGAAAAATTTCCCTGAAGTGGAAATGGTTTCAGTAACTGTCGATCAGCCGCGACACAGACAAAATAATCGGACGTTTGCAGCACGCTGCAGGCGACTGGCAAATGCATTGCAATCACTCGGTGCNGGTTTTGGCGACCGG
This sequence comes from Gammaproteobacteria bacterium, assembly GCA_002723195.1. GTDB lineage: Bacteria > Pseudomonadota > Gammaproteobacteria > Pseudomonadales > Pseudohongiellaceae > UBA9145. The sequence continues at coordinate 15,897 of PBNR01000057.1, read as the reverse complement.
ATTGGAACCTTGGCCTGGAATGATTTCCGGCATATGGAGCTCTACTATGCTATCTCCGGGAGCGGGATGATTTGCCATACGATCAACCCTAAACTTTTTCCAGAGCAAGTGGCATACATTATCAATCATGCCGAAGACAAAGTTCTCTTTGTTGACACCCTTGTAGTGCCTCTGTTGGAAACGTTAAAACAGCATTTAACAAAAGTAGAGACCATTGTCGTTCTAACTGAAAAAGCGTATATGCCTGAATGTGCCTTACCCAACCTGCTATGTTATGAAGAATTACTCGAGACCCACTCGGACATATATGAGTGGCCAGAGTTTAATGAAAATACTGCCAGTGGCATGTGCTACACCTCTGGAACGACGGGGAACCCTAAGGGCGTTGTCTATAGTCACCGCTCAACGATTTTACATGCTCTCTCCGGAGCCTTGACGGATGTAACTGGGGCTTCCAATATGCAAACTAGTCTGCCGGTTGTGCCCATGTTTCATGTTAATGCCTGGGGCGCTCCTTACGCAGCTCTAATGGTTGGAACAAAACTAGTCTTACCTGGGCCCAAAATGGCTGACGGCGAAACTTTGCACGATTTGATGGTCTCAGAACAAGTATCTGTTTCGTCTGGCGTGCCTACCATTTGGATGGCCTTATTGGATTATCTCGAGACTAACCAGAAGACTGTTCCTACTCTGAAACGGGTCCACGTTGGTGGTGCGGCATGTCCAAGAGTTATAGTTGAGCGATTCCGGGAGCAACACAGCTGCACGGTAGTCCAGGGTTGGGGCATGACNGAAACTAGCCCACTCGGGACAGTCTTTGCTATTAAGAGAGGAATGGAAGATTTTTCTTTGGAAGCGCTTACGGATTTGCAATTGCTACAAGGGCGCGGAGTTTTCGGGATTGAGATGTGCATTGTCGACGAAAATAATCAAGAGCTTCCTTGGGACGGGCTTGCTTCTGGCGCGCTGAAAGTCAGAGGGCCTTGGGTGGCAAAAGGCTACTATGGTTTATCAGATATGCCCGGCGATGATGACTGTCCGGTTGACGAAAAGGGCTGGTTTCGGACAGGAGACGTCGCGGCAATAACCCCAGACGGGTTTTTGCAGATTACAGACCGCACAAAAGACGTCATTAAATCCGGTGGCGAATGGATCAGCTCAATCGAGATAGAAAATGCTGCCGTTAACCATCCAGATATCACCGAAGCTGCTGTAATCGGCCGATACCATCCAAAGTGGACTGAAAGGCCCTTATTAATTGCAGTAGTTCAACCAGGGAAATCACTATTGAAAAGTGAAGTACTTGAGTTTCTAAAAGACAAGTTACATAGAATGTCCTTACCGGACGACGTCATTTTTACAGACGAGCTTCCCCATACAGCGACAGGGAAAATCAACAAGCTTGGGTTACGTGAAACGTATAAAGACTATGCTTTCCCTACTGAATAGAAAAGGAAGATATTTATATGAATTGATGTCAGGAGAATATTTCGACTCCTTCCTCATCATAGTTATTACTATTCTTTTGCAGTCAATGGGCGTTGGACTCGTTCAATAAACATCTCGATGAATCTTACCCAGTCAAGATCGTATTGAACGTTCATCTGCACCGCCCCTTCAGCGCCCGGCCAAATATTTCTTCCTCCCACGGAAACACCATAACTAATTCCATGATCAATATTCACGTCGACGTATAGCGGCTCTGAAGTGACCAGAGAAGGATCAATCAGACTAGCAACAGCAATCTGGTCGTACATATACCATGATTGGTCCGGCGCTTGCTCGAAGCGTTCACCTAAAGTTTCTGCAAGTAGAATAGTTAGAGCATTTTCTATGGCGACCATTTCTTCATACCAATCTTTCGTTAATCCAGATTTACGCGACACATTCAAAGGCGAAAGTTCGATTGGAATACCTGATCTAAGAGTGACTCGTGCCGCTTCTGGATCCACCCAAAAATTAAATTCAGCGTTCGGTGTAATATTTCCAGCGCCGTCTGGAAGCAAAGCGATAGCGCCACCCATAATAATCAATTGTTTAACATTGGCAGCAAATGCCGATTCGGCTCTAATCGCCTGTGAGATGTTAGTTAAAGGGCCGAGCGCTACAATTGTTACCTCTCCAGGATTATCCATAACAGTTCGCACAATAAATGAAACTGCTGTTTCATCTTCTGCTTCTTTGCTGGCAAACCCACCTGGGGGCATAGGCGGGCTTTCGTCCGAATACCAATTACCATGATTAACAACCGCAAAATCACTTACTTCATGGACCAAAGGCATATTGGCGCCAACATAGACGGGGATTTCCACATGATTCGCTATCTCTAGCATACGCAGTACGTCAGATGTTGCTCTTTCAACACTGTCGTTTCCTGCTACAGTAGTAATACCGAGAATTTCCAATTCTGGGGACTGCAGCGCGAGCATTAATGCCAAGCTATCGTCTTGCGGAGGCATCACAAAATCGGTGTCAAAGATAATCGGAATATGACCTTGGGCCGTTGACAAACTTGGTAGGGCTAGCATTAGGACAAATAATAATCTGTGCATTTTCTCGTTGTAATCCAATCGTTAAAAAAGTCGAGTATAGCCTTTTTAGCATAGATCGCTAATTGACGGTAAAAACAATCAAAGTTGAGATATGCGCATAAATTGCTGGGATGTTTTATCACAAAAGGAAATTTTTATAGCAACNTTTAAAACCGATTCCTGTCTATATGATCAGTGAAAGAAAGGCGCTAGCCTAATTTTTCCCAAACCGGATGGCTTACTGCAATCATAAGGCTACTGACTTGCAGTAGGCGGTTACCTATTTTGATCTATAGGAGAGGACATTTTGATCACCTGTCCAGGTTTTGTTCCTGTGGGATTCGCGTTTGCAAAAACTAGGCCACCATTTACCCAAACGTGAGACACTCCGGTTGACAGTTGCTGACCGTTTTCCACGCTAGCGCGATCTTGAATGGTATTAAGATCAAACAAAACTAAATCAGCTTTGCTTCCTGGCCGAATAACTCCCCTATTTATAATGCCCAGGGCTGCTGCGGGCTTTGATGTCATCTTTGCTATTGCAGCCTCAAGACTTAATAAATTTTTCTCTCTAACATATCTAGCCAATACTCTAGGGAATGAACCATAACCGCGAGGGTGGCCGGAATAGCCTCCATCAGAACAGAAATTTGCATACGACCACAACACTAATTGTTCGATATCTGATTCCTGCATGGATTTGCCCATAATTGATTCGGCCTGTCTTCCGTCATTGGCAAAGCTCCAAACTCTTGCTTCTTTTATAAGATTAGAGAGAGTCTCGGCTTCAGAATCTGACCTTAGTGTGGCGATCTCAGCTACAGATTTCCCGACATAGCTAGGCTCAGGTTCATAAAGCGTAAAAATTATCCCATCAGCCGGAGCAATATCGCGCAGGACAAATTCAATCTCTTCGAAGTCGTCAGGGTTTCGGTCCGGCAACAATACTTCAATCGTCGATTGCCAATACTCGTATGGATAGATGTCCGCGGTCAGATTGATTCCTTCCTGTCGGGCATGGTCTAATTTTTGTATCAAAGTATCTGCTTCATTCCAAAACGCTTTTCCAGCAAGCTTCATGTGAGAATAGTGAATTGGCAATCCCGTCAATCTACCAATCTCGATTAATTCATCGATGGATTCCCAAATATAACGATCTTCAGAACGAATATGAGAGCTATAACGGCTATCCGCATTTGCTGCTATTTGAGCAAGTGCAATGACCTCATCTGAACTAGAGTACAGGCCTGGTTCGTATTCCAATCCACTAGACAAACCCAATGCGCCATTATCTAGTTCTGATTGCAGCAACCGTTCCATAGCATGAATTTGTTCATTATTGGCAATGCTCCTATTACCCTCACCCATAACTATTCCTCGCAAGGTATTGTGTCCCGCGTAAGAAGCTACATTAATTGCAGCTGGAAATTTTTCGTAGTGGGTGAAAAAATCTTTTATAGGGTAGCTATGGCCGCCATCTTGCCCGAATACCGAGGTCGTAATTCCCTGACTAATTATTGGTATTGCTTCTTTGTTCGTTCTTAAGCCACCATCATGATGACTATGAGTATCAATAAAACCGGGGGAGNGAACCAAGCCGCTTCCATCGACAAACGCTTCATCTTCACCTAACTCTAGGTCTCCTACCTCTAAAATGAGATCCCCTTCGATACGCAAGTCCGCCAAGTAAGATTGCGCACCTGTCCCATCTACGATTCGCGCATTACTAATAAGAGTGGATTGGACCTCTAGAATTGAATTTTTCTGAGTGACGCAGGAAACAGTTGTGAGGAATATCACAACACTTAGCAAACTAGGTTTGTAACTGTAACTTCTTAGTTCCACTGCTTTAAATAGCAAAAATAAGAAGACCCCACCCAAAGAGCGAGGTCTTCTGACAGAAAGTAGATTTTATCGCTCGGTGTACTTAGTAAAAGCCCCACCAGCTAGAGGCAGGGAAGCAGGTCCTTCAGCCGCAAACACATTACCATCTTCATCGACAGCGACACCCTCCCCAGCGGTGCCCTGTTCATAGCGACTTTCAGTTTGATAACCGGGAATAAACCCTGTAATTCGATCCTCGTTAAGCGGGCCAATACGCACTCCACAGCGCCACGCCTCATGGCGAAGCGGCCCTGATTCGGAGTCGATGGCGTAAACCATATCATCGGCCGTTATAAAAAAACCGGAGATCCGTCCATAGGAATATCGAGATTCTAGGTAGTTCCCGTCCTGGTCAAAAATCTCGAGGCGGTGATTGCCTCGATCCGCCACCCATAATCGACCTTGTGAATCAAATTCCAGTGCATGAGGTGTTCGGAAGTCGCCGTGCTCAGTCCCTAGTTGACCCCATTCCTTAATGAATGTTCCATCGGGAGCGTATTTAACAATTCGCGCAGTAAGCCCTGCTTGACGACCTTCTTCCAGTGCCTGGGCATTGAGCATGTTCTGACCACTATGACCATCTGCAACGTAGATACTTCCATCGGGCCCCACTATCACATCATTTGGCTGATTAAGATGATCTGGACCACTGCCGGGTTGTCCCGCTGTTCCAAGGCTCATCAATAAGTCGCCCTCTGGGCTAAATTTATGAACCTGATGGCCTTTAGTTCCTGCTTCGTTACCAGCAAAGTCTGCAACCCAAACATTACCGTCACCATCCACATGAATACCATGAGGCGTGACCATGACCCCACCACCGAAGTTAGCGATGACTTCACCTGTATGGCGGTTGAATTTGAAAATCGGGTCCACAGGATTCGTATCGCAATTAGTTCCTGGACCGCCGAGCCCACCGGCCCCGCAGCGCTCATAGGCAACCACATGCCCATCCGTAGGGTCAATGTCTATTCCAGCGGTAGAGCCCCATTGTCTTCCTGACGGTAGGTCCCCCCATTCGTTTGTAATTACTGGATTCGGATTTGGGAAACCATCTCCGGTAATTATATTGCCGCCTTGGCCCAAGCTGTGGACCGAGAGAAATAAAGAGGTAATTAACACTACAGGTATAACTTTATTAATAGACATTAGCTTCACCTTTATTGTTATCTTTTTAGATCGGGACTCGGAAGTCTGCCATACAAGATTTCGCTTGTCAGGAAAACTTAGTTTGTAATGCATATCTTGGACAATCCGGGGAACCCGAACTGAAATGTTCATCAGTTTAATTTTTCAAAGGAGCTCAGAGAATTCACGGCAAACTGCAAGATATTATAATTTGAGTAAAAGTCATTAAGCTCAAAAACTATGCAAGGCATAGTTTAAACAGGGAAAGACCGCGTATTCTGAACAAAAAAAACGGCGATGTTCCCATCGCCGTTTCCTTAAAACATAAACCGTACTTTGCTTAGAACTGCCACAATAGCCGGCCGTAGAAACGTCGACCCCGCGGATCATACACCGAGCTGTGGTAACTCTGTCTTCGAAACAGAGGTACGTCCTCATCGGTGGCATCGATAATTCCTACAGTAAAGATTGTTGTGCTGTCGTTTGCCCAAGTATGTGTATAGCCATACTGGACATCCCAAGTCGCATAACTTTCAGTCTTTGGCTTGGCATATGCTGCCATGCTAGGCGGAGTATTTGGATTGGCCAAGTAGTCGTCGTGACCAAGCACTTGGAACGAACCAATGTGCCGATTAAATATAGATACACGATGGTTACCATTAGTCCAATTAAAGCTCAATGTGCCCCTATTATCTGGAACAGCCCGGACTATATTTTGTTCACCATCCACGCCGGCAGCGTCCATCACGCCGGTCGCCTGTAAACCAAGCTCTAGGCCTGGAATATCAACCACAAACTCATCAACATGAGTGTAGTCGAGCCCAACTCGGAACGTGCCCATATCATTATTCCAAGTATAACCAGCGCGCATATCTACTCCCTGCACTTCATAGGTACCAGCATTCACTGCTGGCAATATAAGGGTCACCAGTGAAGCTGTTGTGCTACCGTAAAGTCTCTGTACCCCATCGACTATATAAGTATCAGGGTTCACAACACAATTGAGTCGCTCATCAGAGTCAACACCAAACTGCGATGCTAGACCACTAGGTGAGCATGGGACCGGTTGACCATCAGGACCCCTGGCGTCTACTGGCAAAGTATCATTTAAAACGTAATTATTTTCATCACCAACTACGCTATTGAACTTGTCAATCTCAGGGTTAATTGCTGCTCGAGGAATCAAAGGTAAAACTCTATCCTCCACCTCAAAACGCCATATATCAGCGCCAATTGACAAGCCATCTAGTTCCCCATCCGGTGTCCACTGAAAACCTATATTAAATGTGTCTGCGTATTCGGGATCTAAGTCAGGATTTGCCCTGCCCCTAGTATAAGAACCATTAGCGATAGCGTTTTCGTTAGTTGCAGGCAACAATCCAGCTCGCACTTTCTGATTCCTTATCGGATCTTGTATCGATGTACCGAAAGCCTCGAAAGCTTGATTTACAACCCCAATATTTGGCGCTCTAAATGATCTTGAATAAGAAGCTCTTAGCAGTAACTCTTCCATTGGACGCCAACTAGCTGCCAGTTTAGGTGATACAGCACTGCCAATATCCTCGTAATCCTCATATCGCAGTGCGATCTGTGTCTCCACATTTTCTGCAAACGGGAGGGATAGTTCCAAAAATATTGATCTGATATCTCGTGTATCATCAAAATTGAAAATACAAGATGAACATTCCAAATTGTTGGTTATCCCGGAATAGCGCTCTGTCACAGGCGCGAACAAACTTTGCGGGAAAGGTAGTCCAGACATATAGCTCTTAATTGGAGTAATTCCTGGAAGATTGATCTCAGGAGCTCTGCCCGTTGCGTTTCTTTCCCTGTATTGAATACCGGTAGCAAAAGCAGCTGTTCCTCCAGCCATTTCTCCAAGATCACCGTTAATAATTGCATCTACGACTAACAACTCGTTCCTCTTATCAGCCCTATTTATTCTTTGAGTCATCCAATCCATTAATTCAGGACTATTGGCGAGATTCGGATCAGTTAAAGAAGTTAAGAAAGGATTAAAGAACTGGCAGCCATCTTTACCATGATTATTACTGGAAAGTGCCAAAGCCGCACTGTCATAGCTGTTAAGCACGTAGCCAGGGAAAACCAAATCAAATAGCCCGCCCAGCGGTGCAAAAGCAGGAACCGCCATGAAGTTTAGTTCAGAGTTCCCATTAGGCGTACAGTTAGGTCCGCCAAGACCATTAAGCGCTAGTTCAGTCCGATCCCGCAGCATAGTTGAGACTTCTTGCTCTATGCTGGACTCACTCCATGACACGCTAACATCGTATTCAAGGTCTCTATCAAATCCTGTAAAGTCACCTTGAAAACCAGCTTGTACATTGGAAGATTTCTGATGCGTAGGAAGACCGGTCGGAGTGTTACGCGGCCAACCGACCGAGATACCCCCGCCGTACCACCCTTGACCAAACCCTCCATTAGAGGCGAGATTGGGGTTATTCGCAGATGGAGCTGCTACAGGCGCATTACCGACATAAGGCGCTAATGAACCAAGAACTTCTGGCGCCCAGAACAAATGTAGTGTCCGTGAAAAAGAAATTCCGTCCCATTCCCGCGTAATCTCCGAATCCGAGTGATTAAAAAAGGAATAGAACGAATGGGAATCGTTGAAATCGTGCTCAAAAGAACCTGCAAAGCTAGATCTCTCTTGCCCATAGGTCATGTACTGGTTGTCCATATTATTTTCAGAACACTGACCCGACCTGCGACCGATACCCGTGTATCGATTATCCACATAAAAAGACCCGAAGTTTCCGGAAGTAGATTCACATAATGGGTCCGAGAAGACCAAGCCTCTTGTTCCGGTGATCGACTCACCTAACCCTACCCTTTCCATTCGGTTCTGGCCGGTAATTGCCATATCCAGATAACCGTAGTTGAAGGACGCCCCCAATGGCGCTGTAGGCGAGAAAGCACCCACACGGGAATTAGATATGATCCTGCCCTCTTCATAGTACTGGGAATGCTCAAGCTCAACCGGATCTCTCTCAAAATATTCTCCGGATAAAACTAGACGCGTAGCTCCGTTATTCCAGTTAGTGCCCCATATCGCGCTGAAAGTATCTTCGTAGGTACCACCTGCTTCCTCAATGCCTTGGGTGTCAGCATATAGCTCCAACCCTTCGAAATCGGTCCGCATGATAATGTTTACAACCCCGGCAACTGCATCGGCTCCATACAATGCAGATCCACCGTCTGTAAGAACTTCAACTCGATCTGTCATGACAAGGGGTATTGCATTTAAGTCAACACTTTCCTGACCAGAACTGGTAACCACCGCTGCTGGCGTGGTTCTTTTGCCATTAATGAGGGTAAGTGTGGAATTCCCCCCGAGATTTCTCAAGTTAACCGACGCAGTGCCGGTTAATTGGCCAGCGTCATTCGTACCAGCAGCACTGGTATCTGACCCCTGGTTAACCTCAAGATTTCGGATTACATCCCAAATTTGAGACGCCCCTTGAGCCTCGATGCTGTCCCTGTCTATTATGTTTACGGGCGATGGCGCATCCGTAGGCGTGCCTCGGATAAACGAGCCGGTCACGATAACTTCTTCAATATCTGAGTCCTGCTCCTGGGCTGCCGCCCCCAGCGCCATAGTCGCAGAGATTACCCCCGCCGCCATAGCATTCTGATTGAATGGGAATTTTCTTCGCATTTTTCTCCCCTTGCTATTATCTGAAAATACGCTAAATAATCAGGTTAAACGCGAATCCCTAACCACGCTATTTAATTATAAGGCCCTGAATATATTAAATTATTTTAATTTTATGCGCTTTTAGCGTTTCCCCACCATCCCTTTGGCAACACAAAGCACTGTTAGCCGATCAAGTATGAAGAAAACCAAGCCGCGCAGCAACTAAGAATGTCCATTTACGACCTAAATATAACTCTTTTTTACCTGGTACTTGGCAGAACTTTCTTGCCGTTTTCGCTGGGTCACCTTTATTTTGCGGATTTAAGTTACAAAATAAAGATGTTGGCACATTTTCAACAGATTGTTGGTCAGCTTCAAAGCTCAAATCTTGATAATTTTTGAGTATTTACTAACGGCTCTTTAAGCGCTTCCGATTGCAGATTAAGACCACCCAAAAGACTGTCGATTCCTATGCTTTTATCTGCAGAGAACCTGAACCGAGACTAAAATTTGAGGTAATAGAATTTCTTATGACCCTAAAAATTAATTAGGCTCGATGAACGCTCTTGAGAAGAATTGGCACGGCTCATTAGGATGCCTGATATCGCAAATACAACACCACCAATTATCATAACCAATTGGCTTACACCAATATCGATCACGTCTGTCACCGGGAGCGCAATCAAGCCACCTCCTATTGCTATTAATATCCTTCCTACCACACCAATTAGCCCCTTACGATCGATAAAACCAATGCCAATCAAATACGTTTGCAACGCGGCGGCGATAAGAACAATTCCTATCGCTACCTTCGCTGTGGCGAAAAGGGTCTCTAACCAGGTGCCTGAAAGAATGATTGCGGGTTCAAGCACGAAGAAAAATGGAATGAAATAAATGATGCTACCTAGGCGCATAGCAGTAAAGCCAGTCGCAAGTGCAGACGAACCTGCAATACTAGCAGCAGCGAAAGCCCCTAATGCAACCGGGGGTGTAATGAAGGAGAGCATGCCCCAGTAAAGGATAAAGAGATGAACACTTAAAGGTTCAAGGCCTCCTTGGATTAAAGCGGGAGCAAGCACGATTGCTAGAAAAACATAGGCCGCCGTAACGGTCATTCCAATACCTAAAAGAAAGCTGCTAAAGGCGCCCATTAGCAACAGCAATATTGTTGAATCTCCAGCGAGATACAGTAAGTCATTGACTAAAGTCCCTGATAAACCTGTAACAGATAATGCTCCGACGATTAGCCCAACCCCAGCCATGATAGCTAGTAACTCCATCAAAAGCCTTCCGGTAGCAACTAAGAAAGACGCGGCTTGTTCCAAGTTCCAACGATAATCTGGCGAAATTTGATTAAGGACTAAAAGTAGCCCAGTAGCAATGAAAGGCGCGACCGCTTCTCTTTGCAAATAAACCAAAAGAAATATCAGTACCAGAAATGCAGCGATGTAATACCAACCCTGTTTCATTGTTTCTGCAAGACTGGGCAATTCATTGCGTGGGGTGCCCACCAACCCTTTTCGGGCTGCATAAGCATCAACCTGCACAAAAAGTCCGAAAAAATAAAGTAAAGCAGGTATGCCCGCAGCCAAGGCTACTGTCGTATAAGGCACATTAAGAAAAGTCGCCATGACAAACGCAGTGGAGCCCATAATAGGAGGAAGGAGGACACCACCAGTTGAAGCGCAAGATTCAACCCCGGCTGCATACTCTTTTTCCATGCCATTGTTTTGCATTGCAGGAATAGTCATTTGGCCAGTCGTTAATACGTTAGTAATAACACTGCCGCTCATAGATCCCATTAAGCCGCTGGATACTATTGCAACTTTGGCAGAGCCGCCGCGAACATGACCAAAGATTGCAAAGGCTAGGTTTATAAAGAAACGGCCACCTCCGGTTTGTTGTAAGGCTATTCCAAAGATCAAAAAACCAATAACCAATTGGGCAAATGCGCGGAAAGGCAGACCAAGAATACTCTCTATGCTCATAACATGATATGCAGCCGTTTCAGCCGGCGTTGAGGCCATGCCAGATATTGGACCAGGAAAGCTTTCGGCAAAAATAGGATAGAGAGAGAAAACTAATACAAGTGCGAACAGTACCATACCACCAGTTCGCCGAACGGCTTCCAAGATTAGAAGCCAAAGCATATAGCTGACCAACACTGCGTGGTCTGGCGCAGCGAACTCCCATCCAAAATCCAGCATCGTCTCCGCATTTATGAAAAAGAAAATGCAGGCAGCGCATGCGGTAAGAGCAAGAACACTGTCAATCCAAATGCTTTTAGAATTTTCTACTGTTGGGTTAAGCAAATAACAAAGTGGCAACAACAAGCCCATAAGGGCGTAGTAATAATGGTTTTGTACTGTGATAACAAAATCCAGAAGCGGACTCTCAGAAAACAGGCGCAAAAAATCCATGGCCAAAAAGGCACTACAAAGAGCTGCCGCGCCCGTCAACCAACGCAGCGCCGTCGGTAATTCAGTGGTTTTAATCGACACTATCGCCAGACCGGGTCAAAGCCGGCTGCATCAAGATGTTGAGCGCGAACTTGCATCCAGGCTGTTTGAAATTCTTCCGGGTTGCGGATGTTTTGAGATGTTACTTCGGACCAAGCAGCCGCTAAAACTTCCTGGCGACGAATTAATTCGCGATTATGCTCTTCGATTTCATCTGTCCATACGCCAATCTCGCGCCAATAATTCACAGCTCCCTCATGATATGGAACCACCCAGTCGAAAACCTGCCTTTCCAAAGCCCATCCAATTGCGCCAGGATCTGAATCTTTGTAATCGTCATAGTTTTCATTTAAAGCTTTAGTCAGAGCATAAACCAGATCATTATCTTGTGTCTCCATAGTGGTTAAGAGAGGATAAGGATAGGTTCCTGCCTCTAGCGGGTTGTCATCACTAATGGCTGCGCCACGCGTCGCGTTGTGCTTAGTGAAATATGGTGAAATTGCTAGCATCCTGCTCCAACATTCTTCATCATCGTGAGGCACTGGCAGCCACGTTATTCCTCTCGGTGAGGCTTCAAGTCGATAAGGGGGTCCTGAAACCGTAGCACCAAACCCTACATCAACATTGCCATTAATTATTCCGTTCCAGTTCGCTTCGTAGCCCGGGAAGTCGACCCTCACAACATCATCCCAAGTTAGTCCCGCACAGGCTAAATGAGCTTCGACGGATACATTGAGCGCAGGGGCGGCTCTGACAAACGCAACACGGCGACCGCGCAAACCCTCTATGCTAGTGACCCCTGTATCTGAAGCAACTGCGATCGACTGATTGCTAAGCCCATTTGAGACCATAATTAGTCTCAATGGCTGCGGACCCCACGCTGAAACGGCGAACTGAAAAGCTCCCTCTTGCGCGAAATAAGTCGCGACTCCATTGGCAGAGAAATCGACACGGCCAGTCTTAAGTGGAAGAAGCCGAGACACATCATTTTGTCCGGGAATCACGCGTAAAGTGACATTAAACTTTTCCCTCAACATAGCCCCTATAGCAACTGCCTGGTTGTATCCGGTGGTCCCTAAATTATAAGCGGTCCAGGCCATCTGGCGCGGAAACGGTGATTGGCTCGACTGACTTATAGCGGCCTCAGAAACCGTGAACACTAATAGCAATGCGCTTATCTTAAATATCTTGCCGTATCCAGATTCTGGTGCTTTAAAATACTTCATCAAAACTCTTTAACTCCTGGAGATAGAGACTCTGGAGCTAAAGAATACTAATAAAAAGGTATTAAATGATACCCATAAAGGATTAGAAAAAGAGTGATCTGCCCCTATCCGCAAAATTTATCACGATGCTAAGACGTTTCGATTGGGCGCAGAATGCAGACCAAATAAGAGGTTAAGCTATTGCAAGGAGTATCACTCTGTGCGTATGTTGATTAACTGACACATACGTGACTCCTACCTAAGACATTTCTTCCCTGAGTTCTAAGAGCTATTTTGACCGAATGATCTGCGTTAAACAGATCATTAGTTAGTTAAGCAAGTCGATAAATTCACCAGTTGAAAGCACATTGTGACTAATCACAGGGTAATCGATTTCAACCGCAGCCTCCATTTCTCTCATATTGAATGCTCCGACTGCATCAGTCAGCATAGTTGTGTGATAACCAAGTTCAACGGCATACCGCGCCGTTGATTCGATACAGGTATTCGCCCGCATACCTGCCAACACAACATGATCAAGCCCGTGTTGTTTCAAAAGAAAATCCAAGTCGGTGTTGGCAAAGCCACTGGATTGCCAATGCTGGCGTGCTTCTATGTCGCCTGGCTGCATTTGCAAATCTGGGTGATACTCTGCCGCCCAAGTACCAGCCTTAAAAACACCACTTGTACCCCTTCCAAATTTCCAACCGGTTTTATCACCTTCCCGGGACTGGTGATGTGGGACGTAAATTATTTTTAAACCTGCCGCTCTCGCGGCAGTTACTAGGTTCTTCATGTTTTCGATTGCATTGTTGGCGTCCAATGTTTCCTTTGACATGGCATAGAGTAGCCCCCCCTCTGAAAGAAAATCATTATAGGGGTCAACCAGCAAGATCGCAGTTCGACTAGGATTATAATCATAGTCCTGCGCATTGACTCCAAAAGATACACAGAGTGGAAATAAGGCAATGAGATACAGTTTCTTATACACGTTTCTATTCCTCTGTTATTTTTATGGACAAACAAATGTTAAGCACCGCAAGTGATGCTAGAGCCATCATAGTGAATATTCAAGCTTATGATTTGGAATTCAGTAACGCAAAAAAGTCTAATCAGAAGCACTTTTGAAACTGAACAAGATATAATCCTAACCTTATTCATATCTTTTTTTAGGTTCTTGAGACTTTCATGATCATAGCCAAACTAACTTTTCGCTTGCTCCGAAATGTTGCACTGATCTTTGCATTATCCTCAACGCTAAAAGCCGCCGAGGATCTAGTATTAAAAGAAAACGCTGAATCGCTTCAGTTTACAGTGAATGAAGGTTCATGGGTTTCAGTAAGCTTACTTCCCGATGGCGAGTCGTTCCTTTTCGACTTACTGGGCGATATTTATCGCCTAGAGATAAATGGTGGCCAAGCAGAAGCGATTACTAGGGGGATGGGGTTTGACTCGCAGCCAGTGGTTTCTCCCGATGGTGCGAAAATCGCTTTCATCAGCGATCGCGATGGTAAAGATAATCTTTGGATTGCCAACATCGACGGAAGCGATCCCGTTAAACTATCAAGTGAAACTTATGCATATTTAATCAGTCCTGCGTGGAGCCCCGATGGACGAAACATCGTCGTCACTAGGCGGGGGCAAGAAATAGAGCTGGTCCAGTTTTATGTCGAAGGTGGGACCGGTGTTGTTATTAAACAACGAGGCGAAGACGCAGAACCTTCAAAGGCACCAGGTGTTGGTGCAGCATTTTCACCAGACGGAAATTATCTGTACTACGCGGAGCAGCTGGGCGGTCCAGATTCACCTGTTGAAAGTTTTCCTGTGACTCAAATAGTTCGACTTAATTTAAATACTGGGGGCCGCATTCAAATTACTCGTGGTGAAGGTGGAGGCGTAAAACCGGTTATTTCGCCCGATGGGCTGTGGTTGGTGTATGGCACCCGCTATGAAACAAATACCGGATTAAGGATTAGAAATTTGGAGAACGGCGAAGACAGATGGCTTGCTTACCCAGTGCAGCGCGACACTCAGGAAAATTTCCGCCCTTCAACACGAGGTATGTTACCAGGATATCAATTTACGCCGGATAGCCAAGCTATCATTCTTTCTAGAGGGGGTCAGTTTCACCGCGTTGAAATCGAAAACGGCACAAACACTCCTATCCCATTTAGCGCCGACGTAGATTTGGAGATTGGCCCGGATTTAACTGAACACTGGCGTGTACCTAATAATTTGTTTACCGCAACTCTTGTGCAAGATGCAGATTTGTCACCTAACAGCGAACGCTATGTTGCAAGTGTAATGACACGCTTATATACCCTAGACAAAGATGAAGGTGAACCTGAAGCACTAACATCAGAAGATATATGGGCATATAAACCTGTCTACTCTCCGGATGGCCGTTGGGTCGCGTTTGTTAGTTGGTCAGCAAATGATGGCGGACATATCTGGAAAATACGCTCAAATGGCGCCGGCAATCCACAACAGCTAACGGAAAATGCAGCATTCTATACTGATATTGTTTGGCAGCCGGATGGGGAAAGAGTCTGGGCATTAAGGGGTAATGAGTGGATGCGTCATCAAACCTACAGCGAGTTTGGTGGGCTAGGAGTACCCCTGGAATTGCTCTCTGTCGACGAAGATGGCGGCGACGAAAAAGCTGTATTAGAAGTAGGTGAAGCGAGAGTTCCCCATTTCGGCCCAGAAGAAGATCGCATTTATCTTGCAGAGAACGGGACTTTGTTTTCAGTAAATCTGATGGGCGGCGATCGACAGAACCACATAAAAGTTACCACTCCCAAAGGAAACCGCTTTTCAGAAGAGGCGCCTGGCGCTGAAGAACTGCGCATAT
Organism: Gammaproteobacteria bacterium; assembly: GCA_002723195.1. Taxonomy (GTDB): domain Bacteria; phylum Pseudomonadota; class Gammaproteobacteria; order Pseudomonadales; family Pseudohongiellaceae; genus UBA9145. The sequence goes on along the minus strand of PBNR01000057.1, from coordinate 184 downwards.
CTCCTAACGGTGATTACGTTCTCGCCCATGCAATCAAACAAGTGTTTGTCGTTGGATTGCCGCGCGCTGGCGCAACAGTGCCAGAAGTGAGCGTAGGAGGTGGCTCTACCCCCGTAGCGAGAATCACAGATATCGGGGCCGACTACATCAATTGGGACGACGAAGGTAACACAGTATTATGGAC
>PBNR01000056.1 GCA_002723195.1 Gammaproteobacteria bacterium | reverse complement strand
CGAGACTATAATGGCCTTTACTCCAGCTATTTCGGAAACCAACACGCGATTGTTCGAAGCAATCGAATCGGTAACCCAGGAACTGCATCCAGGCTCTCGAGTATTGCCGTCTGTTAGTACAGGGTTTACAGACAGCCATTTCACAAGAGATCTTGGGATTGTCAGCTATGGGTTTAACCCATTGATTACCAATTCTGGCGAGCATACAGGTGTTCATGGAAACGACGAACAGGTAGGTGAAGCGGCTTTTCGGCGCGCCGTAAGTGACTTCTACGCTGTTGTACGCAACGTCGTAATTGACTAGATTCTTGACATTTTGACAACAAATCGCCAGAATTCGCGGCCTTCCGGCGCAAAGACATCCTTACGAAGGGAGAACCCCTCTGGTGAATAAAGAGTCTCCAATGAGCTACAGTTTATTAAACGCAGGACTTACAGGTATTGTAATTAGGATGCCTAGTGTAAAAAGATTATTTTAATTTTCGGCCCTGGTGCGAAGTGAATAAAAATCGATAATTAGTTATAGATATACGAAGTAAAAGATGGCCGCGATAGAAATTTTGGCTATGTAGCTCAGCTGGTTAGAGCACAGCATTCATAATGCTGGGGTCGGTGGTTCAAGTCCACCCATAGCTACCATATTTGCCTCGGGAGATAAAAGGCAACAAAAAAGCCCCATATTGTGGGGCTTTTTTCCAAGACCTATATTCAGGCATTCTATCACTTAGTCAGCTCTTGTTTATGACATGCTTACTTGCTCACTTAAGTTAGTCCCTGTTATTACCTGGCTGGGCAATCCCTGCAGCGTCTCTCTCTGCAGAAGACATCTGATTCTCGCCCAATATACCTAAAGTTCCTAATACTCGGGTCATTTCTTCTTCATCTAGATCTGCCAAAAATGTGTCAGCTGCAATCTTCCAAGCATTCATGTCGTCGTCCTGCGCCGCTGCTCCGAGAACTCTAAGCATACCTAACCTGTAGCTGCTCATAGATGGAGGCCTGTTCCACGACGCTCCCGCTTTACCATCGGGTTCGGTGACTATAGCTTCAACGACTTCACCGTTAATACCAGTAGAGTCAGAAAAACTTTCGATCTCTTCACCTGAAGGGCGCGCTTCACCGGCTTGCTGTGGCAAATNACTTTCACTAGCCTCCCAATCAAATTGAGTTAAGGCAAATGAAACTTTTCTAATCCGATCAGCAATTTCCTCTTCCGCCATCCAGCACGGATTTGGAATTTCAACGCCGGCCGTCTGATAGGGAAGCCAAAAATTTAAACCAGCGAAAGGGCCATTGGAGGAGTCTACAAACCAAACATGCAGCATATGCAGAGTCTCACCGTCTTTTGCAAACTGCGGATGGTCATGCCATGACGCGAAATCGCTCTCAAATGGTAATTCAACTGCAGTATTCGGCACATCTACAAAGGCATAAGCTGCACCAACTAGTTTCTCTTCCCCTCCCATAGGAGAAAACATTAACTGGTTAGGAAGATTAACATTATAGTCCTTATCCAAACCCATCGACAGATTGACATAGTGGATTCCCATACCGGGGATATCACCTAAAGCAGGAAAATAACCCGCAGCAACTGCTGCCTCAGGAGTGTTTAACTCCGATAACTCCTNCCGCAAATCGACGAACTTCTGCTTGTCCTTCTCAGATAAGCCGTCCCATGGAGGAGTGGCCAAATTAGTGCAGCTAACTGTTGGACCCATGTGCGCGTGCCCACCATGGTCTGCGTGACCGGCATGATTTCCGTGCGACTGGCCCAAAACGCTCAAAGGACTCATAATCATTGACACTAAAATAATAAGGTGTCCGAAGTTTGTTTTTTCCATCATTTTAATCCCCTAACCCCAATTATTGGGAAAAAATCACGTTAACAACTGAGCAGCCTATCATTCAATCCCTAAAAAGGCACCAAAAAATATCCTAACTTCCCTCCCCCTAGCAGCTACTTTATCGGCTAGGCTCGGCGTGACTTTCAATTTTTAGTTTGGACAACCGGATTAAAATGTTCGACACCTTACCAATTGCGCGATATTGTCTATGAAATAAGATTTATAGCCAAAACCCAAACTTAAACGAAAATTAACAGGATCTAGCCAAGTTTTGCATCGCCTCAGAGTAAACGCCGCCATTACGGCCTTTAAAGGTGTCTTTTTATATCCTCAAATTATTGTCTGTCTATACCAATCAATTATACTCGCCATAAAAGCAGCGAGCACAACTGCTAAACATATTCCGAGTGTGCTCTGGGGAAGTCCAAAAAAGTATTTTTCCCGCTACTATAGGATGGTTGGTATGACACTGCTCGATTCGATTCTTGATGCTGAAAAGCTAGTTCGCAAGCATCTACGTCTAACTCCTATAGAATACTCAGCTCATTTAAGCAAACAAAATGGCGCTGAAGTGTATCTCAAATTGGAGAACTTCCAAGTCACGGGCTCGTTCAAGGCCCGCGGCGCTATCAACAAGCTTTCCAATCTTAACGATAAAGAAAAAGCTCTTGGCATTATTACAGCCTCCAGCGGAAATCACGGCTTAGGTGTAGCTNCAGGTGCNAAAAAACTCGATATTGAGGCCACGGTCTATGTCCCAACATATGCCGACTACTCAAAGGTTCAAGCTATAGAATTAGCAGGTGCTAAAACCAAGCAAAAAGGAGATGATTGTGTCATAACAGAGTCAATCGCTCGAGAAAAGGCTGAGGCTTCAGGCAAGACCTACATATCTCCGTATAACGATCTCAAAGTAATCGCAGGTCAAGGCACTATCGGTGTCGAGCTCGTGCAACAACTTGGCAATCTAGATGCAGTTTTTATTTCCCTCGGTGGCGGAGGGCTAATCTCTGGTATCGGAGCGTTTTTGAAACAAGCCTCATCCCAAACCGAAGTAATTGCTTGCTCTCCGAGTCAATCGCCCGCCATGCACGCTTGCATGGAAGCAAAAAGTATAATCGATGTGCATTGTTACCCCACGTTATCCGATGCTACTGCCGGAGGAGTCGAAGAAGGATCCATAACTCTTGATTTATGTTGCAGATATATCGATCAGTCTATCTTGGTTGAGGAAGAGGAGATAAAACTAGCCATGCTATCGATGATGGAGCATCATCATATGATGGTTGAAGGTGCCGCCGGGGTTGCTGTTGCCGCTTTTCAAAAAGTTAAAAATAAGTACCAGGGAAAGAAAGTCGCAATATTAATTTGCGGCGGTAACATCGGGATTGATAAATTGCGAGACTTGCTGAATTCTTCAAATTAATGGGTTATTCATAATCATGAATAAATCTTAGCGTCTATCCATACTATAGTTTTATAAAAATCTAAAATAAATTCTATATGGCTAAATATCTGTCCTTAAGAGACATTTACACTCTGCTCTTCTTATTCTTGATCAACGATCTCTATGCACAGCAGATTTTGACGAGCCGCGGCGAAGTTCACATCTATACCCCTGATGGCTATAGCGAATCAAAAAGATACCCCTTATTATTACTTTTGCATGGGTATGGCTTTGATGGAGAAACCGCTGAGCGAATCTGGGGCTTTACTGAAAGTATTGATAAGTATGGTTTCATTTATATAAACCCGTCGGGAACTACCGACCAGGCTCAAAGTCCATTTTGGAATGCCACTCCGGCTTGTTGTAATTTTTATAATTCAACTGCAGATGACATTTCATTTTTGTTTGAGTTGATACAAGAAACCAAAACCAAATTCACTATTGATGACAACCACATTTATGTAGTGGGAGACTCCAATGGGGGTTTTATGGCGTTAGAGTTTGCGTATCAGTTCCCAGAACTTGTCGCAGCGGTTGTGAGTAGCGCAGGTGCATCTCACTTTAATTCGCGCAATCCATTAGACAAAGGAGTTCATATTCTTCAAATACATGGTACCGAAGACATCTCGATACTGTACGAGGGAGGCACAATTCAAGGCGAAATTTACCCTGGCGCTATAGCCACGGCTACTCAATGGGCTAAGTATAATGAGTGCTCTACAACTGATATAGATATAAGTTATCAAGATTTTTTTCCATCACTACCGGATCTTGAAACGAAAGTGATGCTATTTAATTCTGGCTGCCTCGAAGAGGGGTCCACAGAATTATGGACAATCGTTGGGGGAGGTCATGGTTTTGGAAGACCTGTCACGACTTCAAATAGNGTAAGAATTATCAATTGGCTTTATAGCAAAACTAAATCCGGTTGGCCTGCAAAATACAATGGAATCACTCCTCCGAATCATTCTCAGCTAGAGTTAAATAATATCGGGTACTATAATATAAATGATGGGATAATCTACTCATGCCTGCGCGTATTACAAAATGGTGAAACAAGTACTATAGATGGAGTTGAGCAATTTGCTATAGGCTTTGAAATTAGCTCTACAGCAGAAGGCAAAATACGCGCAGTAAAATCAAGACAGTTTAATCCAACTAACGCACTCACTAAATACAATGAACGACCAGACTGCAGCGGCTCCTTTGAAATGAACACTGGTATTTATTCAGATATCATCCTCTTAGAGGAGAATATTTTCGAAGCAGCCTTTGAATTGACAAACACTAAATCTTTGGAATTAAATTTAATATCTATCAGAAGAATTCCTTATTAATCTAAGCAAAAAAACCTTGAAAAGGGGATCAACTCATGAGATCTCTATCAATTAAGATAATTATCGCACTTCTTTTAGCTCCGCGGTTAAGCCTTGGCGCCGAAAATTACGAAAACCCAAGAACCGAATGGGGGATACCGGACTTGGAAGGTGTTTGGAACTTTTCCTCAAGCACACCAATGCAGCGACCCTCCCAATTTGGTTCACGACAGTATCTAACCGATGAAGAAATCGGAGAAAGGCTAGCCAGATCTGCCGCCCTAGATGAGGCATCAGATGCAGCTATCCCGGGTACCGGCGTCGATGAAGCTTATAATGATTTCTGGATAGAAAGCGCGGAACTAGGCAGAGCAAGACTGACTTCCCATATAATCTATCCAGAAGATGGACGCCTTCCACCCCTTCAGGAAAATGCACTCAGGAGCAACACAAGAGAACCGCCAGAGCGCCCAGTACGAAATGCTTTGGGTATAGTGTTTAACTCCGACGGGCCAGAGGATCGGCCGCTGTCCGATCGATGTATTATTGGATTCAATGCAGGCCCTCCTATAACCCCTAGTTTCTATAACAACAATTTGCAGATAGTACAAAATAAAGACCACATCGTTATTATCACTGAGATGGTGCATGATGCGCGCATCGTAAAGCTTGGAGAAAAACCTCATGTCCCTGATCAAATCGGTTTATGGACTGGAGATTCACTAGGTTACTGGGAAGGAGATAGCTTGATAGTTGAGACAAGAAACTTTAATGGGCTTACAAATACGTTCTCTTTCTTTGGCTCTTCAGAAAACAAACACTTAGTTGAAAAATTCACTCGAGTCGCACACGACCAAATCGATTACGAATTTACGATAAACGATCCTTATACATTCACTGACAAGATCGTCGGTCTAATTCCAATCTACAAGGTCGCTGGGCAAATCTATGAATACGCGTGCCACGAAGGAAATTATGGCATGGTAAATATCCTGCGCGGCGCTCGGGTACAAGAAGAACTAGAAAAACGCAACCAACTCAGTAACTAAAGAGAAGCAATGCATTTGATTTCAATTTTATAAGCTGGCAATACCAACCCTGAAGTTCCNACCAANGTTTGAGAGACCTCTGGTTTGCAACCATAAATACGCTCCCTTGCTAGAAATATTTCCACAACGTTATCCATACATTCCTTAACATCAGTGACAAACCAAGTTTCATCAATTATGTTTTCAAGAGAAGCTCCAAACTCATGGAGAACATTCTGGATATTTTCATAACAATTTTCCATTTGTTCTTTCAAGTTATCAGGAATCTCTCCATCTTTTCCGTCACCTACTTGACCCGCAAGAGTTAGTATATTTCCAACCTGGANCCCTTGGGAAAAGTATTCTGAATAAGGGCCCTCTCTGAACAGTATCTTATCTATTTTCATAATTCCTCTCCAAAAAGGAAAATTTCTTTGATTTCTTTTCTCCTTGCTTATTATTGGCAACGATCTGGGATAGTGTCTAGATAATCCTGAAAGCTTCTTACTCGCTCGCCGACAGCAAATCTCAGATCGCAAGCGTTATAGTATAATTCGATTCTTTGCTGCGCCTCTTTCCAATAATCTTCTGCAAACAAGCCCATTTGATATTGAGTAAAATTGTTTTCTAGCATATTAAATCGCCATTGATGAATTGCTACTGCTATCAATTTTTCGTCCTCATTTAGCAACTCAAAGGAAAAACTTTCTGGCGCCCAGAGTCTTAATGCATCCAAGTTGCCCTCCATCGGTGATAATAACCTTTCCACATTCATCTGTGTTCTAGCCTGTACTTGCCCCGCCAAAGCTATTCTTTGCGAAAGTTGCATTTCCATGCCCACAAAAACCAACCCCCCCAGTACGCCGAGCATGCCTAAGAATTGAATCCATACATCTAAGCTGACTTTCTTCATAACTCTCCCGATTTTATCCAAAGGTTAATCATTCAATTTTTTGCCATAAGTTTGTGTGGAGCCTTTATCTCACACCTAAAGATCAATTAAACCTATAGTATGGATGGATAAACTTAGGAGATTACAATGACAACAATAACGCTCCAATGGTGCTATCAGGAAAAAGTTAATTTAATACAACTCTAGGCAACGATATGACCAATACCTCTCAATGAACTTTCGGAGCGAATACCAACGGTTAGATAATCCAAAAGTGACTAAGATTAATAGCAGCCCGAAAGCCTAGTAAGTGGTTATACTTCTTTGAGCTATCCCAATTGACTAACTTAATCCAACGCAAACACCCATAATGCAGCCGGCCCAGGCGCTTCGGGAACAAAACCTGAAAACTGATTCTGCAATCCAAGCCAGATACCAGTATGGATATTTAATTGTCCCGCAACTACGGCGACAAATTGNCTCCCTTCGACGCTATAGGTAATAGGGAATGCTGCNGGTATCGCGTCTAGTTCTGTTTCCCACAACACATTTCCATTATCTTGGTCAAATGCCTTGAGCTTATTATCTAGATAACCTAGAAATACCAATCCACCAGCAGTGGCAAGGCTAGCTGAAGCCGGCACGATTTCTTCGCGGTGTTGCCAAACTAATTCTCTGTTCTTCAAATCAATCGCCTGCAGACGACCATAACTGCCATCATTATCCGGAGAAGGTCTGGTGTCAGCGCGTAATCCGGTTGAAAGCAACGTGCCGCTGCCGTCGAGTAGTGTATCCATGCATACTTCGAACATCGGCACAAACAAGAAGCCAGTTTCACTATTTGTAGACGAAGCATGCCAATTGCGACCACCCTGCCAAAATGGACAAACAGTTCGCACCTCTTCTGCGTCTGGAAAGATGTTCGGATTTGGGATTTTCGCGCCAGTCACTGGATTAATCGCAGCGAATAGGTTTTGAAAACCAGGATCGACTGAAAAGAGATATTGTCCCGTTTCCGCATCAATAGCGTCAAATAGAGCCGGTTTCCCCGCAGTCACCACTACCTTTCTAGTCTGGCCATTTACTTCTAATTCAACTATTGTTCTTTCGAATATCCAATCAAGATCATGCTGATCATTAGCAACGTGCTGGTAGTGCCAAACAAGCTCTCCTGTCGCAGGGCGCAGCGCCAAAGTTGAATTAGTATAGAGAGCTTCGTTAGTAACACCGTCAATTCCTAAAGAATATAGCAGAGGTCCAGTGTTATACGTTGGCGAAACACCATAATAAACTAAATCCAGCTCTGGATCGTAAGCTCCAGTATTCCATACTGATCCACCTTGTCTATCTTCTAAAGGGATGTTATTCCAAGTGTTACTGCCTGGCTCACCAGGCCGGGGTATTGTATTAAAGCGCCAGGTCTCAGTCCCTGTTTCTAAATCGATAGCAAAAATAAAGCCACCACCGGGCACAAATGAAGCAGCCATTCCTTGTATAACCTGACCAGCAGCAATAGTCGGAGCGGATCTGAGCTGATAACCTTCTTCATCTTCCATGTCGATAGCGTGATCCCAAATAACTTCACCAGATCGAGCATCTAGCGCCACCATATGAAAATCAGAAGTCGGAACCAATACTTTATTTTCGTGAAGCGCAATCCCAAACTTATGGCTGGTTACAGCATCGCCATTATGACTATAACGCCATAACATTTCGCCGTTAGTTGCGTCTAGCGCTAGCACTATATCTCCTGCGCTGTATAGAAACATGATGCCATCATGGACCAGTGGTGTAGGCATATTGTTTCCAGCCGTCACTTCCTGATGCCACACTAACTGAAGCTCGGAAACATTTTGACGGTTAATCTGGTCTAGATTGGAAAAACCCTGGTTGTTATATGTACGACGCCATGTAAGCCAATCGGAGTCTGGAGGGGTTTGCAGAACCAAATCGGTAACTGAAGAGTAATTGCGCAACAAATCGGATGAAGACGGATCGGCAATTACTGAAGAAATGCCATTGGCTTCATTCCTGCCATAGCGCTGGATAATGCCGCCTCCATTTTCCGCCTCCTGCTCTTCTTGATTCTGNTGAGCCACAGCAAGATTCTGAATTAGCATAGCCGCAATGCATCCCAGAAGAGCGCAATCAATTTTCTTCACTTTCAACTCCAGAAAAAAACCAAGCTTATTTCCAAATGTAATGATGAAATTGAACAAATGCATAACCATTCCTCACATTTAAACCTATAATCATCCAAAATTTTTAGGTTCAAACGATTAGCTGAAACATAGACAGGTTCTTTTAATCCAGTGTATCCCTATATAGAGTGCGATGCTTAATCTTCCATCCAATATCAGTCCTTATAAACTTATCATAATAATATCCCGATCCGACAACACTAGGCGGGCGCTCGGTTACATCCATTAAAATGTAATAAGTTTTAGCTTCAGCGCCTTCTGACGTGCCTGTAATCAAATAGCTGCCATTTAAATGCCTTCTCCCTACATCACCGCTTTCACCTTGATATCTGCGAGCACGATCTGCTCTTAGCTCCTCCATGCCAACTATGTCCCCACCTTCGCGCGTCATAATCGCATCCTCCGCAAAGGCCGAAAGGAAAAGCTCTGTATCACGGAAATCACTACCTTGGTTATATCGAGAATAAAGAGCCTTGATCTCTTCATAATCCTTACCAGTCAAAGTTGCATTATCGTGTCGTTCTGTCTGAGCGAATATCACATTATTTATAACTATAGCCGCCGCAACCANGGATATAAAAATTGCTGCGATACTGACTTTATAGTTTTGCATTTTTAAACTCATCGAATACCTCTTACTATATTTTCACAAAAATCAGAAACTCAATTCTCAAGAAAGAATCATGATCAATTAGCCTCTGCGTAGGCCTTGATCCCCTGCAACGCATTGGTGAAAGTAGCTGTACGCCCTTCAATATCGCCATCTTTCGCGGCCTGATCAGCGTGATTCGATACGTCCCAAACTAGGGTATAGAGCATCTTGGACGTGGTTGCAGTTACTGCCTTTGACTCCATAAAACCATGATAAAGGTTATAGAACTCACCCTGGACAGCAGGCATGGTATAGCCATAGGATAAATCGGTTTTTGCGACTAAAACTTCCGTAATTCTCCCTTCCAGCAAGGACCTTACTGTGCCTATTCCTCCAGACCCTTCAGTTAATTCACATGGCAGACCCATCCAGTCAGTAATGTCACAGAAACCTCCTACCCTGGACCACACATCTTCGGCAGACCTATTTATGTCTATCTCTAGCTCCACTGTTACGTATTCTGGCTCAGCCAAAACACTGATTGAAAATAGGCTAGTCATCAGAAGAACAAAGGAGTTTTTAAATCGTTGCATAGTGAATTCCTCAAATAATATTTTTTAACAAGTTCAACTCTTCTATAAGGTCTAAAAAAGTTCTCTATATAATGGATTAATTGCGATGCTCGGGAAAACGAATATTGAACCAAGTAATGAGTGCTGATTCTCTAACACCATGTGACAGGCCTGCCGGTATATACACTATATCTCCGGCCTCAATAAACTGTTCTTTCCCTCCTCGCAAAATACCATCTATTAATTCACCGCCAATATTTAGAATCCCTGAGCCCTCCTGCACAATCCAGACATCGATTGTGTCTAGGTGAGTTAACATGCGCATGTTCTCTAGANNAACATTTTCGATATGTCTAATATTTACGTTAAATTCACCACCCTCCAAAATGCGGGTGGTTGGGATGTTTTCTTCGTTAATTTGGCCAAATGCTGCTAATAGAGTTTCTTTGGAAATAGTTACCGCAGTATCTAGGGGCGCTTCCTGATCAATCTCAGGAATGCCCGGCAGTTGTGCATATAATGGTAATGCAATTACAACAGCCAGCAATAGAAAGACTAAAGTTATTTTTTTCATATCACGCTCGTATTAAAGCAGCCATGACCCCAAAACGGACTTTAATGAATTAATGACTGAAAGTTCTGCATGCTCTACAGTACAATGCGGATGAATAGAAAACAATCATGAAGACACCTTCAAATCTATTTCTGTAAAATTCTCTCTTTCCTAACAAATTTTACAAGTTACTTGCATCTGGGAAGATTGTAGGTTTTACCATACTGAATATAAGCCCATTAAATGATATAAACATCACTTATGATATCAGTGAGAAATGTTCGCAGGGGCGCTTTAAATATAGAGTCGCGGAGATCAAAATGGAAATAAGAAAATTAAGTTTGATTTCCAAGTTACTTGGGCTTCTTTTTATCGGTAGCAATCTTATCCCTATCAGCAACAAAGCCCTTTCGCAAACAGGAAGTAATGACGGTGAATGGCGAAGTTATGCCGCGGACGCCGGATCAACAAAATACACTAATCTCGAGCAAATCAACCCTGAGAATTTTGACCAATTAGAAGTTGCTTGGAGTTGGACATCAATCGATGCTGACATCGATCTCGAATCCATCCTGGGTAATGATGCCGCTGAGAATATTAGCTTTGGTCGCTTACAAGCCACACCACTCATGGTTAATGGCGTATTATTTATCATAACTGCCTTAAACCAAGCTGCTGCGCTAGAAGCAACCACAGGAGAACTATTATGGTCTTTTGATCCACAAGCTTACCTCTCCGGTTACTCGATCAGTCCGCTGGGATATCACCACAGAGGAGCCGCATACTGGAACGATGAAAATGAGGCTCGCATTTTATTTGCCACCAATGATGGATATTTATTTTCGTTAGATGCCGAAACTGGCGAACCAGACGCAGGTTTTGCCGGCGGTCGAATCGATATGACAAACGGTATACCCCGAGCAGACAGGAGCATTCGCGACTACACTGGCGCAGTCCCTTTGGGGACTGTTTCGCCTGTTATAGTCGTCGGCGACATAGTAGTGGTTAATCAAATCACTTCTAACAGACCCCATTACAAAGAAAGACCGCCGACCTTTGTTCGTGGTTACAACATTCTTTCTGGGGAGTTAATCTGGACATTTAATACTATTCCTCAAGCCGGAGAGTATGGTGTCGAGACTTGGCAGGAAGAGTCCTGGCGTTATACAGGCAATGGCGGTGTGTGGACACAGATGAGTGCTGATTTGGATCTCGGATATGTCTACTTACCTACCGAAGCACCCACCAATGATTATTACGGTGGTCACCGACCCGGCGACAACTTATTTACACAAAGTGTTGTTGCTGTAGATGCTGCTACAGGCGAAAGGGTATGGCATTTCCAGATGATCCACCATGGGCTCTGGGATTACGATACACCAGCCGCACCAAATTTGATAAACATAAGTGTTGAAGGACGGGAAATCAGGGCCCTAGCACAAGTCACCAAACAAGGCTGGGCCTATGTCTTCGATCGCGCTACTGGAGTACCGGTGTGGCCGATACCCGAACAACCTGTTCCCCAAGGGTTGATACCTGGAGAACGGGCTTCGCCAACCCAACCGTTTCCAACAAAGCCGCCCGCCTTTGCATTGCAAGGATTAACTGAAGACGATCTAGTCGATTTTACTCCAGAATTAAAAGCCGAGGCCCTTGAGATAATCGATGATTACATCTATGGACCAATCTTCACTCCTGCAAGTCTTCCAGATGAAACCACTGGCAAACGAGGATCTATTTTTGTGCCAAGCGCAGGCGGGGGCGCAAACTGGCCCGGAGCAGGATTCGATCCTGAAACCAATGTCTTGTTTGTGCCTGCTTCCAACGGAGCGTTCACACCTTTCATGGGTACATTGCCAGAAAATGAATCAAATTTTCGCTATTACCGCTTACAAAACCGAGGTATACCTGGGCCAAGAGGACTTCCGCTCCTCAAACCCCCCTATTCAACTATTACAGCTTTCGATATGAATAAAGGTGAAATATTGTGGCAAGTGGCTAATGGCGACGGTATGGCACGCGTGGAAAACAATCCCGCAATTGAAGGTATCAACCTTCCTCCGCTGGGAGGGGGCGGCCGACATCCTGTACTTGTAACATCGACACTACTAATTCATGGCAAAGACGAAGGGTACGGACCTGTTCTTGTGGCACGCAATAAGGAAAATGGCGAAGAATTGACAGCAATCGATTTACCAGGGAGCCCCCAAAGCGCGCCAATGAGTTTCGCCATCGATGGTAAGCAATTCATTGCCTTAAGTGTTAACGCAACACCAACACCAAAACTAGTAGTCCTTGCGCTGCCAGAGCAACCGAATTAATTATTTTTGGTATTCAGTTACACCGCTGAGGTGCGACTGGAACAGGAAGTTCCAGTGGTCCGGCCGTAACCCTAGACTCACTGACAAGTTGTTCATAAGCAGCTTCTTGCAACGCGCTTACTTGTTGTCTAGACATACCGAGTTCATAACCTGAACATTCATTTTCACCAAGTGACCTCGGGTCTAATCCGGTAACATTTCCAAATACTACTAAGGCTTCTAAGTAATAACCATAATTGCTAGCGTGATAGTGGTCATATGACCAAAGATCGACTTTATCCAACTCAATGCCGTCATAAGGATTGGGATCAGCAATACCATTTTGCATCGCGCGATTCCAGGCTTCTCCCACAGCATTCACTGATTTTACTGCTATAGCTCCGGCTGCAGCTTTGTCGTACCCGGCACGAACATCTTTTGCCATCTGATAAATAGTTTGACCAGACCAAGGACGGTCTTCAATGTAAACCATATCTGCACGAGACCAAGTCGAAGTTAGATACACTTCGACTTCCGGATTTAAATCATGCAAAAACTCTGACATTTCCCCAACAGTCGAAATCAACGTTTCAGGGTTACCAGGGTCATTAGCATCGAGTGTACTGTAGCCATGCATGACTACCTGATCCCAAGGACGCCTTCCGATTACACCTAACTTTTCCGAGAGATGAAAATCAAGACCAGCCCCACCTCTCGTCTGCAAATAAACATTGTAATCAAGACCAGCCTGATCAGCGAAGGATTTAAATAAAGCAGGGACACCGCCTATGCCCTCATGATTTAAATCCGTAACGGTATCGGCACGGTAGTGCCGGGTGCTTGACCCCCAACCGTAGGTAAAACTATTACCTATGAATAAAATACTGGTATCAGCCGACACCTTAATAGACACAAGAGAAAAAATACAAATTACAGAACGAAAGAATGTTAATTTCATGACATACCTTAAGTAGTTTTACGATTCAAAAAAATTAAGCAAGGCTTCATTCACAATTTCCGGCACTTCTTCATGAGGATTATGTCCAGCACCAGGAATGTTAATGACAGCTCCATTTGGAAAAATTGCCGCGGCATGCTCAGCTTCTTCGGCATAAGTAGGATAGTCATCTGCCCCGCCCAAAATTAGTGTAGGCGTTTGTATGTACTGCCAATCATTAACGACCGTATCCATGCCACGCATGTGCCCGGTTAATTGATTTACCGCAGCTGCTTGGGGCCAGCCACCACTTAGCCGTTGGCCATAGCGAATGCGCATATGCTTCTCAAATTTCGGTTGCCAGGTAATGTAATTTTCGTTCGCCCATCGCAACAGCGACTCATAAGTCGCATTCGGATCAGGGTTTGCATTCACATCCCCCGTTAGCGGGCGAAATCCGTTACCCCCACGTCGATCAGTTAAACCCACCTGATTAACCGTAACTAGATGCGTGATTCGCTCGGGATAAAGAAATGCGAAACGAGTCACCATTTGGCCACCGATTGAATGGCCTACTAATGCTGCTTGATCAATACCAAGATGATCCATAAGACGCGCGGTATTGGAAGCCCACAGGTTAATACTGTATGGAATAAGCGGTTTGGAAGATTTCCCCCAACCAAGCCTGTCTTTGGCAATGACGCGATAGCCGGCTTCGCTTAAGGCACGAATCTGTTCCTCCCAGTACCAACCGTAATAAAGACCTCCATGGTGAAAGATAACCGTTTTGCCATTAGAAGAACTCGCGGGTGCGACATCCATGTAAGCTATCCGAGCATCTTCCCCGTATAAACTTAAGTTCATGTAAGTGACTGGAAATGGGTATTCAATCTCATCCAAGTTGATTGATACCGGACCCCAGTCTACAGGCGCTGTACTCGGTGGCGAAGACTGCGCAGCTACTAACATGGGAAATGAAAGTATTAGCGCCAATAAGGCGGAGTTAGAAATAATAACCCACAAATTTTTCATAAATCCTC
>PBNR01000055.1 GCA_002723195.1 Gammaproteobacteria bacterium | reverse complement strand
TATCATAATTGCCATTAAAATCAGGCTTCCCTGAAGTTGTTCTGGGGAAATTGCTTTGAGCAAACAGAAAAGACGAAGCTGTTAATGAAAGGTAAGCAACAAATAAAAGCCCAATTGTGGTCTTCATGTTCTCCTCCTTTGATAAGGTCTTTTAGCGAGGCCCCTGCAACTTAATAACATTCAGAGTTTCAAGAGGCTCCACTGACTGATCTAATTAATGTATCAAACCGACTAGAGTCTACCATATGCTTGATCAGTAGCTGAACGATTTTAGCTATCCCGAATTTTTTGAATTCAGTACACTGTGCGCCCTTCATCTAAAAAAGAGAGGCCATAAATGATTGCCGTTAATCGATTAAGTATTGAAGATGCACATAAACTTATCGCAGGCGCTCGGGCAAAAGCAGAAGAACTCGGCGTGCCCATGTGCATTGCAGTAACAGACGATTCGGGAAATCTAATCGCATTTGAACGCATGGACGGTGGCAAAGCCCACAGCATCCAGGTTGCTCAGGACAAGGCTTTCACCTCCGGCGCCGCTCGCAAAGCCACGCATGAATACAATGCTGTAAACATTCCTGGTAATTTAGCCTTCGGCATACATAGTGAGGCCGGCGGGCGTATAAGCACAGTCGGCGGAGGACTACCAATCATTGTGAATGGAGAATGCGTTGGAGGAATAGGCGCTAGTTCGGGCAGCCCACAGCAAGATATGGAAGTCTCGCAAGCAGGATTAGATCACTTCCTAGTATCGCTAGATTAAATATCCTATACACAATTAAAAAGAAAGCATGACAATGAATATTAGGAAATCATTATGGCGTCCTCCTTCTCGCTATGACTCGGCCATGCAGCATTTTTTGGACGACGTTAATAAAACGTTCGAACTTAAGCTTAATAATTACCATGATCTATGGGCATGGTCTGTCGAAGATGTTGAGCGCTTCTGGGAATATTGGTGGCATAAAGCTGATATCATCGCCGACCAACAACCTACTAAAACATTAGTTAGCAACGGGTTATTTGAAGCAGATTCCTGGTTCCCTGATGCAAAACTAAACTTTGCTGCAAATTTATTACGCTATAAAGACGATTCGGACGCTATTATTTTTTGCGGCGAAGACGGAAGCAGAGAATCGATAAGTTATAAAGACCTATACAAGCAAACACAAAGTGTTGCTGCAGAATTTCATAGGTTAGGTATAAAGCCCGGTGATCGAGTAGCTGCTATTATGCCTAATCGCCCAGAAACGATTATTGCAATGCTAGCAACAAGCTGGCTCGGCGCCATTTGGTCCAGCTGTTCACCCGACTTTGGCGCCGACGGTGTTTTAGAACGATTTGAACAAATCGAGCCAAAACTTATAGTTGCAATTGATGGATACCTTTTCAAAGGTAAGAAAATTTCTGTATGCGAAAAAATCGATTCCATAAGAACAAAGCTTAATTGCCACTGCGTGCTAGTAAGATGGCAGAATTGTGGCGAAGTGAATTCTTCTATCCCGTGGTTGGACTTAACAAACAGCCACTTGAAAGCACCCAAATTCCACCAATCGTTATTTAACGACCCACTCTATATATTGTTTTCTTCGGGCACCACCGGCAAACCGAAATGCATTGTTCATGGCGTAGGAGGCACATTATTACAGCATTTAAAAGAGCATCGCTTGCACACTGATATCAAACGCGCAGACACACTTTTTTATTTTACTACATGCGGATGGATGATGTGGAACTGGCTTATTTCTGGTTTAGCTAGTGGTTGCACAATTGTTTTATTCGATGGCAACCCTTTTTTTCCTACCAATGACGCACTTATAAAAATAGCAGAACAAGAAGAAATAACTGTATTTGGCACATCGGCGAAATATATTTCTGCAATACAAAAAGAAAGGCTAAAACCAAGAGAAAAATACTCCCTCTCTAAACTTAGAACCATTCTATCTACCGGCTCTCCGTTAGTACCTGAGGCATTCGACTATGTCTACAAAGAGTTGAAGTCTGACGTGCAACTTAGCTCAATCTCAGGAGGCACAGATATCGTTTCTTGTTTTGTACTGGGGTGCCCAACATTACCAGTACATAGGGGTGAACTGCAGTGCCGAGGTCTGGGCATGGCCGTGGATGTCTGGGATTCTAGAGGAAACCCAATTCTTAATGGCCCTGGTGAATTAGTGTGCACCAAATCATTCCCATCTAAACCTGTTTATTTTTGGGGTGACCCTGGAGGACTCCGCTATCGCGATGCATACTTTAATCGCTTTGAGAATATTTGGTGTCATGGAGACTGGGCTGAATTAACTAAAAATAATGGGATGATAATAACCGGGCGCAGCGATACAGTGCTAAACCCAGGCGGTGTTCGTATAGGCACCGCTGAAATCTATCGACAAGTTGAGCGAATCCCCCAAATCATAGAGTCCATTGTTGTAGGCCAAGATTGGGAGCAAGATACACGGGTTATTTTATTCGTCGTATTAAACAAAGGCAACGAACTAACTAATGGTCTACGAGAATTGATAAAAGAGACAGTACGAACACACGCAGGCCCAAGACATGTACCCGCAAAGATATTGCAAGTTAACGATATACCAAGAACTAGAAGCGGAAAGATTACTGAACTCGCCGTTAGAGACACAATAAACAAACGTCCGATTACAAACACAGAAGCTTTAGCCAACCCAGAAGCTTTGAATGAATTCAGAGATAGAGAAGAATTAAGCAATTAATTTTATAAAGTCTGTTAAAGATTAGTTATACTTGCAGAGCTTCTATATTTTACAAGCTGAGAGGTTATTCTGACCATCAAATCTAATATTGTTTTAGTTTTTCGGTGCTTACTATCACTAACTGCAAGCATATCCATCTTTGCTTGTTCAAAGCTAAATTATGTTGACATAGAATCCACGAATCAAAATAGCCGAGTAAATTATTTGGTGCTTCACGCTACTTCTGAGGACTTTGACGAATCACTCCGGTTATTAAGCACAAGAAATCCAAATCCTGTAAGCTCCCACTACCTAGTACCTTACCTAGAAGACCCCACCTACAAAGAGAATAATCTGAAAATTTACAGGCTCGTAGACGAAAACAACCGTGCATGGCATGCAGGCGTAAGTCAGTGGGGAGAAGAGTCCTCACTAAACGATCGATCAATCGGTATCGAAGTGGTAAATAACTTTAAATGCGACCAATTAGAAACTGCTAAAGAAGATGAAGCAACAATAGACCTAGAATGCACTTTTCCTGACTATCCGCAATCACAAATAGATATCTTAGCTCAACTTATTAATGAAATTCTGGAGCGCCATCCGGGCATAGGCCCTGTCGATATAGTCGCTCATGCCGACATAGCTCCGAACAGAAAATCAGATCCTGGCCCTAAATTTCCATGGAAACAGCTTTACAAAAGAGGTATTGGCGCATGGTATGACAATGATACTATGTCTCAATACTCTCTTGAATTTAAACAGCAGTTGCCTAGTGTCCAAGACCTGCAATGTGCGCTCGCTTTTTATGGCTACCCGATAGAAATATCTGGGTCACATAATTTACAAAGTCGGTTAGCCTTTCGCGCTTTTCAGCTACATTTTCGCCCAGCTGATTACAGTGGTGTTTTAGACCCAGAAACTGCGGCAATACTCTATGCGCTAAACGAAAAATACCGCGCAGCTAGTTCTAACAATTGCGATAGATAGAAGTCTCTCGAAGTTAATATTCCTCGGTGCTGAAACGCACCTCCAAATAACCAACAACCCCCTCTACTGCCGTATATTGATGAGGCGTACCACGAGGAATTAAGACCAAATCGCCTACTGCAACACGCTGTGAATAGCCGCCCTCTATATTTGCAGAACCTCCAGATTGTGCGCGAACAGCAATCCCTCCNGTCGTTAGTATGCCGGCTCCTTCCACTATATAATGGATCTCGGTGCCATCAAGATGAACAATTGCTCCAGCCGGCGCGTTACGGCGGATCATATTAATATTGTAATCTTCCCCGGAACTTATACTACCAATTCCTAAATTAGGTCTCTGAGAGAGTGATGCTGCAAGGTCAGTACCTATATCGTGCGAGTCAAAATACATGGCTGGCGGCATTGCCTCTTGCGCTAGTACAATGAGCGTTGAACCAAGTAACAAACCTATTGCGAAGAGAAATATTTTCATTTCATACACCTATCATTTTTCCTGTTTACTAGAATAAGAGACTTGGGGCTTAACGTCTATCTCCTAACGCATTTTGAATAATATATTCCCTACCCGTAACGAATGGAGTAGTCTAAAGAAACGCGTAATACTCTACCAATTTGGAGCGCTTATGAAATTTGAATCCTGCTTATTGCTTTTGATAGCATCTAGTGCAGTCGCCGCGACTTCTTTTGCTCAAATAACTGCTTGGGACAAGCGCACCATCGATGACCAGCCAGATCTGCAAGGCGTTTGGGGAAATAACACAATAACACCAGTGGAACGGCCTGATAGATTCGGCAATCGCCAATTTCTTACTAATGAAGAGCAGACCCTCTTACAACGTCGGATCAGTGAAATCACTCAGGAAGACGGCGATGCATTATTCGGTGATGGCGTATTTGAAGCCGCATTTTCAGGTGAAACTGTATCCTATGACCCATCTACTGGCAATTATGACCAATCATGGTTGGTAGAACGATCAGTCCATAACAGAACGTCACAAATAATCGAACCACTTAATGGTAAGTTTCCCCCTAGAGCAGAAGATTCTAGTGGAATTACATTTAATCAACCACAACGCGGAAACACCGCGCCTTCATCTTGGACAGACTTAACTGTAGATGATCGATGCATTAGTTATGGCGCTCCTTACCTTAACTCAGGCTACAACAGTTACTGGCAAATAGTTCAATCGAGAGACCATATAATAATAGTCCAAGAAATGATGCACGACGTTAGAATATTCCCTCTTAGCGACAAACCGCAACTGGATGAAAAAATTCAATTGTGGCATGGAGATTCTAGGGCTTTCTTTGATGGAGACACACTTGTGGTAGAGACTAGCAATTTTTCTAACAAAAGCTCTTTCGGGCATAACCGTTCTAAAAAAAATATAGAGCGTTTTACTCGCTTGAATGAAAATCAGCTGCTTTATCAAATCACGATAGATCAACCGGACACATACAGCACCGCTTTCACTCGTGAATTTATAATGGATTATACTCCCGAACCTATATACGAATATGCTTGCCACGAAGGTAATTATTCGATGACGAATATGCTTAGAGGCGCCAGAGTACAGGAAGAAAATATTCAATAAAGATTATTGTACTATGTGACTATGATTCTAAATAAAATTTGGGATACCTTAAAACCAACAAACTTAAAGATTTAACTATTAACTTTAATACTGGCATACATCTATAAAAGTCGAAAATCTTGGCTTTGATGCCTTTTTGCAGCAATTAGTCGATTGAGGATTTCACAAATAAAAAAAGTCAGCCACTAATTACTCGACAAAAACAGAGCCGATTAAAAAAACAGTAGAAAAGCGAGTTCACAGAAACAACGTATCATATTTTACTCTTCAAATATTAGAAAACTAGAAGAACTTATATTTTAAAAGCTAGTTTTCTACTCCGCTTCATTCGCTATGTTCTTTTTCCCTTACCCGCGCACCCATTAGCGTTGCCGACATCGCATAATTGCCTTCGTGGCAAGCATACTCATATGGAACCTGATCCGACCTTGGCCAAACCATCTCTCCGGCATACCTATCAGTGTAATCAGCGTCTTCTACTTCAAAACCATAAATTAGCCCTCCTCCAGATTCCGGAGAAAACCTCTCTATAACTTTTCGTTCCGCTGGTTGATAAGGTTGATCCAAAAAATTCACTGTTTCAACAACCAAAGTATCACCATCCCACCAACCAATTGAATCCCCATCAAATGTCGCCAATACGTCAGTGTTGTGCTCATCGCCAATACGAATAATACGCGCCCAATGCATCCACTCAATGTATAGCATCAAATATTCATCGGTTTGCACGATGGTCTTCAAATTATTATAAACCCTAGGAGTAATTGGGATCGTGGCAGGCTGGTGGTAAATACAGCGAACCGCAAGCGTTTGATTTTCTGGCCCATCATAGGGTTGATCGCCGGTTTCTAACCACCATGCACCATCACGTTCTGGCCAGGCAAATTTCGGAGCCGCATCTGCTTTTGCTTGCCCTGCCTGTGTTCTGGCAGGCATTCGACCATTTTCAGGGTAGGTCAAAATAGAAGTCCTGTATTGACCATCGATGACAAAACCATCATTACCGCGGTCAAACCAAAAGTCATTATAGGAACCTATGTTCCCGCCCTGTTCTGGCGCCTCACGATTAGGATCACTGGCCTCAGCATCACGGGCGCGAATACCCAATTCCCGATCACGCAAATTTTGAACTTCCTCTTCGTTCAAGAAAAGTCGACTACCGTAAGTCGTCGGACGTTCAAAAGGAGTTAAAGTAGAAATATCATAATGCCCCNTAAAATCAGGTTTGCCAGAGGAAGTTCTAGCATAATCTTCCTGAGCATTGCCTGAATACGGGGCTGCCATGAACACGGAAAAAAAAACTGCAACTAATATTTTTTTCATAATTTCCTCTCGATGAAGAATGTTGCATAAAATNTAGATATCTGATCTTTACTCTGCTCGTTTAACTTTTTCTTTCTCATAAAAAAAATAAATACTTATTGGAATGAGGCAACTGATTTTGGTTTAGATGGATTTATATAAACTTGGGTCATCTTTATATCTAATGCNGTTGATATCGCAGTATTTGCACCTGATTCGGGGTCCGGATAAGCATCGGCAAGCCGACGCAAGGCTTTGTATAGTGAAATCCCTGAAATTTGCCCATTACTCAAGTGATGCGTGGAATCATTGCGAATCAATTGGTAGTACCAAGTATCAACATCAGCATATCCCGCAAGTAAACCAATTGCATTTTCCTCTGTTAAATTTAGTTGAAGTCTAGCATCTTTAAAAACATGGATCGAAGGGACACTCAAATTCATCCAGGGCACGACTAAATCCGCTATAGGTTCTGTGGTAAGCACAGAGTCAACAATTTTTCCTTTCGATTCCCGAATTAAACTTTGACCCCAGCGATAATCAACTCGTTGGGAACCCCCCGACATAACTTTCTGTCCTGTTGCGTCGGTAAGCAGTCTATCCATACCCCGATACCAGGTTACGGTGACAGAATCATCATTTCTCAAGTTATCTACATTTGAAAGTTCAATCATCATCCTATTATAGCGACGGTCGAGTATGGCTTTATTCTGGAAGATAAACTCAACGCCATCGGGCCCGCGAAAGCCGATAATACAACCTACTGCTCGATAGACCTCATTATCTATGCCTTGGTATCCTTCTGGATGGGTAAAATCATTTCCTCCTATGTCATTGTCTAAATTAAGACCCCACGAAAGGTTGCCTTCTACCTCCAAAAATTCAAACCCATCGGGCTCAATAGTAGGGTGCCAGGTTTCAATTTCCTGCTTCAACTGAGTCTCTTCAACCGACAAAAGCTCATGCGCGGGAAATAATTGTGCGAATTGCTCTCGTGGACCATCATTAAAACCACGAGGGCATTCTTCCGCGTTCTCAGTCTGATAAACTGACCAAAACAAATCCGTCATTACATATCCAATTCTCCCATCAATAATCGGAGCATTCTGTGCAGAAGCATTTGCGATAATTAGTAACATCAGAAACAATATTTTAAGAATTAATCGTTGCACCATCAAAGAATCCCACCCATAAAGTCATCGCGCAACCAGAAGGCTCGCAAACCATTGCGCTTTCCACGCCATTCACCTGTGCCGCCACCATTCACATCGCCAGGCTTTTTATCCAACCCATAAAGATAAACCGGACGATCTCTATATGTCCAAACTCTCAATGCTCCAGATTGTTCTGCACCAACGTAACGACCAGTACCAGGATCTATCGTTCTAATTCTCCAAGTTCGATTCAGACTCTCTTCACTTTCACCAGCTATTACATAAGGCCAATGTTCGAGACATTTCTCTTGTTTCCCACCACCGCATACGGCCAATCGATAAACTTGAGTATCTGCAGGATGATCACAGTTCAATTGATCCTGAGAGTCTTCACCACAAAAGTAACGATAAATCGTTCTACCACTAGCATTCGCCAAAACATCACCGGCGATCGTTAATTGCACCGTAAAGTTAACCGGCACGTCTGGAGCCTTTTGAGTAAATACATTACTCCACCCAGGAACATCGCTCCCTTCCTGACTCCAAGATCCAGCATCTAAGGCATAGGTATAGAGTGGTTTCCCTCGAAAAACCCACTGCTGTTCTCCTGGCGTTCTTTCAACTAACGACCATTCACCTTGCCCTCTTGCGAGACTAGGCGCCAAAACAGGATCCCAATTATTCATGCAATCGCCGAAACAAACTACTGCTGAAGCACTATCGTCTTTATAACTGTACACCGATTGGTTTGTATCGGTAGTTAACATTCGCCCTATGGAGGTTGATTTAACTGCAAATCCAGGCGGTAAAGCTTTCGGCGGAACTATGGGAACACGATAGGCCGGCGAATCACCCCTTGAATCGCGAGTTGTTCCCCCTAATACATCACCAACTTGCGCATCGCGGACTGAAGTGTAAAGTGGCTGCTCTTCAAAAGCCCATTGCAAAGAGCCGTCGTTCCTTTCTAGTATTGACCAACGTCCAATTGGTTCAGCATCAACATCGGCGTAAACAGGAGGCCATAACTCAACACAACTATGCCTTTTGTCGAGCTCAGGGAGTTTAATACCAGCAGGATAGGGGCTCATTAGTCCAGCCGTAACTTTTAACACTTTGTCATAACAAGCAGGAATGCCAAGTGTCTCGCCACTATAACCATTTCTTAGGCTTTTCAGTGGCCACTTATAGAGAGTCTTGCCGTTTACATCTGCAAAAACCGGACCCTCGAGTTCGGAAACAACAACCTGAAACCCGGGAGGCATGGGAATTTCCCGATAGGCTTCAGTTTCAGCGGCAAAAATAACAAAAGGACACAAATGGCCCGACAATAAAATCAGGTAAAGGGCAGACGCAGGGCTAAGCCTAAACCAGTATCTCACCGATCTCTCTCGAGGTGGTATTGCTCTTGTCACCCCAGAACTCTATTTCGAGCCCCATTAAACGTTGAGCAGTAAAACCGAGCCGACAACCTGGCGAGCCACCTCCATCGATATGTAATCCGGTTTTGACTCTACCGCCAGCAGCACCGGCACTAAACATAGGAATACCATCTATAGCATGCAGTTTGGCAAAGGATTGATCTGTCGTGGCATAGATAAAGCAATTATCTAACAGTGAGCCATCACCTTCTTTAAAATTGGCCAAAGCATTCACATAGTAGGCCCATTCATCCATTGCTCGGCGCGTAAACCATGAGACGTTTGGCTGATATCCGAGGTGGACATCAACTGCTTCTTCATGGGTCGCCGTGTGATGAGGCTTGTCATATCCAGGCTTTATAGTTGCCGAAAATGCAGAGGCATAAAACATATTGAACACGCGAGACTGATCACAAGCCACCGCCATTAACATCAAATCGGTCATCATACGATGACGCTTGGCAACCAAATCGGCATCAAGACCGGTAGGAAGATCTTGTGGTTCAGCCAAAACTACGCAGGCTTCCCTCGGATCAGGTTTTGTAAGTTGTAAGTCGAAACGGCGCTCCAAATCTCGGAGGCCAGTAAAATATTGATCCAGCCTAGCACGATCGTTGGCTCCTAATGCTTGTTCGAGTTTCTTAGTGTCCTCCTGCACCGCAGTAAGCGCGCTCTTGCGCACCATTACCTTCGGATCAGGTGTAAAAGCTTTAGCATTCGGGTCTTGAAAATTCTGCCCGAATAGACGTTGATAAAATCGTAAAGGTGACCATTCGGGCGCATTAACCGAGTTACCTCCTTCGTAACTAAAACTATTCCTTACATCCCCTGTCGCTGTTGCACTTAAGCTACGGAAGCGGGTGGAATTGCCTATATGGCGCGCAACAGAAACATCAATAGTCTCGCCGGGCCGATTCTCTGAGGTCATTGGCGCAATGCCCGAACGTAAAACCACCCAACCCGAATGATGACAAAGGTTTGGCGCATCATCTTTAAAGACGTGAAAATTGGTGTATAAATTTATATGCTCTTGCACCGACGCCAAAGCAGCAATTTCTTCTGGCAAATCAAAATTCGGGCCAGTACTTTTCGGTACGAATATCGATTCAGACATTCCCAAACCCCAGGACCATGTACCAAAACGTTGGGGAATTGGTGTGCCATCAGCGTAGGCGTTGCCATTATCGTTGAGAAAAAGATCAAGCAAAGGCAATCCTATAGTGATCACACCACCATTAAGAGCACCCTTCAAAAATTTACGTCGATCAAATTTGCTCATATCACTGTCTCTGTGAGCGCAAACTAAATTCGGGCTCAGCAAGCCTAAACGTCTGAGAATTCGGACTATTCTGGCCTATTTTACCCTGAGAATCATCAATTCTTACAGCAGAAAACGCTTGGCTAAGGACTAATTCGCGCAATAGTGCGCCTAGCCTATACTGATTTGCAATAAACCGATTCTCTAACCAGGTGATAGTATTATTGTCATATCTGAGAGACACTGGCCCCCCTGTGCCATAGGCAAATAACCTATTTACTAGGCAATTGGGTAATTTGGGATGATTCCGAACCGCCGCAGCGAGTCCACTGATATCACTATAAGCCACTCCATCTAGCTCCCCATTTATATCGAGTTCTGCTCCATTTTCGGTTAGCCTAAATAGTCCAGCACCATCAAAGTTCTCCAAGGATAAGCCCATAGGGTCAGTTATTAAATGACAACCCGCACAAGACGGATTGGTGTTATGCACTTCAAGTCTTTCTCGGGCTGTTAGCGCGTTTTCGGCTTCCTCTATTAACGAAAAATCAACATTAGGCGGAGGATCCGGCACTAACTGGCACAGAAACCTTTCCCGCAAAGCTTGCCCTCTTAGAGTTGGCGAACTACGTACCGCATGAGAATTAGCAGCCAGAAAACTCATATGGGTGAGGATTCCGATGCGAGGACTATCTTCCGGAAATTGATAGGGCTCCCAGCCGTTCCCCGCAGGAATACCATATACGATGCCAAGCGCAGGGGACATGAAGGTCTTTCGAGTTAGAAACAAATCACGGTAATCTGCGTCCTGAATTATCAGGTGATCAATAATAGTCCGCAGAGTTTGTTCTCTGGAATCTCTTAATGTAGAACCCGTCACCATGGGATAAGCAGCAGGATCTTTAGCCAAGCTGTTAAATTCATCAAACCCCAGCATGTCATCGAAAAAAGCACGCATGCCATTTTCTAATCTCATGCTTGAGAGCATTCGATCCACTTCGCGTGCCATACCTTCTTTGGTATGCAGGTCACCAGATTCAGCGGCCGCTAATAATGGCAGATCAGGCGGAGCATTCCAGAGGAAAAAACTTAAACGAGAAGCCAAAGAATAGGCGGTAAACCTATAAAAGCCAGGCCTAAATGGATCAGGCTCTTGCTCATCAACAATGAAAATAAAATCAGGACTAATAAGAATCGACTCAAGAGCCAAGGCTAGGCCCGCATAAAAATCTTCCGTCTGCTCCGCTGCGTAATTTGCGATATCTACTAACTCAGTCAATCGACTATTATTAAGTGGCCGGCGAGCAAGTAATTGCCCAGCTTCTTTTAAAAACAACCCAGCGCAAGTGCCATCTGGGGTCTTATCTGACTCAGGGCGACACGGAATAAGAAAATCACGATGAGTCTCGTCAACCACCTTCGCTGCAATCGATGTTGCGGTCTGCTGTATTTGTGAAATTTGATCTGAAGTCACGCCAACATAAGCCGCACCAGAGGATAACAACCCGTCTGTTCTGGTCATTGGCGGCATTGGTGGCAATACACTATTGGCAATATCTTCCCCAAATACAGCAGCGATTGAGTTAGTGTATTGCTCGCCAGTTAACAACCGAATACGAACTTCGGAATCACTGTATTCAAGCTCATTCAAACCATCATTTTCAGGATTACAAGCGACCAATACCAATGCGTTCGTAAAAACACAAAATATTTTAAAATCGGTTAGCCACACAAACTTAGTTAAAGACAAATTTTTCACTTATTTAATTTTTAGATTTTTTGCCTACATAAATTGACAGATTAGCTCAATAAACTTATCGGAGCTTTTTACTTAATTCTGAACGCCCTTGGTTTATAAAATATACCTTATAATAAGTCGCTTTTGCTCATTCGCAGAATTAGCGTTGAACAGCAACCTGTTCTGGCGTAACAACTCCTGCCGCATTACTCCAAGAATTCCTGACATAAGTAGCAACTGCTGCAATCTCTTCATCATTGAGAACATATTGAAATTCTCCCATCGAGTCCAGCCATCTGGGCGTTAGTGGGCTACCTGGTAATTCAGGACCGTACAAAATTACATTAATCATAGACGCGGGATCGTCTGCCTGCACGACTAGGCTACCGCCGTTTAACTTAGGCGCCATCTCAGGGTCCCCATCTCCAGTAGGCAAATGACAGGTGCCACAATGGATATTGTAGATGGTCCGCCCACTTCCCAAAATTTCTGAGCTCGGTTTGATCGCGCTTTCTTCTTCGATCGCGGCAAGATCCTTTAAATAAATAGCCATTGAATTAATATCAGACTCCGTCAGGAAGCGAGTGCTATTCATTATCACCTCGTTCATCGGTCCAAACGATTCTAAAAATTCATTACGAGCAGTTTTTAAATAATCAACAATGTGTTGGCGCGTCCAAAGGCCAAGACCCCTTGTACTGGACGTCAAATTTGGAGCGACCCAGTTTTTATATTCTCCAGTCCTTACCCGATCAAGATATGCACCACCACTAAGAAGCATTTGATCCTGCTCAGCCCCTAAAAAATTTCTGGGAGAATGACACGCACTGCAGTGGGCGAGCGCACTCACCAAGTAAGCACCCCTATTCCATTGCTCTGATTTTTCTGAATCGGGTTCGTACTCGCCAGGATCCAAGAATAAATACTTCCAAATTACCATCAATGAACGCTGACTATAAGGAAAGGAAAGATCGTTTTCAGGTGGCGTATAATTGACTGCAGGAATAGTTTTCAGATAAGCAGACATTGCTGCCATATCAAAGTTGGATACTTTTGTGAATGCTGGATAGGGAAATACGGGATATAAATGCTCTCCATTGGGACGAACTCCATAGCGCATGGAGTGAAGGAAATCCNGATCAGACCAGTCGCCTATGCCTGTTTCAGAATCTGGNGTTATATTAGTAGAGTATATAGTTCCAAAGGATGTCTCAAAGGCAACCCCACCCGCCATGAACTCACCACTTGCGGTGGTATGACAGCTCGCACAATTGGCGGCCACAACTAAATATTCTCCGCGCGAGATTAGTTCAGACTGCTGTATATTTATTTCTANCGCNNACTCCACACCTCTGCGGTAATCTGTAAAATGTACTGCAAACATCAGCAGGAACAAAAGAACCGCCGTCAGGACGAAGAATTGACGGAAATAACCTAACAAACTAATCCCTCAATTGCATACATTTCATAGTTTCAAAACTTAAATTCAGGCTTATATTTTTAGTTTACTTTAAAACATTTGATATTTTCGAGGTCAATAGGCTTGATTAGGCAAAATCAAAATAGCAGTGTCAACGCCTTAAACAAACTTCCAAAAGAAACCTTGACCTAAATCTTAGTATTTTTCTTCATTTAGGGAGTTTTCGGTCTAGAATTATAGTCCGATTGAGGTAGCATCTTTGTAGACACAACAAGAGAGGACATCTCATTGCAATCAAGACTTTTGAATAATTATTACATTATTGCCTTTATTTCGACCGTTATGCTATTGCTTCTTGCGCTTTTGCAATCCGTGCAAGCACAAACCATTACTGAAGAAGAGTTATTAAGCCTAGAATCGCCAATCGCCCCCGCGCACTCTTACTGGCTTGAAGAACTAACTTTTATCGAAATAAGAGATTTAATCGCCAGCGGCACTTCGACAGTCATTATTCCAACTGGCGGAATAGAGGAAAATGGCCCGTACTTAGCTATAGGAAAACACAACTTAATACTTGAAGCTACCTGCCCGGCCATTGCGCAAAAATTGGGCAACGCGCTATGCGCACCTATTGTTAAATTCGTCCCAGAAGGAAATATTGATCCGCCTTCTGGGGCGATGAAATTCCCAGGAACTATAAGCTTAAGCGACGATACTTACGAAGCATTATTAGTTGACATTGCTTCTAGCCTGAGACAAGCAGGCTTTAAAGATATTATTCTTATAGGAGATAGCGGCGGCAACCAAAGAGGTATGGAAAAAGTCGCCATCGCACTGAATGAAACTTGGTCCGACCTAACAACAAGTGTGCACTTTGTCCCGGAATTCTATAACCCTGGCTGGACAAAAACAGAGTTATTCTCAGAGCAAGAGCTAGGTCTAACGCAAACAAAATCCGACGGCTACCACGATGATATTTGGGTAACAGCAATGATGACGGTTACGGACCCTGAACAAGTAAGATATCAACAACGAGCCGAAGCGGGGTTAGACTCGATTAATGGCATATCAATCTCGCCAATAGCAGAAACAGTCGAACTAGGTAGAAAAATGATTGAGTTCCGAGCCAAATACACCGCACAGGCTATCCAAAATCGCATTGAAGTTTTAAATTAAGAATCTCGCTTCTCGTCAGGTTAAAGCAATGAAAAAGATCAAATACTCGTTCTTAAACTACACAGTTTTTATACTATCCACCTTAGCGATTGCCGAAGAAAATATGGAAGGCATATCCACAGATATTCCAATACCAGCTGTTTTCATAACAGAACATTCGAACCGGTTTAATGGTGAGCAAGTTGAATACCAAGCTATTGCCGGTGAAACTTATATAAGAGATATCGGAGGCAATCCTAAAGCAGCAATTTTTACTTTTGCTTACGTAAAAACCAATTTATCAGAAGACGAAGTGAGGCCAGTTACATTTGTTTGGAATGGGGGGCCAGGCTCTGCGTCAATCTGGTTACACATGGGCGGCTACGGCCCAAAGCGAATCGTTGTGCCATCCAATGCAGAACACGCAGGCGTACCTCCATACCCTATCCTTGACGCTCCAGAAACAATTTTAGATGTCACAGACTTAGTATTTATTGATCCTGTTGGTACAGGATTTTCGCGCGCACTCGGCAGCTACGAAGGCAAAGATTTCTGGGGTCTAAATGAAGACGCTGACTCGATGGCGCTATTTATTCAAACCTGGATTACCGAAAAAGGTCGCTGGAATTCACCNAAGTTTTTGTTGGGCGAAAGTTTCGGCACCACGAGAGCAGCGGCCGTGGCTAAAACCATGGAGGCCGATATGAATATTAGCCTTAATGGTATTTTATTTATTTCCCAGGCTTTGGATTATCAGGGATCCACACCCTACGTGAGAGACAATATTATTTCTTACGTCACCTACATACCCAGTTTGGCTGCCACTGCACTTTACCACGACAAGGTGCAACCAGTACCGGAAAGCCAAGAGACTTTTTTGCGTGAAGCGAGGGCATTTGCAATTGATGACTATCTGCCAGCATTATTTAAAGGCAATAAAATTAGCCAAAAACAGTATGAATTTGTCCGTGATCGACTCTCCTACTTTACCGGGCTTAGCAAAGAATATATCGATCGAGCCAATTTACGTGTGCAGGGCACTCGCTTCGCTAAAGAGCTGCTTCGTGAGGAAGGTTTAGCTGTCGGTCGCTCAGACTCTCGATACACACAAGATCAAATTGATGATTTGGCTACCGAGAACTCAAGAGATCCTGCTAGTGATGGCATTTCGGGCGCCTATAAAACAGCCTTAATGTCCTATATCAGAGAAGAACTTGGNGTCAATTGGAATCGGGCTTACCTAGCACCTGCAGATCCTGATCTCAGCGTTAATTGGAACTGGCGAACTGTGAGAGAGGGCTCTTTTTGGGAACCATCATATGTAAATACCGCGCATGATTTATCTGAAGCCCTGCGCATTAATCCTCATCTAAAGGTATTTGTAGCATCGGGATATTTTGACCTAACAACACCTTTCTTTGACGCAGAGTACACGCTAAATCGACATGATATTCGTTCCGAACAAATACAATATGAGTTCTATCAGGGCGGTCACATGATGTACGTTAACGAAACTTCCAGATTGCAATTACTTGAAGATTCGAGGCAATTTATTAGTTCACAGCTCTCATCTCGCTAAACATTCAAGTCTGCACTCCCAATTAAATCAAAAAGTCATGCACAAACACCAATAGCTACCCAGGCATTCTAAGAACAGAGCTAACGTCCTTTATCTAATATGATTATTGTTGAGTCGCATATACATCAACAACTACATTCACTTCATTCGGGACCTCAGCCGTATTTGCCCAGTAGCCCTGCCCAACGCCATATTCAAGTCGAAGAATAGTTACTTCGCTAGTAAGTCTAAAACAAACCTGACCATCACAAGTTTCTATGTTTAAGTCAAAAGGAAACGTCATAGGTTTTGTTTGATCGCGGATAGTCAAAGTGCCGTCCGATTCGAAAGAAGTAACACCAGTTAAACGACAGCTTTCCGCTTGGAAAGTAGCTGTTGGCCACGTATCAACGTCAAATAGTTCATAATCGAGCAAATAATCTAATACTTCAGGTGAGTCCACTTCGATATCTTCAATACTAATTGTTACATCAAATTTACAACTTCCAGGTCGGGTTGGATCGATATCGAAATTTGCCTCTACATTGGTGAAAATACCTTGATATTCATCGCTCCCGTAATTGTATTTAAAGACTACTGTCGACATGGTCGGATCAAGTTGCCAAATAGCCGCTTGGACTGGTAACCCGATAACTATCAAAGCTCCACCAAGCAATGCTCGACTCAATAAATTTCGCATGATAATGATTACTCCTATTTAAGTTTATGGCAGCGCATAGGCAACCAGTTCTGCAGGCTGGCCACCGCCACTAACAAACATAGCAATATATTGCTTGCCATCGTGCTCATAAGTAAAAGGTAGCCCGGATTGATTATTGGGCAAATCAATCTCAGCCAAGATTTCGCCAGTNGCTTTATCAACAGCCCTAAAAATTGGGCTAGCTCCTGGGCCTCCAGTTCCTTCTGCTACAAACAAAAGCGTTTTTGTGACAAAAACACCTGCGCGAGTAGGCACACCAGTTCGACCAATATCTATACCTTCAAGTAGAGGGTGATTCGCAATTCTATCCGGTGTATCAGCGTTAGCAATCATCCACAAATGATCCCCCGAATTCATATCTATTGCTGTAATTCGTCCGTAAGGTGGTTTAACTATCTCTAAACCTTGTACCCTTGGGGTTCGAGCGCCAAATGCAGCACTCATCCCAATATCAGAATTCTCATCTTTTTCCAGCGCCATTACATTTAGCTGCGTACGAGATGGAACGTAGAGTATTCCCGTTTCTGGATCGATAGCGGCACCTTCCCAATTAGCGCCCCCTGTGGCCGAAGGCATATGCAATATTCCTCGCGTTCCGTCGGGTGCGTCAGCTAACGAAGGTGGTGAATATACACTAGGAGCTAAACGGAACCCCTCAATCGATTCTAGCGCTAGCGCACGCAACTCAGGAGTCCAATCGATTATGTCTGCTTCAGTAAACCCTTGTCGATCAAACGGTGCTGGACGAGTTGGTATTGGTTGGGTAGGTGAATACCACTCACCCGGGACATCACCAATCGGAACAGTTTCTTCTACAATTGGCCAAATTGGCTCGCCCGATTCTCGATCAAAGGCATAAACCCAGGACTGCTTCGTGACCGACATCAAAACTTTGCGCCCATTAGGAAGATCTGCTAACACTGATGCTCCTGGTATATCCCAATCCCAGATATCGTGATGAGTTAGCTGATAGTGCCATCGCCTCTGGCCCGAGTTAATATCTACAGCCACTATAGAATCAGAAAATAAATTGTCTCCAGGCCTATCCCCTCCATAACGATCACCTGTTGCTGATTCGACAGGAAGGTAAACGAGTCCTAGCTCTGGGTCTCCAGACAACGGCGCCCATACCCCGGCATTTCCTGTGAACTCAATCCCGCCATCCAACCAAGATTCGAATCCATATTCTCCGCGATCAGGTATAGTGCGGAATGTCCACAGCAATTCGCCTGTGCGGGCATCAAATCCCCGGATATCACCTTTAACATTTGTTTTAGAACGCGGGCGCATACCGACCCTATGAGCCGCTCCAACGACAATGACATCATTCATCACAAACGGGGCTGCTGAAAGCCCTATATCTGGGTAAGGGAAGCGTGGATCGTCAGAGTTTCTTAAACCAACGAACAGATCAACAATACCGTTTTCACCGAAATTTTCATCGGGGATGCCAGTTTCGGCATGTAGAGAAACTAGATGATAACCTGGCGTAACATCAATGACCCGCTTGATATCCCCATCGCTCCAATAGGCAACGCCCCTTCCGGCGCCTTTCCTTGGAGCCTCATCGAAGCGTTCCCCTTCTCGTGGTCGCCAAAGCCAAAGCAACTGCCCTGAAGTAGCATCTAGCGCCACAACATTTCTTGTGCTCCCAATGTTCGCATAAAGCACGCCATCAATCTCAATCGGCGTAGAGGGATTATTAAAATCTGTCGTAGGGCCAAAATTCGCTGTCGAAAAACTCCATGCCATTTCTAGAGAGCTGACATTTCCCGCATTAATCTGGTCGAGAGGTGAGTAGCGCTGAGCTAATTCATTGCCATGATATTCTGGCCAATCACCTTCATAAACACTAGTGCCTGTCTGGCTCCAAGTTACAGAGCTAAAGATTGCAACTCCCATACTTAAGGGTAATGTCCACGGCAAGCGCTTAGTAATTGGCATCTTGGATTCTCCAGAATTAATGTCTATGTCACCTGTTTATTGAAGATTTAGTGCCCGGTCTCTTTTGCAAAACCATTATGGGCCTAACCAGGCACGGCCAACGGACTTAAATATAGTGCCTCTGACAGGGAGTCGCAGAATAAGCATTCTATCTACCACAAGCAAGGTCCGACGCGGTTCATACTGCTACAAATTGTATCAAAAACTGTATAATCTGGGACACCGGATCGGAGATATAAATTCCCTTGTATGACTAAAGTTTTAATCGGTTGATTTCTGCTATTTTTTCATTAATTACTTCGATAAACTTCAGCTCCCAGCCTGAGAGATAAGAGAACTATATATAGATTTAATTAAGGTTTGGTAGATTTTCGCCAATTATGCGACCCTATCGCCAACAGAAACAGGAGAGAACAATGGTTCGTCATTATTTAAAGCTTTTAGGTGCTGGCCTATTGCTGACAATTACATCAAATAACTATGCGCAGACTGATGGTATATACTATGCAGCCCATCATAACTATCGCGTGGTGGAAGTTGCAGAAGGGTTTATGCAACCCTGGTCTATGGCATTCCTTCCCGGCGGAGATATGTTAGTCACGGAAAAACCAGGAAGATTGCGAATAGTGCGGGATGGTGAACTTCTACCAGAAGCTGTGCCTGGATTACCCGAAGCGCATTACGTCGGTCAAGGCGGCATGTTTGATGTTGTCCTTCATCCGAATTTCGAAGAAAACCGATGGGTATATATATCCTACGCAAAACCAGTTGATGACACTTCAACAACAGCTGTCATTCGTGGTCGTTTTGAAAACGATCAATTAACCAACATCGTAGAAGTTTTTGCAGCGACAGCGACGGGTTTTGGGCACTATGGAGGCAAGATAGCATTTGATAATGATGGTTATATGTTTCTCACTTTGGGAGAAAGGCAAGAAGCAGCCAGGGGTGACTTAAATGCCCACGGGGCGCAAGACCTTAGCAATCACCAAGGTGTAGTTGTGCGTCTGAACGATGATGGTTCCGTTCCTGATGATAATCCGTTCATAGGTGAAAGTGGTGCACTCCCTGAAATCTGGAGCTATGGTCACCGCAGCCCTCAAGGCTTAGTAATTCACCCCGAAACCGGAGACGTATGGGAAACAGAGCATGGACCTCAAGGTGGCGATGAGCTTAATCGAATCGAACCAGGAAACAACTACGGCTGGCCGGTTATTGGTTACGGAGTCAACTATGGTTCAAGCGGAAGTCCAATTCACGAAGGGATCGGCCGTGAAGGCATGACCAGCCCAACCCATATCTGGGTCCCCTCCATCGCCGCATCAGGTCTCATGGTATACACTGGTGATAAATTCCCAATGTGGCATGGGAGTATTTTCTCTGGCGCGCTAGCTGGAGAGCAACTAGCCCGTCTCCATATGAGTGACGATTTTCGGGATGTAGTTGTGGAAGAAACGCTTGCCTACAATATGGGTCGAATACGCGATGTGCGGCAAGGACCGGATGGCTATATTTATCTGGCTATTTCCGATGGAAACGGCGGAGGTAGGGGAGATTTTGAAACAACCTCTATCGTGCGCCTGGAACCTGCTGAGTAATTAACTACTTGGTTTAACAAAAAAACGGGGTTTAATTAAGCCCCGTTTTTCGTTCCGTGGTTAAAAATTTGCCATTAGCCGCAAACATTTGACGCCTCATGCTGCAAACAGGTACCTGCCTTGAAGAAACAATTAGTAAAAATAACGAATATTTCAGATTCAGTGAATCATCAAGGTTAGTGGTCTTTCAGAATCTCCTTAGCAGCATTATGACCCGGCACCCCGGTAACCCCGCCGCCAGGGTGGGTGCCAGACCCACACATATATAGATTACAAATGGGAGAGCGATAATTACCGTAGCCCAAAATTGGTCGGGCACTAAACATTTGATCAAGACTTAATTTGCCATGAAAAATATCGCCGTTAGTTAAGCCAAATTTACGCTCCAAATCCAGAGGAGTTAAGACTTGTCGACCAAGTATTAAATCTCGGAATCCGGGGGCAAATTTTTCAACCTGACTAATAATGGTTTCAACAGCTTGATCTTTATGCTGATCCCAATCAATTGAAGGATTAAATTGGTGACAAAACAAGCTGGCCACGTGTTGACCGAGTGGCGCTAAACTATCATCGAGCGTNGAGGGAATTAACATTTCAATNATTGGCTCTTGCGACCAGCCATTATCTTCAGCATCGCGAAATGCTTTATCGAGATACTGCATTGTCGGCCCAAGAATTATTCCAGAAGTTAAATAATCCAGAGTTCCACAACCCTGATTTTCCAAACAGCTGAACTTCGGAAGATCACTAAGTGCTACATTCATACGCAATGTTCCAGATCCATTTTTGTAATTAGCAATTCTTCGAGCAAATTGTTCTGGCAAGTGCTGACTGCCGATAAGTCTCCCATATAATAGACTCGGGTTTAGACTAGAAACCACACACGAGGATTTAACTAGTTCACNGTTTTCCAATTCGACACCTACTGCTTTACCGTTCTCCACCAAAACTCGACGTACTCCGCAATTTACCTTAATTTCAACTCCTTGTGCTTGCGCGAAATTTGCCATAGCTTGGGTGATCCCCCCCATTCCTCCTATAGCATGCCCCCATACTCCTTTTTTTCCGTTTACTTCACCAAATGCGTGATGAATAAGCACATAAGCCGTACCAATTTGTTTTGTATCTCCATAGGTTCCAACCAAACCATCGAATGCAAAAGCTGCTTTTACTCTTTCATCTGTAAAATAGTTGGCAAGAAAATCAGAAACGCTTTTTGTGANTATNTCCCACAATATTCGTCCTTCATTAATATTAAGCCTGCGAAGCCGATTCCCCAAAAGGACTGTCTTAATTAAATCTTTTGTACCTCCACCGGCATTTGGCGGTGTTTCTAGCAATACTTCTCTAACAAGTTCGGAGACGATGGAGATATCTTCATAAAATCTATCAACCTGGCTTGAGTCATCTTTCGAAAACTTTGCAATTTCTTTCTTGAGTTCATTGCGGCAATGAGGAAAAGCAAGAAACCTACCATCTAATTGTGGGTAAAGATTATTTACTTTGCGTTTTACAATTTTCATGCCATATTTTTCCAGCTCAAGGTCTTTAATTACTTTTGGATTGAGCAAACTTACGGTATAGGCGCCAACAGAATTGCGAAATCCTGGATGAAACTCTTCAGTACTAGCAGGACCACCTACTTGATGGTTCTTTTCAATTACTTTAACTCGTAATCCAGCTTTCGCCAGATAGCTGGCACAAACGAGCCCATTGTGACCACCACCAATAATGATTACTTCAGTTGACATGATAATTGTGTCTATTTAGATAAGATTTGAGAGCGGGAATGATATGAGGATAAAGCGCTGATTGTCACCGCTTTTAAATAGTGAAATTTTTTATTACAAAAAAGGCGAGGGATTGCGGGCTGACGCCTAGGGTGATATGGTCGAATACAACAATAATTATTAGAAAAACCTGCTATCTCCCCAAATAAATACTGCAAATACCTGGAGGTCACCGTGAAAAAAGCGATTTTCTGCTTCTTAGCTATAACAAGCTTAGTCGGCTCCACAGTCGGAGCTCAAACTTACGTTTCAGATTTCGTGGACGGAGAGATAATCGACCGGCCCATCCGCATTCTTCAGACAAACTCTGCGGGGGATGATGTATACGTATTCAATCCAGAGACTATGGANCAGGTAGGTTANATAGACGACNTACCCCATAACCATGGAGCTACCGTTCATGCAGATGGGCTCTACTACTACTTCACGAACGAACATGATCATACTGTCGATGTCGTCGANACACGCTCGTTCGAAATGGTAAAAAGAATTCCTCTTGCCAATGGCCCACACAACCTTTCAGCAAGTATGAGTGCTAGNAAAGTTTACGTAGCTATAATTGCTGAACCTCTCATTCAAGTGATTTCTATGGATTCTAATGAAATTATCGCAAACATCGAAACTGGCGGTGGAGTGCACAATACTTTCGTTACTCCCGACGGCAAATATGCGGTTGGCGGAATGATTGGAGCTAGCGAGATAATTGCAATAGATACGTCAACTGATGAGGTGGTATTCGAAACATCCATACCTTATTCACAGAATCCTTTTACTGGAGGTGTCCGACCACTAACGTTTACAGTTAATGAGGATGGCTCTACGCGTTCAATGCTAGTAAACGTCGGCGGCTGGCATGGCTTCTGGGAAATTGACTGGGAAACACAGGAAGTGCTAAATAAGATAAGCCCTCCTGAGGGCTCCTGGAATCGCATGGATCAAACTGCAGATGGAATACAAAGCGCACCTAGTCATGGCATAGTGGTATTACCGGATCAAAGCCAGGTTTGGCATTCAAGTCGTGCCACATCTCACATTTATGGTTATACCTATCCAGATTTTGAATATATTGGAAGAGTTTTTATTGGCAACCCTGCTTGGATCACAACTACTCCAGACAGCGATTATCTCTGGGTAGGAGTTTCTGGGCATAACGAAACCGCTGTGGTAGACGTACACAACCAAGAAGTGATCAAACGCTTTCCTGTTGGACAAGCACCTAAACGCATATTTACTGCTATTATGCCAACAGGGTGGGAGGGCGAAGCACCATGAGTGTCAGTACATCAATGCGAGTAATTCCACTCCTATTGATTTCGGCTTTAGTAGGTTGCAGCGAACAAGAATCCCCACCCTCTGCCCCTCCGACGGCTCAGTCAACTGACGCCGCCTCTGGGAGAAACACACCCAAGGGGTTAGACTTTGAGTTCTACAAAGAATCTGTTGAGCCGATTTTTATCCGTTATCGCGGCGGTTTTGTAGGCTCTGATACTGCTTGCGTTGCCTGCCATACTGTGCAGGCAAACGCTCCTCTTGGCCTACTACCCCTAACCGAACAAAACGGCAATGTGTTTTGGACAGAAGAACAATCTCGTACGAATATGGAGAATGTTGCTTTATTAGTTAATCCGAGCGCTCCAGAAACCAGTCGTATTTTGATGGCCCCTCTTGCGCCTACTGCAGGCGGGGAGGCCCACTCTGGAGGAATATTCTGGGATTCTTCAAATCACAGCGAATATAGGTTGATTGCCCAATGGATTGCTACTGGTGATNCAAGCGCAGGTGCAGAACCTTCGGTCGATGTAGATTTCGAATTTTTTCGTTCTTGTGTGCAACCAATATTCGTTAATCCTATCCAGAACGCCATGCCATGCACTGAATGCCACAGCGGCCAATTCGCAATACCGAACCCAGAAAACAGCTATTGGACGATGGAGCAATCACGACAGTCATTCGAAGAGTTAATGACCTTCATCGACCCTGGTCGACCAGACTACAGCCGATTCCTTCATAAACCACTGCACCCCAATGCAGGGGGCGATTTAATGCACAATGGAGGCCGGCGCTGGTATTCCCAGGATGACCCAGAACGCCAAGCGCTGGCGGAATGGGTGCAAGGAAATGCGGTTGGTGCCGCGTGCCCACCTGCATTGCAATTCGACTATCCACCCAGGCCCTAGATCAATGCTGAAAAGGCTCNAACGAGCGGTATTCCCTACCGTATGTTTACTGCTCGTAGCCTGTTCAGATCCAGCCCCAGAAACTTCCATGGACGGCATCTTCACAGCTCAACAGGCAGCACGAGGAGCCCCTCTATTCACTGATCTCTGCCAGCGCTGTCACAGTATACAGGAATTTACTGGTCGCACATTCGACGCTATCTGGGCCGGAGTTCCGGCCGCAGCGCTCTATGTCAGAATTGCCAACACTATGCCATTAGATCAACCTGGCTCCTTAAGTGTCTCTCAAGTTTCAAATTTAATGGCACACATACTTAACGAAAATGGAAACCCTTCCGGCGATCTGCCGCTGGAAGGAGATCTAGAATTTTTAATGACGATAACTTTAGCTCGGCCGAACGAATAAAAACCACCGAAACGAAGCAGGGTCAGATGTAATTCTTTACATACTTCTCCAAAACAGCCTACCTAATTCCCGAACTGGGCCAATACAACGCCATAAACAGACATTGCATCCCAGATATTCTGAATACGGATATTTTCGTCACGGCCATGCTGGTTATTGTCATGGTTAGCAAGAGGTAGAATTATAATTGGTGTATCCATTCGGGAATCGAAGGCGTTTAAAGGCAAAGTTCCACCCATGCTTGGAGTCAGAATNATATCTGGCGCTAAGCTTTGCAACAGGCTAATTAGTTTCTGCGCAACCTCAATATTTAAAGGTGTGCGTAATCCGGCGTTTCCTAGTCCGCGCCAATCAACTTTCACTACCTTTTCATTATTTCGTAGNTCATCTTCAATTGGATCGTTATGNACTATGTNAAACCCTTCATTTTTTATATGAGCTTCAATTAATTGCTGAAGNCTTGNAGGCGATTGATTTGGCACCATCCTCAAATTTAGAGATNCAGTAGCAGAGGGCACAATAATATTTCGACCTTGCAGCCCAACGCCCCCAGCAAGAATTCCCCTAACGTTTATAGCAGGCAGTGTAATAAGTTCCTCAAGACGCATACCAGCGCCCTCAGGTGTATGAATTAACAACTCATCCTTTAATCCAATGCTTGTATCTGGCATAGCATTAATAGCAGCACTCTCATCTTCAGAAAGGGGTGTTACGTTGTCATAATAACCATCAATTAATATTCGCCCAGCCTCGTCCCTCATACTTGTTAATAAATAAGATAAACGCATTATAGGATTAGGCGCCCAATTTCCGTAATGCCCTGAATGCAGTGGCCGGCTTGCTCCATAAGTGGTGAGATCTACTGTACCGCTACCTCGCACTCCAAAGACTAACTGCGCGCGCCTAGACTGATGCATTGGTCCATCGCAAAAAAGCAATAGGTCTGCAGCAAACAATTCGGGATTATTATCAATGATGCGTCCTAAAGTAGGAGAACCCCTCTCCTCTTCCCCATCAAATAATATTTTCAAATTAACAGAAAGCTTTATCGCATTCGCCCTTAGAGCATCCAAAGTATGAGCGATTGCAATCACTGGCATCTTATCGTCGCCAGCAGAGCGAGCATAGAGGCGCCATTCAGGATCGAAACTATCTTGCTCAGAGATATTAATTAGCTTTCCCTGTGGCAACGGACCATCTAGCAAAGTGGGAGAAAATGGCGGATAGGTCCAGTTTTCTGATTGTACCGGCTGTCCATCAAAATGCGCATAGAGCAAAATTGTCTCACTAGCGCCTGGTGTGCTTAATTCACCGTAAACATAAGGAGCCCCACCCGCGCGCAATACTTGTGTTGTAACACCCCTACTCTCGAGCATTTCTGTAATAAACTTTGCATTGACATCCATATCCGCCAGATTCACAGAATCATTTGGCAATGAAAGCAGATCAACAAAGTCTTGCAAAATCTCTACTTCTCTTTCACTACGATACCTATTTACGTCCGCAGCGATTTGAAGGCTTGTTTTTTCAGCAAATGAGTTGCCTACATTCAAAGTGGTCAGCAAAAATGTAACAAAGATTGACAACCCCAACTTGAAACTAGATGTCATGATAAGGCATTCCTTTCAGTAATTATCGTACTTGAAAAGAGAATATTACCTAATGAAATCGTTTAAAGCCTCATATATAGAAGTCTGGAAACATTTTTAATCTGGACAAGTTCTCATCAGCGAGATACCTTTATGATCTCTTTAGTAGAACTATTCATTCTTTACAGTGCTCCGCACGGGAG
The DNA here is from genome assembly GCA_002723195.1 of Gammaproteobacteria bacterium. Lineage (GTDB taxonomy): Bacteria > Pseudomonadota > Gammaproteobacteria > Pseudomonadales > Pseudohongiellaceae > UBA9145. Next base: position 7,572 of record PBNR01000055.1, on the reverse strand, counting down.
AGAAACATGACAAGAAAAACCTTAGCCTCCCTGGCGCTTGGAATGGCGCTGGTTATAGCTGCCGCACCGAGTAATGTATTCGCGCAGGCCTCAGAATCTGTAGAACCTTTCAAGGTAGGGACATTCGCGGTCAATGACATGCCTTTTGTGGGTCTAGTGGTTCGGGATGATTCACTTATTGTTGACCTAGTAGCCGCTAATCGTGCCATGCAACTCCAACCTCAATACGCAAGACTGGATATTCCAAATACTATGCTTGGCCTTATTGAGCAGTACGAGTATGGCCTTAAAGGTAGAGTATACGAGGTAATGAACTGGCTAGTAGAAGCAGGNTCACTCAGCGGAAACAANCGCCCGAGTTATATCCACCCNGTAAGCGCTGTAGATATTTTGGCGCCCATTCAATATCCAAGTAAGGTTATGAATGCNGCAGTGAATTTTTACACGCATGCTTGTGAGGGCTGCAGTGCGGAACAACTCGCCCAGCGCACCAGAGAGCGTCAAGAGGACAGAGGCGTTCCCTATCTCTTTCTGAAACCAACTCGCGGAGCTATTGTAGGCAGCGGCGAAGATATAATAATGCCCTTTGGCCGCGATGAAATTGAATATGAAGTAGAAATGGCGATCGTATTTGGTAAAGCAGGCAAGTATGTTTCTGCTGCGCGCGCATATGACCATGTTTTCGGCTATATGGTAGCCATGGATGTATCAGATCGAGGAGGCCGTCCTCCAGGCGGTTATGGCGTTCGTTCTGATTGGTTTGTAGGCAAAGGTCATGACACGTTTGCTCCTCATGGTCCTTGGATCGTGCCCAAAGAGTTCTATGGAGATCCGATGGAACGGCTTCATCAGATCACTGTAATATATGGCGTCACAGTGCAAGAAGCTCAAGCTGGAGATATGATTCACAATATTCCTGAGTTAATTGAATACGCTTCGTCACTTATTACTGTATTCCCCGGAGATGTATTACAAAGTGGAACCTCTGGCGGGACAGGCGCTGGTCGAGTCCAACGTGCTACTGGGTCCGGCTTTTTAGTAGACGGCGAAACAATCGAGGCTAGCATAGAAGGCATTGGAACTCTAAAACATACGATTAAACAGGAGTTAACAATACCTGATGATCTGTCAGGTGCTCAATTGCCTCCTACTTCGTCGTACCGCGATAATTAGTGGCTCATTTGGTAGTTTCGAAATTTACGAAACTTCCCTCTAAAATTCGGCTAGTGCCCGAAGAACCCCAACCTGCGCTGTGGGTTGGGGTTTTTCGTGGCGAACAAGAATACCTTAAGTACTAGTCTTATAGCGCTTATTTTTAAAGGAACATTAAAATGACAAAGAAATTATTAACAATAATTCTAGTATTTTTTTCGTCACTACAATCAGTGGCTCAAAGTGCTGATAACGCAACCCACATTTCAGCTGGCGAAATCACAACTGTTTTCGAGGCTCTTGGAGACACGATCGATCAACAAATTCGAATAGTTGATATCGGAGACGACATAAATATTGCTGTTGGGATATTGCGCAGAGCAGGCACTCGTACGGAGGGTGAGGCTATAAATGCTATTATCCATCATCGTGTCACGGAAGTGTATTACGTACTTTCAGGTTCAGGCGTATTGGTTACCGGTGGAGAGCAATCTAATGCCCAAGAATTTCCCGATACTACTACTGCTGTTATGGAGCTAATCGGCCCGAGCGGCAGTCGCACCGTAGTAAATGGTCAAGTACAAACGATTTCGCCTGGTGATATAGTAGTTATCCCTGCAGGCGTGCCGCATGGGTTTCGCCATATTCAAGATCAAGTAACTTACTTAAGTATTCGAGTCGACCCGGATCAGACCCTGCCTACGGGCTACATACATCCAGTATTACAAAACTAAAATTTCATACACAGCAAAAAATTACTGGTAAGAGTTTTATATATTTTGGCCAAAAAATGTATATACCTAAACTTTCAATAATTACCTTGCTTATTTTTTGCACAAGTCATGGCTATGGGCAAAACGAATCTAATTCTACTGCTAGCCGCAGTGCCATCCAAGCTTATCTTGAACAGCAAAGACAGGTATCGACCGCATTCCACCCCATGGCTCGAATGCAAGTAGATATGCAATATGGCGACTTTTTAAATTCATTGGGTCGCGATGAACCTTACCGATCAAAAGCCGAGGAAGTCTTAATTGACGTGCTTGCGGAACGCGCCGAATTCAGCTCCCAAGTTGCCAATGGTCAGATAGCTCCAGAAAAATTACGAGAAATTAGCAGCTATCAATATTTGCGAGATCGCATGAAAGCAGTATTGAATTCTACTGATTTACAATTATTAGATAATCGTCGGGAAGGCTTAGCAGAAGAACAACTTCGCAAAACCTACCTTCAACAACTTAATCGTATTTCTCCCAAGGTGACACCGGCGAATCAAGAAATAGTGCTAGATGTCTTGATAGAGCATATGTTAATTCAGAAAAAGGACCCCATTCAACGAAACAGAGTTACTGCTGAAGAGTTAATACAACGACAATTGATGTCACTTCTGCAAGCTAGAGTAGAATTGCAAAACTTGATAGAAGGAGAAGGAGAACAACAAGAAATGGTTGATATTTATTTAAACGAACTGCGTTCCAATTTGTTTTTGAACCAATCTATGTCCAGCGAGTCTGCCCAATAGCAATGTCTGACATCGATTATTCTAAATTCGCTATTCAGTAGTCGTTTATCCTTCTACATCCAACCTTAAGAAATTCCAATTAATAATGAGAGGACAATACATGGCTAAGCAACCAAAAATAAAAGTAGCCTGTGCTGCTTTGCTACTATTACCAGCAATAGCTTTCGCGCAAGCCAACATGCCCCCGGTTAATGATTTACCTAATCCATACATCACCCAATCGGGATACTTTAAATTACCTGCAGGCAGAGAATGGGGCTCTTCCAGCACTGTAGACATTCACCCAGATGGAGAAAGTATATGGGTGGCGGAACGCTGTGGAGCTAATATTAACGCTTGCGTCAACAACCCTGTCAACATGGTTATGTTATTCGACAAAGCCGGAACGTTACTCCGTAGTTTCGGCACTGGCTACATTGCTTGGCCTCATGGCATTGATGTAGATGACGACGGCAATGTATGGATCGCTGACGCCCGCGGCACGGATCAGATGCAAGACTACGATGGGGAGCCTTGGGGTCACCAGGTTCATAAATTCAGCCCCACTGGAATCCACCTAATGTCATTAGGCAAAAAGGGTGGAGGGAGAGACGAAGAATATTTCTATACCCCAAATGATGTATTAGTTGCTCCCGATGGCTCTATTTTTGTCGGTGAAGGTCATTCAAGTGCTGAAGGAACGCCGAATCGGGTTCACAAATTCGATGCGGACGGTAACCATTTGTTCTCGTTTGGTGAATGGGGAATGGGGCCGGGTCAATTCCGCCAACCTCATGCTTTAGCTATGGATTCAAGGGGCAGATTATTCGTCGCGGATCGGGGTAATGATCGTATTCAGATCTTTGACCAAGAAGGCAATCTTTTAGATACCTGGTACCAGTTTAGCCGCAATTCAGGCATCTTTATAGACGATAATGATGTGTTATATGCGGCTGACTCAGAATCTGGCTCTGTAAATCCAGATCATGGTGATTGGCTCCGCGGGATCCGAGTCGGCTCTGCGATTACTGGAACTGTCGAGTTTTTAATTCCTGATCCACAACCAGACTGCCGGGGCACATGCACTGCTGAAGGTGTTGTCGCAGATAAACACGGTAACATTTTTGGTGCCGAAGTAGGGCCGGTGGGCGGCATTAAGCGTTACGTGCGCCCAGCAAACTAACCTGACCTTTAATCATCTGTAGTGCTAGGCAAGTCCAGTTCTACCAGAACTGATCTTGCCTATGCTTTTTCGCAATTACTTTGCGAACAGGTTTATTCAGTGCTTATCGCAAATAACGATTCCAGTTTTGAACGCCTCAAAAAAGAACTTAGCTCGATTCTAATTCTAGGTTTGGGAGGGTTGATAGCTATTTGCATTGTTCTAACTTTTGCTTGGCAACAGGCTAATGCGTTCCAATGGATAATTCAAGCTGGACTAATTTGGGCCTTTATAGCCTATAGATCGATTAAATATTTAAACCTCAATCGAGCAAACTCAAGATCACATTTATATTCTAATCTAGGGTGGGGTAATCGACTTACCCTGTTTCGCGCTATGTTAATTGCGGCTACCTCGGGTTTTCTGTTCCAAAGCTGGCCAGAGGGAACTGTCCTCTCCTGGGCACCGGGAATAATCTATTTCATCGCGGCCACACTGGATCGTGTGGATGGATATGTTGCTCGTAAGACCAATCAAAGCAGCATGTTTGGCACCAGATTAGATACTATATGCGATGCTCTAGGCCTTGCTATTGCCTCACTGCTGGCCGTGGGATACGGACAAACTCATTGGAGCTTTCTTTTTATGGGCCTTGCTTATTACGGCTTTCACAGCGGAATCTATTGGCGAAACAAACAAAAATTAACTGTCTTTCCTCTTCCACCTGCCATGCATAGACGAACTTGGGCTGGCTTCCAAATGGGGTACCTAGTTGTAGCATTGTGGCCAATTTTTAGTCCTCCGGTCACATTAATTGGAGGATTTGCTTTTATGCTACCAGCTCTAACAGGGTTTATTATCGATTGGTTAATCGTGAGTGGTTATATAAACAGAGAAGCAGTACATATAGATCGATACTTCCGTCGCGTTGCAGCCTTCAGCCAGATATTTTTCCAACCTGCGCTTCGAGTCACCATTATTTTAATTTTAGTAGCCTCGACATTGACTACAGGATTTCCTCCTATTTTAAAAACTGAGACTCCTTGGCTTAGCAGCCTCATCATTGGAATATTCGCAATAACATCAATTGCAATTTTGTTTGGAATCGCGGGGCGATTCTTTGCTTTAATGCTGATCGCTTTATTGAGCTGGTACTATATAAATAATCCGATGCAAATTTTAGATTACTGGTTATTTTGTTGTGTAGTTTGGTCACTATTGTTAGGCAGTGGACATTTTAGTTTATGGTTAAAAGATGATCACTGGCTCAATCGGTACGATGGCACTTGAGTTCTACATCTAAATTAGTCTCTCTCTTCATTTGGCTATTTGCCTTATTGCTAGCAATTTGGATTTTAAGCCTTCTTCCGTTGGATGAAGTATCGGAAGCGATTACTAAGCTTCACTTTCAACAATGGTGCCAATGGATAGCATTAAACATTGCTGCCATCATATTTCTGACATGTCGATGGCAAGTGCTAATTACAGCAATACGACTTCCTTTAGGGTTTTTCAACTTGTTGCGTATCCGGCAAGCAGGACAATTAGTTAGTTTTGTGACGCCCGGGCCTCAGTTTGGAGGCGAACCTATGCAAGTTTATTGGCTATGGCATAAATACTCTATGCCGCTTCATCACTCTTTTTTAGCTGTCGGTGTCGATAGATTTTTTGAGCTTTGGGTAAACTTCTCTATCTTATTGGTAATGCTGCTCGCTCTAATCTTTTCGAACCCACATGATTTTATTGAATGGCAATATATTGCTTTAGTCCTAGCTAGCATAATTATAACTATGATCATTATTGGTTGGACATTACTGAGAAGGCCGCAAGCCATAGAGGCTTGGATAAACCGTATTATCAGTCCTTGGCTTCATCATAAACGCATGCGGGAGATCGATCAGCACTTGATAAATTTTAATAGAATGCTTCAAGCAGCATTCACGCATAGGAGGAAATATTTTGGAATAGCGATTGGCTTATCTTTCCTCGGATGGACATGTATGCTGGCCGAACTCTGGTTATTGCTGAATTTTATTGAAATCCCCTTGAGCTCTACAAACTTTCTTCTACTGTTTGTACTAGTGCGTCTAGCTTTCTTGCTCCCACTACCTGGGGGGTTAGGTACGATAGAAGCCGCAATCTTCTGGGGTTTCCAATACCTTTCTTTTCCATTATCCGCAGCCACTAGCCTAATCGTACTTATGAGGTTGCGTGACGTAACAATCTTATTAACTTCAGTTACGTTACTACCCGGATTACATAGTTCTAAGAATTTAGGCACCGATACCCATTAACATAAAAGCTTCTAATACCCTAAAGTATAAGCGGCCCAACAAGTTTCGTTCTCCCAGATCTTAACTGTAAACTGACCTGAGCCAGGCGGATCAATTGCTTTCAATAATTTCCCACAAACAATACGACTAAAATGCTCAATGCTTGGATTTAATCCTTCAAACTCAGGCTGCTCGTTAAGCATACTATCACTGAAATAACCAACAACAGCTTGTAATTCCTCTTCAATTTTTACTATGTCGACAAGATATCCATGTTGATCCAGTTCGGTTGATTCAACTTTAACCTCAATTTCGTAATGATGAGAATGAGGACTATTTTCTGCACCCCAGTCACCACCTATCAGGTAGTGTTGAGCAATCAAGTCTTTTTTTACTGCTACCGAATACATATTGGTACCCTCTATTCAACAGAAGATTTTCTCATTCTTAGTAGTCAAAAACTACTTGAACCGCTTCTTCAGGAAACTCATCAAGCAAACGATAGGCCTCAGCGGCTTCATTGAAAGACACTCTATGAGTAATCAAATTTTCCGGCTTACATTTTTTAATCATATCCCAAGCTTGAGCGTACCTTCTTGATTTATCCCAGCGACCGGCCAATTTTGGCGCTATGTTACTAACTTGGCTACTTATAATCGAAATACGGTTTCTGTGAAACCTTTCACCAAGGTTTATTTCTGCAGTTTTACTGCCATACCAACTACCGACAACAATGCGACCACTGTATCCCGTTAGCTCTACGGCAAGATCTAAAGACGCAGGAGACCCAGATAATTCGAATACGAGATCAGCACCGTACGTGGTCGTATCTCCTTGCAAAGCCTTTTTCAAGGCGAGAATATCCTGGCTTGAATTGGAAGAAAAGGTAGCATTAACATTTAAATTCTTTGACATCTCTTGACGCATTTTTATGTTTTCCAGTGTATAGAGTTGGCCAAGGGGAAATTGAGAAAGCAAGCTTGAAGTTAGTAGCCCCACAATTCCTTGACCAATTACTACACTGCACTCACCTAGAAGCGGATTACCGTCATGTATAAGGTTTACTGCCGTTTCCATATTGGCAAGGAATACAGCAGCTAGAGGATCAATGTTATCCGGTAATGTTATCAATTCCTCCACAGGGCAAATGTTGTGACTGGAGTGAGGCTGAAAAGTGAATACATGTTTCCCTAACCAAACATTATCTACTCTTTCACCAATGGCCTCTATTATCCCTACACATGCATACCCAAATTGAAGCGGATATTTAATCTTTGAGCCTTTATATGCTGACAGGTTCTCATCCAAAACCAACGTCTCTGGAATTTGCCCTCGATAAAGCAAAAGTTCCGTACCTGAACTTACGGCCGAACAAAGAGTTTTTATTAAGACATGGCCAGCTTGCAGTTTATTGAGTTTCTGCTCACGAAGTTCGACAGTATGTGAACCCGTAAACCAAAGTTGAAGTGCTTTCAATCTTTATT
>PBNR01000054.1 GCA_002723195.1 Gammaproteobacteria bacterium | reverse complement strand
TCATCTTCGAAACAACGAACTACGTGGGCAATCGCGTCGGTCTCTCTAATATTGGCTAAAAATTTATTGCCTAATCCTTCACCTTTTGAAGCACCTTCCACCAGTCCTGCTATGTCAGTAAACTCTACTGTAGTTGCAATCACTTTTTGCGGATTAGCTATGGTAGCAATTTGGTCCAAACGACCATCAGGAATCGAAACAACGCCTGAATTAGGTTCAATAGTGCAGAAAGGAAAATTTTCTGCTGCTATACCTGCTTTTGTTAAGGCATTGAAAAGAGTTGATTTACCCACGTTTGGTAAGCCAACAATGCCGCATTTAACTGCCATTTCTTTGTCCTTAATCCGTATGGAGTAATCGTATCGCATCCTCCCATAGGCCTTTTGTTGCCTTGGGTATTACTCGGATTGCATCTTCAATATCTCTCATGATGACGTCAGCTTCAGATCTAGAAGGGTCACTTAGCACATAATTAGAAACCATAGATTTGTGGCCGGGATGGCCTACGCCGATGCGCAGCCGAAAAAAGTCTTTTTGACTGTTTAGTGCATTGATGATATCTCGGACCCCGTTGTGTCCGCCATGCCCGCCACCTTCTTTTAGTCGTGTAACGCCAACGTCAAAATCAATTTCGTCGTAGGCTACCAAAATATTTTTAGCTTCTATTTTGAAAAAATTACAGACAGCTGCCACTGACTTACCGCTGTGGTTCATGAAAGTGGTAGGGAAGAGGAGCTTAATTTCATTACCGTCAACATTTATGGAAGTAAATTCACCAAAGAATTTCGATTCGCCCCGAAGTGCACCACCATAGGCTTTGCATAAGTGATGAAGAAAAATTACGCCGGCATTGTGTCGATTAGAGTCATGATTTGGACCAGGATTTCCGAGGCCAACAATCAGCTTTAATGGATGGTCCGGCATGTTTGTGGTCCTGAACTTCTAAGTTATACCAACAATTTAAGTTTCGTTGCCATCTCCGGAAGAGCTACTTTCATTATCGTCAGTCGGAGTTGAATCTCCTGGCTCTTCACTTTCTTCGGCTTGTCCGTCTTCCTCAGCGCCGCCACGAGGTAGTTGCACACTAGCTACGTTGAGATCGCTTTCCTCTCCCAGGGAGAGTGCAACACTGCGTACTCCTTCAGGAAAGATCACGTCGGACAAGTGAACGGATTGGCCAACTTCAACTTCCAGCATATCTACTTCGATATATTCAGGAAGATCCTTAGGTAAACAGATGATCTCAATCTCGTTAAGAGTATGGCGAATACTACCGCCACCTAACTTGACTCCAATACATTTTTCCTCATTGATAAAATGTATTGGGATTCTAACCTGGAGTTCCTGTTTCATATCTACACGCTGGAAATCGGCATGCAGTATAAGCGGCTTTGCAGGGTGGCGCTGGAGAGCCTTGATTATTACGGGTTCCTTTTTGCTGTCAATTTTCAAGGTTATTATGTTAGAAAAGAACGCCTCATTTGCTGTGGCTTTAGCAATATCTTTATGGGCAATAGTTAGAGCAACAGATCCTTTCTTGCCGCCATATAGTACAGCGGGAATTGACTCGTTGAGACGACGCAGGCGGCGGCTCGCACCTTTCCCCAGGTCGGTCCGAACGGAGCAATTCAGCTCAAATTCTTCTGACATTTCGTTCTCCTATCGACGGTTGTTCGTTTTGTATAAGCACGCTGTGCTNGAATATTTAGCGAATGATTAACGTCTTTTTTTTTTTGGATCAAATCTCCGAGAAGTCTGCGACCGACTACTCGAAGGGTTAATTAGTTAAAGCAGCATTTCTTCTAAAATTTGGCTCAGTCTCTCCAAGTTTTCTTTAATTCTAAGTATTATCAAACATTGCGCTAATGGATTCTTCATTGCTTACGCGTCTAATTGACTCAGCTAGCAACTTAGCCATTGATAGTTGCCGAATGCGTTTACACTTTTTTGCTTTTTCGCAGAGAGGAATCGTATCTGTTACAACTAGAGCATCCAGATTAGACCCTTCTATATTCTCTATCGCCGGGCCTGAAAGTATAGGGTGCGTGCAATATGCCACTACTTTGTTGGCCTCATAGTTTTTTAGTGCGTCTGCTGCTTTGCACAGCGTCCCAGCTGTGTCCACCATATCATCAACTATTAAGCAACATCGGTCTTTTACATCGCCAATGAGATTCATAATTTGTGCTTCATTAGCTGTAGGTCGTCTTTTATCAATAATTGCCAGATCTACATTGAGTTGTTTGGCAACCGCTCTAGCCCGGACTACACCGCCTACATCAGGTGATACTACTATTAAATTGCTATAGCGCTGGCGTTCTATATCGTCTGTTAATACAGGTGATCCGTAAACGTTATCTACAGGAATACTGAAAAAGCCCTGTATCTGCTCGGCATGTAAATCCACCGTTAGCACTCGATTAACACCAACAGCACTAATCATATCGGCAACAACCTTAGCGCTGATAGCAACTCGGGCCGAGCGGACACGACGATCTTGTCGCGCATAGCCGAAATACGGAATCACGGCTGTAATTCGATTTGCTGAGGCGCGATGGAGAGCATCAGCCATTAACAATAATTCCATAATACTATCGTTTGTAGGCGAGCAAGTCGGCTGAATTATGAAGACGTCCTTACCACGGACATTTTCGTTTAATTCAACCGATACTTCCCCATCGCTAAACTTGCTAATACTGGCATGTCCCAAGGGTACGCCGATATTCCTAGCTATAGCATCTGCTAATATTGGATTAGCATTGCCAGTAAAGACCATTAAATTGTTTGCCACATCTGCTTCCTTTGGTCTGCACTGCTATTTCTGATTGAGGAGTTAGAGAGAAAGTACAGCCATAATTAAATCTAGTTATTATCTCAACTAACCAATTACTGCAAAANTTACCTTGTTTGCTCTGNCTCNTAGTTAATGGCTGGGGTGGCTGGATTCGAACCAACGAATGCAAGGATCAAAACCTTGTGCCTTACCACTTGGCGACACCCCAAAATCGTAAATTGCTTCTCATAGCTCATAGCGAATCAATACCTTTAGCGATGAATCCTTCTAAGTTAGAAGGGACACTCGCAAACACTTCCCGGGCCGCAGTTTCAGTCTCAAATCTACGGAACACTGCGGATCCTGTTCCAGTCATTCTAGCTCCGCCAAATTGGCTCAACCAGTTCAGGGCTTCATCCACTTCAGGATATAAATTTCGGGTGACTTCTTCGCAGTCATTCCTGGCCCTGCCCGCCAGAAAGTCGGCCATTTTGATGGCTGGAGAGTTCCGTGTCAAATTTTCGTGGGCAAATATTTTGGCAGTTGAAACCAAGCAAGCAGGTGTAATCACCAGATACCAACTAGGCTCGACATGCATTGGCTTGATTCGTTCTCCAATACCCTCTACCCATGCTGATTTTCCATAAACAAAAACCGGAACATCTGCACCAAGATTTAGGCCTAGGAGGGCTAAATCGGAATTGGGCAGGTTGCATTGCCATAGTTTATTCAAGGCTCGTAAAGTGATGCCGGCATTACTGCTACCCCCGCCGAGCCCAGCGCCCAGGGGAATTCGCTTATTAATGCTTATTCTTGCGCCCAATTCAGGATTGCCTACATAACTCCTTAATTTTTTTGCGGCTGAGATAATAAGGTTCCTATCTATAGGTAAGGTTTTGACTGTTGAATTCTCTTTTAGATGGAGGGAAAGTCTGCCCGATAGATCTTTCTCAAACTTTAAATAGTCACCATAGTCCAGCAATTGAAAAAATGATTGCAGTTCATGATAGCGATCTTCCCTTTTTCCCAAAATATGGAGAAACAGATTCAGTTTGGCAGGAGAAAACAGTTTTATGGGTTTATCACTCATTAATTAGGGGTCTAATGTCCAATTCAAACCAAAGAAGAACAAGCGAATATCATTTTTTTGGCGAGTAATTTCTACTTCTCGGGGAAGTGTGACCTCTCCATATTGCCGGGGATCGTGATAAGTAATATTCCAATCGTCCTGCGTTATCAAAGAAAGTTGATTGAGCTGATTAAATTTCATATCCGCGTTTGATTGAGGCGCAGGTAGACCTCGTATCCAATATTCTAGATAAGAAACAGGTAGTTCATAACCAAGTTGTTGTAGGATTAATGCTTCTGGGCTCTTAGCTCGGAAAAGTTCATCATTTTGTTGCATCGTGACGAAGCCAGGCTGGCCAATAATTCTTGTGTTTCTAGTGTTGAATGTGCCCCAAAGCCTAATATTATATTCATCAGCTAACTGTAGCCACAGGATGCGAGGGGTGTGGTTCTCATCGTTGTAGCGGACATTGATTCGACCGCGCAATTGCCAAGTATCTAATGCTGCCAAAAGTGTGCGTTGCCTGTCCCAAACTGAATTCTCAATCGCGCGCGGCGCTAGGNTAGAGCAGCTGCTTAAGAGAAGAAGCAGGCAAACAGCGTGCTGTGCTGATTTACTTGCTTTGTGCCACATGCCTGATGGCGTATGAAAGATTGAGATCATTCGTAAGGTCGAAAGCGTTCTATTACATCTTGGATGAATTTACTGTTTGGCTGGGTTTCTAAAGCTTTCTCCCATACTGCAGTAGCCTCATCTTTCCGGTCCATCATCCATAAAACTTCACCTACATGGGAAGCTACCTCGTGATCTGGGAAAGCTTCGAAGGCGCGGCGCAAATTGGCGAGTGCTTCGTCGTAGCGACCGAGTTTGTATTGTGCCCATCCGAGGCTGTCTATGATGGCTGGATCGTTAGGTGATATGGCTATAGCGCGTTCGATCAGCTTTAAGGCTTCATCATAGCGGTTAGTTTGATCCGCTAGCATATATCCTAGATGGTTTAATGCACGTGAGTCTTCCGGTTGCATAAGAATAATCTGGCGTAGGTCCTTTTCTGAGTTCTCTCGGTCACCTTGAGAATCGTGAAAGAGTACTCGAGCAAACAAAAGTTCTGATTCGTTCGGAAAGCGATTAAGTGCTTTTTCTAATAAGTCTTTGGCTTCTTCAATGTAGCCTGCCTGGATGAGTAAGCCGGATTCTATAGTGGTAAATAAGATTTCCATCCGAGGCTGACCATTGGATTGACGAACCAGCCAATCATGTGCATTTTTGAGTTCTCCCAAGCTAATCGAAAGTCTGGTTGCTTGCTGTTGTGCTGCAATAAAACTATCGGTGCCAACTCTTACTAGCCGATAATGTGAGATTGAGCTTTCATAGTCTCCGCGTTGTTCGTAGATATACCCAAGATAATACTGGGCTTCGTCAAACCGCTGATCGGCGGCAATCAATTTCTTCAAATTCGAGATGGCTGATTCAAAGTTTTGTAACTCCATGTTTAATAAAGCGACTGAGTAAAGTGTTTCCCAGTCTTCAGGGTCTTGCTCTATAATGATTTCAAACTGTTCTTGCGCCGCTTCAAATCGTTCGTTCTGAATTAGTAAGCGTGCATGACCCAGGCGAAGGGATTTATCGAGAGGGAATTCTCTAACTCCATTTCTCATTACACGGATAGCCCCACTAGTGTTTTCCATGTTTTGTAGAATCTGACCATGAAGTAACACCATGTTTGGTGTTAGATCAACTTTTTCCAGCATGGTTTGTATCTCATAAAGGGCTTCTTCGAATTGACGGTTCTGCGCCAATAATTGCACTAATGCTAGATGGATCGTTTCTTCTTCTTGAAATTCGCGTCTTAGTTGGCTCAAGTCTTCTATTAATGTCTGCCGCTCGTCATAACCAAGTCTTCCTGTTCTTGCGGCCAAAGCTGTAAAATCAATCTTCCCGCCTATTTCTATAACACGGACCATATGAGAAAGGGCTTGGCTATAGTTTCCATTCTCAAGAAACTGAAACGCCAAGGATAGATGAGGTTGAGGGTTGTCGGGTTCTATTTCTGCCCATAACAATCCAAGCTGCATCAGCGCATTAATGTCTCCGTTAGCCGAAGCAAACTGGGCGGCTCGGATAGTTATGCCAAGATCGCGAGTTTCCATTGCGAGATCCAAATATCTATCGCTNGCTTCATCTAAGTCGCCGCGTTGAGCGCCTAGCTCACTAACAATGGTTTGATATAACTGATCCTTTGAGAAGGAGCCGTATTCGATATCTTCCTGCTCTATCTGAATAATCGGCTCNTCTGCTGGCGGGGATTGCGGGGGCTCTACTTGAGACAAGCCGGCACAGGCAGCCAGGCNGCTTACCGACACGAAAAAGAGACATTCTTTAAGAAATAGTTTCACAATGTATGTCCAGCCAAATAGTTAACCAGATTGTATCAGTTTGTCACATTTTCTGAGAATCTAGATTAAAACGTTCTAAATTTTACCCGTATCTGCATTTTTAGCCTTTTAAATAACTAAATGCTAGGCCTTGGTTCGATTTAGGTTTATTTGTATTCAAGTATAGGGTTTGTAATAAATTTTTAAAAATCAGCCACTAATTTTTGTCGCATTAAGTAAAGAAACTATCTTTCAGCGAATCGCGGCTGCTATGCACAAAGAGATCTAGTAAAATACCGCACCTTTTACTCTGAGGCTTTTCGGGGTCCCGATGACAATTCTTCTCGTGGGAATAAACCACACGACAGCGAATATCGCATTACGCGAGAAAGTTGCCTTTCCGCCAGAAACTATCGGTGCTGCATTGCGGGAAGTGCAAGTAATGGCAGGTTTTGACGAGGTGGTTATTGTTTCAACCTGCAATCGAACGGAACTGTATCTAAATTATAGTCCTGATATTGCGGAAGGAGATGAAGATAAAGGCCAGAAAACAGTGATCGATTGGTTAGTTCAGTATCATCAGTTAGAGGCGGAGGCCCTTGCAGACAGTATCTATTTCTTTAAAGATGAGGATGTTGCGCGACATCTCATGAAGGTTGCTTGTGGGCTAGATTCAATGGTTTTGGGAGAGCCACAGATACTTGGTCAGATTAAGTCAGCATTTGCAGTATCAAAGACTCTGGATTTAGCAGGTGGCGTTTTGGGGCGAGTTTTTCAAGCCGCATTTTCGATAGCAAAAAAAGTGAGAACAGATACAGCCATAGGAGAAAATCCGGTTTCTGTTGCTTATGCTGCGGTCAGCTTGGCTGAAAGGATTTTTTCCGATCTCCCTGCCTTGTCAGTGTTATTGATCGGCGCGGGGCAGACGATTGAGTTGGTAGCGAAGCATTTGGTAGATAAAGGAGTATCCTCAATGGTGGTGGCTAACAGAACATTGGCTAATGCTCTTGATATTGGTAGTCGTTTCAACGCACAAGGTGCTTTGCTTTCCGAGATTCCTGATCAACTAATTGAGGCAGACATTGTTGTTTCTTCTACCAACAGTCAATTACCGTTGCTAGGCAAAGGAGCGGTAGAGAGGGCTCTGAAAGAACGAAAACACAAACCGATGCTGTTAATCGATTTGGCCGTGCCAAGAGATATTGAGCAGGAAGCAGGGGAAGTGGCCGATGTATATCTCTATAGCGTGGATGATATTAGCGAGGTCATCGAGGATAATGTAAAGAGTCGTGCTGAAGCTGCTGCCCAAGCTGAGGAAATAATAGAGCAAGGTGTTGGAGAATATCTAAAACGGCTTCGTTCCTTAAATGCCGTCGCAACTTTGCGGGCTTTTCGAGATAAAGCAGACCTTATTAGAGATCAGGAACTACAGAAAGCAATGAAATCTTTGGAGAAGGGAGAATCACCTGATGCAGTTTTGGAATCTTTGGCGAGAGCTATAACAAACAAACTTACACATGCGCCCAGTGTAAAAATGAAANNAGCAAGNTCCGAGGGGAGGGATGAGCTGTTAGAACTCACCCAAGAATTGTTTGATTTAGGAGAAGGTGGTCAAAATTAAAGGATACGTTAGTGGTTGCCATGAAAAACTCAATTCGCAATAAACTGTTAAATCTGAAAGATCGCTTCGATGAATTGGAGGCTTTGTTGAGTGACGCGGATATTATCTCTGAACAAAATCGGTTTCGTGATCTTTCTAAGGAGTATAGCGAGATCGAAGCCGTAGTAAAAAGCTTTGATCGCTTTAATAAAGTTTCCAGTGATCTCTCTGCAGCGCAAGAAATGCAGAAAGATAATGATTCCGACATTCGTGCTATGGCGGAAGAAGAGATTAATAGCAGTAGCGAAGAGTTGAAAATTTTAGATTTAAAGCTACAAAAGCTCTTATTGCCTAAAGATTCTAAAGATAGCTGCAATGTCTTCTTGGAGATTCGCGCTGGTACTGGAGGGGATGAGGCGGCAATTTTTTCTGGTGATTTGTTTCGTATGTATAATCGCTATGCAGAAGAACAAAACTGGAAAGCAGAGGTAATTACGGAGCGTCCGGGAGAGCATGGAGGGTTTAAAGAAATCATAGTTCGCATTGATGGTAAAAATGTCTACGAAAAGTTGAAATTTGAGTCGGGTGCCCATCGTGTGCAAAGGGTCCCCGAAACGGAAACGCAAGGGCGAGTGCATACTTCGGCTTGCACTGTGGCTATCATGCCCGAAATGGATGAAATTCAAGATTTTGACATAGATAAGAATGATCTGCGCATCGATACCTACAGAGCGAGCGGAGCGGGGGGGCAACATGTGAATAAAACCGACAGTGCGATTCGTTTAACGCATATACCGACGGGCATTGTTGTTGAATGCCAAGATGAAAGGTCTCAACATAAAAATAAAGCTCGAGCACTTTCACTGCTTCAGGCCAAGTTGCTGGATCAGGCTCAACAGCAGCAACAAGAAGAAGAATCTGACGTTCGTCGAAAGCTGGTTGGCAGCGGTGACCGGTCAGAGAAAATTCGAACCTACAATTACCCGCAAGGCCGAGTCACTGATCATCGTATTAAACTTACTCTCTATAATTTAACAGAAATTATGTCTGGAGACCTTGGGGCGGTTATACAGCCACTAATAAACGAATATCAGGCAGACCTTTTAGCCTCCCTTGCCTCTGATTAGCGCCTATTTTCTCAATGCCTATCTCGTTACAACAAGCGCTTCGCGATTCTATTTCACTAAGGAATGTTAGTGAAAGCTCGGCGCTGGATACAGAATTATTGCTAAGCTATGTAACAGGTAAATCACGAGAATATTTAAGAACGCATAGTGAAGAAAGTCTCTCTATTGAGACCTACGATAAATTCCAGTATTTGATGTTGCGTCGCAAACAGGGAGAGCCTATAGCTTATATTCTCGGTAATAAGGAATTTTGGGATTTTGATCTTAAGGTAAATAAATCTGTTTTAATACCACGCCCTGAAACGGAATTCTTGGTTGAGCAAACTTTGGCAAAGCTTAAGAATAAATTTGCCCCCTTACGGATTGCTGATCTGGGAACGGGAAGCGGCGCAATTGCGATTGCTATTGCGCGTAAAAATTCCGGATGGCAAATAGATGCTGTGGATATTAGTGAAGATGCATTATTGGTTGCTCGGGAGAATGCTGCAATGCTCCAGGTCAGTAATATTGAGTTTCATCTCGGATCATGGTGTGATGGATTGCCCAAGGAGCAGTATGACCTTATCGTGGCCAATCCACCATATGTAGCGCCAGAGCAAAAGCTTTTTTTAGGTGAGGGCTTATCATTCGAGCCGTCGGTCGCTTTGGTAGCGGAAGATTTAGGTTTTGCAGCGTTGGATACCATTATAAGAACGGCGAAATTTTATTTAAAAAAAGATGCCTGGCTCCTTATGGAGCATGGGCATGATCAACAAAAAAAGTTGGTAGATTCGCTTAAAGACTTGGGTTATAAAAATGTTGCAGGTCATAAAGACTATGCTGGAATAGATCGAATAGTTGAGTGCAAGTGGATTTAACAGAATTAACTAGGTTGCGAAGATGAAGGACGAACAATTATTGCGATTTAGTAGACAGATTATGCTTCCCGAGATGGATGTAGAGGGCCAAAAGAAGCTTTTGGATGCTACAGTGCTAATAATTGGGATGGGAGGGCTGGGTTGCCCAGCCTCTATGTACCTTGCGGCCGCAGGAGTAGGACGGTTAATAATTGCTGATGATGATGAGGTCGAGCTTACTAATTTGCAGCGACAAATAGCCCACAGCCAATCGAAGCTGGGCCAAACAAAAGTAACCTCGGCACAGCAGTCGCTTCTCGAACTGAATTCTGACTTAAAGATTACAGCTGTCAATGAGCGCCTAAAAGGAGATAGGCTTGACAAATTCGTACACCAAGCGGATGTGGTAGTAGATGCTTGCGATAACTATGAAACACGCTTTGCAGTTAATCGAAGTTGTTTGATGAATTCGAAACCACTGGTTTCCGGGGCTGCTATTCGTATGGAGGGGCAAGTGGCTGTTTTTGACAGTCATAACTCTGAAAGCCCATGTTATCAATGTCTATATCAAGAATGTGGTGATGAGGATGCCACCTGCGCAAATAACGGCGTTATGGCGCCGTTGGTTGGAATTATCGGTTCTGTTCAGGCAATGGAAGTCATCAAAATTATTACCGGTATTGGCGAGAGCTTGGTAGGTAAATTATTGGTGCTAGATGCTTCTATAATGCAGTGGCGTGAAATTGAGTTAACTCGTGATCCCGGCTGTGCTGCATGCGGCAATATGTGACTAATTCGAAAAACATCTCTTTAAAAAATACCCTCTTACCGTTATTATGCTGCGCCTTATGTAATCATAGAATCAATTATTATTAGATCGATGGAAGGGGATTTAGAAGAAAAACAAGACTTATTGTTGTTTGAAAATTTCGAATTACAGCAGCCGTTACAAGAGGCAATAGCCCAACTTGGATACGAATACTGTACGCCGATTCAAGCGCAGAGTTTAGTGCATACGCTAGCCGGTCATGATGTGACCGGAAGAGCTCAAACAGGTACCGGGAAAACCGCTGCCTTCTTAATCACCATTATTAACGATTTGCTTTCGAACCCCTTAGAGCAAGAAAGATATCTTGCTGAACCGCGAGCGCTCATTGTAGCCCCTACACGTGAGTTAGCCATCCAAATTGCAAGTGATGCTGATAAATTAACAGTGTTCTGTGATATCCACACCGTCACCTTGGTTGGCGGTGAGGATTATGATAGACAAAACGCTGCTTTGGATAGCCAGCCAGTAGATATCGTAGTCGCTACTCCAGGTCGACTTCTAGATTTTGTAAGCAAAGATAATTTATATTTGGGACTTATAGAATTACTCNTATTGGATGAAGCAGATCGTATGTTGGATATGGGTTTTATTCCCCAAGTTCGAAAAGTAATTTCAAGAACACCTAGAAAAGATTGCCGTCAAACTTTGCTGTATAGTGCCACTTTTACTCCGGAAATTGTGGAATTGGCTAGTCATTGGGCCATGAAGCCAGTCAAAGTTGAGGTGGAGCCGGATAAAGTTGCAGCGGAGGCTGTAGATCAGGTTGTTTACTTAGTGACCGCGGCAGATAAGTACAAACTGTTATTTAATATCCTGTCTGAACCGGGTGCACATAAGGTAATGTTATTTAGTAATCGCCGTGATCAGGTGCGAAAACTCGCTGATGATCTATATCGTAATGGAATCGATTGCGGAGTTTTGTCAGGGGAAATTCCTCAAAACAAGCGTATTCGTACACTCGATGCATTTAAGTTGGGTAAATTACGAGTGCTTGTAGCGACTGATGTGGCAGGGCGAGGATTGCATATTGAAGACGTAAGTCATGTTATCAATTACGCGCTACCTGAGGAGCCTGAAGATTATGTGCATCGAATCGGACGAACTGGACGTGCCGGCGCGGTTGGTACATCTATAAGCTTCGCCTGTGAAGAAGATTCTTTTTTGCTTCCGGGTATAGAGGAGAAACTTGGCAGTGCCCTTGAATGTGTCCATCCTTCTGATCACTTGTTAAAGCCCGCGCCGAGTTTCACCAGGGCGTCGCGCTTTAGGCAAAGATATTCGGGGCGCGCTTCTAGCAAGCAACCTAGGTCATATTGAATCGAGATTGCCGTTTCTAGCCCCCGCTAACTTCAGTGCTGCGGCATAACTTTTGGATTTTCGATGTTTAGAGATAAGGTCAAGGAAGGTGCTGCCGTCAGGTAGAATCACGTTAACATCCCTATTATCTTCTAGAAATAGGGCTAAAAATCTTTTAAACAACTCGGCTGTCATTCCTCGATAGGCTTTTAGTAAGATATTATAATCTGCAGGCATGCCTAATGGTGGTTCCAATTCCAGAAAGGATTTTAGGCGTTCGTCGGACCACTCCTAGTTTCGGGTTGCTATCTGAGTTCTTTCGGAACCCCGCTTCTTTCCCTTCTTCACGATTTACCCTTTATATATGTATAGAAAATTTGGTTCGGCCCTATAACAGCGAGCTAAAATTGTAAGACAAGCGCTAGTTTTTCTTCATAACATTGTGTTTCTTATTTGATAGAACAAAGTTGTATTGATATTCCAAGGAACTTAATTATTTTGTCTTATCTCGAAGTAGCTTATTAACTTTGCCTGGGTTAGCTTTCCCTTGAGATAGTTTCATGGCCTGGCCAACTAGAAAACCTAGAACTTGTTCTTTGCCATCTTTTAATTGTTGTACTTGATCCGGATTTTTGGCAATAACTTCATCTACCAAATTTTCTATTTCGCTAGAATCAGTAACTTGCTTTAAGCCTTTTCTCTCAATTATTTCATCGACAGTCGCTGAATCTTCGATCATGGTTTCGAATACAGTCTTAGCTATCTTCCCACTTATTGTATTATCTTTAATCCGGCTAACTAACACGGCTAGACGTTCAGATTGGATCGGGGAATTTTCAATCTCTAAGTCGTTTTTGTTTAGGAATGCGAGAAGGTCTCCTGTTACCCAGTTCGCTGCAAGTTTAGAGTCCCCGCAAGCCTTTGCGACTTTTTCAAAATACTCTGCCATTTCCCGCGTTGAGGTTAAAACGCCGGCATCATAATTGCTAAGCCCAAATTCTAACGTGAATCTTTCTTTTTTGGCATCTGGTAGTTCAGGAAGTTCTGAATGAATAGCGGCGATAAACTCATCATCAATAACCACAGGTAGCAAGTCAGGCTCGGGAAAGTATCTATAGTCATTAGCGACTTCTTTGTTACGCATAGAGCTGGTGGTGTCTTTGTTAGCATCGTAGCGACGTGTTTCTTGTTGAATTTCGCCTCCGTCTTCGATTACTTCCCTTTGCCGCAGGATTTCGGAGTTAATAGCTTTCTCTACGAAGCGGAACGAATTAATATTCTTAATTTCTGTGCGCGTGCCTAATTTGGTCCCCCCTTTAGGTCGAATCGAAACGTTAACATCACAGCGCATTGAACCTTGAGCCATGATGGCATCTGAGATTTCCAGATAACGCACTATAGAATGTAATTTTTTTAGATAGGCAACGGCTTCCTTCGCATTGTTAATCTCTGGTTCGGACACAATTTCTAGTAACGGCTCGCCGGCCCGATTTAAATCGATGCCCGATTGTCCACTGAATTCTTCGTGCAAAGACTTACCCGCATTTTCCTCTATATGCGCTCGAGTGATCCCGATAATCTTTTCCGTTCCGTCTTCAAGAATAATACTCAAAGAACCTTTGCCAACGGTTGGGAAATCGAGCTGGGTAACTTGATAACCTTTCGGTAAATCAGGATAAAAGTAATTCTTACGATCAAATACCGATCTTTTGCTAATCTCGGCTCCAATAGCGAGGCCAAAACGGACTGCCATTTTTAATGCTTCGTTGTTAAAAACCGGAAGGGTCCCAGGTATTGCTAAATCAAAAATGTTAGCTTGTGTATTTGGTTCTGCGCCAAACTCCGAGGCAGTGCCAGAAAATAATTTTGATTTTGTCGATAGTGAAACATGAACTTCTAAGCCTATTATCGATTCCCATTCCATGGTTAGTTAGCCTGTTCGAGGTTCGGTTTTTTTAGATGCCAATTGGTTCGCAGTTGGAATTGATGAGCAATATTGAGAATCTTAGCTTCATCGAAATCTTTGCCAATGATGTGCATGCCAAATGGCAAGCCATTGGCTAAACCAGCCGGGATAGAGATTCCGGGTAGGCCGGAAAGGTTAACCGCGATAGTGTATATATCTTCCAGGTACATGGAGATAGGGTCGCTTTTTGCGCCTAGCTCAAATGCAGTGTTCGGAGAGGTCGGGCCGATTATGACATCGACTTCTTTGAAAGCTTCAATGAAATCATTTTTGATTAGGCGCCGAATTTTTTGCGCCTTCCTGTAGTATGCGTCATAGTAGCCAGCCGATAGCGCGTAGGTGCCCACCAGAATCCGTCGTTTTACTTCGTCCCCAAAACCTTCGCTGCGGGAGCGTTTGTACATATCTTCTAGATCCATTGGGTTTTCGCAACGGTATCCGTAGCGCACCCCGTCATAGCGTGAAAGATTTGCAGAAGCCTCTGCCGGAGCAATTACATAGTAGGCAGATACAGAAAGATGATTGTTAGGTAGATCGACTTCGGTAATTGATGCGCCTAGCTTTTCATATTCTTTAAGTGCTTCGCGAATTCCTTTTTCTATTTCGGTACTTAAGCCCTCGGCGAAATGTTGTCTTGGTATTCCAATTTTTAAACCGCTGAGTGAATCATTAAGCGAAGCAGTGTAGTTTTCAACAGGCTTGTCTATGCTAGTCGAATCTTTCTTGTCTAGGCCGGCCATAACATTTGTCATAAGTGCGGCGTCCTCAGCGCTTTTGCATAAAGAACCCGCCTGATCTAGGCTTGAAGCAAAGGCAATCATGCCCCAGCGGGATACGCGGCCATAACTTGGTTTGAATCCAGTAATTCCACAAAAAGCTGCAGGCTGTCTAATTGAGCCTCCAGTGTCGCTCCCAGTAGCAATAGCGCAAAGATCAGCTGCAACTGCTGTGGCAGAGCCACCCGATGAACCTCCTGGTACCCTATTTATGTCCCAAGGATTTCTTACAGGTCCATAAAAACTGGTTTCATTAGAAGACCCCATAGCGAATTCATCCATATTGGTCTTTCCCAATGTTACTGCGCCTTCATTAATGCAGTTTTCGACGACTGTTGCATTGTATGGCGCTATAAAGTTATGGAGCATTTTGGAGCCGCAGGTTGTGGTAACTTCTTTAGTGCAGAAAATATCTTTATGCGCGATAGGTATTCCAAGTAAGGGTGAGGAATCTCCTTCGGCGCGTCTTTTGTCAGCAGCCTTAGCCTGAGCTAATGCAGAATCTTCGCATACGGTTATATATGCATTGAGCATTGTGTTTTGTTTGCGTATACGGTCCAAAAAAGCTTGCGTAAGCTCCACACTTGAAATTTCTCTGCCAGAAAGGGCTTTTGATAATTCGGCAGCAGTTTTCTCAATCATCTCGATGCGTTCGCTGTTTCTTAATGATGTGGGAGATTATTCGATAACTCTGGGTACCAAGTAAAAGCCGTCTAATACTTCCGGTGCTAGGCTTTGCAGTTCGTCACGATTTTCGGCTTCTGTCACCTCGTCATTTCGCAAACGTTGCTCGGCATCTAATGGATGGGCCATTGGATCTATGGCTTCTGTCTCTACAGACTGCATCTCATCAATCAATGACAAAATGTCTCTAATTCGTTTGGCCACTTCTACTTGTTCGTCTTCATTTAAATGAAGCTTCGCAAGTGCCGCAATTTTTTCTACTTCAGAGTTGTCGAAACCCACCTATTTGCTCCCAAAAATCTGGCACTTGGTTGATTAATACCAAGAAAGAACAGGGACTTGCATGTGGGGTAGCCCTAATTTATTTACAATTAGGGCATTTGCCACTTGCTCTAACACATTGCCGTTGTTAGAGTGCGTCCTATTCGCGAGAACTCATGATTATACTTTGTGGAGACTTCTATTTTCCATTCAAATTTCTATACGGGTTTTAATTCTCGGCTGGTAAATTTTTAGAAATATGGGGTATTTAAGGTTGCAGGTGCGGGTTGGCAAACAAATGGCAATAATTTGCCTAATCTGACTGAAATTGTGGTGAGCGGTGGTTGGTAGTTTGCGCTTCTTGGTCAAGGTCAAGTATTCAGCGACTTGCGAGAAGGCCTCCTGCGTCTGAGACCCGGGAAATATGAACGAGAGGTAGAGCTTTCTCGGAAATTCACTTTGATCAACGCTATAAGGGCGAAAGCTTCAGGAGATCCCGACGTAAATTCTAGCAATTGGCTACGAAAAGTAGACTTCGCGAATGTTAAATCACAGGATGAATTTGCCGTCTAATAGTTATAGTTAATGGTGCTAGGGATTTTAGTCTTTACATCGAGGTACACAGAAATACATGTTTAAGAAAATTCGGGGAATGTTCTCTAACGACCTATCAATTGATTTAGGTACTGCTAATACAATAATTTATGTGCGTGAAGCAGGCATCGTACTCAACGAACCGTCTGTAGTGGCGATCCGCACTCATAATGGGCAGAAAACAGTTACTGCTGTTGGAACTGATGCTAAGCGCATGCTAGGAAGAACTCCAGGCAATATAACAGCTATTCGCCCTTTAAAAGACGGAGTGATTGCAGACTTCCAAGTTACAGAAAAGATGTTGCAACATTTTATCAATAAAGCACATGAGAATAGTTTCTTTCCGCCTAGCCCAAGGGTTCTTATATGTGTGCCTTGTAAGTCAACTCAGGTTGAGCGCAGAGCTATTAGAGAATCCGTAGCAAGCGCTGGTGCACGAGATGTCCGCTTAATTGAAGAGCCAATGGCAGCAGCCATCGGTGCCGGATTGCCGGTAGAACAAGCTTCTGGTTCCATGGTGGTGGATATTGGTGGTGGGACTACAGAAATTGCCATTATTTCCCTGAATGGAGTCGTTTATTCAGAATCTGTAAGAGTTGGTGGCGACCGTTTCGACGAGGCTATTACTACGCATGTTCGTCGCAATTATGGGAGCTTGGTCGGTGATGCCACTGCTGAACGCATTAAAAAAGAGATAGGTTGCGCCTACAGCACCGGTTCCGCACTTCGGGAAATCGATGTGCGAGGTCGGAACTTGGCGGAAGGGGTGCCTCGCAGTTTTACTTTGAATAGCGATGAAATTTTGGAGGCGCTTCAAGAGCCTCTGCAAGCTATAGTGCAGGCAGTTAAAAGTGCTCTAGAGCAATCCCCGCCAGAATTAGCCTCTGATATTGCGGAAACCGGACTGGTTCTAACCGGTGGTGGCGCCCTGTTAACAAACTTGGATAAGTTGCTCTCTGAAGAAACTGGTCTGCAAGTAATCGTTGCTGAAGATCCGCTTTCCTGCGTTGCTCGTGGTGGTGGGAAGGCAATGGAACTGATGGATGCTCACGATATCGATCTGCTAACACTCGAATAAAGTTCAAGTGTAAGTTGTAGAGCGTAGTTAAGAATAAGGGGTCTGCGCTAAAACCGAGATTTTTAGTTGTAAAAAACTCGTTGTTTACTTTCCAAGATTTACGTTTTTGGGGAAGCAAGAATATAATCTCACTTCTCTAAAAGGAGGAAATCTAGCATCGATAAGACTTTATTCATTAAAGGCGTTGCTCTTGAGTATAGGGCCTTGGCTTTTCTTCTTTTGTCCGTCTGTATAATGTTCGCGGATAATCGCTTTGGCTATCTTGATAGAGTTCGTTACGGGCTTGGGTATGCCACTACCCCAATATACTGGGTTGCCGATATTCCCACCAGAGTTTCGCTATGGTTTGATGACGTTTTTGTTTCCCGCACCGACCTGCTAGAAGAAAATGGAATATTGCGTGAAGAACTTTTGGTTGCCCAGAGAGAACTTCAATTACTAGAAAGCTTGGCTAGCGAGAACAGCAGGCTTTTGTCCCTTAATGAGGCTACTGGGGGTATCCAAGGCGAAGTCTTGCCCGCTGAAATTATAAACCTATCGCCTGACCCTTTTTCCAAGCGTGTATTGGTAAATAAAGGCTCAGTCGATAATGTGTTTCTTGGCCAGCCTGTTTTAGATGCTAATGGCTTAATGGGGCAAATAGATGAAGTTCTGCCTTTTACTAGCTGGGCTTTACTTATCACGGACCCGCTTCATTTAACTCCGGTGGAGGTGAACCGAAATGGCGAAAGGGCGTTGGCCCGAGGGAGCAGAGTTACCGCGAATGAGTTAGAACTCGAATTTGTAACTCAAACTCAAGACATGCAGGCAGGTGATAGGTTGGTCAGTTCTGGTATGGGCCAGGTGTATCCTAAGAATTATCCGGTCGCAGAAATTATCTCTGTTTATACCGACCCAGGACTAGGTTTTGCCACAGTACGCGCACGGCCTCTGGCCCAAATTGCTAGCACCCGACATGTAATGCTTGTTTTCCAAACGGGAAAAGATCAGTTGGATGATACTACTCCTAGAACAGAGGAGTTGGTTAGTGATGAACTAATTCCAAGCCAAGGCTCTGAGGAGCCCTCACAAATTAAAACTGAATCAATAGAACCGTAATAGTGGTTATGCAACAACAATCTCGCGCCAGTTGGGTAATAGTGCTTAGTTTCTTTGTTGCTTATCTTTTAGCAATTGTGCCTTTTCCTGATTGGGCTATGAATTACCGCCCAGAGTGGGTGCCTATGGTGCTCATTTACTGGGTTATGGCTCTACCCTATCGTATTGGTATTGGTGTTGCCTGGTGTGTGGGTCTATTGTTAGATATTCTCGAAGGGTCTGCGCTAGGGTTAAACGCCATGGCCCTGGTAATAGTTGCTTATGTAACTCTGAGTCTTCATTTGCGCATGAGAATGTTTTCATCTCTTCAGCAATCCGGGTTGGTGCTGGCTCTGATTGGTTTAAATTTAGTTCTTTGCCATTGGTTGCAAATCATTACGGGGCAAACCTTTGCTTCCAACTTACTGTTTCTTTCATCTGCGCTTACAAGCGCATTTTTGTGGCCTTGGCTGTTTCAACTTCTGCGGCAAGTGCGTCGCAGCTTTAGCGTTCATTAGTGGTCGCTTGATGTTTGTACCTAAGTTAATTCTGGCTTCTGCATCATCACGAAGAGAAGAATTGCTATTGCAATTAGGTCTGAGTTTTGAAGTTATGCCACAGGATATAACCGAGAAATGTAACATTGGAGAATCGCCCGAGAAATTTGTGACGCGCATGGCTGACGAAAAAGCTAAGTCTGCACTAGTTGTTCACAAGGATAATAATAAAGTTATTCTTGCTTCTGACACAATTGTTGTAATCAATGGTGAGGTTTTAGGAAAGCCTATAAATAAAAATGAAAGTATCAAAATGCTTCTATCTTTATCGAAAAAGAGCCACCGTGTTTTGTCAGCTGTAACGGTTGCCAGCCCCGAAAAGCAAAAATCAGTATTGACAGAGACTGTTGTTGTGTTTCGAGAAATTAGTGAAATCGAAGCCGATTATTACTGGGGTTCAGGGGAACCCGCTGGGAAAGCCGGTGGTTATGCAATTCAAGGCTTGGGTGCTGTTTTTGTTGAATCTATAGTTGGCAGTTATAGTGGAGTAGTGGGGCTTCCTTTGTTCGAAACCGCGCTATTATTGAAGGAATTTGGTGTTTCTTGTTGGCAATATAAGTAGGAAATATCTAATGAGTGAAGAAATACTCATTAATGTAACATTGATGGAAACTAGAGTGGCGCTTATCGAAAATGGCATGCTGCAGGAAATTTTCATCGAACGTCATAATGCAAGGGGACTTGTCGGTGACCTTTTTATCGGTAAGGTCGTTCGGGTTATGCCTGGTATGGAAGCCGCGTTTGTTGATATTGGGCTGGACAAGGCTGCATTTATCCATTCCTCCGATGTTGCAGTAATCGATGCGGAGGGGTTCGAGGTTCGTTCTGAAGAGCAAAAAAGTGTGGATAAATTGTTAAGGGACGGACAATTTTTGCTCGTTCAGGTTGCAAAAGATGCGATCGGTACTAAAGGAGCGCGGCTAACAACTCGTATTACGCTTCCTTCCCGTAATTTGGTTTTTATGCCTCGGAGTAAGCATTTAGGAATTTCGCAAAGAATAGAAAATGAAGAAGAAAGAGACCGGTTACTTTTATTGTTAAAAGAAAGTCTAACAGAAGAAAACTTTTATGATCGGGGCGGTTTTATCATTCGTACTGCAGCTGAAGGTGGAAATAAAACGGAATTTAAGGAAGATATCCGTTTTTTAGAAATGTTATGGGATATAGTTAACAAACGCATCATCGAAAATAATGATATTAAGAATGTTTATCGTGAGGCGCCTCTTTATATTCGTGCTTTAAGGGATTTAATTACACCTCGAATCGAGAAAATTCGTATTGATAATCAGGAGTCTTACGCAGAGACAAAACAATTTCTAGAAGATTTTATTCCTGAATTCGAAACAAATATCGAGTTGTATAAAGGGTGTCGTCCACTTTTTGATCTTTATGGGATCGAAGATGAGATTAATAAGGCTTTGACCCGCCAGGTAAAACTTAAATCTGGAGGGGACTTGGTCATCGAACAGACCGAGGCCATGACTACTATCGATGTGAACACTGGCGGATACTTAGGTCGACGTAATCATTCAGAAACTGTATTGAAAACTAATTTGGAAGCTGCAACCACAATTGCTCGGCAACTTAGACTGCGTAATCTTGGAGGTATCATCATTATCGATTTTATCGATATGTTGGGTGAGGATAACCAGCGTCAGTTGCAACGTACTTTTGCTAAAGCTTTAGAAAAAGACTCGGCTCGCACCACGATTACAGAAATTTCCCAGTTAGGCCTCATTGAGATGACTCGCAAACGAACACGAGAGAGTTTGGGTCAGATTCTCAGTGGCCATTGCCCTATTTGTGAAGGGCGCGGAGTGATGAAATCGCCAGAAACGGTCTGCTATGAGATTTTTCGAGAGGTACTTCGTGTTGTCCGAAATTATGAGAATGGTGACCTGCTCGTAACTGCTTCACAAATGGTGATCGACAGGTTGTTAGACGAAGAGTCTGGTATTCTTGCAGAGTTGGAGGATTTGACAGGCAAGACCGTCAAATTCGAAGTGGAACCTATGTATACTCAGGAACAGTTCGACGTTGTTCTTGTTTGAAGTATCCCCCGTTTTTAGTCTAGGTTCGGGGAAAATATGCTATACAGAATTCCTGAAAGAAAACTCGGCAATAAACTGAGGTTTACGGACATTAGCTAGTATGTTTCTGAAGATTCTCAAGTATTTCTATCGTCAATTGGTGGTCTTGGTAGTTGTGTCTATTATTGTGCTGGCTGCTTATGTCAGTGCAGGGCGGCTATTTATGCCTGCTGTATCACGCTATGCAGCTCTCTTTGAAGAGCGTATCGTCGAATATACAGGTGTGCCGGTTAGCGTCGATTCACTTACCGGATCGTTCGAAGGTTTTAATCCTCAGATTCGAGTAAATGGTTTGCGGCTATTGGTCGGCGCAACTGTTCAAGGTGAAAATGCTAGTGCCAGTGCTTTGGTTTTCGATAGTGCAACTGTTATCGTTGATATCCCGCGCAGCATTTGGGAGCGACGCTGGATTCTCGAAGATTTTATTGTAGAAACCATTGAAATTAATGTTGAGCAAGATGAAGAAGGAGGCTGGCAGCTAGCTGGATTGGAAAGTAGCAGCGATACCGAATTAAATATTGATGACTTGTTTCAGGCCTTAAGAAGAGTCTCTTTTCTTAATTTGCGAAATGTTGATATCAATTTTGCAAGTAATATAGGTACATCGTTCAGCATCAACAATGGGTTCGCTGCAATTCAAAATTTGGATGATTCTCATTTTTTACATATAAACGGTAATCTCGCAGATAGTAACGAGCAGATTGCTTTATCTTTTGAGGTTGCTGGAAACGAACTAGCAGAAGTTAATGGGGTTGTCCATGTCAATTTCCCAGCAACAGATTACTCCGACGCGTTTGTTGGGCAAAATCTATCGGGTTTTACACTAGAAGAACTGGTTGGAGGGGCTGATCTGTGGTTAAGCATAGCAGGAGGTCAAATTATTGGTAGTACTGTGCAATTAGATTTGGAAAGATTTGCTTTGGAAGGGCAGGAGATTCCATCCTTAGTCTTGGAGAATGTGTCAGGTGGTATACAGATTAAAAGAGACACTCTTTCTAATGAATGGGAAATGGTGTTCGCTAATATGTCCATAAATTGGGAAGACCATTATTGGCGTCCATTTAATATCTATACAACCTTCACTCCGGAACAGGAGTTAAATGTTTTTGCAGATAACATCAATTTAGCTTTGGTTTCACAATTGTTAACTTCGAGTGGTTTATTAGATGAATCCTCGCGTTTACAAGTAGAACAATATGCGCCCGGAGGAGTGCTCGAAAATCTTAATTTAAGTGCAACATTGTCAGACAGCACGGACCAAATTCTTACCTTACGATCTAATATTGTTGGAGTCGAAGCGTCATCAGTGCGCGGTTCTCCCAATTTATGGGGCGTGAATGGTTACTTAGATCTAGCCTATAACCGCTCCGAAAGTTTAGTTTCAGGTTTGGTGGAGGTCGAATCTGATGAATTCAGCATAAACTTGCCTAATATTTTTACTTCTGTTTGGGATTACAATTATGTGAACGGACGTCTTAACTTTGTTGTGGACCTGAATAATGGTCAGGAAGTTAAGTTGCTTAGTAGTATGATCGTTGCTGAATCAGAAGCAGTAGATGGTCGCACACAATTTTCCTCTCGCGTGCACCGATACCCTGATGGTGAGCGCGAAGCATTTCTGGATTTGCTGGTCGGAGCTGAGAGAGTGAATGCGGAGTATAAGTCTCTCTATCTTCCTGACGGCCCAAACATTCAAGATACTTTAAGACAGAGTATGGAATGGTTGGACCGCGCTATCCTGAGTGGTGAAGTGCGCGATAGTGGTGTGCTTTTTCGAGACTCTACGAATCTAGGCTCCGCACAAAATACGAAAACTTTCCAGTCTTATTATTTAATGGCCGATGGTGAAATAAATTTTGCTGATGATTGGCCCAATATAAATTCCCTATCGGGATATGTATATACTGATGACGATAATATCGACATAAAAGTCATTGATGGGGAGAGTCTGAACTTAAACCTAGGTGCAGGTATTGGTGAGGTTAGGCGCAATGGCGTGGATGAGAATTGGTTAAGTCTGAGTGGTCAAGCATCGGGGCTAACGACAAATGGGCTTAATTATCTCCAAGAAGCCCCGGTAGACGAAAGATTAAAAGATTCTCTTTCTAATTGGCAGGCAGAGGGCGATGTCACTGCAGATATACAAGTAAGGATTCCACTTAATCGACCCGATTCCCGACCGGAAGTTCGTCTCAATCTTTCTGTTGAGGAAAACAGTATAAAGATTCCTGACTATTCTCTCGATGTAAGTCAGCTTGCGGGGACAATCATATTTGATACTCTGACTGGTCTTGAGTCTAGTGGTCTTAATGGGCAATTATTTGGTCGGCCGGTCGATCTGGAATTGTCTTCTCAGGTTAATAGTGGCGATATAGAAAATATCTTTGTAAAAGCTGTTGGCGCAGGCGCTAGAGACGAGCTTATCGCATGGCCGCAACAGAGTGTTTTCGTTAAGAATGTATTGTCAAAGGCGGAAGGAGATCTTGATTACTCCGCTAGGTTAAGTTTGGATCAAAAAGAAGATAGTAAAGTTGGTACTACCTTAGTCATTGATTCAGCTCTTGAAGGTACATCGCTTAATCTTCCACAACCTTTTGGCAAATTAGCAAGGGCTGAAACGGATCTTCATATTGAAATGCAGTTTGGTAATAAGCAATCGATTACTGGCAGCTTTGGTGAAAACCTGCAATTTGAATTAAGTATGCAAGACGATGCAGTGAACGATGGGGTGGTGTATGTAGGCTCGAATGACGCACCGATTTCAGCTTTATCTGTAAAAGACGAAGATGGCGTTATTATTATTGGTGAACTTGATCGTTTCGTTTTAGAAGAGTGGACAGCATTTCTCCCTGAATTATTTGGTACAACCAATCCTTCGGGAGAATTGAGTAATACGATTGGACTAATCGATTTGCATTTGGATATTTTTGAATTGTATGAACAAGAGTTGCCGGAAGTGTCGATGCAAATTGAGGTCGATGAGAGTTCAGATTCTTGGGCAATCTCGCTAGATAGTGATTCGGTTCAAGGTATGGTGGCTTACCCGTTTGATCAGGAAAACTACCTGCGTATTGATTTAGCATACTTACGTTTTCCAGGGGACCCGGAAGAAGAATCGTTTCTCGGCGAGACAAAAGAAGACATAATAGAAGAGGAGCGCATTGATGTGTTGGCCCATATCGATCCTAGAGAATTGCCTCCAATGTATTTTGCCTCCAAAGAATTTTCTATTGGAAGTAGACCCTACGGGGAGTTTGCTTTTACTTTCGAGCCTAATGAAAACGGTGCAGAGGTGACCGACTTGGTGTTTGACTTCCGTGGATTGCGTCTGAATATGGAAGGTCCTTATGTTGATGGCACTGAAATTGATGAATATGCCGCACGTTTTGAGCCAAAATTTAGCTGGCTTTTCGATGGTAGCGAACATCGTAGCGAACTAACGGGGATTTTATATGCTGACAACATGGCAGATGTGCTGACTGCGAACGGCTATGCCGCTAGTTTGGAAAGCGAGAACGCCATTTTTTTTACCGATGTTTTTTGGCCTGGAACTCCAGCTTTCTTTGCTGGGTCCAATCTTAGTGGCGAAATAGATATTGATATCGAAAACGGAAGATTTTTACAAGGTTCTGGAGGACAAGGTGCATTGCGTCTTATTAGTATTTTAAATTTTGATGCGATAATCCGGCGTGCACGTTTAAGTAATGATTTGGTGCGAAGTGGTTTCGCGTATGATGAGATTACTACTGAACTTAATCTTGAAGATGGTCTGGTAAATATAGAAGACAGGCTTGTAATTTCTGGACCTTCTAGCCTCTATCAAATAACCGGTGAACTGGATTTGGAAGATGAAACTATTCTTGGTGAAATGTATGTTACTTTACCGTTAAGCGATAATATCCCTTGGGTGGGGCTTTTAACCGCTAATATTCCTCTTGCGGTTGGCGCCTATCTCTTTGACCAAATATTTGGCGAGCAAGTAGACAGCTTAACTAGCGCAGTGTACACCCTCGATGGTCCGTGGGAAGGCCTGGAGCCAGAGTTTAAACAAGCCTTTGGTTCGCCTGAAGCAGCACAAGAAAGTCAAATCAATTAGATTTTTGACTTATAAATTACCGGATATCCTTTATAAGGGAATAAGGGATATACCATATATCTTTATTGCCAAACCCATCTAATCTCTCTGAATCAAAGTAGAAATATTCGAAGTCAGGCGAGAAAGCTGGGCAACGATCATCTTGGTCAGAATTAACATCCGGTCCTAGGTTCGTAAGAGCTGTCCACTCGCCGTTATTATTTTTGGTAGTAACATAAATGTCTTCCATGCCAAAACCTTCTTCGCGAGTAGTTGTTATATACAGAGATTTACCGTCTTCTGACGGCAGTGAGTGGTGCTCGTGGGCTGCTGAATTAACCTTCGGCCCAAGATTAGTTGCTTCTTGCCATATTTCATTAACTTTTTCCGACATCCAGATATCATTTCCGCCTAATCCACCTGGACGAGTTGAAGTCCAGTAGGCGAATTCCCATTTTTCTCCGCTAAAGTAAAGACAGTGATCCATATATGGGGAGTTAAAAGGTTTGCCTAAGTTGCGAGGTTCCGACCATTTGTCCTCTAGCCAATTACTGACATATATATCGGTTGAGCCAAATCCGCCTGGACGGTCACTCATTATGTAGAGTTGTTGCGCGTCAGGAGAAAGTAGCGGTTCAACTTCCAAGTAGTCTGGTGTGCTGACCTCCCAAACAATTTGGGGCTCTGACCAGTCTGCTTCTTGGCGATGTGTTACACATATATCCGAGCCAATTCTTTCTCCTCTGTCGAAACAATTAAAGTACATAGTGTTGCCATCTGGAGTGAAGGTAGGCTCGGCATCGCGAGCGGCGCTATTAACAGTGCTCCCCAGATTAAAAGGCCCAGTTTCCTGGGCAATATTCGAGGCGCTCAGAAAGACGGAGAGAAGCATTGATAACTTTTTAAGCGTAGGAACGAATTTTCTCATATTCGGTACCATTATGAAGTATTTTTCAATACAGTAATATCAAACACAAAGCTTAAAGTAAATTCCTTTGCTCTTTTTTAATAGGGGTCATGTATAACTATAAATTTCTAAGCGTTGAAAGCATGTGAAATTGAGCTATTTCCCCGTTGACTCGAGAGAGGATAAACTTTACCCTCTCAATCAGCATACCAATCTATAATTCTTCCAGGAGTATGGAATGAACATTCGTCGAATCTTGACCATGTTGGCAGTTACAGCTAGTGCAGGTATAGTAATGCTTGTGTTGCCCGTATTAGCCCACCATGCAAGTACACCGTTCTATGATCCAGACAATGTCGTGGATTTACAGGGCACAGTTACCCGCTTCGTTTTCAGGAATCCGCATGCTTTTCTATTCATCAATGTTCCTGAAGAAGATGGTCAGGGTTCAGAATGGCAGATTGAACTAGGTGCTCCGGTTGGTCTCCGGAGAATTGGTTGGACTCCAGATACTTTACCAGTCGGTATGGAAGTAGCGCTCACTGGAAGACGCTCCAGAGCTGAAGGTTCGCAAGGGGTTTGTTGTGTGCGTATGACCAAGGCAGATGGCAGCCCGGTGCTTGAAGGTGGCGCTGTCAGAGAGCGGGAACAAAACTAAAAGTCCAGGAGTAAAGAATTGAAATGGAAAAGCTAATTATAAGTAAAATTATGAAACCTACTTTCACTCTTAATGTATCTGCTGCACTGGTTCTTGCTTTCATGAATCCGAAGCTAAATGCGCAGGGAGTCGATAGCCATATCCCTGATCTTGCCGGTATCTGGGATGGAACTCCAAGAGTTCGCCCGGTCAACGGACCCAGCGTACCCTGGGGAGAGAATAACTTTCCCGACTTAAATGCACGAGCGCGCGCTTATCAGGAGGTTTGGGAGGAGATTATGGCACCGAAGTATGATTGCCAGCCGGCTTCTTCTCCTGCCATTCAATATGACCCTTACCATATGCAGGTTACACAATGGCCTGATCGTGTCTTATTTCGCTATGAAAAAGACGACCAGTTGAGAACTATCTGGCTTGATGGTAGTGAGCCTAGTGCCGTTGATTTCAGCCTGCAAGGATTTTCAAGAGGCTACTACGAAGATGGTGCCTTGTATGTAACCACAACTCATTTTGTTTTCGACATAGCTGGGTTCGATGATTACAACGGAATTCCTTCTTCGTCGCAGAAGGTAATTACGGAAAGATATTGGCGTGAAGACGACGAATTGCGGTTAACGTTGACTGTAGAGGATCCAATGTTCTTTAACGGTGATGTATCTTATACAACCCGTTGGTTGCTTGCTGGAGACAGCTACAGATTGGCTCCTTACGATTGTGACCCAGAGGCTTCACGGCTTTCGGTTCAGTTTTTCCCTTCGAAATACGATTAGATAGCGTGGCTATTCGATGAAATATGAAAAGCCACCTGCTGGTGGCTTTTTTGTATGATTAGGGTTCTATATTATTTTCTGCCTGTTATGGCGAGTGGTCTTCACCCAGTCCCAACGTACGGAATTAATCGCCCCAACACCAGCACGCCAGTCCACGCGCCTAATGAAATGAAGGCGACGAATTTGGCAACGGCAGGCGGAGGGAGGCTGCGGTCAGTAGTGCGCAGAAGGGGGTCGACTTTCCAGTGATAGAGCGCTGCATTAAGGCCTGCGATTATGACCAAAACCAACTTTATCTGAAATCCAATATTGACGGCATAGCGCAGTGGGTCGCCATAGAAAAATAAGATTCCAGTAAGTAGGTTTAATCCAAATCCGAAAACCACTATTGGTAACAATTTATGTGTGCTAGCTGGATCGATTGAACGGAGAAATCCAGCCATGCGCAAATCGACTGTAATTAGCCCGCCGAACAAAAGAGTCAGCCCAATAAAGTGGATGATCTCCATTACCGGCCAAAGCCAGTATGTTCCTTGAACCCACTGCGTGAGGGAGCTGTCGACTATTGATTCTGCAAAATTTATCAACATATTAAAATATATACGCGATCAATCTGCCTGAGATTATCGCGGTTAACCAACAAGCCAATGAAATACAAGCCAGTAGCTTGGTTTCTCGAGTACCAGAATTATTCAAACGGTTTTGAATGCTGTACGCTAGACTCATGCCCACTGTTATAAAAATAATTTTTGTCAAGAATGGAATGCTTGTTATAAAGACTGAGGCTTGTGAGGTAAATAAAAGCAACCCTGACACAGCATTTAGCATAAATCCGGCAGCGGCCAATTTACCGAGATTTTTAAAAGTGTTAGTGGATAATGAGGCAAAGAGTCCGAGCAGACGCAGATCTCGTGTCGCAAAAATACCTACGACGATGGCCAACCCGACAATGTGGACACTCAGCAGGAAGGGGTATGCCCATAAAGAGGTGCTAACCCATGATGCGATAAAAGTATTTTCTAAATCAACGAACATGAAAGTAACAGATAACCTATAGTCATTTGGTTGGTTCCATAATTATGCGAACCAAAAATGATTTTGCTTTGTATCACACATTATTCTTATGACAAACCTTTATTACCGAACCCTGGCTTTAAATTTAGATTAGACATCTAAGGCAGCTGGGATTATGCTGAAAATCTTGATCGGAGATTCGAAATGAAAGTTATAAAAAGTGTCTTTAAATATCAGCAGATTGCTCTTCTATTAATTTTATTAGGGTCTTTTACTTTACATGCTCAACCAAATCAAGATGTCACTGTTGGTCAAGTTAATCAATGGATGGAAGAACTGTCTAACTGGGGTAGATGGGGGGCGGAAGACGAACTAGGCACTCTAAATCTAATTACGTCTGACAAACGGATATCTGCCGCGAGGCTAGTTGAGGCTGGTGTTTCGGTTTCACTAGCTCATAATTACACCGTTGATCGCAGTCTAGGAGCTCCACCACCATTTGATTCGCAGGTATATACGATTGAGGCTCCTGTGCATGCGGCAATGGAGCGAGTTTCTTTTTCTTACCATGGATTGCTGCATAGTCATCTCGATTCACTCTGTCATGTTCTGAAGAATGGGCAAATGTACAATGGGTATTCTGAGGATACAATTACTGAAAATGGTTGTGAGAGGCTTGATATCGTCGGAGTAAAACAGGGTATTGTTAGCCGAGGCGTGCTGCTAGATATCGCCCGGCTAAAAGGTGTCGATTATCTAGATCCAGGAACTCCTATCTATATAGAAGACCTTGAAGCCGCTGAGCGAGAGGCTGGAGTTCAGGTTGAGCCTGGCGATGTGCTGTTAATTAGAACGGGGCGGTGGTCAGTGCCTACAGGAACTGGCCCAGGAAGTTCCGGTATTCATGCATCAGTTGTTCCTTGGCTGAGAGCAAGAGGTGTGGCTATATTGGGGGGCGACTATGCAAATGAGGTAAATCCATCGTTAGTTGATGGTAATCTTTTGCCGGTGCATGAGTTAACGATAGTGGCTCTAGGTATGCGTCTGTTTGACAATCTTGATTTAGAAGCCGTTGCAAAAGAAGCAGTGCGTCAGAATCGCTGGGAATTTATGCTAACTGCTTCGCCCATACCTGTTGACGGTGGCGCAGGATCACCGATGAATCCAATAGCTACTTTCTAAATGTGGAATATCTGAAAAGGAGCAACGAAGGCAAGATTATGAAACAGGCTTTGACCATCCTTCTATTAAGTATTATCTGTGTAGGAGCTTTTGCACAACAATCTACTTTGGTAAACGATGTTGCTATTTCAAGTGTTAATCAGAATGGTAACTGGTTGTCCTATGGTCGCACCCATAGCGAACAACGATTTAGTCCCCTTACTCAAATCACAAAAGAAAACGTATCCAGTTTGCGGCCCGATTGGTATTTTCCAATCCCTAATAGCCGCAGTTTGGTCTCTACCCCTTTGGTAGTTGATGGGGTTATTTATTTTATAGCTAGTCTTAATGTAGTAAGAGCCCTAAACGCTGAGACAGGAGAAGAGCTTTGGTCTTTTAACCCTCGAGTTGGCACCATCGCGCCTGGACGCATGCGCGCAGGATGGGACAACAGCCGAGGTATAGCAATATGGGAAGGGAAATTGTTCGTAGCTACCTGGGACGGTCGGCTTATTGGCTTAGATCGTAATACGGGAGAACAACTGTGGAGTACTCAAACCATTGATCCGGATTTAGCGATGTATATCACTGGCGCACCGAAAGCCTTTGAAGGAAAAGTATTGGTTGGAAACGGAGGGACAGAAAACGGACCCAATAGAGGCTATGTAACCGCATACGATGCGAATACCGGTGAACAAGTGTGGCGTTTTTGGATTGTACCTGGGAATCCTGCCGAAGGGTTTGAAAATGACGCTATGGAAATGGCCGCCAACACCTGGACTGGCGAATGGTGGCGTCATGGTGGTGGAGGTAATTCATGGCATGGGTGGACTTACGATGCAGAGCTTCAGCAACTTTACATTGGAACCGGCAATGGTTCGCCTTGGAATAGAAAAATACGCAGTCCTTTTGGTGGTGATAATCTTTTTCTCGACTCCATAGTTGCACTGAATCCTGATAATGGTGAATACCTTTGGCATCATCAGAATACGCCCGGAGAAACGTGGGACTATAATTCCAATATGGATATAGTGTTGGCAGACTTAAGCGTTGAAGGTGAAACAATCAAAGCTCTGATGCAGGCGCCCAAGAACGGGTTTTTCTATGTGATCAACCGGATAAATGGGGAGTTAGTTTCAGCAGAGAAGATTACTGAAGTTACATGGGCGTCCCACATTGATATAGAGACTGCTCGACCAGCAGAACTCCCGGGTGTGCGCTATGAATCGGAACCAATAAGAATTTCTCCCGGGCCAGTAGGAGCCCATAGCTGGCATGCTATGTCGTATAACCCCAACACAGGCCTCGTTTATATACCATCTATTCATACCTCTACGATTTACGGTGATACGGGAATCGATACAGAAACATTTCAGAGGGGACAGTGGCGGCTTAGTACTGGTGTAAACCAGCGGCCAGGTGGCAGTACTCGTAATGATGCGCCAGCGTCTTTGCAGGCTTGGGACCCTGTCAGACAGGAACAGGTTTGGGAAGTGCTTGCAGATAACACCTGGAATGCAGGGACTTTGACTACAACGACAAATCTATTATTCCAGGGAAGGGCAGATGGCTATTTAGTCGCCTATGACGCAGAGACTGGCCAAGAGTTGTGGAATTACGACCTTGGGTTAGGGATTTCTGCACCACCCATAACCTATTCGGTGGCAGGTAAACAATATCTGGCGCTTTTAGTTGGTTGGGGAGGTTCAATGGCTGCATTGGGTGGACGTGGTGCAGCACAAAGAGGGTGGTCCTATGGAGCTCAGGAACGACGCTTAATTGCTTTTTCTTTAAGTGGAACATTGGATCTTCCGCGACAGGCACCCCCATTAGTTCCGGAACCTTTGCCTTCTTCCGATTTCGTCGTTAACGCAGATCTGGCGGCAGAGGGGGGAAGAGAGTTTAATGGGACTTGCAGTATGTGTCATGGTGGCGGAGCAATTGCAGCTGGGATTGCTCCAGATTTGCGAGCGTCAGGTATCCCTTTGTCGCGTGAAGCTTTCGAAACTGTAGTTAGGAATGGCGCACTTTCCTCCAACGGTATGCCAATCTACAGAGATTTAACTGATAGACAGCTTGAATCCTTGCGACACTACATTCGCGCTCAAGCTGAATCGGCCCTCACGCAATAGAGAGTAGTTAGACATTTAACTTGCAGCTAACGCAATTAAAATGATTATTAAAGTAAATATTTAAGCGAGTCTTGTTTTCGCCGAATGATAAATTGCTATTGCGCGTATAAGTTGCGATAAATATGATCTCTGATTTATGATGCCTCGTTTTCACTTTCCTCAGGAGCAGAATCATCAATAAGAGCCTATTTAGCAATACGGTTGCGTCTGTCTTGGTTTTGCTCGGTTTGGTAATTTCTGGTCCTTCTCAGATTTACTTATTTAATACCGGCCTCTTTGCTTTGTCTGGTGGTATTACTAACTGGTTAGCTGTGCATATGCTGTTCGAGCGTGTGCCGGGCTTATATGGGTCTGGGGTGATCCCACTGCGTTTCGAAGAATTTAAGATAGGGATTCGCAAATTGATTATGGATCAGTTTTTCAATAGAGCCGATCTCGAGGCTTTTTTCCATGGGGCGGACGATACCCGTGAAAAAATAAGTGATTCACTTAAGCAGGCAATTTTGGATTTGGATCTTGATTCGGCGTTTGAAGCTTTGCTCGATGTAATTATGTCATCGTCCTTTAGTGGCATGTTAAACATGGTTGGAGGCCGCGATGCACTTAACCCTTTGCAATCTCCTTTTGTAGAAAAGATGCGTGAATATTTCCAAAGCCAGTTCGCGAATTTAGGTTTCCAAGATCAGGTCCAGCAAGCTTTGAAAAACGCATTGGATGATGAAACAATTCGCCTTAAAGTAGAAGCATTAATTGATCAAAGGCTAGATCAAATGACGCCACAAATGGTCAAGGAAGTTATCCAAGAAATGATTCGGGAACATTTAGGCTGGTTGGTGGTATGGGGATGCGCCTTTGGAGGATTGATAGGCTTAGTTTTTACTTTAATCTCGAATATTTAGCATGGTTTGATGTGTCTCGAGCCTCTTGATTTATGGTTAGCTAGCGGAATAATGAGGAGCCTCTGTTTATTGTCTCTGTTATGTGGGGTGGCTAATTGTCGGCGGACACAATGTCTCCAGTTGATCTATTTCTGGTCAAAAAGTTAACGGTAATTGAATCTCCATTCAATTTCAGTGCAGTAGTCCAGTGAAGTGAAGTATATTATTTCAGCAGTAAGTTTCGAATGTATTTTGGCGATAAATACTTGCGTTTAAATTATTTCAATATTTTAAACATAGGTTGGTGTAAATTAAAAATGCCTGTAATACAATAGCGCGCCCCCAAATTCTCGGTGGGAATATTTGAATAGCGCTTTTTAACCGCTTAATTTTTATCTTTAGTTAGACATTTCTGAGTAGGTATTATGGCAAGACCAATCGAATTCGACGAAAGCAAAGTTTTATACAAGGCAATGGAACAGTTTTGGCGAGAAGGGTATGAAGCTAGTTCGGTTCAAAAACTTCTAGACTGCACAGGTATTAATAGGGGAACCCTGTATAACTCATTTGGAGATAAAGATACTTTTTTCAAATCTTGTATCGATGAATATAATAAGATTATTGATACTCAGGTCGAAAACTCATTAAAGGACAATAGTTTGGACGCCTGGAGTGCAATTAGTGCATATTTCGATGAGGCGGTTTTAAATATTTCAAGCAAACATCGTAGCATGGGATGTTTGCTTGTTAATTCTCTTTGTGAAAGTATTAATTATGATAAGCAAATGAAAAAAGTTGTGAAGGGCTCCCTCAATGTCATCCGTAAAGCAATTGTCGAACGGGTGAAAGAAGCCAAGGCCAAAGGCAAGCTTAAAAAGAGAGTAAGTGTGGAATTTGCTGCGGAAGTATTAATAAATACGCTGCACGGGATACGTGTAAACTCCAGAGATGGTAAGAATGTGAATCAATTAAAAGAACTCATTAGCCATAGTATAAATACATTAAAAAAGTGACAGTATCTTGCAGTTATGAGTAAAAATTTAGCGAGAATCGTCAAGGTAAGGGAGTATTTCTTCTATTATCTTTAACTAATACAATGCTTTCCCGCACCTGTTGCTTCTGGTGAAATCACTGATATACTTTGGGCTGTATTCGGATTTAAGCCGTCGAAAATAGCCTAGACAGGGTACGAAAATGAAAAAAATTGCTGGTCGCAAATCGGAAGATGATGCCAAAATCGATTTAACCCCCATGCTTGATGTGGTGTTTATTCTTCTTATATTCTTTGTTGTAACTGCTACATTTCTTTCAGAAACTGCTATAAATGCAGCAAGCAGTGAGAACAATAACGATAATCCTCCCCCGCCGGAGGATGATGATGCAAGAAACATTCTTTTTGAAATCGGTGCTAACAACGAAATTATATTAAATGGTAACCCGCGCCCTATTATTGCAACTCAAATTCGATCCAATATCGACCAATTGAAAGCAGAAAACCCCGCGGCTTCGGTGATAATTCAACCGAATGATGCCTCTGATGTATCTACGCTGGTTATGATAATGGACGCGGCCCGGCAAGCAGGAATGGTGAATATTTCTATCGTTGAGCCCAATTAGTTTCAGAGATCTTTTAAGATAATAAAACGCATCTTCATTTGAAGGTGCGTTTTTTATTTGTATTCTGCCAAAATTGCGCTGGACAATGTAGGTTCAGTTATTTATGAAAAATCGATGGGATGAAGACAGGCTAGCTGAAATCGGTGACGATGAAATCGCCTTAAGAGTGTTCACCTCGAATCTGCTTGGAGAAGAAGAGAATTTGGTTCTTCACGGCGGTGGTAATACCTCTGTAAAAGGTGAGATGAAGACAATATTTGGTAATAATATAAAAGTATTATTCATTAAAGGCTCCGGATGGGATCTTAGAAATATTAACGCGGCGGGGTTTCCGCCTGTTCAGTTAGATTATTTGCTGCGCTTAGGCGAGCTTGAAACGCTGAGTGATCTTGAGATGATGCGGCAGTTGCGCCTAGCTCTGCTAGATCCAAAAGGTCCGACACCATCAGTAGAAGCAATACTTCATGCTCTTATACCGCATCGATATGTAGATCATAGTCATGCTGACTCTATA
Source organism: Gammaproteobacteria bacterium (assembly GCA_002723195.1). GTDB lineage: Bacteria > Pseudomonadota > Gammaproteobacteria > Pseudomonadales > Pseudohongiellaceae > UBA9145. The sequence continues at coordinate 19,076 of PBNR01000054.1, read as the reverse complement.
GTTACAATAAGTAATACGCCGAATGGGCAAGAACTCTTAAAGGAAATTTATGGAGATGAGGTGCTTATTCTGCCGTATATCATGCCTGGCTTTATGTTGGCCCGACAGGTGGCAGAAGCAACTAAACTTGCGGATTGGTCTGCACTAAAAGGTATCGTTCTACTTCATCATGGTATTTTTACTTTTCACGAAGACGCAAAAATCAGTTATGACAATATGATAGAGTTGGTGGTTAAGGCTGAGGATTTCGTGGCCAGTAGAATAGATTCTGGCTCTGTCATCCGGGCTCTATATTCTGTCACTGACAATGATTGTCTGCAATTGGCAGCGCTGCGTAAATCTGCAGGAGAGCTTTTTGGTAATCCGGTACTTGTAAGATTGGACAATTCTGAATTAGCTGCTGGTTTCGCTTCGTTGCCTAATGTGTCAGACCTCGCAACCCGGGGACCTCTGACCCCTGATCACACAATTTACGCAAAGGCATTCGCGGCTATCTTTGATAAGGATCCTGCAGCTGAGCTTGGTGACTTTGAAAAAGCCTATCAAGAGTATTATGCAGAACACGCCAAGGATGGGCATCAATGCCTAGACCTTATGCCTCGTTATGGTGTTTGGAACAACAAAGGTATGGTTTATTTTGCAGGTAATAGGAAACGCCTGGAAATTGTTGAGGATATTACACAACATACTGTGCTAGCTATCCAGCACGGTGAAGCGCTGGGGGGGTGGAAGGCTTTGCCTAGAGCAGAATTATTTGACGTAGAATACTGGGAGCTTGAGCAAGCCAAACTTCGAATAAATACAAACAGGGATGAGTTTGAAGGTAAAGTTGCGGTAGTCACCGGTGCAGCTTCTGGAATAGGTAAAGCGTGTGTGCAGGAATTTCTTGCTCGTGGCGCAGCAGTAATCGCTTTAGATATCGATACACAACTTATCAATCAATTTTCCGATGGCAATGTGCTTGCCATCAAATGTGATGTGACAAACGTTGATTCTGTTGGATCGTCTTTGAAGAAAGGTGTTCAATATTTCGGCGGTATTGATATCTTAGTTAGTAACGCCGGACATTTCCCTGACAGCCAAAAAATTGAAAAAATGGATGATAATTCTTGGGAAAAATCACTCGAGCTTAATCTAAGTTCCCATATGCGGGTTATGCGCGCGTACCTGCCGTTTTTAAGATTAGGGTTTGATCCTGCTGTCGTCATAGTTGCCTCGAAAAACGTGCCAGCGCCTGGGCCTGGGGCAGCGGCTTATTCATCTGCAAAAGCGGGTCTAACCCAATTGGCTCGGGTCGCAGCTCTCGAATTGGGTGCGTCCGGCATAAGAGTAAATGCAGTGCACCCCAATGCTGTCTATGACACGGCAATCTGGACAGAGGAAGTGCTTGCTGAGAGAGCAGAGCACTATGGCTTGAGTATTGAAGACTATAAAACCGCTAATGTCCTAAAAACGGAAGTTAGATCAGCAGATGTAGCTAAAGCAGTTGCATTGTTTGCCGGGGGCTCCTTAGCTAAAACTACTGGTTCCCAGCTCCCCGTAGATGGTGGAAACACACGAGTTATCTAAACGACTAGTAATTTTGAAAATGAATTTTCAGGGTAAAAATTTGCAAAGCATCTGGTTTGAGCCCGAAAGTGGCGGAGTTTGTATCATTGATCAAACGAAGCTTCCGCATCAGTTAAAGATCAATTGTTTGCAATCTCTAGATGAAGTTTGTTATGCAATTGCATCGATGCAGGTTAGAGGTGCGCCACTTATTGGTGTAACAGCAGCTTATGGTATTTATCTCTCATTGCGAAGTAATGTTAATAGCCTCAATGAAGCATTAGATACTCTCTCAAAGACGAGGCCAACGGCTGTAAATCTAAAATGGGCTCTAAAACGAGTTCAAGAGTTCCTTGCAGGCGAAGGAGTTGACAATATAGTGGGTAAAGCGCTTGAGGTAGCCCAGCTTATGGAGAAAGAGGATATCGCTGTATGCGAGGCAATTGGTGAAAATGGTCTGCCTGTACTTCGGGGCATTTGGGAGTCAAAAAAAAATTCCCAGGATGTAGTCAATGTGCTAACCCATTGTAATGCTGGAGCTCTGGCCGCTGTAGATTGGGGTACGGCCCTATCAGTTATTTATAAGGCTAAACTTGCGGGTATACCTTTGCATGTATGGGTAGACGAAACTAGACCGCGAAATCAGGGGGCTGCATTGACCTGTTGGGAGCTTGCCGAGCGAGGCGTTGCTAATACTTTGATCGTTGATAATGCAGGTGGGCATTTGATGCAAACAGGTAAGGTAGATTTGTGTGTCGTCGGGAGCGATCGTACTAGCTTGTCAGGAGATGTGTGCAACAAAATTGGAACTTATCTTAAGGCTCTCGCGGCCAATCACAACAATATTCCTTTTTATGTCGCCTTGCCAGTATCTACTATCGATTTCTCTATCCTTAGTGGCCAGGAAGGATTTCCTATTGAGGAACGAGATAATAGAGAAGTTAGCCACATGAGAGGACAAACAGAACAAGGAAAAATGGAGACAGTTCGTATTGCTCTCTCTCAAACCGCTGTCAGCAATTACGGTTTCGATATCACACCTGCTGAATTTGTCACTGGTCTAATTACGGAGAAAGGAATTTTTGAAGCCAGCCCAGAGTCTTTGAGCAAGCTGCTGTAACATTTAACCGGGAGGCCAGTTCATTTTTCGTCCACCAAATATATGAAGATGGAGGTGATAAACTGTTTGTCCACCATCGTTTCCGGTATTAATTACATAGCGAAAGCCTTCTTTGACGAGCCCTTTTTTTTCTGCAATTTTATTTGCCGCCATCACCAATTTGCCAAGTAACTCGGTATCCGCTTCTTCGGCCGCTGCTACGTCTGTCAAGTGTTTTACAGGTATTACTAGCGTATGTGTCGGTGCAACGGGATTAATATCTTCAAATGCAAAAACATCATCATCGCGGTAGACTTCGGTTGAAGGAATTTCACCGGCAATAATTTTGCAAAAAAGGCAATCGTCTGACATGGGCATCTCCACTAAGGTCGCATATAGGTAAAAACGAGCAGATGAATCATTCTATAACAGCGAAAAAATATTTAAAGATTACTATAGAGCTCCTTTTATTGATCATTGGGCTCAACAGCTCAGCCGCAATTGGGCAATCCGGACAAACGCCAAAAGAATACGGTTATCGAATCATTAACACGTACCCTCATGATATTAACGCCTTTACGCAAGGGCTCAAATACCATGAAGGCTTTTTGTTCGAAGGCACAGGAAAAAACGGCTTATCTTCATTGAGCAAAATCAACCTCGAAGATAATGAAGTATTGATGAGGAGGCGCTTAAATCGCCGCTACTTTGGTGAAGGGATAGAAATTGTCGATAATAAAGTGTACCAGCTTACCTGGACCTCAAATATAGTATTCGTTTGGGATAAAGACAGTTTCGAGCAATTAGGTACTCATTATAATGCCACCCAGGGTTGGGGGCTGGCTTATGATGGCGAATTTCTAATTCTCAGTGACGGTACCAGTACTTTGTATTTTATGGATACGGAAAATTTTGTTCCCCAAAAAAGTGTTACAGTTACCTTTAATGGGAATCCTCTGGCGAATATCAATGAATTGGAATACATTGATGGTGAGGTATGGGCGAATATTTGGCAAACAGATTTCATTGTCAGAATCAATCCAGAGAACGGTGAAGTCATTTCGTTTGTTGACCTTTCCGGGCTTAGTAATGAGACTCAATTAGGTAGTAATGAAGCAGTTCTGAATGGAATTGCATGGGATGCGGAGAATGGAAGATTGTTTGTTACCGGTAAACACTGGGCAAACCTATTCGAAATTGAGTTAGTGGATTTTTAGTTTTTTATAATTTAATAACTATGTGGTTGCAAAGAAAAATTCAACTCTCCCCAAAGCCTAGGGGCTTTCATTTAGTGACACAAGAAGTCATAAGCCAGTTTCCAGAAATACGGTTAGTTAGGGTAGGTGTCGCACATTTTCTTCTGCAACATACTTCAGCTTCCCTTAGTATTAATGAGAATGCCGATAGCTCTGTGCGACGAGACATGGAAAATCATTTTAATGAGTTGGCGCCAGAGAATGCACCTTACTATGAGCATATTTACGAAGGGCCAGATGATATGCCTGCCCATATAAAATCAGGATTACTGGGCTCGGAATTAAGCATACCGATTGGAGAAGGAAAATTACTCCTTGGGACTTGGCAGGGTCTGTGTTTAGGAGAGCATCGAACGCGAGCGTCTTCCCGTTCATTGGTTGTAACAATACAAGGTTCCAAATCTCATGAAATTTGATTGTGAATCTAGAATCAAGAGTCTAGTTAAGCTAATTTCCTTAATTGCTATTTCTTTTTTCCTCGTTTCTTGTGAAACAATTGGATATTACACTCAAGCAGTTCGGGGTCACCTGGGTATTATGCTGGGGCGAGAAGATATTCAGCGACTGATAAACGATCCTAGTCTATCTCCAGGATTGAAAATGCAGTTCAATGAAGTGATGCGCATTCGTGAATTTGCGGCTAACGAACTCTCGTTGCCGCTCGCAGGTAATTATTCGGCTTATGTGCATGTCGAGCGCGATCACTTGGTTTGGAATGTTTTTGCGGCGCCGGAATTTTCGACTAAGCCATTAAATTGGTGTTACCCCATCGCAGGGTGTGTTGCTTATCGTGGTTATTTCACTGAAGCAGGAGCGTTGAACTATGCAAATCAACTTGCTGAAGAAGGCTTTGATGTCTATACCGGTGGTGTCGATGCCTATTCCACTCTGGGTTGGTTTGATGATCCGCTGTTTAGTACTGTAATGACACGCAAAAACTATCAACTTGCCGGGTTGATTTTTCACGAACTAGCGCATCAAATAGCTTATTTGCCGGGGGATACCACTTTTAATGAAAGTTTCGCAACTACAGTAGAAAGGGAGGGATTGCGTCGTTGGTTGGAGAGAATGGAACAGGAGGAAACAATAAGAGTCGCGGAAATTGAACGTAATCGACAACAACAATTTATCGATTTGGTTGTCAATTTCCGCGATCAATTCGATGAGCTTTATGCTGAAGAATTAAATGAAAATAAAAAACGAAAAAGGAAAAGAGCCTTACAGGCCAAATTGCTTAGTGAATATGAAAGTCTAAAATTGAGTTGGGGGGGCTACGCAGGATACGATAATTGGTTTTCCCGTTCTCTAAATAATGCACAACTCTCGACTGTTAGTTCCTATAACGATTTGGTCGCATTCTTTAATACTTTATTAGGGCAATCAAATGGCTCTATGCCAGAATTCTATGCTGAGGTTAGGCGGATCATAGCTCTTCCTGACAACAAAAGAAGGGAACTATTAGGGCGGTTTTAGAGGTCTTCAATTTTCTAGTAGGCGCCGGGCAGATTCTACGAGGCCAGCATAAAACCCTGAATCAGGGTTTTTCTGTGCTGCTAATTCGTATTCTATTAAAGCTTCTTCCAGCCTTCCTTCTTGTTCCAGAATTCTTCCTAAACTTCTGTAAAAAAATGCGTTTTCTGGCATTGCCGCGATACCTGTACGATAAACCGCTATTGCTTTTTCTGCCTCACCTGCATTATTGTAAGTATTAGCCATGATATGAATTTGTGAATCATTGCCAGGATCTAGCTCTATCGCACGCAAGTCGTATTCGATAGCGACTTCGAAATTCCCTGACTGTCTTTCTAGTTCGCCGAGGGTTGAGACAGCAGCAACCAGGCCTGAATTGGTGGATTTTTCTAATTGGATGTACCGGACGAGCAATGGTTTGGCTTCTTCATACCTCTCGAGAAAATATAATGTATTTGCAAGGTTACGAATCGCAGAAGAAAAATTCGGATCCGCGCTAATTGCTTTTCTATATTCTTCGATGGCATCGTCGTATCGTTTTAAGTTACTGTAAGTGTTGCCGCGGCGAAACATTTTCTGTGCCAAATCAGCATCGATTATTGGGCCTTCCCTAGAAATGTTGAGACTGCCGTAACGTTCGAGTACATCGCTGCTGGCAGAATCCTGGGTATTTGCACTTTGCCCAATAATTATTGCAGCAATAATAGCCACTCCACATGGGAGCAATTTTGGTGTCTTATAATGTTTCCATTGCATATTCATGAATTGTCATTATCCGAGCTGGCAATATACCGGACGGCCCCTTTTTTCGCCAGTTATTAAGATTGTGAAAGATCGAATAAAATGCTTGAATATTTCTAACAAGATAGTCTTTTCTACTTTAGAGTAATCGATGGTACGTTAGCGCCAACTCGAGTGACGCGGCCAATAGCTTTGGCTCCGCGGGAACCTGACTCGCGCAATTCCTTTAGGCATTTTTCCGCTTTTTCAGCAGGTATCGAAGCAAGTAGGCCTCCAGCTGTTTGGGGGTCAAATAAAAGTTCAGATTTTTCATCATAACCTACAGTTTCCGTATTAAACGCGTTATTAGTGATTAGTTTATTGTCTTCGTGGAGGGAGCTATATATTTTATGCGCTAGGCATTCCAGAGCACCATCTAATGCAGGAATGTCGCTTAAATATAGGTCTACCTCAATATTATGCCCTGAAAGCATCTCCATTAAATGACCAGCTAAACCGAAACCTGTCACATCAGTGCATGCAGTAGCGTTGTTATTTTTAAAGCATTGAGCAACTTCCCTGTTAGATAGCAACATGTTTTCTAAGGCACTTTGTATCCAATTATGAGAGGCTTTATAACGCATATCTGCCGCTAGCAAAGTTCCGGTTCCTAATGGTTTGCTGAGAATCAGGACATCGCCTTCTTGCATACCGCCTTTTGTGAGCAGATTCTCTTGGTTAATAAAACCGTTGACACATAGTCCTAAATATATTGCTTCGGTTTCTGCTGAATGGCCTCCAACTAAGGCGCAATTGTGTTCGGATAAAGTCTCAGTGCAAGAAAGCATTAGCTCTTTTAATTGTTCGCGCCCATAGTCTTTTAGTGAAAAAGGTAAGCCTACTACAGCTAATGCGGAATGGGGTTTGCAACCCATCGCATATATATCGCTTAGACAGTGATTGGTAGCTATACGCCCGAATATCCAAGGGTCATTAATAAATGCTTTTAACTGATCCACGCTTTGTACAAGTATTCTACCGTCTTTCAGTTTTATCGTAGCTGCATCTTCAGGTATGGTGCTGGGCGTCAAGATGTCATCATGGCTAATAACGGGTAACTGTTGTAGTACTTCCGCTAAAACATTGCTTGCAACCTTGGCTCCGCACCCTGCACACCGCATGGCATGTGTTATCAATTGCTGTTCAGTTCCTTTGTCAACTAGGCCTGCCGCGATCTGTGGTGAGACTTTCATTTTAGGCAATTGGGAATACTTGCGAACGAATGCGGCATCAATTTTTTGTTTGATAGACCATATAATTCGGCCGTGGTAAAAAATATTATTACGCGAGGCGATTGCCGATTTATTACCTGTGCTCATCAAAGCCAGGGCGTGAGCTTGAGGTTTATATCGGAGTAAACGCTTGCCTGTGGAAAACCTAACAAGGTTCTTGGCCAGGGGAGTTCCCTGCCGAACAGCATATACCCCAGATTTAGGTCGGACCTTATCTTTAATTGTAGCAGCATCCCCTGCAACAAATACAAAATCATGGGATGTGGATTGCAGATGATTGTTAACTTCAATAAATCCATCTTCGCTTAAGGCTAAACCACTGTCTCCTGGCCAACTTGGTATGCTTGCGCCGGTCGCGTATAAAATTTTGTCAGCGTTGAAATAATCGCCGTTTTCACAGACAACCATATTTTTTTTGAACGCCTTAACCTGAGTATCCAGAACTAACTCAATACCTCTTTTCTCGAGTTCTATTGTTGCAAACTTTCTGACCTTTTTATTATGAGAAGAAAGTAGTTCTTGGTCAGCGCTAATAAGCTTAATATTTAACAAGGATTTATCAGTGATTTTTAACTTTAACTCCTTGTGGATGCGAAATTGTAGGGCGAAGGCGAGTTCGACGCTCGCTGGACCTCCACCTACTATGGCGATGTTGAATTCTTTATGACTTTTCAAATTTTCTACAGCGAGCTTAAGAATTGATTGAAAATGAATTATAAAATCGTTAATAGGTTTTATCCCGAAGGCGAAGTTTTGGGCTCCGGGAATCTTAATTGCGTCGGGGTTAGATCCAATGTTGAGTGATATTAGGTCAAATGAAATAGCTGGCCGGCCAGGAAGCTTAACTTCTTTTCGCTCTAGATTGATTGATTTAACTTCTGCCTGGATTATTCGCGCATTTGCAAACTGTGCGAGGGGGCGCAGGTCGATATGAATGTCGTTATGTGCATGAAAACCGGCAATGTAACTCGGAAGAGACCCAGAGTAAGGGGTATTCATGTCTTTGCTAATTAGAGTAACTGCTAGTCCCGAAACGGGATTCATGCCCAAGTGCTTTAGTACTGCTAGGTGGCTGTGTCCGCCGCCTAAGAGCACCAAATGCTTCACAACTGGGCCGTTTGCTTTCATAAACTATGAGCGTAGTCAAAATAAGTAAGTTTACACCAAAATCTATGGTGCAGAATTTATATATAAAGAATATTTCTTTGTCGAGGGTGAGATCTAGCTGCAGAAGCTGAAATTCATAACAGTCTTATAAAGCTCTGTACTAGGCTGCTGAAATGCTTTTCCGACTTCGGCTATATCTTTGTTGTTAGATTTTCCCCCACCCCCATCCGTTTCTATGGTGCATGTGACTGCTCTTGTTTAGCCGTGGTTTATGAATCAATGATGGTATCAGGTGCGAATTTAGATACGGATCGCTTCAGGTGAGGTTATAATCCTATACGTTGAAACATATAATCGGGTAAGCTTAGCAGTCCGGAATCAATTGCAAACCCTTATAAATAAGAAAGGAGAGCGAGGATGATCCTCAAGTCCCTAACTAAAATGATCGCGCTATGTCTTGTAGCCATGTTAACGACCAGTATGGCTCACGGGCAATGGTCTCTGGTCAATGACTCTTCCACTTTAAGCTTTGTCACAATCAAGGCTGATCATGTTGGTGAAGTCCATACTTTTGACCTTATGTCAGGAACTATCAGTGATGATGGAATGGTTGAGATAACCGTGGAACTCGCTAGTGTAAACACGCTTATCGATATTAGAAACGAACGCATGCGGGATATGTTGTTTGAGACCAATATATTTCCAGAAGCCACGATTAGTGGGAATATCGATTTGGCGTCAGTGACTGCTTTGGCGGTTGGTGCTACTCATTTGATGCAGGTGTCTTTTAACTTAGATGTTCATGGCGAGTCTAATTCCTACAGTGCTGATATTTTAGTAACTCGGTTACAAAACGGCGTGGTTGCTTCGACTGTTAAGCCAATTCTCATTAGCGCTGACACTCATAACTTGGTGTCGGGTGTCGAAGCTTTAAGAGAAGTGGCTGGATTGCCCAGCATCAGTCGGGCTGTGCCAGTATCTTTTACGGTTGTATTTAACCGAGACGATTAGGTGAAGTGAGGAAGTCCTGAAGGGGGTTATTGTAGAGCTCCCTTCCTAATCCCCTCGTGATGCATTAATCAATAGGGGCTGGTTGAAACTAAGCAGTTTTATATTAGAACTTATACTTCATAAGCAACCTCAGGGCTCGAGGATCGGTAGGATGAAAATGGATATCCTCTACCGCCGCTGCTTCTCCCGGAAGTTGTGATTCAAACCAGTATGCTATGTCGTCATCTTCTTCATCGAGAAGATTCAGAACATCCAATCCAATCTCCCATCTATCTTGTTCATAAGATATTCCAAAATGCAGGAGGGTCGAATCGCTTTTTTCTATAACTTCATCTTCGGAGAGTGCGGCATCACCGAAGTGGCGTATCCTTAGGCTAGAAGTCCAGCCGTTGCTAAAGCCAGCATAAGTCAGCCCTGCGCCATAAACTAGGTCATGAGCATCAGGTATGGCATTTTCTCCAGAGGGTAATCCAATAAAGTGGCCATCGGATTTCGCGCCAGAAATATCAAATACAAGATGCTCGTTAATTTCCCAAAAGGAGGTTACTTCAATGCCATCGCGGCGGGAAGGATCCCCCGGTTCTGTGGTTCCGGCATCGCCCACGAATACTAATTCAGAATCCATTTTTAGAGTGTAATAGGCTACCGAAAAATTAAACCCTTCCAGTGTGTCATAGCGAAATCCGAATTCGCTACCTTTACCAGCCACTAAAACATCGAGGGACTCGGTGAGATTGCCACTGACAGGATCGATCGTATTTACCGCCGCACGAACATCGTTGGAATGAAATCCATGGCCATAGTTAGCATAGAGTTCCATGTTTTCATTGACTCGGTATGCTAAGCCTAATTTGGGTTGCCAGAGTGAGTCATCATCTTTGCCTGAGTTTTGAGGTCGCAGCGCAACGATTTTGCTGTCGTAGTAGTCGTAGCGAATACCTAGGGTTGTTCTAAATGCATCAGTCACTTGAAATTGCAGTTCACCAAAAGCGCCAATACTAAATTCATTGGCCTCATCTTCGCGTATGCTACCGATTCGGCGGCGGGAAAGGGTATTGAATAAATTCAATTCACTAACGTCGTCATAGCGAATGTCGGTTCCGATCCCGCGTTTGACTGGAATGCCAAATAGTTTAATTTCTTTCTCGTTACGTAATGCCCCCCCAAATAATTGGCGCCTGTCTTCTTGTTCGAATTCATCACCATTAACTGGGTCGTTCAGTAAGTAAGTCGGGTTATTTATCAAACTCATATAGTATGAGCTTGCGTAAAGATTTAAAGCCCAATTTTCAGTGAGCGCAAAATTTCCAGTTAATGAGAAGCGATGCGACTTTCCTCCAAGATCAGGATCGATATAGCCAAAGCGATCTATTAAACCGGTTCTAACAGCTCGGAGAGGGACTTGATTTGTCGAAATCCATTCTGAATCGTAAGCGCTGAAAGAGACGCGGCTGGGTACTCCTCTAATATCACCCGTGTATTTCAAGAACCCATTTAGCTTCCTAACGTCTTGTTCAAGGTCGTAGAATTCATTGGTTTGTTGATGCTCTAGCGCATATAGCAGCATGCCTTCTCTGAAGTCGAAAGAGTTAGCTGTTACGAAGCGAATTTCATCCCGAGAACCAAGGGTTAGTTCAGTAAAGCCTTCTTCCAATGTATCATAGGTCTTCATAGAGTTGGATCCGGCCAAAGAGAAATCACCTGTTTCGGCGAAATATGGGCCTTTCTGAAAATCAACCCGTTCAATAATTTCGGGTATTATAAAATTGAGGTCCATGTAACCTTGTGCGTGGGCGTGGGTTCGCAAGTTAACCGGCATGCCATCAAAATAGGTTGAGAAGTCTGAGCCGTGATCTAGGTTAAATCCCCTTAGAAAGTATTGATTAGCTTTTCCGGGTCCGCTGTGTTGGGTAGCAATCATGCCAGGCACAACTTCGACTAATTCCGCTACCCGTGCCATGGGTCGAGTTGAAAAATCAGAGTAGCCAACCACACCTTGTGAAGCTGAGTCAGCGGTACCAAGTAGTTGCAAGGAGCGACCCCATACTACGACTTCTTCTATTTCAGGTTCACCCTGCTGTGGATAGGCGAGTTTAATAGCTACGATATTAGCTATGCAAATAATAGCCGTCTGAGACATGAACCGAGATAGCACTTAATCGCCTTACTTATAGTAAATAGATGAATCATTAGAAAGAAACCAAAATATAGTTTTATTGAGGCTAAAACTAGGTAAGTTGCGTTAATAAACGGTAAAGAATAGATTATTCTGGAATTTGGGACCCTCTCGAATTTACGGGCCATTGAACCCAGCGGGTTTCGTAACCTTGCTCGGGCTTATCAGGGATAAGCTGTGTAAGTGCTAGGGAGCCGGCGGCAATGCCTGCTCCCACTAAGAAAACTGCTCCGTGGTCAATTACCCAAAGAAAGCCCAATACTGCAGGTAGTATGACGGCTGCGATATGATTAATTGTGAAGCTAATAGAAGAGGTTGCGGCAATATGAGATGGATCGGCGATCTTTTGGAAGTAAGTCTTAATTGCTATTGCCATCGCGAAAAACAGGTGGTCCAGCAAATAAAGAGCAATTGCGACTTCGATAGTTTTTACGAAAGCATAACTTACGAAAATTATTATCAGTCCTACGTATTCAATGGTTAGCGCACGGCGCTCACCAATAAAACTGATAAGTGCGCCGATTTTTGGAGCGAACCAAAAAGTCAAAACAGCATTTACGAGGGTTAGGAGCACTAAGTTTGCTATAGGAAACTCAAATTTCTCTACCATGAGAAATGCCGCGAAAACTACAAATATTTGTCTGCGTGCGCCAGCCAGAAATGTTAATAAATAATAAAGCCAATATTCACGACGTAAGAATAAGGTTTTCTTTTGTTCCACTCGATCTTCGAAATGCGGAAATACAGTCCAGCAAATAAAAGCAATAATGATTGCAGCACTACCTGCTAGCATATAGATTAAGAAATAATTAGCGGTAAAGAATAAGAAGTAAAGGTATATCGTTCCTAAGACTATTAAGTTGCAAATGGCTCTGATGCTCAATAATTGCCCTAATACCCGCGGTGCTTCATGTATGCTTAACCATTGCAGGCTTAACGAATTATGAAGCGTTTCTAGATAGTGAAAACCGATAGACATCACTATCGTCGTAAAATAAAGCCACAGAGCATCTGGGTAGAAGGCAGTGATAGCAGTACCAATGCCGAGTGTAATCAGAGCTAGAATGGCAAAGGTTTGTTGTCTTATAAAAATCATCACTAGTATTGCGGTGAAGGCTAGAAAACCAGGAATTTCGCGAAGGCTCTGTAAAATACCGATTTCTTCTCCAGTGAAAGCGGCTCTTTCCACAACAAAGTTGTTAAGCAATACCTGCCAAGTCGTGAAGGCAATAGTGTTGCCAATGGCCAACATAAAAAGTAGAGTTTTGCGATTTTGTAACAGTGGTCGATTCATTTTTTTAGAAGCTCAGAGTTTTAATCAACTGGTAGGAAAGATAATAAAATTGAGTAGCTTGCAATTGATGTGAATTATATCATTCTATTCTTATGGCTTCTCTTCAAATTTACGCGGGTGCTACTGCTCTAGATAAAATTCAACAAAAGGGGTTTAGGCAGGAATTGTTCAAAGTCCTGGTCGGAGCTTCCGGTGGTCCGAAATGGTTTGTGCTGGTGGGGCTGGATCGTTATCTGTTTGGTGAGTTCTTTAAAGACCGAACCTCTGAGCTTTTTACCGTTGGATCTTCGGTAGGCGCTTGGCGCATGTGCTGTCTCGCGATGAAAGATCCAGTCAAAGGTATCGAACGACTCGCTCATTTATATTCTTATGAGAGATACTCTGCAAATCCCACTGTACGGGAAGTGACAGATAGTGCGAGGCTTATGTTGGCCAAAGTGTTAGGGCCGGATGGTGTTGAAGAGATAGCAAATAATACAACTTTTCGCACGCATGTGGTTGCAACTCGAAGCAAGGGAATTTGCTCATCTAACTTAAAATGGCTGAATGCTTTTCGCTTTTGTGCAAGTGCCATTCTTAATATTGTCTCGCGTCGCTCTCTTTCTATATTTTTTGAAAGAACATTATTTTCAAATTTACACATAAAATCACCGTGGGCTAATCTAGAAGATATTAGTTCTTCAGTAGCCTCGTTGAACAAAAATAATCTTGTCGATATTATGGTTGCTAGTGGATCAATTCCGTTTTTGCTTGAAGGGGTAAAAGATATTTCAGGTGCTAAGAAAGGGTATTTTTGGGATGGCGGAATTATCGATTATCACTTTGATTGGCACTTTCACTCAGGATCTGATTTGGTCCTCTATCCTCATTTTAGTGCACAAATTATTCCAGGCTGGTTCGATAAATTACTAAAGTGGCGTAAGGTAAAGGAAGAATACCTTGATAACGTAGTGCTTTTAACGCCGAGCGCAGAATTTATTGCGTCTTTGCCTGGCGCAAAGATACCAGATCGAAAAGATTTTCAGCGATACTCCTACGATAAAAGAGTTTATGTTTGGCAGGGAGTGATAGAAAAGAGTGCAGAGCTGGCGGAAGAAATGAAGGCATTAGTAACTCAAGGCAAAGGGATAGATAGCATAAAGCCAATTTCTTTGAGAGACCGTTAACTAGCTGGGGCCATTTATGCTTATGCTCATGTGATAGATTGGTTGCAATGCTGCGGGTCTGTAGAAGATTTAGCTGATCTTGGAGGAGCATTCAACCCATGGGATAGGGGCGGAGATATTTTTTGTGTATTAGGGTAATAGATACCGGTATAGGTTAGTTCTCAAAATGGTGCTAAACCTATGTGATATCCAATAAAATCAAAAGAAGCCGATATATATACCGTCTTAAAATTCAACTCTAGTTGATGAGAAAAAAGTGAGCCGTGCTGATAACTTGATTTTTTGAAGAATTTCAGTAGATGTTTATATGAGATGAAAGTGCTAAACCTATGAATATTAAAAGGTATTTTTTGGAAATAGTATTCTTGGCTACAATCTTGGTTGGATTGCAATCTTGTGTGAGCTCAGTTGTCGATGCTGTCGCAAATGTGGGTATCGAAGTCGCTAAAGTTCCTTTTAAAGTGGTGGGTGCTACTGTCGATTTGGTAGTGCCCGAAGACGATGAAGATTAAAATGGATTGCATACATGAGCTTTAAGCCCGAAGATTATTCTATTCCTAGCTATTATAAACATTGGCTTGGCGATCAAGCGGAAGATTATATTGGTCCCTTCTTTTTTTTTATTGATGGTGAAACCCCACGCAGTGCATTTAGGGTGCAGGAGCACAACTGTAATGCGCACGAATCTGTGCATGGAGGTGTGCTAATGGCTTTTGCTGATTACACTTTATGTTTGGGAGCAAATATGGGTGAAAGCGAAAGTGTCGCAACGGTTAGTTGCAGTAACGAATTTGTCGCACCTGCTTATGAGGGGGATTTAGTGGAAGGTGAGTGCAAAATAATTCGACGAGGTAAATCTATGGTATTTTCGCGTTGTGAGTTAAGTGTCGAGGGAAGGCCAATTTTAAATAGTAGCGCTGTCATAAAAAGAATTAACCCTCGATAAAATTTTGTGCTAACTCTATCGGAGTCTTAAAGAGGAATTTTGGCTTTTCTTTGGATAATTCTATTTGATTGCCGTATCCCCAAAGAACGCCGGCGCTCGCTAGCGAATTGCTTCTGGCGGCCACTAGATCAACAGCTCTATCACCTATCATCATTGATTGCTTTGTAATTATTTTTGCTTCGAGCAATTTCTTAAGTTGGCTTTTTTTTGATGCTTTTCTAGTCGGACCGTCCACAAATTCAAAGAATATATCAATTTTGAATCGTTGAACAATTCTCTCGGCAATGGTTTTGTGTTTCGATGTGCATATCCCCATTCGATGCTTTTCTGCTTTTAACATCTCCAACATCGGACGGATTTCTGGATACAGCGAGTTTTCTGTATAACCAATTTCGAAATAACGCTCACGGTATTTAGCGATTAATTCATCAATATGTTTTTCGTCTGTATTATCGGTGAGCAGACTTATTATTTTTTCTAGAGGAGGGCCGATGTGTTGTGCAATCTCAGATTCTTTACGTGGCGGGTAACCGAAACTGGTAAGGGCGTAGTTCATGCTATTCACTACTCCTGGTTTTGGGTCTGATAAGGTGCCGTCCAGATCAAAGATTAGAGTATCAAATTGCAAGTTAATTTACTCTAAATATAAAGCTCTAAGGTTCGTTGCAAAGATAAAGCGAATAACTAAGTTGATTATTACTGTAACTGTATATTAATTCGTTGTTATAGTATTTCCAAGGATCAATCAACGTATAGCTGGGCAAATAATAAAACTAGTAGGACTTGTTTATGAATATTACTTCTCTTGTCATCATTCTCTATCTTGGTGCTTTCGCCGTTTTTGGGTTTTATCTAAATACTAAGAAGGGCAGTGCGTCCGATTGGGCGGTTGGAGGTAGCACGCTGGGTATATTCATGATAGCAGCGGGTGCTGCCGGCACTAGAATCGGTGGGGCAGGTACTTATGGCGTTGCTGGAGATGTCATTGCAGAAGGTGTTGGCCACATGTGGTATAGCTTTAATTCCTTTGCTGCACTTTTTTTAGTGGGCTTATTCTTTGTCATTCCTTATCGCCGTCTGAAAGTTGTTAGTGTAGGTCAAATATTTAATTATCGTTTTGGTTCTTATCGTTGTCAGTGGCTAACGAGTCTTTGTGTGCAAGCTGAATATTTGGTCGTAAATATTATAGAGCCCTATATTATTGGCACTATCATATCGGGATTCACCGGAATTCCATTCCCAGTTGGTGTTGCCATAGGTGCCTTCTTAATTATTTCTTTTACTGTTTTCGGCGGATTGAAAGGCACGGCTTACGCAAATATTGTCCATTGCTCGGTAATTATATTTGGGCTGTTATTAGTTGGTGTGGTTGCTATGAATAACATGGGCGGTTGGGAAGTAGTGGTAGAGCTTACGTCTGAGCAACTTAAACAATCCGGCGGTAATGAGGTATCGTGGTGGAGTTTTACAGGAATTGGTTTCGCCACCATTATTGCTATGTTTATTTCGGCAACGATCCATACTCCGGCTGCTTCTGTTTATTGTAATTATGCAAGTTCTGCTGCTAAAGAAGATTATTTGATCCCAGGGTTTTTCGGTGCTGGTGTAATCGCTGCTTTAATGCCCCTAGTTGCTGGTTTTATTGGGATCTTAACTATGGCGGCTTACGGGTCGGAGTCAGGATTAAGTAGCTATCTGAATATCGCTCAATTGGCGATTGATGGTGGTGAAATTCTTGGGGGCATTGCCTTGGCTGCAATACTGGCGGCTGTAATTTCTTCGGGTGCGCCTATTTTATTGGCTAGCTCAACGATGTTTGTTAATGATTGGATTCCAGGTTCAGAAAACTTTTCTGAAGAAAAACAACTGCGTTGGTACAAAGTTATAGCTATTATCTACGGTGCTGGCGCTGCTCTAGTTGCCTGGTTAGGCAATATCACTTCTGTGTTAGGATTGGTGCTTATAGGGTTTGCTCTTGTGGTACCGCCAGCTGTTTCAGTTGGCTTTGTGCTTTACTGGCGTCGAACTTCTGAAAAAGCGGCATTTTACGGCATGGCTTCGGGGTTTGTCGGTGGTCTAACTATGTGGTTGTTTAACACGTTGTTCGACGGCCCAGAAAATGCTGAAGCTGGTGGGTTTGCCCAATGGTACTACGAGTTTCATAATCAAATAGGTGCCTGGAGTGACCCAGCATTTGCAACTTTCATCTTTCCAATGGTTGTGGTGCCATTGTTTACAATCCTCTTTCCAAATAACAAGAAAGCAAATGCGAATTTTGGTGATTTTTACGGAAGGCTAGGTCGTATTCAAAAGGATTTCACGTGGAGTAGTGAAACAAATTAACGTTTTATTTCGCCATTTGCTTGAATAATAAAAGGGCCAGGTGTCCCGTAACTTTTCTCTAGTAAGGCGCAAAGTTCTTCTCCGGTGTCCGCCTTGCCGCCGGGAACACCAAAACCTTTTGCCAGTGAAACCCAGTCAATGGCAGGATTGCCGATATCAAATAGACTTGCCGCTATATCACCAACATTAGTAACGCCTAAGCGACCGTATTCGACGTCCAGTATATTGTAGGAATTATTGGCAAAAATGACCGTTGTTATATCTAGGTTCTCGCGTGCCTGCGTCCATAAAGCTTGTATGGTATATGCCGCTCCGCCGTCACCGAGCATCGCTAATACTCTTTGATCTGGACAGGCGAGTGCGGCGCCAACGGAACATGGCCCGCCCTGACCAATTGCTCCTCCCGTAAGACTCAGCCAATTGTTCTGAGAAGTACTTTGGCAGAAAGGGTAAGCCGCGTTACCACCTCCGGAATCAGTACATACAATAACGTTTTCCGGCAAGGTTGCGGCTAGAGATTGAATGATAGTTTTGGTATTCAACTCGCCGTTCGGCTTGCTAATATCCTTCTTTTCGAAGGTAGTAATACTTTGTTTGCTGGCGCCCAATCGATCTGCGAGACGTTCCATGGCATCGATGGCATCTTCTTCAATATAGGATAGTCGAGTAACTTCGCACCCTTCAGGGATCAATTCTGCCGGAGAGTTTTGATAAGCAAAAAAACTAACTGGTGTCGAGCCACCGACAAGCACTAAGTTTTCTACACCGTTTAGTGTGCCTAGTACTTGTTCTGGGAAATAAGGCAGGCGATCTATCGCAATTCTGCCAGGCCCACCGTCTACTCTTGCTGGAAATGTTCCATTAAACATCTTGCACCCATATTTATTAGAAATCTTGCTAGCGGCTGCCATCGCAGCTTGTTCAGTGCCATGATGTTCAAGCAGAATTACGGTATTGCTGCCTCTTTTTTCGATGATGCTCGCTACTTTATCTATGGCGGATTCATTAACCTTTGCCCTCTGAGGTACAGCGTTAGGTTCCACGGGTCCGAGTGAATCGCCCCATGCCGCATCGGCACCCATAATCAATGTAGCAATCTGTCCTGTTGAGCCCGTCGATTGTCGAAGAGTCGCAGTGTAGGCGTCTGCTCCATCCTGTGCGAGAGAGTCAGCAGTACATTCAGACTTTATCCAACAGGAAAAATTGTGCGCCAAGGTATCAATGTTTGATGTAAGGGGCGCGTCATGGCCGACATGGAAGTTAGGGTGATTCCCAATGATATTTATCATAGGCGAATTAGCGCGTCTTGCGTTATGCAAATTAGCAATACCGTTGGCCATGCCAGGACCTAGATGAAGGAGAGTTGCTGCAGGTTTCCCAGTCATGCGGCCAATGCCATCGGCAGCACCGGTACACACTCCTTCGAATAGGGCGAGCACAGATTTAACTCTTGGCACTGCATCCAGAGCTTGTACAAGGTGCATTTCGGAAGTACCGGGATTTGCTATACAGAACTCAACACCGCAATTGGCGAGAGTATTTATCAATGCTGTGGCCCCATTCATGTTATTGTTTCCCTTGATCACATTCTATAATCTTATTTACTAAAGGTTGACTATCATAGCATCCAACTATGGCTATTTCTAAA
>PBNR01000053.1 GCA_002723195.1 Gammaproteobacteria bacterium | reverse complement strand
TTCAGTGCCAATGCTGATATACACCTCTTCAGTACCTTGATCTAGTGCGGCAAGTACTCCCTGGCAACCAATTGTGTCTGGGTTGTGCATGAAACGAAAAGCAGGGTCTGCCAGGGCGAGAAAGCCAAGATGTGATCCGCCTTCGATAGTAACCAAAGTTGAATTTTTCACTCGATCAGGAATTATCTGGCCATTGGTTTGGTAATCGATCAGCGCATCAGCAGTGCCGTAAACACCGAGGAAGGGAATGTCTGTTGTGTCATAGAACCGTGAAGTGAAGGAGTTTATCGGCCCAGCAATAGAGATTGCCGCACTAACTCGGGGATCTCGCCAACGAGGATGGTAAGTTGCGAGTACTGTTGTTAGTCCTCCTAAAGAGAATCCAGATAAACCGATGCGATTCGGATCGATAGTTCCATTAAACGGTTTATCATCGCCGCTTAAACTTACCATCGAATCAATTAAGAACGATACGTCAGCAGGTTGATTTACTACATCATTTGCGTTAGCTCCGCCCTCCGTACTGCCACTGGTAAGTGGATAATTGGCTGCGGCCACAACGTAACCATGACTGGCGAGGCGCTCAGCAACGTTAGCCAATTCATTTCCTTGAGATATGATGCCATGGCTATGAATGATTAGGGGGTGTTCTTCTTCATTGTTTTCTGGATACCAGATCCAAGTTTGAAAGCTTCGGGTTGGTTTGCCCGGGAACCCTCGGTTTTCGTTGGTAGTGCGATACTCATCGATAAAGACATGTTCCTTCGTGCCAACTGAGTAATGACCGTCTTCGAGCCATATCGCAGACGCAGCACCAGGCGCCGGTCTCTGGGGGGCTGTGGCAATATAGATAACAATCGCAAGAATTGTTAGTGTAAATAGCAAGCCAGCTGAGCCTTTAAGAATTCTCCTAATCATCATTCTCTCTCCACCATCAGTTATCGATAGTTTAGTTGCTTCGAAATCTCAGAGCTAGAATAAGGCGTTTCAGCTAAAGAGTTAGAAGTTCTTCAAAAAAACGAGGAACCACTTGGCTAGCAGGGCCGTAAATATGTGTATCAAAGGTTGAGCCTGTCTCTTCAAGATTGAGCTCCACGGTCTGCGCATTGTTAATTTTTGCGTTTTGGTAAAATCCAGCAGCGGGATAGACATTACCCGAGGTGCCAATCGCAACAAAGATATCACAAGCGCCTAGCGCCATGTTTATTTGATTCATGTGGAAGGGCATTTCACCAAACCAGACAACGTGAGGACGTAAATTTCCTGGTGAGCGACAGCATTGACAATGTGTATCGAAGTCAAAGCTTTCGCGAATATCAAACACAATTTGCGAATTGGAACAGCGCATCTTTAATAACTCACCATGTATATGCAAAATGTTTTTACTACCAGCGCGCTCGTGTAAGTCATCGATATTTTGTGTTACTAAAAGGAATGAGCCTCCAAAATCATGCTCAAATTTCGCCAGAGCACTGTGGGCGTTATTAGGTTTGATTTCTTCAGACATTAGCTGCTCTCGTCGTTCGTTATAAAATCGATAAACGAGCTGAGAGTTACGAGCAAAACCTTCAGGTGTTGCGACTTCTTCTACGGGATGGTTAGCCCATAGTCCATCCTTCGCACGAAATGTTTCTATGCCCGATTCCGCAGAAATACCGGCGCCGGTAAGCACGACCATAGACTCTGGTTTTTTCATGTTTCGATATTAACAAAAACATCTAATCATAGTACAAACAAGTTTCTATTCATTGCTATATTTGTTTTCTGCCAATTTTAAAAGTAAACATGATTCACGTTACCAAAAAAAAGGAATAAAATAGGTGGGAGCAAGTCTTGATTGTCGTAATTAACTATATAAAGAGATATTAGGGGAAAAATGGCAGCACTTAAAACTGGAAATATAGCTCCTGCATTTACTTTGCAAGATCAGAATGGAAATAAGATCAGTCTTAAAGATTTCAAAGGCAAGAAGAATATTGTTCTTTATTTCTATCCGAAAGCGATGACACCGGGGTGTACCGTTCAGGCCTGCGGTCTTAGAGATGGTAAAACAGAGCTGGGGAAATTTGGCGCAATTGCCTTGGGTATCTCCCCTGATCCAGTGTCTCGCTTGAAAAAGTTTGAGAACAAAGAAAACTTAAATTTCACTTTGTTGTCGGATGAGGATCTTGTGGTTACTAACAAATATGGTGTTTGGGGGCTTAAAAAATTCATGGGCAGGGAATTTATGGGGGTGATCCGCTCTACCTTCATCATCGATAAACAAGGAAAACTTGCCCATATTATGGGAAAAGTAAAGACTAAATCCCATCACCATGATGTGCTCGAAGTTTTGAAATCTCTCTGAACAGATGCAATTGAACTTTCGACAGTATTCAGAGCTCGGTGAGCCACTTATTATCTTGCATGGTTTATTTGGAAATCTGGCTAACTGGGGCGCTCACAGTAAATTTCTAGCTAAGCATTATTCGGTATTTGGCATTGATTTAAGAAATCACGGCAAATCCTTTCATGCTCCTGAATTGAATTATCCTGTAATGGCCGAGGATGTTTTGGTTATCATGGATCGACTTAACATCGCGTCGGCTAATTTTATTGGTCATTCAATGGGGGGCAAAGTCGCCATGGAATTGGCTTTATCGAGAGAAGATAAAGTAGATAAGCTTATTGTCGTGGATATAGCGCCCGTTACCTATGCTCAATCCGATGAGGTTCATTTGAGGGCAATTGAAGGTATGCAATCTCTCGATTTTGACGTGATTAAAACTCGAAAAGAGGCAGAAAAGCTATTGGCAGAATTCGTCGAAGAAGACGTTACTCGGGAATTTCTACTCACCAATTTATTGCGCAAAGAAAGCAAGAAGTATAAATGGAGGTTGAACTTGCAATATATAGAACAGAACTATAATCGACTCAGAGAAAGGCCAAGTGCAGACATCCCGTTTTTGAAGCCATGCTTGTTTGTAAAGGGAGAGGAATCAAACTATATTCAAGAAAAAAACAAGCAGGAGATATTAAAACTATTTCCAAATTCCCAAATGAAGATAATTAGACGGACCGGTCATTGGCTGCATGTCGATAAACCGAGGGTATTTCAAAACCATGTTTTAGAATTTTTGCAGGCTGAAGAAAAGTAGCATGACGATGTTAAGTGTAAACCTCAATAAGATTGCTCTGCTTAGAAACTCTCGTGGTAGAGACTTTCCTAGTGTCATACGATTTGCGGAACGAGTTATAGATCTGGGCGTAAAAGGTATAACTGTCCATCCGCGACCCGACGAAAGGCATATTACGCGACAGGATGTACTAGATTTGAGTGCATTTCTTAGAAATTATGAAAACGTTGAATTAAATATAGAAGGGTACCCTTCTCGAGATTTTTTAGAGCTTGTGTTTAAAGCCAGTCCCGCGCAATGCACTTTGGTGCCTGATTCACCTCACCAGCTTACTTCAGATCATGGTTGGCGGGTAAAGCAGCATCGGGGGCTCCTCGTTGAAGTTTTGGGAAAACTTCATTCGGCTGGAATTCGCAGTAGTTTGTTTCTTGATCCTGACCCTGAGTTGGTTGATGAGGTTTCGAAGGTGGGTGGTAATCGGATAGAGCTCTATACTGAAGAATTTGCTTCTAGTTTCGGAGAAGCTAATGAAGAAAATGTTTGGCAGAGCTACGCTGAAACCGCGGCGCGTGCTACAAAATTGGGCATNGGGGTTAATGGTGGGCACGATCTTGATTTAANGAATCTGGCGAAATTTCTGGAGATCCCTAATATACTCGAGGTCTCTATTGGTCACGCTCTGATTGTGGAGTGTCTTGAGCAAGGACTAGCATCGGTCGTCCAGCAATATCTTCGAATTACTCAAGGGTAATTTTGGTAATGATAATTTGTAGAAATTTAAACGTTACACTTAGAGTTTGTAGAGGTTATTGTTATCGCAAGGTNGTTAAGGCGTGATACGGTGCGCTTTTAGGTCTATGATTTTCGGGTCAGGTGTCTCATTAATAAAGCCGCATCAACGCGATCAAAATCTCTTTATATACTCCAGCAATCTGATCGATTAGAATTCATTCTTTTCGAGTTGGACTAATTCCTTTGTCTCCTTTTTCTAATCGTATCTATTACGGCTACTGGATAGTTGTAGCTGGCTTTGTAACTCAATTTATTGCAGTTGGAATGACCAATTATGTCGTTGGATCTTTTATGATTCCGATGACAGAAGAATTTAATTGGACCCGAGCAGAATTTACGGCGTCTCGATCACTCGGGCAAATTGTAATTGCTGTTACTGGTTTCATAATAGGTACTCACATTGATCGCTACGGGGGCCGCCCTTTCGTCATTGTTGGGGCATTTCTTTTAGCTGGAGCGACATTTAGCCTGGGTAGTATCAATACTCTTGTTGAATGGTGGGCACTAAATGGCCTAATTCTTACAATCGGTGCAGCAATGGTGGGAAACCTCGTCATCAACGTGAGTCTGGGAAAATGGTTTGTGGAGAGGCGAGGAAGGGCGGTAGCTATTGCTGGTATGGGCATTTCTCTTGGCGGCATAATTTTGCCGCCCACGGCTACCTGGTTGGTGGATTTATTTGGCTGGAGAGAAGCCTGGCGTCTAATGGGTATGGCTGCATTTCTAATTACTCTTCCCATGGCAGCTTTAGTGCGACGAAAACCCGAGGACTATCATCTGCATCCTGATGGCAAATCTCAAGCGGAAATAGATGCGGGTTATGGGGATTCAGCAAGAGCTGATTTTGAAAAATCCATGACCCGGTCACAGGCTATGCGAACTTATAGTTTCTATTTCCTAGTTCTCGCTTTTGGCTTGTTTCAGATATCAATTACTACAATGCTTATTCAAACAATACCTTTGTTGACTGATGCTGGTTACTCTAGGTTGGTAGCATCTAGTATGATTTCAATTGCGTCAATTCCTGCTTTCCTAAGTAAACCTTTTTGGGGAGAGTTAATCGATAAGTATGACCCCAAAAGACTTGCTGCCATTGGGGCAGCAATATCCGGGTCTTCTGTTATTTTGATAGTGCTTAGTGTTGCCCTCCGCTTGGATATCTTGGTGTATATAGGATTTCTTATTATGGGAATTGGGTGGGGTGGATTACTACCTTTGCAAGAGGTTATTTGGGCCTCTTCATTTGGAAGACGTTACCTCGGTTCTGTTCGTTCGACAGCGATGCCTTTTACGTTCGGTATGTCGGCACTTGGGCCCATCTTGGTGGCTTATTATTATGATGTGGCTGGTAATTATGATTTGGCGCTCATTGCTATGGGTTTCTGTAATCTTATGTCCTCGATTATGTTGTTCAGGATAAAAGGAAAAAATGGTCTGAGCTTAAATAACAATGCTGTAATTAGTTCGTCCAACGATACCGTTATCTAGCTATCGTAGTAACTAATCTCTAGATGTTTATTTGTTATAGACACTGTGTCTTTTTAGTTTTTACTATCATAAAGTGAGGGATAATTTAGCGTTGGTTTGCGGTTTGCGGTTTGCGGTTTGCGGTTTGCGGTTTGCGGTTTGCGGCTTGCGGGGGTTTCCTATTTATGGCTAAGAAAGCTAAGCTCTTTGGAAAAGTTAAGCCCCTAGAAATCATTCTTTGGGGTATAATTATTAAATAGTTCGATTTGGCCTTTTAGTGTTTACGGCAAGGATTTGAGTTGGGCTCCCTATTTTTTTTCTAATAATGGTTCTAGAATTGGCCATACATTATCTAGAATCAATTGTTGTGCTTCTGCTGNGGGATGAATACCATCATCCTGCATCAGTTCAGGGTTTTGCGGGATACCTTCGAGAAGAAAAGGAACTAGGAGAATGGATTCTTCCTCCGAAATTTCACTGAAAGTAGCATAAAAAGGTTCGGTATAACGGGGGCCATAATTGGGAGGAATCTGAATTCCAGTCAATAACACTTCCCCACCAGCAGACCGAATTGAAGAAACCATATTCTTTAGGTTTGTTTTCATTAAATTAACCGGGAGGCCTCGTAAACCGTCATTTCCCCCAAGCTCTAAGATAACTAGGTTTGGTTGATAGTTTGAGAGTATAGAGGGTAAGCGCTCTACGCCCCCCNTTGTCGTTTCTCCGCTGACGCTACTATTTACCACGCGATAGGGCCAGCCTTCAGAGCTGATTTTTTCTGCTAACAATGCGACCCATCCTTCCTGTTCGCTGATTCCATACGCGGCACTTAGGCTGTCGCCATAAATTAGTAGGGTATAAGGGGCTTGCTCTGCGCTGCCAACGTGCTGCGAAAAAGTTAAAATTGGCAGTAAAAAACCGAAAATATAGGATTTCATCGATATATCTAATTAATTACTTGCAGAAAATGGTAACCCAGTTAACAGCTGTTCGCTCAATTCAATTGTCTAACTATTCTCTGACTAACTTTACTTTAATTCGACTATAATGCGAGCTGTTTTTTACCCGGATACGGGGAAATGGGATTATCTGGAATGATTGAAACAAGGAATCTTGGAAAGTCAGTAGATACCAGCGAAGGTGTGTTAGTAATACTAAAGGGTATAAATATTTGTATTGAGGCTGGAGAGGCAGTTGCAATAGTGGGTGCGTCTGGTTCTGGTAAGTCAACGCTGCTTGGTCTGATGGCTGGGTTGGATAGTGCTTCTTCAGGTGAAATCATTCTGGACAATCATTTGGTTTCGGAGCTCGATGAAGAAAAGCGCGCGGTCCTTCGCGGCCAGCTAGTAGGGTTTGTATTTCAATCATTTCAATTGCTTCCAAGTTTGACTGCTCTTGAGAACGTTATGTTGCCTATCGAGCTTAAAGGTGATGACCAAGCAAAGAAAAAGGCTACTAATTTACTCGAGCGGGTTGGTCTCGAGGAACGTTGGCATCATTATCCGAACCAACTTTCCGGAGGTGAGCAACAAAGGGTGGCGATTGCGCGTGCATTTGCAACGGAAGCCCAGGTGCTCTTTGCTGATGAGCCGACAGGAAATTTAGACACTGCCACTGGGTCAAAAATTGTAGATCTATTATTTGACTTAAATAGAGAATTCTCTACCACTCTGGTCTTAGTAACACATGATGAGCGATTAGCGTCCCGCTGCGGTCGCAAGATTCGATTGGTTGGCGGCGAGGTTGTCGAAAATGAAGATACTGAGGATGTCGTAAGTGCCTGAGCTAACCAAGAAGACGCTTTATGATAACAAACCGATTAGGAATCTTTTTGGGCTTGCGTTGCGTTTGCTGTGGCGAGATTGGAAGGGAGGTGAATTAAAACTACTGTTTATAGCTTTGGTAATGGCGGTTACTTCAGTGACTGGCATAGCATTGTTCACCGACAGACTGGAAAGAGCTTTGTTGCTGGAATCAGCGAATATGCTGGCAGCAGATCGTATAGTCAGCGGCCGTGGAGATTTGCCGAGGGAAATCCTAGAAGAAGGGCGGATGCGAGGGTTGCGCACTGCTGAAATATTATCCTTCACTTCAATGGTTTTTTCAGACTCAGGGAATATGCTGGTGGCGGCGAAAGCGGTTACTGATGCTTACCCATTGCGTGGCGATGTCATTATCGCCGATGANCCCTTTGTCCGAGGTAGGCCGGTTCAAACTGGGCCACCAAAGGGCGAGGTCTGGCTTGAATCGCGAGCTTTGCCGGCTCTGGGAATAAATGTTGGCGATACAGTATCCGTTGGCGAAGCAGAGCTAATCGTTAGCCAAATTATTATTACTGAACCGGATCGTGCTGGCGGAAGTATGATGGACAACGCAGGCCCCCGTTTAATGTTACACATGGCTGACGTTGAAAGAACTAATGTAGTGCAACTAGGCAGTCGCGTGAGTTATCGGTATCTATTTGCTGCCGATGAAATCGGAGAGTTAGATTCTTTTGCGGAATGGTTTGGGGCGCGAGAGGAGTGGCGCGGGCGTTACTACATGCGAGATATTCGCGAGGAGAGCGAGGAAGTCCGTGAAGCGTTAGAGAGAGCTGAAAGTTTTCTCTTACTAGGCTCTTTATTTGCAGTGTTACTTGCTGGTGTTGCCATAGCGTTAACTGCAAAACGTTACAGCGAACGCCATTATGACTATGTCGCAATATTAAAGACCTTTGGGTGTACATCGGCGCAAATCTCGTTCGTTTATCTAAGTATTCAGCTGGTGCTCGCAGCGATAGCAGTATTTGTTGGTTGGCTGCTCGGTTGGTTTGTACATCGAATTATTCTCCTGTTCCTTGAATCGCTCTTATTAGTGTCATTGCCAGATCCCGGTATACAGCCATTTGTGGTTGGGTCCTTAACAGCAATTATTTGCTTATTGGCTTTTGCTTTACCGCCGCTTCTCGCATTAAGAGAAACTCCGCCACTAAGAGTGCTGCGCAAAGATATGAGCCAGCAAAAAATTAGCGCGAATATTCCTTATGTATTTGGCATCTTGGGTACCGTTTTTTTGGTTTATTGGTATAGCCAGGACCTCGAGCTTACGATTGTTTTAGTGAGCGCTGTAACCGCGATTGCTGCTTTTCTCTCAATTATTTCCTATTTGTTCCTGCGCTCTAGCGGTTCAACCGGAATGAAAGCAGGAAGTGCATGGTTGCTCGCCATGACGGCGACCCGGCGACGGCGAAAGCAGAATGTTTTGCAAGTGATGGTGTTCTCAGTAACTATCATGTCATTGTTGATACTTACTCTGTTGAGGACTGACCTTATCGAAGAGTGGCAGGCGCAGTTACCAGAGAACACGCCGAATCACTTTATGATGAATATCACCCAGAGTCAGATCGGCGGTATTGAATCTTTTTTTGCAGACCATGATATTCAAGGCAATCAATTCTATCCTCTAATAAGTGCTCGAGTAACGCGTGTTAATGGTGATCTGCCAGAACCCGGAGATGAAAGTGAGGTTTCTGTGGGTACCGGTACTTTAACGGAAAACGCGCGGTTTGATGATGAAGATCTGGGCGATGAAGAGGAAGACTTTAATAGTCCCCAATCCGATGCGCCGCCTGTTAACGCAGAAGAGGCTGCCAATGGAGGCAGACGCGTTCGNGGTCGCTTAAGCCGCCGTCAGGTTACTTGGGCAGAGGAGTTACCGAATGACAATTTGATAACAGCCGGTGCTTGGTGGGGTGCAGAGTCTGTGCCCGGTTATGTATCTATAGAAGAAGAGTATGCGGATTGGTTAGACTTGAAATTGGGCGATCGCCTGGAGTTTGAAGTCAATCAGCAAATTGTCTCAGCAGAGGTCTCGAGTTTTCGCAGTGTGCGTTGGGATAATATGCAACCCAATTTCTTTATAATTTTTTCGCCGGGTACAATTGATCATATTGGCGCAACTTTCCTTTCAACAGCCTTGATGGAACGAGAGCAAAAAATTCTTTTAAATGATCTGATTCGTATGTTTCCGACGATGGTAGTTATCGAAATCGATGGCTTGATCGAGCAGATTCAAACCATTATTGCTCAGGTGACTTCGGCGATTGAGTTGATCTCTATTCTGGTTTTATTGTGCGGCGCATTGGTGCTGTTAGCCTGCGTGAATGCGAGTCTGGATGAACGATTTCATGAGAATGCAATTCTTCGAACCCTTGGGGCAGGCCGTAAATTAATTCTTACTGGTCTATTGATCGAATTTGCGACTCTAGGATTGGTAGCAGGCTTGATTGCAACCATTGGAGCAGAAGCTTCAGTTTTCTATCTGCAAGAAGAAGTATTCGAACAGGAGTTTTCTTTTCATTATTGGGTATGGATTGCTGGTCCATTGTTAGGCATGTTCATAATTACCGGGCTTGGTGTGAATTCTACTAGACGCGTTGTTAATGTAAGTCCTCTTAATGTTCTGCGGCGAATAGTCTAACCTGCAAATAGGATAAAATAATTGATTGAAGTAGCGGAAATTCTTTAGTTCTTTTGTTAGCTTCTTTTTCCATATATTTTGTCAATTGTCCACTCATGTAAATCTTTTTGTTATATTACGAATAGGAGCTAGATAACTTGTTCCAAATAAAAGTAAATGATTGAGTAGATGGTAAATATTATAGATAGGCATGCGTTCTCGCCAGTTTTTCTCAATTTGCGAATTACTCTCATAAGCTTCATAAAATTTCTTAGAGAATCCGCCAAATAAATTGGTCATGGCTAATTCCGCTTCAGCCCATCCCCAATATGGAGCGGGGTCGATCAGTGCAGGTTCGCAATTTTTACAACAGTGAATATTTCCGGCCCATAAATCACCATGAATTAGTACCGCATCTTGCTGTGGGATCAGGAGTGATAAATTTTTAGCGATATTTTCGAGAGCAGCTAAGTCCTCAATTTCTATGAGTTTTCGATAAAAAGCCAAAGAGGCGAGTTTCAGAATTCGATAAGTAGCGAAAAACTCATGCCCGTTATTACTTAAAGTGTTTTCCTGACGAGTTGAGCCGCAATAGTTATCGATAGTAAAACCGAATTGTGCGCTAGTTGCTTTATGCAATTCAGCAAGGCCTTCAGCTAGGTCTATCCAAAAAGTAGTGGAAACTGAGTTTTGTCCAAGATCTTCCATTAAAAGGAAGTCATCTTCAGCATGTATTACTTGCGGAACTCTGATTGCCCTTCGTTCGCCGAGTGTTTTAAGCCCAATTGCTTCGGCGTGAAACATATCCGCGGGTGTGTTACTGTTTTCTTTCAGGAATAGGGAAATTCCAGACTCAAGAAATAGTCGAGACGAATTATTTATACATCCACCCTCCACAGTTTCGCTTCGTACAATTTTTCCGAAACTATTCTCTTTTAACCAAGTTTCTGCTGTGCTCATAATTTCAGTTTACGCCTTTCTTAATCCTTGTAAATGATTAAGATCTTCGCTAGTTCAACGGGTTTGCTACAGGCTATAATCACATCCTCGGAGATTAAAGCTTGATAAGGGTCGCTGTCTTATCAACTTACCGGAGCTTGTTGTTGGGATAGGCTTAAAATAGGAAATGTTATGAAAACTAAGTTTTTTTGCATGTCTAGCTGGGTTTATTTCGTTGTTGGAGTTCTTTTATTCGCCTTTTCGACAGGTGATGCTGTTAATGTTACAGCTCAATCCCTTAAAGAAGTAACGGGGGAGGAGTGTATATACGGAGATTGTGATTCAGGCCGTGGGACGCTGCAGTTAAAAACTCCTTGGGGACCGGGCGAATATATCGGCAGTTTCAAAGGTGGAGAATTTCATGGTTATGGTCGCTTAGAAATGCCAATCTCATTTCTTGAGAAAGAAATTTATGCCGGTAATTGGGCTAGAGGTAGTAGAGAAGGACGGGGCTCTCACTGGAATGGTAAGGGGAAGCTTTATATCGGAGAATGGAGAAACAATATGCGTCATGGCCAAGGCTCTTACTTTTTTAATCTTCCTCGTTGGCAAGAAAATGAACATACTGAATTTTGGTTAAAGGAAAA
The DNA here is from genome assembly GCA_002723195.1 of Gammaproteobacteria bacterium. Lineage (GTDB taxonomy): Bacteria > Pseudomonadota > Gammaproteobacteria > Pseudomonadales > Pseudohongiellaceae > UBA9145. Next base: position 38,428 of record PBNR01000053.1, on the reverse strand, counting down.
TTTTGAAAATTACACGGGTGGCTTTATTGAAGATCATTATCAGGGTAAGGGTACTTATCGTTGGCCTGATGGACAGAAATATATTGGCGGTTTTTTCGCCAGTGATAAGCATGGTGAAGGCACGTTCTACTATGCAACAGGTACAGCTAGAAAACAGTATTGGCAATACGGTGATCTTATTAGATAGTAAGTTAATTAAGAATGTTGTGCTAGCCGATGTGTGGCTAATTCTTTTTCGAAGCGTTCGACTATTTCCAGTGCGTATTGCACTGCCCATAAGAAATTTTTTTTGGTATAGCCTATACCGGTGATGTTTTTTGGCTAATAGCTTGCCTCATCTTTTATAAAAGTTCAGATAGGTGAGGTAGTGGTTGAGGGTGTAGTTGTGGATCTAGAGTCATTAAGAAGAGAGTATTTACAAGGCGGATTAAGTCGATCAGATCTTGCTAATGATCCCCATGATCAGTTTAGTGTGTGGATGCAACAAGCGATTGACTTAAAAATTCATGACCCAACTGCAATGACCGTAGCAACCGTATCGAGCGACGGGCGGCCTAGTCAGAGAATTGTTCTTCTAAAATATTTCGCCGAAGACGGGTTTGTGTTTTATACCAATTACAACAGTCGCAAATCGGAAGAGCTGGATGATAACTCAAATATCAGTTTGCATTTCCCATGGAATGTCATCGATAGGCAAGTAAAGGTTTGTGGCTTAGCGAGCAAAATATCCGCTGCAGANTCATTGAAGTATTTTGTAATGCGACCCAAAGAAAGCCAGGTAGCTGCTGTTGCTTCACAGCAAAGTAAAGTATTGAAGTCTCGATCGGTTTTGCTCAATCAGTTCGAATCTATAAAGCAGAAATATAAAAATGGCAAAATTCCTCTGCCGGATTATTGGGGTGGTTATCGTGTTGTTGCCAATGAAATAGAGTTTTGGCAGGGTGGAGCTAATCGCCTTCATGATCGGTTCCGCTACTTGCGAAACGGCGAAAATTGGCAGATAGATCGCCTAGCGCCCTAGGCTTTCCACTTTTTAAGTTTTTTCTTCGCCAGCACTTTCTTTAAGCGTGCATATTGAGGGACCCCATTTTTATAGCTAGGATAATCTTCGCCTCGAATTAAGGGGGCAAAATACCTCTTAGCTTTGTCAGTGATATGAAATCCATCTCTCGTTATATAGTTGCGCGGCATCTTTTTTTCGATATTTGCCACGTCAGCTAATTTTGCTTCGCCGATTCGCCAGCTATAACGATTGGTTTTTCCTCGAACAATCGTAGGCATGACGGCATTTTTTCCCTTTAGAGCGAACTCCACTGCAGCTTTGCCCACAGCATAAGCTTGTTCGACATCGGTTCTAGAAGCGATATGTCTTGCAGATCTTTGCAAATAATCTGCGACTGCCCAGTGATATTTATATCCGAGCTTTTCTTTAATCATATTTGCTACGAAAGGTGCAACCCCTCCGAGTTGGACATGACCAAAGGCATCTTTGTTGCNTGATTCAGCTAGGAAACTACCGTCTGGGTTCTGTGCGCCCTCCGAAACCACAATGGCACAATAACCAAACTTACCTACATAAGTTTTTACTTTGCGTAAAAACTTGTCTCGATTGAATGGAATTTCCGGGAAAAGGATAATGTGGGGAGCGTCGCCTTCTTGCTCTGAGGCCAGCCCCGCAGCACCTGCGATCCAGCCGGCGTGGCGTCCCATCACTTCCATGACGAAAACTTTAGTTGAGCTTTCGCACATTGATGCCACATCTAATCCTGCTTCTCGAATTGAGACAGCTACATATTTGGCCACGGAGCCAAAACCGGGACAATTGTCAGTAATAGGTAAATCATTATCTACGGTCTTTGGTATGCCGATGCAAGTTATCGGGAAGCCTTTGTTTAAGCTGAGTTGCGAAACTTTGTTAGCCGTATCTTGAGAATCGCCGCCGCCGTTATAAAGGAAGTATCGGATGTTGTGTGCACGAAATACTTCCATAAGTCTTTCGTATTCCTTGTGGTTCTCAGCATAAGACTTTAATTTGTATCGACACGAACCGAACGCACCTGCGGGAGTGCTTCGCAATGCGGCTATGGTTGCACTGGACTCTTTGTTTGTATCTATGAGATTTTCATTAAGTGCCCCGACAATACCGTTTAGGCCCGCATAAATCTTACCAATCTTATTCTTGTGCTTTCTGGCAGTTTCGATTACACCGCAGGCACTAGCATTAATGACCGACGTAACGCCGCCAGACTGGGCGTAGAAAAGATTTGCTTTACTCATAGTTTTCGCAATTCGCTGCTATTAAATAAAAGTATAATACTACTAGTCCGTGATGGTGCTTGCCAGCAGACACTTGCGGTGCAACAATCGACTCCCCAGTTTTCAGAGTGAGAATATGCAGTTAATTATCGGAATGTCGGGCGCCAGCGGAGTTGTTTACGGTATACGTTTGCTGGAGGTACTTCGGTCGCAACCCGGAATAGAAACGCATTTGATAATGTCTGAATCCGCGAAGATGAACATCGGCCTTGAAACTGATTGGAATGTCGGCGATGTTAAGGCTCTTGCTAGCCATGTCCATTCGAACAAAGATATTGCCGCGACTATTGCCAGCGGGTCATTCCGCACAGCTGGAATGGTTGTCGCGCCTTGCTCAATAAAAAGTCTCTCCGCAATCGCCAATTCCTATTCTGACTCTTTGTTAGTGCGGGCCGCTGATGTAGCATTAAAAGAAAGAAGACGTCTAGTCCTGGTACCTCGAGAAACGCCGCTCCACACCGGACACTGCGAATTACTAATGAAGGCTAGCCAACTTGGTGCCATCATTGCGCCACCAATGCTTGCGCATTACATAAAAACAAACTCAATAGACGAATTGGTTGACCATCACGTTGGTCGCGTGTTGGATTTATTCGATATCGATGCTGGTTTAGTAAAACGCTGGCGTGGGTCCAGAGCTGAAAATGATCCTTCTTAACGTAGGGAAATTATGAAGGCTTTTCAACATTACTAGCAGTCTTGCATTGGATTTTGGCAGCTTTATTTTGAAGGGCTCTTTTAGATTCAATATTCGTTGAGGGTTCTTCCTAGCATTTATCTACCCCTTGGATTATGACTCGCAACTGCGCACTGATTTCTTTGTTGGTTTTAACGTGATTAGCTTTCATTAATTTGTCAATGTAGTTTTCGGCTCTAACAGGGCTAAAGCGCATATTTTTCATTTTAAGTTCTTTAGCGCATTTTTCGATATATTCTTGTTGAAATTTTTCCGCTGCCAGCTCATTCAGTTTTATTTTTTCTCTAAGTGTAGGAAACCCATTCTCTTCTGTAATTCGATGAGCATTATTTTTCATCCAGTTGCGTGTATCTCTTAACGGTNGTACGACGCCAGATTTCCATCTTTTGGAGAAGTCTAATATTTGTTTCCAAGACTCCCCACTTAGATCATTATCAAAGTGAGCAGCCCAGCAGCAAAAGAGTAAAAGATTGACGTCAAATTGAAATTCATTTTGAAGGTACAAACAGGCGCTAGCTACGTCATCTTTGTNATATAATTGATTGGAGAAAGTCCAGAAACTGGTCGATTGCTTAGGCATGGCTATAAATACTCAAATAAGACTGTCATGCTATCGAAGAACGGCTAGCATAACATCCGTATTTAGCATGATTCAGGAGAATAGATACTAGTGCATATCCATATATTAGGCATTTGTGGGACTTTTATGGGAAGCCTTGCCGTCTTAGCCAAACAGTTGGGACATCGAGTGAGCGGGAGCGATTTTAATGTCTACCCGCCAATGAGTACTCAGTTGCAAGAGCAGGGTATTGATATAGCCGAGGGCTTCCGATCCGAGCACCTTCATCCCCGCCCAGATCTGGTGATTATCGGTAATGCCCTTTCTCGCGGAAATTCAGCAGTGGAGTTTGTTCTGAACAAGGGCTTGAACTATACATCCGGTCCCCAGTGGTTGGCGCAATTTGTGCTTCATGATAAATGGGTGTTAGGCATTGCTGGTACTCATGGGAAGACAACTACTAGTGCTATGCTTGCATGGATTTTAGAATATGCGGGATTAAAACCGGGCTACCTAATCGGCGGGGTAGCCAATAATTTTGCCCAGTCGGCAAGTATCGGCGATTCCGATTTCTTCGTCGTAGAGGCTGACGAATACGATAGCGCCTTTTTTGATAAAAGATCTAAATTTATTCATTACACCCCAAAGACTTTAATTTTTAATAACCTTGAGTTTGATCATGCTGACATTTTCGACAATTTGAAAGCTATTCAAAAACAATTTCATCATTTGATCCGAACAGTTTCGGGCAACGGTTTAATAATCTTTCCGGATGGCGATTTAGCTATTAATGAAGTGCTCGATATGGGTTGCTGGACGCCAACTCAAAAAATTGGCTTAGTCTCGCGTGAACAGGCACACCAAAGCCTTTCTGTAAATAGCGACACTTTTTGGAACGCTTTATTAAAAAACGAACAAGGTACTGAATTTGAACTTATCAAGTATGATCCAGGCATCGCCTATGAAAAACTCAGCAGATTGGTTGTGCAATGGGACCTGATTGGATTGCATAACGTTAAGAACGCCTTGGCCGCTGTTGCGGCCGCTCACCACGTCGGTATAGATCTGCCGACCGCAGTTGATGGCTTAAAGGAATTTAAAGGTGTAAAACGTCGGATGGAATTGAAAGGGACCGTTAAAGGGATAAGCATTTATGATGACTTTGCACACCATCCAACGGCAATTGAGTCTACACTCAGTGGAATGGCAACTAGGCTGAGTTTAGAGGCAGGTTCGAAACGCCTGATCGCCGTTATTGAGCCTCGTTCTGCGACTATGAAATCAGGTTATCATCAGGAAAGCTTTAATAGGGCTACGGAAAGCGCAGATATAGTGTTATGGTATAAAAGTGAGGGTTGTTTAATTGATTTTCAATTACTGCTTAGTGAAAGTGCAGTGACGGCCTATGTTTACGACTCGGTAGATGAGATCCTAGCATATCTAGAAGAAAACTCTTCAGCTGGCGACTGCATCATAATAATGAGTAATGGCGGATTTGAAAGTATTCACGATAAGCTATTACAAAGATTACAAATGAGTCGTTAGACACTGAACTATTAGCACTATTTTTCTTTTTACTAAATCAGTTATGTTTCTCCAGAAATAGTTATCAGGTCTTTATTGGCAGAATGACAGACTTTCAAGAAATTTCACTCTTTCCTCTTCACGTAGTTCTATTCCCTGGCGGGCGTATAGATCTCCAAATCTTCGAACAACGTTACCTGGATCTCGTTCGCTATTGTTTGAGAAATAGTACCGGATTTGGGGTGTGCTTAATAAAGTCCGGAGGAGAAGTCGTTCGTGAAGGAAATCAGCAGACGATTCATAGGACAGGGACTTTTGGGAAAATTGTCGACTGGGATCAGCTTGAGAATGGCTTGCTTGGGATAACAGTAGAGGGTTCAACTAAATTCAGAGTAATCGATTGTTGGCAGGCAGACTCAGGAGTTCTTAAAGCAGAAGTTGAATTCAGTAAAAGAGAAACTCTAGGTATGGGAACCATACCTCTTGAAGACCAGTTTTTAGGATTGTCAGATTTGTTGCGGAACTTGGAAAAACATCCATTAGTTGAGGAAAAGAAAATGTCAATCGACTATAACAATTTGTGGGAGCTTGGTTGGCGGTTGAGCGAACTTATTCCGATAGAGAATCGACACCGTCAACATCTATTGGAGCTGGACGATCCTTGGGAACGGATCGAAAATATCGAAAAACTGGTCTCAGACCTCGCGAATAACAACTAAGCTACCTTTGAATCTTAACATGGCGCATAATGACTTTTCTTTCCATCTAGATTAAAGGTATTTATTCAGTGGCATATCAGTTCTTAGATAATTCGAGCTGGGCCCTGGAGCATTGGTTGGCAGCATGCATGCTTGTCTTTATATTGGCTACTGTACTAGTGGTGTTATATCGTTTTGTGAAGATTTTTAAGATGGTAAACAAAGGGCCCTACAGACCTAATCTGCGGCAGCTAAGACGGATCAAGCCCGATATAGTCCCGGCAGATTCAACTAAACATCCATAAAAGTAAAACAGAACGAGCAATTAGTCAGAATGAAATTGAAAACGTTGTTATATCTCTTTGTTTTTGTTTCTGCATTTGGAAGTCACGCAATAATAGTGCGTCATGATGTGGCTCCAGGAGACTATGAAATTCGAAGTAGTGACTTTCCGGCCGTNTTTTTTCTTCAGCGGGAAGGGGCAAGACGTATATGTGGTGCGACAGTTATTCATGAGCGTTGGGCTATTACTGCTGCTCATTGTATTTATGAAACAAATTTAGGAAACAGTATAAATAATGGGAGAAACTTTACGGTTGAAGTGGCTAATGAAGAACGTGAGATTGATGCTGTGTATGGGCATCCTGCTATAACTGACAAAGAGAACCCCGAAGTTGACCTTGCCTTGCTACGCTTCAGTAAAGCGTCGTCGGTGCCTTGGCCCATGCAAGTTAGTCGTGATTCGAATGAAGTCGGAAAAGTTGTAACTCTAGTTGGTTGGGGTTACTTCGGAATTGGTACAACAGGTCGTCAGTATGCTGATAGTACCAAGCGGCGAGCGCACAACAGAATTGTGCAGGCAGACAGCAAATTGAGGTTTATATTCGATGACCCAAGAATTCTAGATAGCAGTTCTTTGCCATTGGAAGGGAGTCTGGGATTGGGTGATAGTGGTGGCCCGGCATTAATTGAAACCAAAGAGGGGTATCATTTAGTGGGAGTGGCTATTGGTGAAGCGGTTGGCGACGAATACTCAGAAGAAACCCAAGGCAAATATGGTGCAATAGCAGTGTACGAAAGAATTTCATTGCATATAGATTGGATTGATTCAGTTTTTGATAGTGAAGGATAACCTAAAGTGCGTTTTTAAGGAGTTTCCACTCGATTATTCAGAATTTTGAATGGAGCCTTTGATTGGGCGCGAAAAGAGCGCTTAATAAACACTGCGATAATTATTTCCAGCGGGCAGAAATTAACTAGTTCTGCCAGCCCGTTTTCAGACAGTTATACCAACCATTTCGATTCTCTCTCGAAAATAATTGATCTGTCGGCTAAGCACAAATGTTCAACTAAGTACCCGGTATAATCTGTAGCATTTTGTTCGTAGTCAACAACTGTAGACTGAACGCGACCGCTAAAACTATATGGGGCAACAGGGTAATCCTGAAAAAGGAAACGGTATTCATTTATTAGTTAAATGCTGTTGATAAAGAAAGTTTTCCTGTCAAATAGAAATGTCCTGGAATTCTTAGAACAATGGTTAGAATGTCTATTTGAATTTGTTAATATCCACGTTGAGTTACGTCAAATTAACGGTAAAGGAGAGTATGCATGGCTATCCAGGTTGGAGACAAAGTTCCGGCAGCAACATTTAAGATTATGACTGCTGAGGGACCCGAGGATTTAAGGAGTGAAGATGTTTTTAGTGGAAAGAAAGTGGTTTTTTTTGCGGTTCCCGGCGCGTTTACCCCCGGATGTTCGATGACTCATTTACCAGGGTTTGTGGTTAACGTTGATGCTATCAGGGCCAAAGGTGTTGATACCATTGCCTGCATGGCGGTTAATGATGCGTTCGTTATGGGGGCATGGGGTAAAGCGCAGAATGCTGAGGAAATACTCATGCTTGCGGATGGCAATGGTGAATTTACTAGGGCTATCGGCCTCGAGCTAGATGCCAGTGGGTTTGGTATGGGTAGCAGAGCTCAGCGCTTTGGTATGATTGTCGAAGATGGAACTGTCACCTATTTGGGAATAGAGGCTCCCGGAGAAATAAAAGCCAGTTCAGCCGAGGCGATGATTGACGTTCTTGATTAATCTTTGCTTTATAAAGAAGTAAACACTAAAACAATAAAAGAGTTAAACATGATTACGCAAAATCTTGATTACAATGATGGCGATACGCTCTTAGAAGCATATGTGGCGTATCAAGAAACAAAAACTCAGAAACCCTTAATATTAGTAGCTCATGATTGGAGCGGGCGAAGAGAATTTGCTTGTAAAGCAGCGGAGCGAATCGCTTCGATGGGGTATATTGGTTTTGCATTAGACATGTATGGCAAGGGAATATTTGGGGCAGATGGAGATACTGAACTTAATTCTTCCTTAATGAATCCATTTGCTTCTGATCGCTCAAAGCTTCGACAAAGGATCAGGTCAGCGCTAGTGGCTGGAAGAAATATACCTCAGGTTGACGCTTCCAAAGTTGCTGCGATGGGTTATTGTTTCGGTGGAATGTGTGTGCTTGAACTCGCCAGATCGGGAGCCGACGTGCAGGGCGTAGTGAGCATTCACGGTATTTTTTCTCCTGGTGACGTGCCCAATGAAGAGATTAAGGCGAAAGTACTATGTTTGCATGGGCATGATGACCCCATGGTTCCTCCAGAGCAGGTTCTTGCTTTCGAGAAAGAGATGAATGAAGCTGCAGTAGATTGGCAAGTGCATGCTTATGGTCAAACCATGCATGCGTTTACAAACCCCGCGGCGAATAACCCTGATTTCGGAACTGTGTATAATGCAGTAGCAGATAAGCGGACTTACCAATCTTTGGCAAATTTTCTCGAAGAAATTTTTGAGCCATCAGATTAGCTCACTGACCCAAGAAGAACAGCAATGACTGAAACGGTATATTCGAAAACGGCGATTCCTGCGCCCGTGCCTTTGCGATCTAGGATAGGTCTTTGGCTTGGACCGGCGGTTTTTCTGTTTTTTTTACTGTTTGTAGACCTTGATCCGAACAATCCGCTTGTTACTCGTATGGCAGCCATTATATTTCTGATGGCAATCTGGTGGATAACTGAAGCAATTCCGCTTTCAGCAACTGCCTTGTTACCTGTAGTGCTATTTCCATTAATGGGGATAATGCGCGGAAGGGAGCTTCCTGCTGGAAATCGTATTGATTTAGGTTCAACTTCTTTTGCTGAAGGATATTCTATTCGTGATTTTGACATCATTTTCCCTAATGTCGCTAATCAATATATGGATTGGATAATACTGTTATTCTTGGGTGGATTCATTGTCGCCGTAGCAGTTGAGAAATGGAATTTGCATAAGCGTATTGCTTTACATACGCTTCGCATAATTGGCGGCCAGCCTCATCGCTTAGTGCTGGGTTTTATGGTATCAACCGGCTTTTTGTCTATGTGGTTGTCTAATACCGCGACAGCCTTGATGATGATGCCTATGGGCTTGTCACTGGTCTTGCTCTATGAAGACCTGAACCGAAAAATTGTTGCGGAAGGTGGAATAGCTGACAGTAGAGCCGAGAATTTTTCCTTAACCTTGCTTCTGGGTATCGCATATGGAGCATCTATTGGGGGTTTTGCGACATTAATAGGTACTCCGCCGAATGGAGTATTAATTACACAAATGTCTCAGCTTTTTCCAGAGGCGCCCGAAATCACGTTTTCAACTTGGATGTTGTTCGCTTTGCCAATGAGTTTCATCTACTTGCTTATTGCTTGGGTGTTATTGACTCGATTTGTGTTCCCTCTCCCTTCTAGTACCCCATTTAGCGGTAAAGATTTTATTCATAATGAAATAAGTAAATTGGGACCTATGTCTATCGAGGAAAAAAGGGTCACAGGTGTTTTTGTTGCTTTTGCTTTGCTATTAATGACGCGGAAGGAAAGACTTTTTAGCGAGGAAATCGATGTTTTTGGGTGGAGTTATTATTTAGATAATTTGCTGAAATGGGCAGGTTCAGAGCCGGTCGGTTTTATGATTGATGACGGCAGTGTGTCTATTGCTGTGGCGCTAAGCTTATTTATGATTCCCGCTAGTAAAGGAATTGGCGGGCGCTTGATGGACTGGGAAGATGCTAAAAGGGTGCCCTGGGGGATACTGATTTTATTCGGTGGTGGATTAGCCATTGCAAAGGGCTTTGGAACTTCAGGATTATCGAATTATATTGCGTACCAATTAGGAGAACTTTTAGGCGACGCAGAACCTCTCACAATAGTTATTAGCACAGTTGCGTTTATTACAGGCCTCACAGAAGTAGCATCGAACACTGCAACTATTTCTCTCTCGCTACCTATCATGGCGAGCCTTTCTCAGGCTATAGGAGCTCACCCACTGCTCCTTTTGATTCCAACAACTCTAGCAGCATCATGCGCGTTTATGTTGCCAGTTTCTACTCCACCAAATGCCATTGTCTATGGTTCTGGGAGAATACCGATAATGAAGATGGTGATTGCTGGCATTTGGTTAGATATATTGTCCGTTTTTCTGCTTACCTTTTTCGTTTATACCCTAGGGCATTTAACATTTGATGTCTTGGGTGGATTTCCTGCCTGGGCCTTGCCTAATCAATAGGTATTTCAGTTTTCAGAAATAAGGGGTAGTGTTACAAAGTAGGTTTCAGGTTGTTTTTTGCAGTTGCTGCATTTTCTAATGTCAACCTGAGAGTCACAACTTGTTCTCTGAGGAGGCAAAAACCCCTATATTTCTGTAGTTTTAGGATAATAGTAATGTTCAAGAAGCAAGAATAATCATCGCATGAACCAAGTGAACGCTAAAGACCCATGTCCGGCCGGCAGCGAAGTCTGCACGAACATCGTTGAACTTCAGCGACTTAGAGAGGAGATTACATACTTGGCCTCTTTGGTGCGCACTGATGAATTAACCGGGCTCTATAATTACCGCTATTTTTATCAAACACTTAGTTTGGAGATGGAGCGAGTTCGTCGTTCAGGCCAGCCTGCCAGCCTAATTATGTGTGACTTGGATCATTTTAAATCTATTAATGATATATATGGGCATGAAGTGGGTAATCTAGTTCTTTCTCATATTGCTAGTTTGATTCAAAAGGCTATTCGGCGGTTGGATATCCCATGCCGTTACGGTGGTGAGGAATTTGCTATTATTCTTCCAGATACAGCATTGCCACAAGGTGTTCGTTTAGCAAATCGTCTGCGTTTAATTGTAGGAAAAGCATTAATAAACGCTGGTGACTTAGTGTTTGGGGTCGAAGCTAGTTTTGGTGTTGCAACTTATGCTCGCGGTGATTGCTTCAATGAAAAGGAATTTGTCGATATGGCGGATGGATATTTATATATGGCTAAACAGCAAGGGCGAAACTGTGTTTGTCATACTCCCTTCGATGAATGAGAATTTTAAACACATTAGAAAAACAAATGGGGCCGCTGGTCATTCCTGTCATAACAAATTTTCGAAATCAGTTATCTTTCGAGCTAAGTGGTAGAGTATAGCCGCTGTCGCTCCCCAGATTCGATAATTTTCATATTGTAATTCGAGAATATTTTGGTCTATGCCCTTAAATTTTACCGAAGATTTTTTATACGCATTCACATTGAGAATTAGTTTTAAGGGTGCTTGAAAAATATGTGCGACTTCCTCTGGTTGCGGGGTAAAATCTAGATCATTATCGATAAGGCCTGCGATGGGAGACACTAAATATCCGGAAGGAAGTGCAAGAGTACCCAGTCGTCCAATTATTTCTACTTCTTTACTCTTTAAGCCAATTTCTTCTTCAGTCTCTCGCAATGCGGTGGCGACTAAATCATCGTCATGATCCTCTTGAGTGCCCCCGGGCAAGCTAATTTGACCAGCATGGCTCGTAAGATTCTCTGATCTTACAGTTAAAACGAGATTGCTTTCAAAACCAGGTTTATGGCGAGTGATGGGTAATAATACAGCAGCAGATCTTAATGTACTTTCATCTTTAACAGAGCGATATACCTCGGGTTGTAATATGCGCCCGGGATCCTTTCCTTTATTCGAATTGAAAAAACTAACAAGTGAGTGAAATGGGGTTGTGGTGTTTTTCAAAACTAATTCTCAATTAATAGGAAGGTGTATAAAAAATGCCGACAGAAGTCGGCATTTTTTATAAGGAAAAAGGCAGTTACTAGCGATATTTCCAAGTGAAGCCAACAAATACTCGAGCAGGCTCACCAGGGAAGTAGCGATCCCCAACCCATCCGCTCCAATCCGCCCTCTCCGCGTATTCTTCGTCTGTGATGTTTAGAGCGTTAAGATAAACCATAAAATCGTCATTCACATCGTACTGTAAACGAAGATTTAGAAGGTCATGGCCGTCATAGGACGCTGTGTTTTCTGGATTAGTATAGTAGTCGCCCATGTGAACTAGCTCTAGCTCAGCGAGAATGTCGCCTGCTGGTCTATAGGTGAGGCGAAGGTTTCCAAAATGATCAGGTGCGGTATCAATATCGTTCCCATTGATATTTTGTCCTCCAGATACAAGATCATTTTCATAAGTGTGGTCGGCTAAGTTGTATACTCCACTGAACGATAGTGAGTCGGTCAGATCATAACCAATTGCAAATTCGAAACCTTCGTGCTTAGTGTGACTCCCGTTGAGGTTTATGCGGTTACTGTCTTTTAAGACTTCGTTTTCCTTATCCATCCAATATAAGGACGCAGAATAGTTCCAGTTGCTGCCACCTCCCTGTAAGGCTAATTCATAGCTGTCAAGTTCGACAGAATCAAGATCAGCTACAGTCTGACTTCCTTGTAGTCTATACAGTTCAGTGGTTTGAGGAGCCCTAATACCACGTTGCGCTCTCACGAAAAAATTATGATTTTCATTCAACTCATAACTTAATCCGAGTTTTGGAGAAATATCATTAAAATCATCATCGCGGTCCGCCGGCCTGCTAAACCGACAACCACCAAAGCCGCAAGCAACACCGGTTGCATCAGTTCTGCCATCTAACATTAGATTGTCATATTCATAGTCTATTTGCTCAAGTCTAGCGCCGATAGAAAGACCTAGACGATCAGTTAAAGGCGCTTCATAATTAGCGAACAATGCGAGCTGGCTGGCTTCGACCTCATAATCATAATGCATACCCTGAGGTATCGTTCTTCGCACAAAGAGAGATCCGGATGTTGGGTTTGGTTGATTTTCCTTATAGGCACCGTCAGTGCTTTCAGCATCTATACCCCATGAGAAGCTTGAGCTGTTATCAAACTCACGAAAGGCCGCAATTTGGATTCCTATGCTGCGATGTTCGTTATCCTCAATAGGCTGTCCGGGTAAATAGTGTTGAACAAAACTCATATTCACTTCACGAAAATAAGGTGTTGCAGTTATCTCCCAGCTTCCAGATTCCATAGTGACTCTTGTCCAGGCGCGTGTGCTTTGGCTATCGCGATAAGCTTCTGGGTTAGGGTTTGTATCTCTTTTATCGCTATCTGCGTACGCTTTAGCCCCAGCCACATAGCCGGCGGTTTCTTGATTTAAATTGTTATAGGTAAAACCACCTTCCATTTTTATTCCGTTTGCCAGAGAGTTCTCGTATAGCCACGAAACTTTTTGTTGGTCAACACCACTGTCATCTCTATAGCCTTCCTCATTTATCCCAGTGATATAAAGAGATTGTTTGAAATTACCGTTATCCGACCCCATGGCTGCCTTTGCCCGATATGAGCCCCTGGGCCCTTGTTCAAGGCTTAATTCACCGACTTCGCCGGGCCTTGGTAATATAACGTTAACGAGACCGTGCAGTGCATTGGATCCCCAAAATGCACTTGCGGGTCCTTTTATCACCTCTATACTTTGGGCATATTCGGAGTGTGTGTCGAACATTTCGTTAACATTACAAAAGCCGGCAGACCGGACAGGGATGCCATTTTCAGCTATTAGAAAAGCACCACATGCACCCGAACCGGTGAGAACGGGAGATCGGAGAGCCATCAAACTTTCCTGTCCATTATTTCTATTACCGCTAAAGCCAGGGATCCTTGAAAGCGCTTCCTGGTAATGTGTATGCAGTATAAGACCTAGCTCCTCTTCACCTAGCACACTAACGGCAGCGTTTACGCTATTCAGGCCTTCAGATCTTCGACTATTGGCAAAAACTTCTATCTCCTCGATTGCTTGTTGCCCACTTTGTGACTGTCCTAGCGTAGTTGTGGCAACTAAAGCTGCCGTAGTGGTAATAATTGAAACTATGAGTCTAAGAAGCATATGTCTCTCCATTATTATGCCTTCAGTTACTGGATAAAGTTGAATTTAGCGAGAGGAATTTTACAATAAATTTAATTTGAGCCTACTAAAGCTACCGCGAAGAATTTCAGTCTCCAATTCACAAAACGTGCGTCATGTAAGGAGAAGACGCCCTTTTCATTTCCTTGGCCTCGCAATATCACTACTAATACAAGAATGGTAAATATACCATATAAAATGTCACAAATCTTAAGCTTATGTAACAATTAACTGCCCTTTGCGCCGTTGAGCCATAGAACGTAGACTATCGCTAGTTTTTAGTCTTCCATTTGGCTAATAGGCATAGGCACTAATTTAAATGACACAGTAAGCGAGGACTGTTTTGGGAATGCATACAAGGATAACGGAAATGTTGGAAATCGAACATCCAATTGTGCAAGGTGGAATGCAGTGGGTGGGTTTAGCTGAATTGGCATCGGCAGTTTCTAACGCTGGAGGATTAGGAATACTAACTGGGCTAACTCAACCCACTCCGGAAGATTTAATAAAAGAAATAGAACGTTGTCGAGGTATGACTGATAAACCTTTCGGTGTGAATTTAACGATCCTGCCAACAATTAAGCCCGTGCCCTATGAAGCATATGCTCAGGCGATTGTCGATTCGGGTGTTAAGATTGTAGAAACTGCGGGTCGGAATCCGGAACCTTTTTTACCTTTATTTAAAGAAGCTGGTATAACCGTGATCCACAAATGCACTTCAATCAGACATTCATTAAAAGCTGAGAAAATTGGTTGCGATATGGTAAGTGTTGACGGATTCGAATGTGCCGGACATCCTGGTGAAGATGATGTAACTAATATGATTCTGCTTCCAATTGCGGCGAGACTGTTAAATATTCCTTTTCTTGCTTCAGGTGGACTAGGAGATGGTCGGGGTTTAGCAGCAGCTTTAGCTATGGGAGCTGACGGAATAAATATGGGCACACGTTTCATGGTGACAAAAGAAGCACCTATTCATGAAAAGGTAAAACAGCGTATGGTTGAAGCTTCCGAGTTGGATACTTCATTAATTTATAGGACTTTGCGCAATACAGCACGGGTTTTTAAAAACAGCATTGCCGAAAAAGTAATCGAAATAGAAAGCCGATCTGGCGAAACGAAATTTGAAGATATTCAGCCTTTGGTGCAGGGTGCGAAAGGTAGAGACCTTTTCGATTCTGGGGATTTAGATCAAGGTATTTGGTCGGCCGGAATGGTTGTTGGGTTGATAGATGATATCCCGACTGTTCAAGAATTAATCTCCCGTATCGTAACAGAAGCCGAAGGAATTATTAAAGAAAGACTAGTAAAGGCTGTTTCGGCATAGAAAGGGGCGAGGAATAATTTAATGCAAGTAAAAGATAAAGTAGTAGTTATAACAGGGGCAGCCAGTGGGATCGGGAAAGCTTTATCTGAACGCTTCGCAACGGAGAATGCTTCTGCGATTGTTGTGACCGACATAGATAGCGAAGGTGTGACTTCAACTGTCAATAAGATAAAAGACCAGGCTCAGACATTGGGAATTACTTGTGATGTGAGACAGGAAGAAGAGATTAAGGTCCTTGTCGAAAAAACTATAGACGAATTTGGGCACATTGATTTGTTTTGTTCCAACGCAGGTATTTTTACCGCCGGCGGGGAGCATATCAGCACTGATAAATGGCAGGCTATATGGGAAATCGATCTTATGTCTCATGTTTTTGCTGCCAGAGCAGTTTTGCCAGGAATGTTAGAACGAGGTGAGGGCTATTTGCTGAACACTGCGTCAGCGGCAGGGCTGTTAAATCAAGTTGGATCGGCCCCTTATGCTGTTACAAAACACGCTGTAATCGGTTTCGCTGAATGGCTATCCATCACATATGGTAATAAAGGTATTAGGGTCTCTGTGCTTTGCCCACAAGCCGTGCGCACTGCAATGACAGCCGGCGGTGATGGTGGCGTTGCTGGGTTAGACGGAATGCTTGAGCCAGAGCAACTAGCAGACACGGTTGTTGAAACCCTAGCACAGGAGCGATTTCTGGTGCTGCCGCACCCGGAGGTGCTAACTTACATGCGGCGTAAAACCGATGATTATGATAGGTGGCTTGGGGGAATGCGGAGACTGCACGAGCGCTTTGAGGAGTCATATAAAAAGCGCGAAGATTCCAACTAGGCAAAGTAACGGAGAGGGACAGTAAATGAGAAAAATGAAAGGGCTGCTCCTATTGGTATCTCTTCTATTCGTTTCGACGGGTGTGGCACAGGAACGCATAACCTTAGAAGATGACTCTGTGCTCGGGGTCTTCATGGTAAGGCCTGCTGAAACCCAAAAAGAGTCGGCCCCTCTTCTAATCCTGATGGGTGGCGGACCAGGCAATGCTTCGATATCCAGGGATACTTCGATTTGGTTGGGTGGAGGGTTTTCAGAGAGAGGATTTTTTGTTGCGGTGCCTGTTTCACCGAATAATCGTGCCTTCCGCGGAGATGAAAACAACAGGAAAGTAGAGCAACTCATCGTTGAGTTACAAAAGCGCGATTACATAGCGGACGGAAAAGTTTTATTGGCAGGAATATCTAATGGCGGGATGTCTGCCTTGGAAGTGGCTCGCAGAAATCCGGATAATTATTTCGGTGTTGTCGCTGTGCCTGCATTAGCAACCTCGGTTGTCGATAACCGACCCTTAGCCGGCTTTCCAGTGTACCTACGGATAGGTGGTGCGGATCAACTTGGTTGGGCAGACCGCTTCGACGAGACGGCAGAAGCTCTTACTGAGGCCGGAGTTGATTTAGATGCGGCGATTCTAGATAGTGCGCCCCACATGTTCCGGATGAACTGGGATTCCCTGGATGCTTGGTTGGAAAAAGTCATTAAGTAGTTTGAATTTATAGTAATAAGTAAAAGCGGAGTAAAAAATGAAGAGGTATATCAACCCCTTGTTAGTTTCAAGTGTTGTTTTATTGACAGGAACTGTCTTTGCGGGACCGCCTGCAACAATCGATCAGCTTAGCTGGATGACGGGTAACTGGGCGGGTAACTTAGGTCCTAATCAGTTAGAGGAAAACTGGATTTCGACTGAAGGTCGCTCTTTGATGGCTGCGGTCCGTATGACGGGGTCGGATGCTACCAGTATGTTTGAAGTCATTACGATCGAAGAAGCGGATGGTTCCCTAGTGCTCCACATTCAACAGTGGGATGCTGGTTTTCAACCTAGAACAGAAACTGCGCAGAAATTAGAGTTAGTTGAAATCACAGAGAATTCTGTGGAATTCGAGGATGTTTCCGGTTTTGGTATGCCAACATTGGGGTATAGTAATCCGGACGAGAACACCTTTGTAATCCATGTTGGTCAGGAAGATGGTAGTACTTTCGATATCGAGTTAAAAGCAAGGAGTATCTGGTAGAAATCCTGGTTTGAAGAAACAAAAAAGGATTCAATTGAATCCTTTTTTATCTTATGGTTAATTTCTTTCCTCGCGCTAACTATTCTCCAATAATTCTACCCAGTTGCCGTCAGGATCTTCTATAAACGCTATGCTGACACCTTCGCGAATCGTTCTTATGGGTGCAGCAAGTTTATATCCAGCTTCCGTAACTTGTCTCACAACTCCTTCAAGATCTGGCACATGGATGGTCCAGTATCTATATCCGCTGGCCGTTCGAATGCCCCCAGGTTTTGCTTCCGAAGTTGGAGGAGGGTCTAACTGAATCACCTTGATGACACTGTCA
Source organism: Gammaproteobacteria bacterium (assembly GCA_002723195.1). Classification (GTDB taxonomy): domain Bacteria; phylum Pseudomonadota; class Gammaproteobacteria; order Pseudomonadales; family Pseudohongiellaceae; genus UBA9145. The sequence goes on along the minus strand of PBNR01000053.1, from coordinate 20,677 downwards.
CCGACTTTGAAGCGATGCATGGTGCCTCCACCTGGCATTGGGATCGTAGCTTCTAAATCCAAACCCAGAGCATCTCTATAAAATATCAGCATCGCATCTATATCTTTTGCGATGATGCCTATGTCTATGGAATTCTTTTGTGTTTTGATATGCATGTTAAACCTCCTTTCTGCTTCAGGTGCATTCTTCGGACTCCTTTAAGATGTTTCTACCACAGCACCCATCATTGCCTTGGTTTCAAGAAATTCCTCGAAACCTTCAATACCCCACTCGCGACCGTTTCCGGACTGTTTGTATCCACCAAAGGGGGCAGAGAAGTCGGGGCCTGCTCCATTAATATGAACATTGCCAGTTCGGAGTTGGCGGGCAATTGATTGTGCATGCCCTGGCTCTCCAGAAACATACCCAGATAAACCATAATCGGTATCGTTAGCAATGTTAATGGCATCGGTGTCGTCGTCATAAGCGAGAATAGATAAGACAGGACCAAAGATCTCTTCTCTTGCGATAGCCATATCATTAGTAACATTACCGAATATCGTAGGTTGCACGTAGAAACCTTTCTCAATTCCTTCAGGGCGACCCGGGCCACCTGTTACTAAATCTGCTCCTTCTTCCATGCCTTTCTTGATCAATCCCTGAATCTTATTGAATTGCAATTCGCTAACAACAGGCCCCAGTCTTGTTGTTTCAGCAAGAGGGTCACCTACTATTGATTTACTAGCAGCAGCTTTTGCTATTCCGATTGCCTCTTCCATTCTAGATTTAGGCACGAGCATTCGGGTAGGCGCATTGCATGATTGACCACTATTTCCGAAACAGCTTGCCACACCACCGGATACAGCTTTGGCAAAATCAGGCACATCGTCGAGAATTATATTGGCAGACTTGCCCCCTAATTCTTGTGTAACGCGCTTAATACCGTCAGCAGCTGCTTTTGCAACTTCGCGGCCAGCGCGAGTGGAGCCAGTAAATGAAACAACATCGACTTCAGGGTGGGAAGAGATAGCAGCCCCTACTGTTGGGCCATCTCCGTTTATGAGGTTAAACACGCCTGCTGGCAAGCCGGATTGAGCAATTATTTCCGTAAGGATATAGGCGCTGACGGGAGCTATCTCACTGGGTTTTAAAACCATGGTGCAGCCTGCCGCGAGGGCGGGTGCCACTTTGCAAGCGATTTGGTTAAGCGGCCAGTTCCATGGAGTAATGAAACCGCAAACGCCTGCGGGCTCTTTAATAATCTTTGTAGATCCGCGGACTTCTTCAAACTCATAATTTTCGAGGACGGCAAGAATATTCATAAAATGTCCAAGCCCGCTCCCTAGTTGTGCAGTTTTTGACAACCCCATGGGAGCGCCCATCTCATTAGATATAGCTATGGCCATTTCTTCGCCGCGGGTTTTTAATCCAGCGATGATATTACCGATTATAGTTTTTCTATCTTCAATAGATGAGCCTGACCAGCTGGCAAAGGCAGCCCTGGCAGCATTGGCTGCGGCATCAACGTCGTCGGCAGTGCCGAGACTGATAGTTGCGAATGCCTCTTCAGTGGCGGGGTTAATGACTTCAAGAGCTGATCTGCTCGTTGGTTCTATCCATTCGCCATTGATATAAAAGTTTCTATAGGCTGTGGTCATTTTAAAGCTCCTATTGTTTTGCGTTCCATAATCTTATTCGAAATGCCTTGTGTTATAACAAAACAAGCTATTATACCCGACAATTTAAAAAAGTTTTAAATAGCTATTTGAATTGTTTCCTTTAACAAAAAGCTTTGACCATATTTCGCGTTGAATAACAGATTAAAGTCAAAACTCCAATTGATATTTAAATGATGCTAAGTAAGGCGTTTATAGCAGCTTCATATTGTGGGTCACCGCGGGCTGTACTCTCATAAGGAAATTGCACTTTAATTTCCGGAGTAATACCGGTTCCTTCAAATGGATTGTTGTCAATCAAAACATTTGGTGCGGGTGTATATTCAATCCTGCTGCCGGTTTCATTTTGGTTGATTTCGAAAGTACCGATTACACCGGGGGTTGGGGCGCCTAGAGTTACAACTCTTTCTAGTTTTGCCAGTTGATAAGCAAATAGTTCTGCACCACCTTGTGTGTCTTCATTAACTAGCACTGCGATGGGTTTACGATAGTTGTCAAAGTCGATCGTCGTTGATATTTGAGAGAAATTAATTCCATTCGAAGTTGCTGTGTCAATTGAGAAATAATTATTTTTGTCATTAAAGACTAAATCAAGATGTTGAGAATCGAGAAAACCAAAGCTATTACGTAAATCGAAAATGATGCCGTCGCAATGGTCTAGACCCCGTATCAAATTCTGGTAGTTAATTATATCGTTTGAATTTCGGCTTAATGCCCAGAATCTGATATAGCCAATGACTTTGTTGCCCGCAGAAAATTCCAATACAGAGTTTGCAGTGGCAGTGCGGTAACTATCGAAAAGGTTTTCGAAAACAGGCATTATCTTTCGTTCGGTTATGACAGTTCCTCGCTTAAAAACGAGATGATATTCAGATATTTCTGGTGTAAATGAGCCGGTTGTATCTCGTTCAATGTTGAAAGAATGGACAGGATGAAAGGGTTGGTCGTTGACTTCGAGAACTATGTCACCTCGTTCGATGCCAATAAGGTGCGCAGGATAGCCCTCAAGAACTGCAGTTACCAGGAATTGTGAATTCTGGAACCTACCCTGAATGCCGATATGGTTAAGCGAAATACGACGCCGAGGGTCTGTTGCGTGGAATGCTTGCAACAAATAAAAACTGAGGTTGTCGTCAGATAAAGATAAGGGCTCATTTCCAATGAACTGTGCGTAACCCACTTGGGTTAGGTTGCATAGACACACAATCAAGACTAACTTCTTCATTTAGCTAATTAGCTCCATCGCCCGTTTAGCGGCCGGCCGCTCGTAGTGGCGGTTTCGGAGATCACGGTATCTTGGTGGGATTTCAAATTCGAAGCGAATTGCCCAGTTAAATGTTTGGGCTAATAGGATGTCAACAATACTGAACTGATTTGCTACAGCGAATTCGTTGTCCCCCAGTAGATGATCCAATGTGTTAACTGCTTTAGCGAACTCGAATTTTGCGGTTTCAAACATTTCGGGAATTCTTTGTTCTTCAGGTAAGGCGAACGTGTGTTTACCTTTGCTCCACAAGGGTTGTTCTAGTTCAGATAACACAAACGACACTAGCTCATCGTGTTTTGCCACTGTTCTGATATCAGTGCCTACCATTAAACCGGAAGCAGGAGCTTTGCGCGCAATATAGTTAAGGATGGCAACACTTTCGGTTAAGTTAATGTCGCCGTCAACAAGAGTAGGGACTTTACCTTGTACATTTATGGCCAGATAATTCGGGTGTTGTGCGCTGTCAGGGTCGGTCTCTTCTGTTCGCAACTTTATCGGCACGTATTCGTACTTTAGCCCGCTTTCCTCCAATGCCCAGAGGCATCTGAACGACCGGGATTGTTGCATTCCATAAAGTTTCATATTTCTTTTCCTAAACAAAAATGGCGTAACTGAAATTCAGTTACGCCATTTTAGTCTATTCTTCTTGAATTCTCTTCTGCGATTTAAGGAGAATGCAGTAGAGCTTTGAAAAAGTTAATATATAAAGATTAGGAACTTGCGAGTACAAGTTGGAACATCTGGCATAAAACTAAAAAGATAGACATCCAGTATCCAGATTTAAGTTCCAACGAAGAATTCGCAAATAAAGCCATTTTCAATTTCGTTTAGTCTGTAGCGAAGCAATAGAAATAACCATTGCCGCCAGTACCAACGAGGTCATCTTGACTGCAGCCTCTTGAGCCGTGGGCACTATTCCATGAGGTCGGGTTCTGTCCGCCACCTGTCCGGTCGAAATGGCCGACATGAGCTGAGCCGGAACCATTACTAGTCCAGTTGTTGCAGGTATGGTTAGACCCATCATCCACAGTCCGGCCATCAAGGGTAGACCCGGTAAGGATATCATGCTGGTTTGGCGTATCTCCGCGACCATTTACAACATCTCCGTTTTCAGTCAATGCAGTTTGCTTATTTAGGTTGTTACTTGGGCCATGCAAAACGTTCAAGTTTGACGCTATTTCGACGCCTTCGGAGTTATACCACGGACCGAATCCAATTCGATCACGAGCGTTTTCATCCTGTGAATTTCCGGCCGAATGGGAGCTCAGATAAGCGCGCCAGGTTTTGCCACTCGAACCTGCTGCAGACGCGAGTGAATTACAGTGGGCATCTGCGCCAGCAACGCCTCCTAGATTAGCTCCATCACCAGAGCCAACGCTGGTAATAAAAAAGCTCATTTCGTTTTGTTGTGAATTTATTGTGCTAAATGTGCCTCCAGCTATTGCTATGGAAGCTGAGATAAATATTAAAGTCTTCTTCATTGATTTTTCCTCGATTTTTGTTGTTCGATTTCCTGAGTTCTTTTCTTAAGTTTCAGGGGCTATTTTTCTTGGTCTTATAAGTAAAATTCATTTTTTAACTTAATTAGGTAAAGCCATTGCAGTCAAGCTGCTGCCTGTCTGCAATATGACATGCTGTTTGCCTTTATGCACCCACGAGCTCATGCCGTAGCGGCTGGCGGCAGGAGCCTCAACCCGTGCGAGTTCTTGGCCAGTTTGCTTATCTAGGGCGAACAAGTGAGGAGTGCCATCGCTGGTTACATTGCTGTAAATCAGCATGTTTCCGGTGACGACCATTTGGCCAACAGCTCCGGACCCTGTATTGCCGATATCGACCCCATCTAAAGCAGGAAGATCGCGGATGCGGTCAGGAGTATAACCCGCAGGAATCATCCAAAGATGATCACCTGTATTCAGGTCGATTGCTGTTATTCTGCTGTAGGGAGGTTTCCAAAGTGGAATACCGGCGGGGTGTCGGGGGGTTGGCCCTCCACTTGCCGCTGCGAAACGGGAAAGGGTGGTTCCGGTAGGGGCGTCGTAATAGGTATCTGCTTCTTCTCCTGGCACCAGTCGGCGTGAGCCACAGCTGTAACGGGACATAACATACATGATGCCTGAATCCGGATCAGCTACTGGAGGATGAGTAATGTTAACCGCTCCGTTAGGGCACATTAATGCCGATTGTTTTCCTGAGGGGTCATTAGCCCGCATAGGCGGATTAAACAGCGGCCCCATTTGAAATTCTGCTACCGCTTGCAATGCTTGTTGTTTTAACTCAGGGGTAAAGTTTACCAACAGCTCTTCGTTGGAACCGGTGTATTCAAAAGCCGCCGGCTTTGTTGGAATGGGCTGTGTAGATGATAGTTGCTCACCGGGAACTGTAGAGGAAGGCATCGGTACTTCTTCGATGGGCCAAGTCGGTTCGCCAGTTTCTCGATCGAAAACGTATACATAGCCTTGTTTGGTAGCCTGCGCAACGATTGGCCCATTCGTTGTTTCCAGTAAAATTGGTGCAGTTGGAGTGTCGAAATTCCAAATATCGTGATGCACCATTTGAAAGTGCCACGCCCTTTCTCCTGTTCTAGCATCGAGAGAAATAAGACTGGTGCCGTAGAGATTGTCCCCCGGGTGATGGCCGCCATAATAATCTATAGTCACACCATTAGTTGGAATGTAAACCAAGCCCAACTCTTGGTCGGCTGATATGGGGGCCCAAGAAGATATGTCGCCTGTGTATTGCCATGCATCATTCTCCCAAGTTTCGTGCCCATATTCACCGGGCTGAGGAATCACATTAAACTTCCATAGAAACTCACCGGTTCGTGCGTTATAACCAAGAATATCGCCCGGAACATTTTCTATTCGAGATTGGTTGTAGCCTTGCTCCGCAGAGTTCCCAACAACAACCACATCGTTCACGACGATTGGGGGAGACGATGAGGTAATGTAGCCCCTTTCGAGAGGGATGCCCTCAAACGGATCATACGGATGTCCGAGATCTTTAAGCAGATCTACGACGCCGGTTTGTGGAAACCCTTCAATAGGAACTGCCTCTCCAAAACCTTGTAACGGCTGACCTGTTTCTGCTTCCAATGCAGTGAGAAAAAACCCGGGAGAAATTACGTAGATAATGTCTTTACCATCAATATTCGTATGGCCGACGCCTTTTCCGTAATCAGCGCGCATTGAGTATTCCCAGCGTCCGGTATCGGGTTCGCGATATGACCAGATGGTTGCCCCGTTGTCAGGGTCGATCGCCACGACATGGCGGCGGGCACCGGCGACAGTGAATAGCTTGCCGTTGATGTAGCTAGGCGTGGAACGGCCGCTTTGTGCTTCAAAACTGGCGCCATCCCAGACCCAGGTGACTTCCAAATCCGAAAAATTATCAGGTGTAATTTGAGTAGCGCTCGTTGATCGTGTGTGGGCGTAGTCATTACCCAAGGTTGTCCATTCAATCGTATCTTGCGCGATTGACGTGCTGCAAAACAGAAAAGATAAAGCGGCGATACTGAGCTCTATTAAAGAGGTTTGCGTACAACCAAAGAACTGCCTTTTTTTTATCATTTTAAGTACCTCGTTAAGGTTCGGTATGCGTTGCAAAAGTCAGCGTACTAAGCTCTTAAAGCGTTAACTTCGAGATTAACCCAGTTAAGGCTTTTTGTCATGCATTCAATAACTTGCGGCTTTCTCATGTAGGTTGTCCGCTGAAGAAGTTTAGAAAAATACAATCTACGAAATTATAATGTGCCACCGTAGAGGCAGTATCAACTTGCTACACTCAAATTTCTTATAGGGATATTTTTTCTTTCAGTTAGCTTTGATTATGAGCTTTTTAGGTTCCTTCTAAATTGATTTTTATATGCGCAAGACTCTTCTAGAACTCTAATAATTGTCTAAGTTTGGCCCTTCAGTGAAATTTTTATCAGGGGCCTTGAATTACTGCTGGGACGGCTCAATTCTTCAAGTGGCTGGATAAGCTTGCTAACTAATTCTTCTGATTGTTCATCATTATTTTCTGAAGAAAAATGATTGATTCATTTTCGCGCGAACGTCAAAATTATTGCAATTCAGTCGATGAAAGCAGAAATTTTGGAGAAAGGGTAGGAAACACAGAANATTCGGTGCCGAATGCTAAATTATATATGGCGAGCTAGGGGCAGGTTGGTAGATAGNCAGTTTTAGTGTTCGCATTTATTGAATCTGTAATGCAATTGGTATTTATCTATATGTAAGCGTTATTTGGGGAAAAGCTTATGCCGGGTGGCTGGTTTCAATTATTGGAGAAAATGATGTTAGTAAAGATGAAAATAGTTTTGATGGCTTCTCTTGTTTTAATTGCTTCTTCTATGTTGCGTTCTAACGCGCAGGAAGAATTGCGCTTGGAAGAAGTTAATGAATGGTTTGAAACTCTATCGAATTGGGGAAGGTGGGGAGCGGATGATCAACTCGGAACAGTGAATCTGATTACAGAAGAAACTCGAGTTGCTGCTGCGCGTTTAGTTCAGACTGGGGTTTCAGTTTCAATGGCACACCCCATTCTTACGGAGGAAGCCGAAGATAATGGTAACCCCTATGATCATCGAATGACCTCTATTGGCAGCAGCCCAGGCCCGTGGTCTGGTGACTTTATAGGTGTTTCTTATCACGGTTATGCCCATTCGCATCTCGACGCCCTATGCCACAGATTTCAATTTGGAACGATGTATAACGGCTATCCTGAAGAAGAAGTAACGGAGGAAGGTTGTCTGCGTCTATCAATAGCNAGATTTGGTAACGGAATCTTTGGTCGCGGCATTATCATGGATTTTCCTAGGCTTCGTGATTTGGATTGGTTAGAAAATGGCACTGCCATCACGCCCCAATGGCTGGATGAGTGGGAAGAAGAACACGGCATTACTATTGGCTCGGGTGATATAGTCCTGATTCGAACCGGACGCTGGCCACTTCGCGATGCAGCGGGCCCCTGGGATCTTTCTCAAAACTCTGCGGGCCTCCATGCTTCTGCTGTTGCTTGGTTCAAAAAACGGGATATAGCAATGATTGGCAGTGATAGTGCATTAGATGTACGCCCTTCGGGCGTTGAGGGCTTCCCGCAGCCCGTCCACGCCTTGGTATTAGTGGCGTTAGGTACGCCGATTTTGGACAACCTCGATTTAGAAGCTGTAGCAGTTGAAGCAGAACGACATGGCAGGCCGGACTTTTTGTTTACTACTGCACCTTTGCGAGTTGAAGGCGGCACAGGCTCGCCTCTAAACCCAATCGCCACTTTCTGAATTTTAAAATAGTCAGAATTTATTACGATTCGATTTTTCGCATAGCGTTATTGATGGGATAGATACAGGCAGCCATGCAAACAAGATTCTTGGAATATATATTTGGTCTTCTACTAACACTTAAATATGTTTTGTTTAGCGTTTTTATTTATGCTCAGGAGCCTGAGCAAGAAAGGCAACCTAATAAGGAAACCGATGCTAGGGCCCTAGAAATCTCCAGAGAGATATTTTCCCGCCAGACTGCTATTCGCAATATTCAGAACGATATTGGTATTTTTGACCAATCTCTCATTGAGGCTTATCGTGATATGGCTCGTTTCTACACTGAGCTAGAGGACTATGAAAACGCTACCCAATTTTATATAGAAGCCTTGCAAATCGCCCGGATAAATACTGGGCTTTATAGTTATGAGCAAATATCTATTCTTGATTCACTGATTGCTAGCAACATTAGTGCTGATAAATGGCAAGAGGCTGATAATTTTCACGAACTTTCCTATTTAATTAATTCCCGTCTTTATGCTGATGCGAACCTTAAATATCTGCAAGCTGCAGAAACATATGGAGCCTGGAAGCTCCGTTTGGTTCGGGAAAATCTTCTGGAGCAATCTGGGTTCAGTTTGCTCAATACGGCGGAAGAATTAAGTCAGTTTTATGAGCGAGCTATTGAGCGCCTAGAATTTTCATCAGAGGTGAAAGCGGAACACTTGCTCAAGATAATTTATGGCAAATCACAAGTTGATTTGACATTAGCAAGATCAGTGGCAGCGACGCCCTACACAGCGTTCGAAGGAACTGAAAGGCCTTATATCAATCAGACTCGCTGCCAAAATGTGCGGAATTCGCAAGGGCAGGTGGTTCGCCAGTGTTACTCAGTTCAGGTCGAGAATCCTCGTTATAGAATATCGCAACGGGATGCAAAGCAATTTGCACTGCAACGCCATACCCGCGATATTTCTAGTTCCATTGCAAAGCTTGAAGAAATAAAAAATACTAGCTCTGAATTGAGTAATGCTGAGAAACAGCAGATTGAATTGCAAATCTCAGAGTTGGTCACGGAATCGGAACAGCTTGTGCGTTCAACTCGACGATTGCTTTAGCTGCCCATCTTTCTAGTGTCTTAATTCAATCCCTATAATAGGCCTAAATAGTCTGTTTTCAGCCAATTTTACTGGCAATTTTCGTCCACAAAAGGTACAAAAGAGACTGTTGAGGAAGGATTTCCTGCCTCAATTTCTAATAATTGATGGAGAAGATTATGTCTCAATTTTCCAATCGGCTTGCTCAGGGCCTACTGTCTGCTTTGTTGGCAGCGCTGGCACTTGGGAGTCAGTTCGCTGCAGCATTGGAAGTCGGTGACAAAGCGCCTGATTTTTCGCTGCAAGCCTCTGATGGCGAAACCTACACGCTTTCCCAGTTCGCTGGGGAGAAGCCAGTAGTAATTGCTTTTTTCCCGAAAGCTTTTACAGGTGGCTGAACTATGCAATGTAAAGCGCTGCGTGACAGTGCCAGAGAAATTCAGAGCTTCGAGGTTGCATACTTTATGGCCAGTGTAGATACACTAGAAGACAACACGGCTTTTGCTGCTGAGCATGAAGCTAACTTTCCGATCCTAGCTGATCCTATGAAGGAAATGACCGGTGAATATGATGTTCTCATGGGAGTCGGCTTAGCAAATCGCTGGACTTTCTACATCGACACAGATGGCACCATTCTGAAGATCGACAAGGAAACCAATCCTGCAACGGCGGGACGCGACTTAGTGGCTAGTATGGAAGAGCTAGGCTTCAATAAGATCTAGTCATTTGATAAATGATCGATCAAAACCCGACCATCTGATTGATGGTCGGGTTTTCTTTTTTGTAATTTGGAAACTTACAGGCAGAATTTGACTCTAAAAAGTGAAGTCCTTTTAGAAGTGCTGTCTTCTTTCTAAACATATTCACTAGGGAACGAATGGGAGTAAATGACTTTTAAAGAAAGCAAGGTAATCAGAAATAGGACTGTGGAAAGAACTACCTTTCGCCACTTCAGTATTCTCGCCAGAGTCAAACGAAGTGGGTGAAAATTCTTGGGGGAATATGTCGTTAAATTAGCATATGCTGGTTTTATTGTGGCACTTTATTCCGTATGTTGCCGGATCGTTGGGCCTATGCCAGAATAATCGAGCCTCTATCGTCAATTGGAGAGAGCAGAATTCATGTCTAAGTCAGGTCTTTTTGTAATAGCCGCGGTTGCAATACTGACACTTTTGTCGCTGGTTTATTTTGCCCTTACTTTAGAGGCGCCCGGTGGTACTACGACGGTAGTGATCGAATCACCTGCTCCTTCTTTTCAGCGAGCAGAACCTTTGGAAAGTTCAAACCAGAGAGTACTACAAACCACACCTTTGCCGCAGATTCGAATACAACCGCAAGGTGAACCACCACCCGTAGCAGTTGAAGAAGTTGAAATTGCTCCGCCGCCAGAACAACTAGAAGTGATTGAGCAAGAACTGGCGCTTGACAGAGACGAAAGTGACATAGAGGACATACAACTGCCGTCACTTAATAGTTCTGACTCCTTTGTATTCGAAGGTCTCCAAGCCCTGCAAAACGGGGTGGAGTTAGTCAATTTGTTAGCACAGGATCAAATTGTCAGGAAGTTTGTTGTTTTTGTGGAAAACATCAGTCGCGGGGAATTCCCGCAAACCGGATTACCGTATCGAACACTGGGGCAGGAAATGCCAGTACAAAACATAGATGAAAATCTGTTTGTTATGGATGACTCTGCTCACTCGCGGTTTGATTATGCTGTACGAACTTTTGTGTCGTTGGATGCGGAGGACGCAATGGTTTTTTATCGCACGTTATTACCGTTGTTTCAGCAAGCCTATGCTGAAATTGGGTTTAGGGATGTAAGTTTTGATGACACATTACGAAGCGCGATTAATAATGTGCTTCGTACTTCAAGCGTAGAGGGTCCTTATCAGTTGGTGCGGCCTTCAATAATGTATCTCTATGCCGACGCTTCTATCGAGAATTTGCAAGAAGTTCATAAGCAACTTATACGCATTGGGCCCGATAATACAAATTTATTAAAGGCAAAGCTGCGAGAGTTTGCTTCGATTTTATAGCAATAATATTTTAAGAAAATGCATCATGTTGAAAATTAATTCTTCGCTGGTCACTACTGAGTGGCTGGCCGAAAATTTTAACGATGGATCTGTTGTGGTTTTGGATGCTTCTGTTCCTCCTGTTGTGCCCGGTTATGTATCGATTAATGATGGAGAAATTTTCAGAGCAATACCAGGTGCAAGACGTTTTGACTATGACAAAGTAATTTGTGAACCAAATAGCCATTTGCCTCACATGATGCCTTCAGCAGAGCTCTTCGAAGAAAAAGTGAGAGGAGTTGGAGTAAACAAAGATAGTTTTATTGTGGTTTATGACGATGTTGGGCTTTATGCGAGCCCTCGCGCCTGGTGGATGTTTAAGGCAATGGGGCACGAGCAGGTAGCGGTTTTGAATGGTGGTTTACCGAAGTGGATTAATGAAGGCCGAACTGTCGTCAAAAGCTATACTAAAGCTAGGTTAGGCAACTTCAACGCGACTCTTGATAGAGAATTTTTCTGTGATCTCGAAGTGGTATTAAAAGCACTGGATGATCCCGGTTGTGAGATTTTGGATGCCCGATCGAAAGGAAGGTTTAGAGGAATAGCTCCGGAGCCTAGGCCAGGTGTTCGAGGAGGGCACATGCCTAACGCAAAAAATTTGCCCTTTTCCCAGGTTTTAAAAGGTGATGAAATGAAGTCAGCTAAGGAATTAATCGATATTTTTTCCGAAATGGCCACCAAAAATCAGAGACTGATAACAAGCTGTGGTTCTGGAATAACAGCCTGTATCTTAACCCTTGCTGCTAGTGTTGCCGGTTATCAAAAACTTTCAGTTTATGATGGCAGTTGGGCAGAATGGGGGGCGCTATCTCATCTCCCGGTAATCAACGATTAAACTTAGAGCGTCTATTTTATTTGAGCGGTCCTGTACGACATAAAAAAGCTAGGTTTCTAATAACGTTACTTTATTTTGTGGTCGATTGAATAGGTTAGCTCTATAAAAGCCCTCCTAATCATGCAGAGTAGAGGGCTTTTTGTGAGTATTACTATCTTGAAAAATTCTAAAGCCTTAACCTCTCGAGTTCAAAGAGGGCATGATGGTGCTTTATAACTATTGTTCAGGCTGCGGAATCTGTGTTGTTATTACCGGGCCCATTCCCATAATTTGCACGATGACCTCTTCGTCTTTCGCCATGTCATAGTGATGGCCTTCGGGAGGCTGATAAATAAATGTACCTTCTGCCACTGCCGTCATGTCGTCTGGATTATAGATATCTGACTTTGGTCCCCATGAGGTATACCAGGTACCTTTGATCACAGTGATATAGCGAGCGGTGCTATGATAATGGGGCCTGCTCCCTGCGCCAGGCGGGAAAGTAATCCGGATTACATAAAGACCTGGTTCTGAGGGGTCGCCATAAATGGTTTCACTACGGGCGCCACCCTGAAACAAATCTTCTGGCTGTGCAATTATAAATCCTAGATCATCAGGCTGAACGCTTTGCGCTATTGAATTATGTATTGAAAATACCGCAATTGAAAAAAGTGCAAACAGGCCGAGTTTTATAAGTCTCATTATTTTTTCCTCATCTATATAGACTGTCTTAGTAGAGATTAACTAAATTCTGACTCGAGATATAGCGTTATTGCCCATTAACTAATCTGTTGTTCGTGTCATGCGCACATTGAGTCTCGATTTCTGTCTGTCAAGGGGCTAAGTCACGGGCTGTGCTTTCGCTTTCACTTTATTAATCCGTATTTTTCTAAAAGCCGATTCTGGATTCTTATCTAAAAACTTCAGGATGCTATTGCATAGCAAGCTTTTTAGATTGTTGATGGGTTCTTTGAAGCTTTCAGCTCAGCTTTGGTTAAGTTAGGATGTACGTTTTAAAGTCTATTGGTTCTTAGTTTGTTTAGCTTGACTGATCATTTTGACCAAAGTTCACGCATCGCCGTACGGGAGGATGAGGTTGTATCTGGTTGGTCTGTTGGTTTAGTGCTTTTTGGAATTTGTCTTACTTTACCTACTCTCTATACAGGAGCGATTACATCTAAGAATCTAGGCTTCACCGGGGCTGTTGTGGCAATTCTGTTAGCAAGTCTAGTGCTTGCATTAATGTCTGTTCCCGCGGCCATTGTTGGAGCACAAACCCGGCTTAGCAGTTACCTGATTTACCGATTTGTATTTGGTAGAAAGGGCTCAGGCTTTGTAAATATGCTTTTAGGATTAACCCTTCTTGGTTGGTTCGCTGTCACTGCAGGATTTTTTGGTGAAACGCTCCATATGGCTATCCAAGAATTTTTTGGTACGTCGCCACCCGTCTGGTTGCTTACGCTGATGTCCAGCACACTAATTATAATTACCACAATTTTTGGTTTTAAAGCGATAGATAGGCTGGCTCTGATTGCTGTGCCTATTCTCATATTATTTCTTATCTATGTCTGCAATCTTTCGTTAGACGGAATAGCGTTTTCTGCTTTGTTAGAAATTAAAGGTGCTAATCCCGAGTATTTCACTACAGCCGTTTCAACAACTATCGGTAGTCTTATTGTTGGTGTGGTGCTAATGCCTGATTTCTCCCGGTATGCGCGCACAGCCAAAGATTCCATAACGGCTTCGCTCCTGGGGAACGGCTTGGGTAATAGCTTCTCAATGATGATTAGTATAATACCGGCGATGGTAACCGGTTTGCTTGAGCCCATGGCTTATATGATTGCTTTGGGGTTAGTTCTGAGTGCACTCATGATTCTAATTTTTGCGACTTGGACCACCAACAGTGCCAACCTATACAGTACTACTTTGGCAATGGGGGTGGTTAAAACTAAAATACCTGAATGGAAAATTGCTATTACCTCTGGAATTTTTGGCACTATTCTCGCCATGGCTGGAATTACCGAATATTTTATCGAATTTTTAGAGTGGCTCGCTGTAATTGTGCCACCCGTGGCAGGAGTTTATCTCACGGACTATTTTTTACTGAAGCAAAAGGATTACTCACTTTCTTTACACAATAGTTTGCCAGAATATGATTTTGCTGCTCTTTTGGCTTGGTTGTTAGGTACGCTTATTTCTGTCATTGCATTTTTAATGGAATTTTCTATAACTAGGATTCCTAGTCTAGACGCATTTTTTATAACTATACCCATCTATCTTGTCTGCCGGAAAGTCTGGCCCACAAAACTATCCAGGGGCAAGGATTGAATTAATGCGTATAGGGATTGATGTCGGTGGTACTTACACTGACGCAGTAATATTAGATGGGTCGACGATCGTTAGCTCTCATAAGGCCTTAACTACTGTCGATGTGCGTCATGGGATTATCGATGCCTTAGATGCTGTTATGTCCGATGGCGGAGCAACGCCGGCTTCAATAGAAGCGGTGATGATTGGTACTACTCATTTTACCAATGCCGTAGTTGAGCGGCGTGAGTTGTCAGAAACTGCGATTATTCGAGCCTGTTTACCAACAGGCTCGGCTTTACCGCCTATGTGTGATTGGCCAGCAGACATGGCAGAAGTAGTTGGAAATCATGTTTATATGGTTTCCGGTGGCCATTTATTTAATGGAAAGCCCATATCGAGTTTAGATGACTTGGAAATTGAAAAAGTCATCAACGATATTGCAGACAAGGGTATTAAAGATATCGCTATTTCAGCGGTATTTTCCCCTGCAAATATGGAACACGAGCACTTGATAGCAGAAAAAGTTCGTAGAAAAATACCAAATTCTAATATTTCGCTCAGTCATGAAATTGGTCGCCTCGGAATTATGGAGCGCGAAAATGCCTCTATTCTAAATGCTTCCCTTGGTGATTTAGCCGATAGGGTTGTTTTCAATATACGTTCCGCTTTGCGAGATCGAAGATTAAGTTGCCCTTTCTATGTCAGTCAGAACGATGGCACCTTAATGTCAGCAGATTATATCGCTCGATATCCAGCTTTAACTTTTTCTAGTGGTCCAACTAACAGTTTGCGTGGGGCGGCGATTTTGTCAGATATCGACGATGCGATCGTCGTCGATATTGGCGGAACCACTTCGGATATAGGTGTTTTGGCAGGCGGATTTCCTCGGGAGAGCAATAGTCACATTAATGTTGGCGGCGTGCGGACCAATTTTCGTATGCCGGACATACTTTCTATAGGTCTCGGTGGTGGGAGTCTTGTTTCAGAGTGCGGTAGTAGAATTGGCCCGGTTTCTTCTGGTCATCGCTTGGTAACGGAAGGATTGGTGTTTGGCGGTAAGACAATAACCGCAACTGATATTGCTGTTGCAGCTAGTGATTGCAAATTGGGTGATAAGAAATTCGTATCAGGGTTAAGTACTGATCTAGTAGAGACAGCTACCCAGAACATCCATAGCATGATAGACGACACTGTGGATAAGATGCGATCTAGTGAAGCTTCAGTGCCAGTTATTTTAGTTGGTGGTGGGGCTATACTAATATTCAGGGAATTAGCAACTGCTTCGAAAATCATAGTGCCGGAACATGCCGGCGTGGCAAACGCCATCGGTGCTGCTGTCGCGCAAGTAGGAGGTGAAGTAGAACGTATAGTGAATTATTCCAAGATACCTAGGAATGAGGTCATGGCTCGCGCAAAGAAAGAGGCACAAGTAAAGGCAGTTAAGGCAGGGGCTGAGGCCTCAACTTTGCGAGTGCAGGATGTGGAGGAAACTGCTTTGAGTTATATGGATGGTGACGTTGCTCGAATAAGGATTAAAGTCATAGGGGATCTAAAAAACGCTGTATGAAGAATACAAAATGAAAACTTTGGCCGCAGAAAACATAAAGGATCTTTGTTCGGGAGCCGCCTTTCTTGCTACTGGTGGTGGCGGTGATCCTTATGTCTCGCAGCTACAGGCAGAACGTTTACTAAAAAAATTCGGGCCTGCAAATTTATTAGCTCCAGCACAAGTTCCTAATGAATTTTTTGTTGTAAGTATTGGTATGGTCGGGGCTCCCACCGTGACCTTGGAACAACTCCCTACTGAAAATGAAGCAGTAGGAGCGCTAAATAAGTACGAAGAAATAACGGGTAAAAAAGTTGATGCTGTCATTCCCTTCGAAGTAGGAGGGGGTAACAGTACTATTCCCTTGTTTGTTGCCGCGATAAAAGGCGTACCCTGTATTGATGGTGATGGCATGGGTAGAGCATTGCCAGAAGCGCAAATGATGACTTTCCCTATTTACGGTGTTCATCCCACTCCAGCGGTAGTCATGGATTTCTTTGGTAATCATGTGTTGTTGGAATGCAATGATGCTCATTCTTTTGAAATTGAAATTCGGGCGAAGGCTGTTGAAATGGGCGGTATGGTTAGCTCTGCCGAACATGGCATGTCTGGAGCCCTAGTGCGGAAAAGCGCCGTTCCAGGCACCATTAGTTTTGCTACTAACCTTGGTAATTTATTACGGAATCACGGTGGGCATATAGATGTTATCCAGCCTCAACTGTTCGAGCTATTCGGGGATAGTGACTACGGTGTAATCAAGCATCTCTTTGCCGGTAAAATTATTGATAGTCAGCGCAAGGTTATTGGCGGTTATGATGTCGGAAATGCGACATTGCAGAGCTTTGCTGACCCGAATGTCAAAATGTCACTTTATATAAAAAACGAATATCTGGTTGCGAAAATTGGAGAACGGGTGGTCGCGAGTGTCCCCGATTTAATATGTATTGTGGAGCAAGAAACATCGCGGCCTCTAAACGCAGAGCGTATGCGCTATGGGCAAAGGGTTAGCGTTTTTGGAGTAGGGTGCACGCATCATTATAGAACACCTGAAGCTTTGAAAGTCACTGAACCTCGGGCCTTTGGGTTCGATCTGGATTATGTCCCTCTAGAAGAGATTAGCTAGCGATTGAGCTTTATTGGTTTCTATAACTATGGGGGTGGTTTTTCGAAAACAGATCAGCGCTGACGCGCAGTTCTGCGGATAAGAAAGGGCGAACTAGCAGGCTGGCTTTATCTTTCATGTTAACTTCAGCAAATGTTGAGTCACTGATATTATAAGTACCCCAATAAACAGTAAAAAAAGAGACTGAACTATGCATTCGAAATTGCCATTAATTCTGGCTGCCAGTTTCTTAACGCCTTGTGCCGCAGCACAAGAGTTGGTGGGAGATAGACCGACTCAGGCCCGAGCAGCAGATGGAATGTACATAAGCTGGCGTGAACATCTTATCGATGACCCAGACTCTGCAGGTTTTGCCCTAAGTGGCAGTGATGGGCTGGTTATGGCAGATCTTGATAAGGACGGTTATGAGGATATTGTTTCTGTTCACGAATCAGACGCTGAATATGATTCTAGCCGGGAATTGCCCGGGTTTGTTCCTCCGCCCGCAGGCCATGTGCGAGTTGCTTTTGGTTCGGCCGACCCAGACGAATGGGTAAACATTACCATTGCAGAAGGTGTTGACTCGCCAGCACCGGAAGATGCTGTGATAATAGATATGAATGGTGATGGTTATCTAGATGTAGTCGCTGCCGCAGAGCTGTCCCACCTCATTTATTTGCAGAACCCCGGCACAAATGCGCGGGGTGACGAATGGCAGCGATTGATTCTGCCTCAAACAGAAGGGCGCGGCTCTTATATTCGTGTGTTCGCTGGCGACTTGGACGGAGATGGGCGACCCGAAATAATCGCGCCTAATAAAGGTGCGCAAAGGCCAGGTCCTTCGGATTATGCTCGATCCACACCGGTGGAATTGCACTTATTAGACGGCGACCCTTTAAAAGAAGATAGCTGGCAGCGGAGAGAATTGGGTCGCTATAGTATCCCTCAACTTTCGGAAACAGTGGATCTCGATAACGATGGGGATTTGGATATTGTGGTTGGTACTCGGGGTGAAGAACGTCTAATATTTTTTGAAAACTTAGATGATGGCAATTTAAGTTTTCAGGAGCACGCTATTGGTATAAATGGCGCGCGAATGGCTGGCTTTAATTTGGAATATGTAGATCTCAGTGGTGATGGCAGATTAGATATAGTTGGCAGCGTAGGTACCGGACTTGCTTGGATCGAACAACCGGCTAACATCGATGATGCTTGGAATGCTTATGGAATTGGTGATTTTGCACCGGACAGCATGACAGGAATGGAGTTTGCCGACATAGATCAGGATGGCGACATGGATTTAATCGGAGGCAGTTATAGTCGCGGACCACGCACCGGCGATGGGGATGTTGGTGTTTATGACGCCTTGGGGAGAATCGGTTGGTTTGAAAATCCTGGTGATGCTAAAGCAGAGTGGACTCGCCATGACATCTCGCGAAGAAAGCGTGGCATGTACGACAAATTTATTGCGCGAGATATGGATAATGATGGTGATATAGACTTCGTAGGGACTCGCGGTAATAGTTATCCCTACGACGGCGTATATTGGTTAGAGCAAGTAAGAACGCGTCAGCCGAATGCAGCGTTTACCAGAGCCCGAATACTTGATAGCGATGAGATGCCGCTTCCGGATTAAGAGATAAGCCTTGGGGTCATGTTTATGTATGAAATCGAAACGGCCCTGATATTACACTAGCTAGCCCTGCAGAATTGACTGCGCTGGTCAGGGAGTGGCTGAAGCTTTTGGATCATTTGCTAAGATTTCATCAACAAACTTTACGAAATTTTCTTCAAGCATCGGCCTTCCCCATGGCCCATTTGCCCAGCAGTATTTTAAATTGGGATGTCCATAAAATTGGCTGATTAAGTGCCGCAATTCCTCAATATCAGACTCTTTTGTGGTTGAGGCATACTGGCCCCAATGCAGCCAGAACCAATAGGCCATAGCCCAATCAAAAGTTGCGGCTCTTTCTGCAGATAGGTTTAGTTGTGATCCTAATTTGCTGTAATAATCAGTTGTGTTCAACCCTTTGGTGAGTGTTTTCTGGAATTCACTATTTAAGGGGGAAGATATTAGCATGTCTCTCACCCCCTTAGATCTTTCGAGCCGATTGGTGTCAGCGGCTGTTTCTTTTGCATGTCGGACTTGACTCGCCAAATATACTAAAGTAATTACGACAGCTAGTGCTCCAACAATTTCCCCAACCGCCCCAATAGCTTCCCAGTTCATAGAGATTCTCCCTGATTAAAACTTAATAGATTAGAAACATAATATCCCCCAGAGTTGGAGGGCTTAAACTGAAACATTGATTTCAATTTGCTTGTTATCTAATACTAATACACAAAGTTATATTTTGTTATGAGGAATAACTCCGAGTTGAATTTGTTTTTACCTAACGTTCTCGAGAAAATAGTTTTAAGATTTATTAAATCGAAAGCGAATTTATTTCCTCTGCTCTGGCGTAAAATTTGCTAACATCTATCTAATATTTTGCACCGGTCTTACGTTCCGGTTGGCGGTGAGTATATAGCATGGTTAAAAATTCTTCCCACGTAGTGGTTGCTGCGTTATATCGTTTTGTAAAACTTCCCGATTTCAAATCATTTCGTGAGCCGCTATATGAATTAATGCTGCAGCAGGGAGTGCGTGGGACTTTGCTTTTGGCTTCGGAAGGTATTAACGGCACTATTGCTGGCTCTCGAGAAGGTATTGATAATATCTTTGAATGGCTTCAGAAAGATGGTCGCTTTAGTGGATTGGAAACAACGGAATCTCACGTGGATGAAATTCCTTTTTACCGTACCAAGGTAAAATTGAAAAAAGAAATAGTTACTATGGGGGTGGGAAATATCGACCCGAACGATATTGTGGGAACCTACATAGAACCGAAGAACTGGAATGAATTAATAAGTGATCCTGATGTCCTTCTTCTTGATACGCGCAATAATTATGAAGTTGAGATAGGTACATTTGAGAATGCAATTAGCCCTAAGACAAATTCTTTTCGAGAGTTCCCGGCATTTGCGGCAAAAAAGCTTCATCCGGATGAAAACAAAAAAGTGGCTATGTTCTGCACCGGGGGTATACGTTGCGAAAAATCTACAGCTTATCTAAAGCAGCAGGGATTTGAAGAGGTTTACCACTTAAGAGGAGGAATTCTGAAGTATTTGAAAGAGATTCCAGAACAAAGAAGTAAGTGGCGAGGAGAGTGTTTCGTCTTTGATAATAGAGTTACAGTAAATCATCAACTTGAAAAGGGTAGTTATGATCAATGTCATGCCTGCCGTATGCCCATTACTGAGGAGGATAAAAAGAATAAACACTATCAGAAAGGTGTAAGTTGTAATCATTGCTATGAAAAGAATTCGAGAACTCAGATTAGACGCTATGCCGAGCGAGAGAGACAAATAGAACTTGCAAAAAAACGTGGTGAAACACATTTAGGACAACCAATAGGCCAGATAAGAGAAAAAAGAAGACGGGAAAAATTGAGTTTTAAGAAAGAGCAGCGAAAACTAGAGAGAGGGAAATCATAATTATGAATTCAATTTTT
>PBNR01000052.1 GCA_002723195.1 Gammaproteobacteria bacterium | reverse complement strand
GTTCTTAATCACATCGGTATTCGCTGTAGATCTCTCTATGAGTGCCGCAGAGGTTTCCACTTTCTCAACGCCAAAATAATCTAGGTACACTGTTTCGTTTGACCCGTCGTTTCTGTAAACACTAAACTTGAAACTCTTGGCAGCACTGTTTGTCAGACTCTTTAATTCTTCTGCGGAAAAGTCGAGGTAGTACGTAATCCAGTTTCCCGACTTATATAATATATCCTCACCTGTGCTTGAAATAAAGAGTTTATTGTTTTCTTGTAGTCCCTCATGGTACTCGGTATGAGCCTGTATGTTCTTAGCAGTAAGTGTCCCATCGTGCTGATATGCTTGAACTCTAAACCTCAACTTGTCGTCATCATTACCCCCTTTTAATCTGCACCTAAATCTGTAACTTGCTCCCTTTTCCAGCACGACAGGTTCAGAGAGAGTAAGTCTATAATTGGTGCCTAAGTTAATTTGGAGTCTTCTCGAACCAAACTTGCTCTCGGAAGAATTAGCAACATTTCCCGAAGTGTGCTCGGCAAGAGACATTGTAGATTCGGAAGTTTGGCCATTGCTTGCATAATGAAATCCCGGAACAGTAACTGAGTTACCGGTTGTACCCTGGGAGAAATCAGCATTGACATTAAGTAGATCTGCTCCCGTTTCTCCAGTTTTACTTTTGGAGATTGTATAAGTTTTGTCCACCGTGACACTGGGACTAACACCCGAATAGGTTGCTCGGAAAACTACTGTTGCTGTATCGTTGCTGGCAAACGTACTTCCTCCATTTCCATTTATTGCGTAAACTCCTGTAGTGCCATTGATGGAGACACCATTCGAACCGTCAGCATCAATTCCCGATGGTGTACCTTGAATAGCAAAATTGATATTTGATGTTAATTTGGAAACCCCCTTGAACACCTCGAACGTGCCACCAGCTCCCGTGAAAGAAGCACCACTCCCGTCATTTGCTGCTGCCACAGTGTGAGACTCGTTAGTGAGTAAACCCACAAGTCCACCAGCTCCATCTTGAAGTTTGACAATGGATACTTCGTCATTAAGTCCATCGGCAGCTGCCGTTACCTTGGCACGAGTTGCTGTACCAAAAAAGGAGTCAGTGATTTGGATAACATCCGTGTTACCAAATTGTAACCTGTCCAGCAGAATAGCTGCCCATGAGTTGTTCTCCAGCCACCCGGAAATCATTATATCATATGCTGCTCCCATATAAGAAGAGAGATCTACCCTCCCATAACGCCACTCCTTGTTGTCCTCGTAGGTGTCATTGCTAAAACCATGAGAAGTATCAGACAGGTATGATGCCGCAGAACCTGGGGTGCCAAAGATGTCTGGAGTAATGTTGACTGCTGTCCACGAACCTCCACTTGGTTTTACGTACACATAAAGATTACAACTATAATTACCTTGATACCCAAAGAGATAATACCAGAATCCAAGATATTTCCACTTAGATGCTTCTGATGAAGAAACACTTCTGTGCATGGTATACCATTTGTTTGCGCCATTATTGCAGGCCATAACATATTCATCCCCATCGATAGTTACGTCAGGGGATCTGTTCCCTCCAAGACCAGTAGGTTGACCAGAACTACCATCGACGTAAGTGGTGCCTGCTGCCTTCTGCCATCCGAAACCGGACTGGGGATCGGAACCGTCATTATCATCGGGGCCCTCGTTTGACCAAGAGTCGGAATTGTTCCAGGTTCTGTTTCCATTTGCTACTCCCGAAAGTGAGGAGAAGGAATCCGTGTCACCACCAGCATAATAAAAATTGATATTATTGTTTGACTGATCTTTCACCGTCCATGTTGGTTCTGTTGCGGTGGTGTTTTGTAAAGTTCCCGTAATGGTGATTTCTTGAGATGCCGGGCTTGCTACACCGTCCCCGTCGTAAGTGAATGCCTGTTTATCATATACCAGCTTGACAAGTTTGGCATTATCTCCAGATGCACCCGTCTTTCCTTTTGTGAATGTCTGTTTTTGCTCAAGTGGTCCTCGTGGTTGTCCCTCACCATCCTTAACATATATCTTATAGACTACACTAGAAGTATCTGTGCCGTTGGCAACACCACCGGTCGCATCACCAATCGTAAAAGTCTTACCAGTAGTTCCTCTTGCTCCCATCGTAATGTTTGTTTCGGTTGCTACATCAACCGTGTAAGTATTCGGGGCAGACAAGTCATTGAAGTCGTAGTCTGGTCCCGATCCCACCACGGGAGTTAATTGATTGTTGCCCAAATAAACATTAAAGTTAATCCCCGATCCCGCAAACGCAGAACCAGCAACAGCTCCATCTTTGTCGGCAGGGAAAGTGTGAGTTAGATTATCTGCGTCAATCATCACTGCATCGGAACCTTCTTTGGTTGCGATAATAGAAATAGAATCAGATGCGATCAAGGCACTGTTTACATTGTTGGTGAGTCTCGTTTCTACTTTTACTTTCTTGCTAGTTCCGAAAGCTGCTTTTGTAGAATTAATAAATCCAGATGTTAGTGCAGCTGCTGAGGGTTCCCCTGCATTTTGAACTGCTTCTACGTGAGATCCATTAACATACCAGTGATAAAAAAATGCTCCTGTATGGTTTTGTATTGATGCGGAAAAGTTGAGATTAGTATTGTTTGTATTATTTGCAGGGTCCGGCATCGATCCCGAACTGTTGTATCCAATCTGGTAATCGTCAGCAGTTAGTTTAATCACCTTGGCAGTGCTTCCCGCCATGCTCTTGCCGAATGTCTGCACTTGCTTGACAGCACCCCTTTCGTTTCCTGCTTGGNCTTTTATGAAGATAGTGAACTCTACGCTCGCTTTCTCCTTGGTGCAACCAGTGGCATCTGTGAATGAGAGGATTCCAGAGGAAGCACTCTTTGTCCCCAGAGTAACTCCATCTACCGTAGCACCAGTAGCTCTGTTTACCCCGAACTGACCAGCACTTAAATCACCCACGACACCAGCACTCGAATTGGCAGTTAGGGCAGTGTTTCCAATATAAACTTCAAAGTTAATTCCGGAACCAGCAAGAGAGGGGTTTGTACCGGACGGATTATCGGGGAGTACATGCGAGAGGTTATCTGCTATAACCGAAATGGCATCGGACCCCTGCTTCGTTGCAATGATAGAGATGCTATCACTTGCAAGTAAAGTTCCTTGGTTCTCACCTGTGGTGGTGCCAGTTCTGGTTACAACTTTTACTACTTTCTTGTTCCACGATTTTGTTGCAGGAATGGAAAGTCCGGTCCACGTTGCTGTTGTTTTGGCAAAGTCAGTCACATAAGAACCATCAACATACCAGTGGTATCTCCAATCTCCGGTGTGGTTCTGTGGTGATGCCGTTAGTGTTATACTTGTTGGATCTTTGTTTGTACCCTGTCTGTCGTATGCAATCTGGTAATCGTCGGAAGTTAATTTAACTGCCAAGGCACTATCACCTGTTGCTCCTGTGCTTCCTGTTTGTCCGGAAACAACCTTGGAAATAACCACATCTTCGGTGAGGGTGGACCCGTCGGAATTAACTACAACAGAGACAGTGACCGTAACAGACCCAGCTGAATTAAAGTTGGCAGCAGTCAACTTAACAACATTGGTTCTCCCGACCACCTTTGTCAACTCTACTGATTGACCGGAATCATTTTTGGCAGACCACGTAAATGTTCCAGTATCCCCAGTGAGGGTGGCAGTGATGGTTGCAGTTTGCGATGCGGGAGATAGAACATCGGAACCCGTACTCCCATCGTAAGTGAAGAGTTGTTTGTCGGTTCCAATTGTCACCGTTGGTGTTACGAGATCGGAAGTGCCATCAGCATTGATGACAAACCTCTTCGCATCGGTGGTGCCAAGATTGGAGAAACTCAATCTGTCTCCAACGTCATCAATGTCAATCTTATATGTTTTGTTTTTGTCGTTTCTCGATTGGATAAGAAGTTCACCAACAACGAGCTTGCGATACTTATCAGATTTGTTTGTTGTCATGCATATAAATAGGAAGGCATAAAAGAAAAGGGTGCCCTACGGCACCCGAACGACGGGATTTTTTTTCGTGATTTTTTTTCCGGAGAAAGTTTCGGTAAAATTTTCCTAAATGATAGGACTGCACAGAATGCCGTACAATCGACGATCACTTAGACCCTTCCCCCGCATCGTCTTTCTTTAGTTTGCGTCTTAGGAAGTCTCTCACGAACTCACCGAGCATGATTTCGCAGATAAGCAGAAACGAAACAGTAGTGGCAAACCAAAAACAGGCAGACACTATTTCATGGGCAAGATAAGCATCAACCATCAGGGCTCACCTTCCGGCGGCACAACTTCTTGTTCCGCTCCTTCTTCCGGTCCTTGAATCTCTGTCCCTTCTTGTGCTTCCACATCCAGAGTGCCAATAAATTCCTTGTCTTCTTCCGTCCCATAATAATCTACTCCCGATAACAATCTTTGCAACCCATGCTTCTTGTACATCTTGTTCATTGCTTTCTTTTGCTCCTTAACTATTCTATTCTTAAATTTTCTACTAAATCTTCCCATGTTTTACTCCATTATTGTAAACTCGTTATAAAATAATCGTACCTTCTCGCCAGCCACGGTCAGAATATCAAACATATATTCTTTGTCATTATAATGCTCTCCATTATCACGAATGAGATGCTTTACGACTTCCGGATGGTGTTTAAACGCAGCATACTTTTCCTCTTGATCAATGAGGGCAACAANAACCCCAAAAGAACCTATATGCCGATCATCGAGAAATACGATACTATCATTTACTCTTNCAAGTTTGCCTACTAAACTTTCCATCTTTTACCGGTATTCTTAAAACGTCTTTGTGATAGAAGACAGCCTTGTCCCCAACATTAACCATGTACACATCTTCACTAAGGGAGCCTAGACGTTTTCCATCGGGGAACTCATCTCCGGGCAGGGCAGCACGAATGACGATACCGTACTTCCCAGCAAACAACACCTGATCCGCATTACTGTCGTGAACCTCTACTAATTGACCAAACTGCCATGACTTCATTTAATCTCCTATAGAATCTAAATCATCAAACCTATTAACACGACGAACATGCGATTCACGGTGCCAAAAGGCACGACCCTGAGCAACCCCTTCTCCGTATGGTTTCACCTTATACCACACATCGGTTGCTGCCGCACTGTTGACCTCTGAAACCCGACCCTTGAAGGTATCCTTGGGTGTGTTGATGTACACCAACACCTCATCACCAACATTAATCATCCTTCTTGCCATTCTTCTTTTCCATTAACCTAAATGCCAATGCACTACAAGTATACCCAATGGTCATGATAACCCCTATCACCAAACAAAATTCTAATATCTGCAACATAACTGACATCCTCCTATCATACACTATAACGGAATTTTTGTCAAGCCTATTAGTAAAGTATTCCTATGATGCCGCACTCTGCTAGTGTGTGTGCTGATTGTGTTGCACACTCCATGAACAAAGCAAACTTCTCCGCAAGCACCTTAACCACCAATGCTCCTACGATTATTCCTATCCAATATATTGGTTTCTTCCATCTCATGCATATAAATAGTTACCATCCCATAATACCGCAATGGTACACGCAAGTGACTGCTGATGCTATCAACGTCACAACAAGTGTGACCTGCAATGCCATCTTTATCACTTCACCAACTCTAATAATCTTTTTTTCGTGTAATCAATCTTGCCGTTGTTCCAAAGCACGATAACTGTCTCCTTACCATACGGAGGTGATGGCCAATCTCTGAATCCGTTGTACCAATCAATGAACACCCCAATGTACCCATAGTCAATTGCGTCCATTTTTAGTATTCGAATGTCCCTCCAAGTCACCAAGTCACCTTGCTTCATACCTGCCCCAATCTGCCTTGCAGACCCAATGGTTCATCCCTGTCTTACTGCTTTGTAGTAATGCATGGTTGAAGTACAAGTCAATGACGATCCAAAACGTGCCGTCCATTCTTCTCTCTAGTAAGGTGCCTTCCTTCATNGGTTGCCNCCTGTTGGTNTCCATTCCTTCATCTCTNTNAGTATCCTTGCGATAGTCTCTGCTGTTAGTGCNACNGCTATGATGCCTACACCGATGTACTGTATTGTTCTCATTTCTCTGCCCTTTCTATTTCGAAGTGCCACACGATCTCTTGGTGCCCTTCTGCCCACTGGACTTTGGTTCCTGTTTCTTCATACTCACCCCACATGCCCTCATTAGGTGAGATTACAATGCCGAATTTTTTTGTAGCAATTTTTTCTTCATCGTAGTTATCCGCAATGTAATCTCGTGTGGTCTGCACCAAGTCACCTATTTCATAATTAGTATTTGCCACATTTGATCTCACTTAGGAAGAAGGGTGTGCGAATGCCACCCATGATTTGATGGTAATGCCCGTTGTACCGAGCTACCCAATAACCCGAACGTCTGATTGCTGTCCGATAAATCCAATGGTCGTTATTGGTTCTGTCGATTGCCCCCTGAAAGGAGCAAGTTGGCACGTTGTCTATGCTCCTCTTTGTCATCAAGTGTTTCACCTTTGGGTTTACTACTGCGATCTGTTCTCCGTTTTCTAACATTCTTCCTCCAACTTTCTTAGGTCTGTTCCGTAGACCCATACTGCTTCATTGTCAATTGTTACTACCTTGTATAATTCCAAGTCTTCCATTGCACCATTCTTCCTTATGATGATGCCTCTGTTTATCTTATGCACCTTGGGGTAGATTGATTCCAACCATTCAACCAAATCTCCTATCTTCAATCTATCACCCATATAATAACTAATACCTAAATCTCAAAATTTTACCCACGCGTTGAAAACGGGCNTAGGTTGCTTTTATACCCACCTCCCCCCGTGGTGATCCACTAGCCGGGTAGGGGGGAGGGGTAGGCAGGGGCACCCCCCCTATGCCCCCTCGTCACTGCCATTGTCGTCGTCGTCATTAAACATAGCAGCACTTTGCACAACGTCATCACGTTTGCCTAGCTGATGTACAGTGGGTACTAATGCATAACCCTTCTTGATGAGGTTGCCATAGTCTCTGACCATAGCATCATAGGGGTNNTCCTTGTNATGCTCTAACCTGCATGGTACTTCCCATGCNTTNGCATAGTCTCTATACACTGACCTTCTCTTATGGTCTACTACTATAGGGACAAGGTGNCCTTTGAACCTTAGTGTCATCTCTTTGATGGTAGGCTTCTTGACCTTGTTGTCTTTAATCTTTTTTTTCTTTTGCCCTGCCATTACTACTTGCCTCCGAGTACGGGTTTGTCATTGATGCTGTCATAGATTACCAGTGGTAAGTCTTGTGAACGCATCTTCAAGTCACGACCTTCCAATGCTTGTTCGATTGTTTCATAGATGCCCACAACGGTTTGACCGAAGTGTGGGCAAATGGTTCTCAACTCGAACCGTCCGTTATTGTAACCTTGCATAAGTGTGCCCTCCTGGACCTTTGGATAACTCGTTGATGGTTTCCTCATTGACGTGCTTGAGCTGCCAACGGTCGATGATTGTATCACCATCGAACCTGTTTGTCAAGCGTAAAAACTCTTTGACGTGTCGTGAGGTAGTGTTAGAATAACGGGTGTCATTGCGGTATACCATTCGGTTCTCCCAATCAACAACCACTACAGGCTGCGAGTAACTGAAGTAAACGTCATAGTCTGTGTTGAAGTTGTGTTCTTCATTCCACACCTTGTGAGTAATCATAACTTTGTTCTTTCCGATATTAGTCAACTGCATAATAATCTCCTTTTAGTCCTTGTANCAACCGTGGTCAAAGTCACCTGCGAATGCTGCATAGGCAGGTTCCATAGTTTCCTGTGCATACGGTGAGTAAGGGGGAATGACAGCAAAGTATTCAGGNTGTGACTTTCGTGTGATAGACACGAACCCGTTGTGATTGGCATGGTGAACCGCATCACGCACACGGTGAAAATTCATCACCTTGCCNTTGAACCGTTCATCCTTGAACGTCATGGTAGCACTACCAGAAGGCTGGCATTCGATGTGGACAACAGGTGCAGATGCGAAAGGGTTTTCTTTAGTGATGGAAAAGTAGCTAGGCATAATGTTTATCTCCTATGATAAAAGTTTNGTGTAGGTTACAATGTTATCTTCGTTAATTGGTACTTCTATTTCCCAAGTCATGACTTCACCGTGGATCATTCCACTTTGGATTTTTGTTCTTGTGCCC
Organism: Gammaproteobacteria bacterium; assembly: GCA_002723195.1. Lineage (GTDB taxonomy): Bacteria > Pseudomonadota > Gammaproteobacteria > Pseudomonadales > Pseudohongiellaceae > UBA9145. Next base: position 6,555 of record PBNR01000052.1, on the reverse strand, counting down.
CGCTGCCAAGGCACACGGACACGGACAAAAGGATTGCCATCAATATCGGTTCCCACTTCACTGACTTGAGATGCTTTCCACTGGGCTTTCTTACATGCTTTGTAAGCATCCATGTANGATCGCACGTTCCAATTGGATGACGTGTAAACTTCAGCATCATTGTCCCATACATTGTAGTGGGTTTTGTAAAGGTTGTTGTTGGGAATGCCATTGTTGAATAATTCTTTTAATGCTTTGATCATGGTTTGCTCCTATTGCAAGTTATAGACGGCTGAGACTTCGGGATTGATTGCTTCAACATAATAGAATTTGGGCAACTGTTGAGACACCTTTGCCCATTCTTCAATGTAATCGATTGAGGGCATACCATTAACATGATAGATGATAGCATGAGCACCGGGTGCCCATTCACCGGGATCATCATCTGCATTAACAACATTCTCGCAAATGATGGTGTCTGCTTTGGTAGCATAGATGTGATTGCCACTTTCCTGTGCTAACTCATCCTTGAAGAAATCAGCAAACACTGAAACAATTGCGTGTTGGGTTTCTTCGGTGATAGTGTCATTTGATATAAACATATTATTGCCCTTCCTTTTCATATCCGTCAAACCAACCATTGCCTTCGGTCTTGGGATCGTTACAGTGTGCTTGTGCTTGCTCAAGGGTCAAACCCCGTTTGATGACACGGTTGCCTTTTTTGAAGTGAAATCTGATAATCTTATACGTCATGTTATTGTCCTTCCTTGGTGGTTTCTTTGACTTCAAGTGAATTGTATGAGGGATCTTCCGCACGAGTAAAGAAATAATAACCGTCCAAACCTTGGCTATCGTAATGCCCAAAGTAAAGTGCTTCAGAAGGTTGTGGAATACGGCAACCAGCATCCGCGGGTGTATCCTTGACCATTTGAGCAAGATCACCAATGGTGTGCTTTGCCTCGTGGTAGGTTTCTTCGAGGTATTGAATGGCAAGTTGTTTGATTTCTTGCTCAGTCAGGCATTTTTCAACCATATGGGTCGCAACGGTGTTTGCAACCTTGTTATAGTTGGTCTTGGTATTGGGGATCGTGAGGTATTTTGTCTTCATTGCTTACTTCCTTTTCGGTTTCGTTCTCTGTACCCCCACTTTAGCACACTGAAATGCTCCCGCCAAGCACTTTACTCGTATTTGTGTCGCTTTTTCCGTAAGTTGTTGATTTTAAAGGGATCTGTGTAAGTACCTTGATCCTCGTGTAAGTCCAGCAATGCCGTCTAAGTGCCTAGATCCCTAAATTGGGTAGATCCCATCGTCATATCGCACTTTAAGATGATCCCTGCCCCTTGCAGAGTACAAAAGGAGGGGAAACCCTGCAAAGGACAGCAGATCGTGAGTTGCTGCCCGTTGAATTTCGGAGGGATCATTAAGGCACACTCTCCTTCATTATACCATGACGACGGGGTTTGTTAAGTGGAAAGCTCTCTTTTTATGCCGTGACGAGGTGCGTCTTGACTATTTATCCATGTAAGGTGTATACCCTAAGCCTAACCACTGAATACCACTTATTCCCACTCACTGCCCCATAAGATCCCCAACATGCCTTTCACTTTACCTGTGAGAACAAATGCGAACACACTACTCACTCTCCCAATGCCTTTCTATGACACCAATATAACACGTCATACAACTACCCTTGGAAAACAATTTCTTGAGTTCTTCAACAAATTCCCTCTTTGTCTTACATCTTTTCCTAAGAGCAGCCACGTCTGCATCACTCAAGGCATTGCATATACAGGCATACATCTAAGCAACCTTTTCCATCCTGTTGGCAAGATGCCAATGGGGTACAAGGTTTTGCATATCAGACGTTGAACAATCATTCTTGTGAGGCATCCACACGACAAGCACACCCTTCACATCCTGCTTGATACTCTTTCGGGTTTCGGTATCAATGACCAAACCATACTCAGGCACACCACAATTCTGTTCGTAATAGCATCGTTTTGCTTTTATTAAATCTCCAACTTTAAACTCCAAAGGAACTCCCGCACCCGCAATGCCTTTTTGCATTAGGGTTTTCAAATCTAAAACCACTTACAGTCAATGATGAATAGTAGTTCAGGGTAGAACCCCTTAGCACTGTAGCACTATGACCATCTATCACTATCGTTACACCTTCTTCTGCTTCTAATACATAATCGTCTTCCCTTGTGTCATTGTCTATGTCAAGCTTATACTGTAACCCTGAGCATCCTCCACCNTGTATTGCTATTCTTAGCACCCCTACTCTGAGTTTCTCCTGAGAATCATACTTCAGTGCTTCCTTTATCTCTTGCAATGCTTCTTTTGTTATCTCTACTGGGAAATCATTTATCATTTTATTTTTTGTTCCCTGCTTTTTTGCGGTAGTCTTCAATTGCTGCCTTTATAGCATCTTCTGCCAATACCGAGCAGTGAATTTTGACAGGAGGCAGGGACAACTCCTCTGCTATATCCCCATTGGTAAGTTTTTCTGCTTCACTTAAATTCCTTCCCTTTATCCACTCGGTAACTAAAGAGGACGAGGCAATTGCTGACCCGCATCCGAATGTTTTGAATTTAGCATCCTCAATGGTGCCATCATCATCAACCTTAATCTGTAGCTTCATCACATCACCGCAAGCAGGGGCTCCAACTATTGCCGTCCCAACTGCGGGATCTTCCTTGTCCATAGAACCAACATTCCTTGGGTTCTCAAAGTGATCAACTACTTTCTTGCTGTATGTCATGCTGGTCTTTCCTATCCTCTCGATTTAATAATTCGCATCTGCAATAAACATAATCAAAGGTGTACCATTCCCGTTTCCCCGTATCCGTCAAGACTTGGAAGTCACCAAACTCCACCTCATTGAGAAAGTCATCTGGTTTCTGGTCTATCACCATGGCCATCCTGAAGTGTGCCTTCGGGTAGTCGGGGTTGACTATGATGTCACCCACTCTAACTGTTGCTTTCCCTATCACTCTCTTGTTTTCCCTCTCTCAACATAATACTTTGTGTTCTCTATTGGTTCTACCTCATGTTTGAAGAACTTTTTTATTTCCCCGTAAGTTGTTAGCACTGTGTAGGTGTGTTTGAATCTGTCCTGCTTATGATACCACACGTCCAAAGTATTTTCGATCCCTGTTATCACTGCTAGCTCTCTGGTTCTTGCCTTCTTTGTATAATCGTATTGGGTGTTGCTCTGCTCAAAGAGCAGGGGAGTTACCAATACCAAGTCACCTACTTGAAACTCTCTCACACTCATAATCTACGAACCATGTTGCTAACTTCTCCTGCTCACTTTCCCCAACGTATTGCACGAGGCAATGGGAGTAGTCCTTTTCAATAACTAGGATCATCTCACCTGTTGACCTATCTTTTATTAAGTCACCGGGGTTTTTCTTTTCATATTTTGATGATCCCCTTATTGGGGACTTTTCGTATTCTAAATTTCTTGCCATTGTGACTATTTTACCCTCTTTCTATGCCAATGTCAAGGTCTTTAATGAAAAAATTTTGGGTCGATTCGGGCAATGCCCTATGCCCTATGCCTCAAAACTATCCTCGATTGCGGTGGATGCCACGACCATGACCTTTCCGGTTTCGTCAAACTTCTCTGATGCTACGAAAACATCATAAACAAAAAATGCCTCAAGTGAGTTCTTCCTGAAGTAACTGGTTGGTTCATTTATTATTATGCCTGCTGTTTGTTGCTGGTTTGCTTTGGGGAAAAAGACAAGTGTTCCTTTAGGTAACTTCCTTGGTACTGGCGGCAATGTCTCTCTCGTTCTGCTCATACTCTATAAGTAATCTCTCGAAATACTTTATCATGTTAGAGTGGTGCCAACGAGATCTCTCTGTCCTTCTTTTATCTTTACTTTTCTTGGTGTGATCCGTTATCTTCTCAAGAATTAAGGTTTTCCAAGGCTTGTTGTCCCTACAATCCATAATAATCTTCTCCCCATGTTTTTGTCTCTACCTTGCCAAATACGGGTGTGTCATTTTCATCCACTTTATCTACCTTTACCATCAGAGCTGCCACTGGTTTACGACCATATACAAAGGCACTTAATTCTGCCCACTCCCATTGGTTCTTGAGGGTTGCTGTGCCGCAGTTTGTGGGCAACCGATAATCTGCCCAGAAATAATCCATACTGTCCTCATAGACGCACACAGCGTGTCCTGAATACTTTTCTTTCTCTTCATCATACATGGTGTAGAATGCAAACCACACATTGTATGCTAATTTTGATTTCAATATCTTTGTTGCCCAGTAAATTGCATGGTCATCGCAATCTCCGAATTTGCCACCAGCAGACCTTTCATTTAATCTTCTCTCCAGCCTTGTGGGGTGAGTAAGGTAATCTAATTTACCACCAAGTGGGTCACTCTTGTAAAGTCCACCATAAGAGAAGAGTGCAGGGATTTCTTTTATCTCCTTCACTTTCGACACATGGTGGTTCACTCTGGTCAACCCCATTGTGAATCGATACCACCAAAGGGAAATGAAAGATAGTTTTTTGTAGTAGAAGTGTATCCACTTTCTCTTATTCATCTTTGACCTTTTCTAAAAAGACAAACGGGGTCCATATCTCTTTTCCATCCGTATAAAAAACATGAACCAAAGTATCTGCATACTCTGGGCTCTCTTCTTTGGGGTAGTCCTCAAGAACAAATCCCAATGTATTTTCCCAAGGACTTACATCATGGGTTAGTTCTACGAGTTGACCTTTCGCAAAGACCTTCTCAGTCATATTCTTTTACGGCAGGAAATATGGTGTACTTATCCTCATCTTCCATGTTCTCAAGTATAAACTGCTGAATCATGTTGTTCTTCAGTTCAATATCATCTGGGATAGCATACTTCTTTGATTCCTTGACTTTTTTCCTTCTTCCTCTTGGTTTCTTCTTTACTTCTTCTGCCATATTAAAGTTCCTCCTAATACTTTACCAATAGTCCCATAAACTCTAAAGTTTTAACGGCAGCTGCCGTAACTGCAACTGATTTCAACGCAATGTTTGCCAATTCTCCGGCAATTCTCACCAACGAATTAACTACTGCTTTACCTATAACCTTGTTCATAACGAACCTCCTGTAGCTCTTCATACTATCACAATAATCCTATCATGTTAAGTATCTTCTTTAAATACGAACTGCTGTCCAAACAACAGTTTTGCTCTCTTTTGCCACTCAATCAAACTAATGTAACAAACAACAAGTCTATTTCTGTCATAAGTGTCCACATCAGAAAATTTCCCATCTTTGTCTGGCTCTATTCTCAACTGTCTTCTTTTTTCCACTGGAATGTCAAGATAGGTTCTCTCTACCTCCTTCTCCACTTCACTGCAAATCGAGTTCCAGAGTTTCTCTTTCTCGTCCTTATTCATCCTTATCCTGCTTGCCAAAAGAACCTTCGAATACCTCACACTCCCATGTTGGGTGTTTGCCATCAGTAAATTCAGCGGTATCGAAATCATCTTCTTCGCCCATGAAAGTTATCCTCTCTTTTTCCTCATCTATCCTTTGAAGTAGTCTATCTCTCTCTTTTACGAAGTCAAGGTAGTGGGGATCTCCCTTATCCGTGTGTCTCAACAGCTCCTCCACCCTGAATGCCTCCATAGAGTAGAGTTCCAGAAACAGGATACTCTGGTATAGGGAATTTGGATCTGTATCCAGTATCTCATATGCCAACTCCATTTTTCTTTTTGAAAAAAGGTTAATCACGTTACTTCTTCGTTCATCCTTGTCCTTAACCATCTGCACATATCCTCATAAGTAAGATTGCCTAACTGTTCGGGGTGCCAGCAGTAAACCTCACTTATGGTCATCACCTCTCCTGTGTTAGCAATACTCAATTTATAAACTGTCTCGTACTCACTTCCCAAATATCGACCCAGAACAACACCAACAGCATTGTGCCATCTTGGTTTGTACCTCTCTCTATCATCCTTTATTTCTCGGCAAATAGTCAACACGTCCATCAAGACAACCAAGTCGTCTTCCTTAAAGTCTTTAATAATATCATTTGCCATTTAGAAATTTCAACTCCTCTGGTTTGTAAACCCCTCTTCTCTTGCCGTCCGACTTCACAAAGAAGTAAACACTATACTCACCGGAACACGCATAGTACCCCTCAATCATGGCCAGTTGGCCACAAGGAATACTCACGATGGTTCCGATGTTTTTAGTATAGTGCTTCACATGATTCTCCTAGTAAGTATAACTCATGATGTAGTTTTCGTAAGTTTCCCTGATCCGTTCTGACAACATTGGTCCAGTTCGTTGAATACTATCATCCACTGATACATTTAACTTGGTGTAGATGCTCTTGGGCAAGTTGACCCAAACACCATCACTACCATTGTCATAATACAGGGGACGGACTTCTTCATCCTTAGCTAAGATTATTTCTGCTGGTTGAAACTGGATCACCAACAGGAAGTCAAAGCACTTCTCCCTCTTGTATCTCGCAAGAGTAGCAGGACCAGTGTCACCACGATAGTTCTTCATCTTGATTGCCTTGGTATCTCCAGGTCCAAGGTTGTGTACCTTGGAACC
>PBNR01000051.1 GCA_002723195.1 Gammaproteobacteria bacterium | reverse complement strand
TTCTCAGTTCACATTTATTCTAATAAAAGCGTTAGTCCAGCAACACCAGAATTCAAAATCCTGTGTCTCATAGGCTGGCCGGCCAACCATATTGTAAGCCTGCACCAGCAATATATATTCGCCAGCTTCACTGAATATTGCTTCTGTTTTTTCTTCACCATATGCAAATTCTGATTCTTGCCAGCTTTCTGCGCTTACCCAGCCGATGTTTTGTTCGCGCCAAGAACTCCAATTTGGATTGAACGCAACTTCGCCAGGGCCTTGATATTTAAAGAACCTAACTCGCACTGCTCGCTCATCATCTTCTCGATAGGGATTGTCTCTTCTTATACGCGCATTTAATTCTATAGGTATTCCAACCTTCGCTTCTAAAGTTTCAGATACCGTGCCACGGCCCATGCCAAGACGGCCCTCAGCGGCAGGGCCCTCAGCTTGCAGCCTTATCTTTGGAGGACTATTTTGGCGAGAGGGCTGCAATGGCTCATCGTGACGATAAGTGCTGTGTACTAATCTGCCAGGGGAGCTGAATTCTTGGCCTGTTAGTTCATCGACTAAAGTCCAGCGCACATCTTTGTCACCCCAGTCTTCAGGGACAGTAACACTGAATACGCAGTAGTGACGGCGCCCGCCGTCAGGTTGAGGCATAAAGTGAGTCGGCTGAAGACCATTATATTCTGCAGGTTCAACAAAGTTATTTGGACCTACAGGGATATCAAAAACCGTTTCGGTATTAGTATTGAAGTAACCAAAACATAGTTGATAGGTTCCATCTTCGTTTGGGAACCAACCTTCAAAGATAGGGACAACCGGACCACCGGAAGCGCGAACAAGTTGAGGGTCGTTCTGATGCCCGCCGGGCGGCGCTACCCGATTCCATCCTGGAATGCGAGTTTGTGCTTCTATAGTGCTGCTTTGTATAGCAATTGAAGCCAATAGTAGGCTCGTAAGCACAATTGTTTTCATTGTCGATTCCCTTTTGTATGTCACTTTTAGGGACAACAACAAAGATACAGTAGAAACAAAGTATAGGCCATGTTAAATATGGGATAGAGGCCTCTGAGTTAGATTTTATTATTCCTGGGATTTTTTTGTTTGAACCATTTTTGTCTATATTGAAGCATTTATTTCGGGTATTTTAGGTTATCTCAGGTCTGAAATCGGACTTGTACCACGGATCAATTGTTTTTATAGCAGGTATCAATATGTTGTTTTTCCCGCGTTTCCCGCCAAGTATTAAGCTCTTTATTTCTGTATTAGCCTTACTTAGCTTAAGTATTAGCATTGTTGCTCAAGAAGCGAGCGACCCAAATAGTCTAGACGGAGAGGAGGAATGGATTACTGCTACAATGTGTGAAGTAGATAACAGGGAAATAGAACTCACTCTGCCAATATCTTTTACTTACACAGACGTGGATGGTAACAATCCTCGACACCTTAGTTCCGAGCAAGCAGGATTGACTGCTTCTGATTTATCAAACCTTATGTTGGCTTGGGCTGTCGCATTTCCGGCGACTTCGGGTCTTCGCGCCGCACCGGTAATAATCGGCGAAATAATCTTTTATTCTGCGACAGACTCAGGGCGGGTTTTTGCTTTTGATATAAATACTGGGTGTGCAAAATGGGTTTATGAATCTGGGACGCGATTGCGCTCTTCGCTGGCTTACGGAGTGGTTAATGGAGAAGGCATACTGGTGTTTAGTGATATGCCAGGGTCGATCCATGCAATTAATGCGGAGAATGGCGAAGAAATTTGGGTTGCCAGTGGTCAGGCATCGGACAATCAAGGCATGCTCACTGGTGCGCCTGTTATTCATGAAGATAAAATAATCGTACCTATATCTGGTTCTGGAGTAATTACAGGTGGGAACCCTAACTATGAGTGTTGTGAAAATCATGGTGCAGTTACCGCATTGAATGTACATAGTGGAGAGAAACTCTGGGAGTACCACACTATGCCAAGAGCGCAATACACGGGTCAGGTGAGCGCCACTGGTGTCAAGCAGAGGGGACCTTCTGGAGCGCCAATTTGGACCACGCCTACGATAGACGCCAGTCGCAATCAGATCTATGTGACAACGGGTGAAAATACTTCTCATCCAACTACTAACACTAGTGATGCAATCATTGCGCTAGATCTTGAAACCGGTGAAGAAAAATGGGTCTTTCAGGCGCTTGCGAATGATATGTGGAATTTCGGCTGTGGAGCTGGTGGGCCTAATTGCATCATTCTCGAAGACACTAACTCTGTGGATTATGATTTTGGTGGCCCTGCTGTTCTGGCAGATTCCGGTGGGCGAGAGCTATTAATAGCAGGGCAAAAATCCGGCGATATCTGGGCATTGGATCCAGATACAGGACAATTAGTCTGGAATCAACGAGTTGGAGAAGGTACTGCCTTAGGTGGAAACCATTGGGGAATTGCTGTCGACTCTGAACGTGCGTTTCTTACTATCAATGATCCGGGTGGCATGGGTCGAAACAGTGTGCCAGGCATTTACACTTATTTTGTTGGAACAGGGGAGCCAAGTTGGTTCTATCAAGTTGAGCCTGAGTGCAATGATGAGCGAGATAGCAGACTAAGACGCTGTGAGGAGTTACATGGTTTCTCGGCAACACCATTATCCATAGATGGTGCAGTGATTACTGGCGCCTTAGACGGACGTTTGTTTGTGTTTGATTCCGATTCGGGAGAAATCCTGTTCAAATATGACACAGTACGCGACTATGAAACGGTTAATGGTGTTGAAGGTTACGGTGGTTCCATTGATAGTCATTCCATTGCAGCAGGATCCGGCATGGTATTCGTGGGTTCTGGCTATGGCCAATTTGGTCAGGTAGCGGGTAACGTGTTACTTGCCTTTAAACCTGCGAATTAAAAACCAAATAGGGAGGGTAGTACTCATGTTTTCTAAACTAAAACTATTCTGCTTACTGATTTATGCAGTTCTGCTGCTCCCTGTGGTGGCGGATGACAATCTAAAAACAGTGCTCCCTATAAAAATGAGTAATACTGACTTGGCTGGGGATATGTTCAAACGACCCGACATGAGACCGCAAACGCATGTCGATGGCCATAAGACTGAAAGCGTTACTTCGATGATTAGCAGCGATGGGAAATATTACAGTGGTATATATCGTTCAGAAGCAACTCGGATCGATATCACTGAAAGGCCTTATGGCGTTAACGAGTTCATGTATTTCTTAAGCGGTAGCGTAACCCTGACTTCTATCGATGGCAGTGTCATGACCATCCACGCGGGTGAAGCTGTAACACTTCCGAAGGAATGGAAAGGAATTTTCGAAACAGACGGTTATGAAAAAATCTGGGTGATTTATTCTGACGAATAGGCTTGTAGCTTTACTGAGAACTACCAAGGTTTTCGAACATGCGCCAACCTTCGGGAACTTGAATTACGCCGTTACTCTCGGCATAACCAGCATATAGAGCCAACAACTCCTGAAACTTTTCAGGATTTTGTTCTGCCAGATTGTTAAGCTCGGCAGGATCTTTTTCGATGTCAAACAAGCCCCAAGTGAAATCACCATAGGGCTCCTGTAGTCGAGTTATTTTCCAGCTACCACTGATGTAGGCATTATGACCAAATAATTCAAAACCATTGCCTTCGCCTAGTGGGTAGATGGATTCCACAGAACCTTTCAGGTATGGAACAATGGAACGCCCATCCATATTGTGAATGGATCTGCCGTTAAATATATTGCCTGGATGAGCAACGTTAACCAAATCCAAAATAGTTGGCGCGATATCAACGATACTGGAGAAGTCCGTGACTATTCTGTTTTGTGGTATGGCCTGTGCATAACTTAAGATAAGTGGAACGTTTATACCACCTTGGGTGATTACGGTTTTATGAAAGCTATGCGCAGCCGCGCTTACATGCGCCCAGCGTTCGCCATAGTAAATATAGCTACCCTGATTTCCTAAGTTTTCGTAACTGTTATCAAAAGTCTCAGCAATCCAATCTGTAGCAACAGGAAGAATTGGATAAGTGGTGAAATCAACTGCTTCAGGACCATTGTCTGATAAGAAGAAAAAGATCGTATTGTCATATTCGTCGATAGATTTTAAATAGCTCACTAATTTGCCAACGTTTTGATCAATTCGATCGATCATGGCCGCATAAACAGCCATCTTTTTCGCCTGATAGCGCTGATCCTCCATGCTTACTTCATTCCAGGGTGGAACTCTTTCCAATCGATCCGCCATTTCGGCATCGCTATGAATTAATCCCAACTCTTTCATAGCATCGTGCCGCTGTTGACGAATAACATCCCACCCAACCATATAACGCTCGATATATTTGTCAATGAGATTTGCGGGTGCATGCAAAGGAAAGTGGGGCGCTGAAAACGCGAGATAGCCAAAGAAGGGCTGATTAGATGCTCTTCCTTCTTCTATATATTTGATCATTTCATTGGTGTAAGCGTCACTACTGTAAAAGTCTTCTGGTAATTCAACTGCTTCGCCATTACGAAAGTAATCCACAATAGGTCGTGCACTCGCATAACCGGTATTATCGAAATGACTCCCAGCGCCTTGCTGTAAGATAAAGGTCCGATCGAATCCGCGATCGCTCGGAAGGGTTTGAGATCCCAGGTGCCACTTACCGGTCATGAAAGTATTAAAACCAGCATTATTCAACACACTGGCAACGGTCACTACTTGATTGTTCAAATAACCTTCATAACCGGGCTGGCCCCGTTGCGAGTCATCAAGGTACTCACCCATTGTGCCATAACCATTTTTATGCTGGTCCACACCGGTAAGCAGCATTGCGCGGGAAGGAGAGCACATGGCGCTGGTATGAAAACGGGTAAACAATACGCCGCTGCTAGCTAGCTGATCAAGATGTGGAGTTTCGATTTCACTGCCATACGCTCCAAGATCGGAAAAGGCTAAGTCATCTGCAAGTAATAAGATGACATTGGGTTTACCCGAAACTGTCTCTAAGCTTGATGTGTTTGAGACGGGATTACATCCAATTAGCATAAAGCTTATTAAATACGTAATTGTCAGTTTGTAATTCATAAGTTTACAGCCGTGGACAACGTCGGACCTATTTGTTCATGAAGCACCAAGTCACAGAGTATATCAAGATCCGTTGGTTCATTATTGATAACAATTAAACGAGCACCATTTTGTTTCGCGAGTTGCGGAAATCCTGCCGCTGGATAAACCACCAGCGACGAACCAATGGCAATGAACAAGTCACAGGTTAGAGTTGCCTGTTCTGCTTGTCGCATCTCTTTGAATGGCATTGGCTGACCGAAAGAAATAGTCGCTGTTTTCACAATCCCACCACAGCTATCGCAATATGGAATCGTTCCATCTTCCAGAAATTTTTTCTTTATGTTTTCGTTTTCGAAACGCTTTTCGCAGTCTAAACACTTGCTGTAATTGGCATTTCCATGAAGCTCTATCACCAAATCATCTGGTGTTCCCGATGCTTGATGTAGACCGTCAACATTTTGTGTGATGACATGTGTAACTTTGCCCTCATTAACTAGTTTGGTTATAGCATCGTGCCCTACATTTGGTTCGGCGCCAGTTAACTTGTAGACATCGGTGAATCGTTGCTCCCATGACTTGCGCCGCACTTCTTCAGATGCGACAAAATCGTGGAAATTGATTGGTGGCTTTTTCTTCCATACGCCCTGAGGGCCCCTGAAGTCCGGAATACCAGATTCCGTTGAAATTCCAGCGCCCGTGAAAACAACTATTCTCTCTGCTTTTTGAACCATGATACGAAGAGATTCTGCGTGGTTCCTATAATTATTCGGGTTGGCCATTGGGAAAAATTATATCTAATGGCTCTAGTAGCTAAGAATAGTGACTAATGCCACCAGAAAAATTGCGACCGGAGCAAAGAAGCGCATGATGAATAGCCACATGCGATAACTTAGTGAATTGCCCGTACCTAGCTCATCCATAGTTGCTTCTTTGGACATTATCCAGCCAACAAAAATCGTTATAAAGAATGCGCTAACTAAGATCAGATTGTTCACTACAAAAAAATCTATAATTCGGAAAATAGTTGAACCCTCAAACATAGGAATAAAATTCAAGGGGGTGAAGTTTGACCAGATATTGTGAGAAAACACTGATCCCAGTCCAATTAACCAAGCAATACTGCCTGCAATGAGTGTCACTCGTTTGCGTGAAGTACCTGGTTGTTCCACTAATCTCGACACGACAGACTCAAGCATTGAGATAGAAGTGCTAAGAGCAGCAAATAGCACCAATAGCAAAAACAGCGTGCCAATAATCGGGCCCCCTGGCATTTGCCCGAGTGCGACTGGCAATGTAACAAAGATAAGCCCTGGTCCCGCGGCTGGCTCCAAAGCAAAGGCAAATACGATTGGAAAGATCGCAAGCCCAGCTAGCATGTCCACAGATACATTCGCTCCGGCAATGGCGAAAGCGGCGCGTGGAATTGATGCTTGCTTTTTTAGGTAGCTTCCGTAGTTCATGACCCCGCCACCACCAACACTCAAAGAAAAAAATGCTTGGCCTAACGCGAGTAAGACCACATCGTTATTTACGCGATTAAAATCTGGAATGAGCATGAATCGCAGTGCAGCTCCAATATCGCCTGCGAGAGCAGCATAAAATACAAGAATCAGTAGGATAATAAACAACGCTGGCATCATAACATTGACAGTTTTTTCTAAACCATTCTGTACGCCCCGAGAGACTATCCACATGGTCATAGCCATGAACACTCCATGCCAAAATGTCATACCTGAAGCTGAGTTCTGTATATCGTCGAATAGTTGTATCGACTCTTCTGCAGTTATGCCCGCAAACACTCCCGAAAGAGATTTTGGAAGGTAAGCTAACACCCAGCCGGCAATTACGCTAAAGAATGTCAGAGCCAGGAATGCTATCGAAATAGCGGTCCAACCGAGAAACCTCCAGTTCTCGCTATGGCCTTCTGCTATAGCAAGCGCTCGAGTGCTACCTACAGGGCTTTTCCCGCCACGACGCCCGATTGTAATCATTGCTATAACACAGGGTATACCAAGAAAAATAATGAATAAGAAATAGAAGAAGATGAAGGCACCCCCGCCATTTTCGCCAGCCATAAAGGTGAAGCGCCAGATATTCCCGAGTCCAACGGCACTGCCCATTGCGGCTAGTATAAACCCTAAACGGGTTGCAAATTTGACTCCAGGTTCGGCCAAGGTAACTACTTCCTTATTAATTTACATTTTGTGCATTCGAATAGCTGTTTGAATTACAGACCAAAGACTTTTTCTGCATTTAAGTATCTGATCGCCTCACAATCATTAGTTGTTAATGCTGCCGTATTAGTCAGTGCGCCTTCAATATCGTAAACCTGATGGGGCCAGTCTGTACCAAACATCACCTGTTTGCTACCAACAATAGAGATTAAATAATTCAAAGCACGAGGGTCGTAGGTGATACAGTCGTAGTAAATGTGCTGTAAATAATCTCTGGGTTTTTTCTGCATTAAGCGACGTTCGGGTATTTCCACTTCGTCTCCTTTTTCGAAGCGTCCGATCAGATAAGGCAATGCGGCACCTCCATGTGAAGCAATCATCTTGAGGTTTGGATATTTATCAAAAAATCCATGAAATATCATGCGCGTGATAGACAAGGTAGTATCAAACATGAAGCCCACTGACCAGCTCAGGTCAAATGCACCCATATCCATGACTTTTGCTCCGGGTGGATCGGTAGGGTGCAGTAATACCGGCAGGGCCCTTTCGTCAATGGCCTCCCAAATAGGCGTAAACAGATCGTCATTGAGGCTACATCCGTCTATGTTCGCTAACACCATTACGCCAACGGCGCCGTTAGAACAACTCCGTTCTAGTTCTTTCGTTGCCTTTTCCGGATATTGCCAGGGTAGAGAAGTAAACCAGCGAATACGGTCAGGATATATTGCTTGCGCTTCCGCCATGGAATCATTGGATTCTTCTGCCGCCAGGCAGCTAGCCTTTTCGTTACCCCAATACACATTGGGGCAGGTAAGCGAAACGATAGACATATCGATTCCGGCTGCATCCATCATTTTCATGCGTAATTTATAGTCAAAGTGGCCCGCTTGAGGGATAGCAACAGGGGTGCTACCGCGAAATATTTCTTGTTGCCCATCGGGCCTGAGTTTGAGGTGATAGTCTCCGCCCTGTTCCTTGAGAATTTTTAACCAATTATGGGTGTAGGCGTGGGTGTGTATGTCTATTAGCATGTCGGCAATGTAGCAGGGAACCCGCCAATAGACTATGACTAATGTTACCTATTGGTTATTGGACCTTTTTTGCTCTATTTAATCTGTTAGTTTAGATTCTATTTCCTGTTTGATTCTGTCCATCCCTAACCAAAGCAATAGGCCACCCAGCGGGCAGAGAACGGTTGCGCAAAGAGCAATAGACTTACCGATGGCGGCATCGTAACCGAATACGAAGTCTGTTGTTGCTGCTACTGCTGTGGGTCCAAGTCCAAGTCCAATTAGATTTGCAGCTAACAGATACACGGCCATTACTTGAGCTCGCATTCTATTTGGGGTCATCAGTTGCAGCGTGCCACCGGCAATCCCACCTTGAAACGCAGAGAAGAATACAGCTAAAGACATCGCGATAATACCTAGCAGCGGTGTATTGACGAATCCTAGTGCTATCGCACACGGAGTCATACCAACGATGCTAATTAGTATTACTCTTACATAAGCGTCACTTGTACCTCTTTTTGTCCAGGCATCAGCGATGAAGCCTGCGAATAATAAGCCTGCACTGCCTGCAGTGAGCATTATCATGCCAAATGTAAACCCTGCATCTGCAGTGCTATATCCGAAGGTTCGAATAAAATAGGTAGGCCCCCAAAGATTCAGGGCATAAACTACCATAACAAAAATAGACACTCCGAAAATATGGCTTAAGTAGGCACCCCGTCGTTGCCAGACATAGTTAACTACTAGGGAAATGGCGGGCATTGTGGAATGGGGATCTGTTACTTTACGTATAGGTTCGCGCACCGTTAAATACATGAGCGCCGCAACCAGTAGACCTGGCAATCCAACGATAAAGAAGGTGAGTTGCCAGCCTTCTGTAGGGCCCAGCAACGGCAGGGTAAATGTATCGAGGTTTTGCGCGTATCCAACTACGGCTCCTCCAACAATGTAAGCTAATCCAGAGCCGAAGGTAACACCCAGAGTATAAACAGATAGCGCGCGCGCGAGGGAAGAGCGCTGGAAGTAATCTGTGATCATCGAATACCCAGCTGGGCCAAGAGTTGCTTCACCTATACCTACCCCGATTCTGGCAAAGAATAGGGACACGAAACCTTTGGCCAGGCCGCATATTGCAGTCATTATGCTCCAGACCGCAATGCCGATACTTATTAAATTCCTGCGATTTTTACTGTCTGCAACTCTTGCGAGAGGTAGACCCATGAGAGCGTAAAAGAGTGAGAAGGCGAGGCCGGCCAATAAACTGTATTGGGTGTCTGAAATGGAGAAAGATTCCCTAATTGGCCCCACTAGTAGACCCATGATCATGCGATCGAGGAATGAAAACATCTGCGCCAGCAACAGCACAAAGACTACATACCACTGATATTTGAGGCTGGGCTTTTTTAAATTGTTTAGTGCCATAGGTTGCTCGCTAAAAATTGATGCTATGAAACCAGGTGAGATTAATCAATGCCCTATGTAGTAAACTATATCTGAATAAAATGGCTTTGACAGATATATCTAAGAAGCTTGTTAATGCCTTATGAATCCTATCAATCACCTGTTACACTTTAATTGTGATTTAAACTGGAGTCAGATTTATAAATGAGTAATATCGAACTAAATGGTGTTCACCACCTTGCTCTGGTCTGCAGGGATATGGAGCGCACAGTCGACTTTTATACCAATGTATTGAACCTAAAACTTACCAAGGGGTTTGATCTTCCTGGGTACGGCCAACACTTCTTTTTTGATATGGGCAACGGCAGTGAGCTTGCCTTTTTCTGGTTTAATGATGCGCCCGAGGCTTCTCCTGGAGTCGCTTCTGCTAAGAGTATTGTGGGCAGCGGGGCTGGCAGTATTAGCTCTGCTCATGGCTCAATGAATCACGTTGCTTTCGATGTTCCCCCAGACAAGATTGCCGCCTTTCGTGAAGAAATAGAAGCTAAGGGCGTAGATTGTTCGCCCATTGTGAATCACAACGATGTGGTCACCGGTGAAGAGGATCGGACTGCGAAGGAAGCATCGGAGAAGACCTGGTTGCAATCCTTTTACTTTTTCGATCCTGATGGGATTATGTTGGAGTTTTGCGCCACACTGCAACCAGGATTACCGAATGTTGATTTACCGGTAAATGAAAAAGGTATTAAAGCGAATGGTGAGCCCGTTACTGGTGCAACTCAATAGACTTAACTAGTTGGGTTATTGCAGCATTAATCGGGGCCGTCTTCCCGACCCGAGCTGCTGCTTTGGTTACTGCACCGTTAATAAAATCTATTTCGCTTTTTCTGCTAGCCTCAAGATCTAAAAGAACAGACGGTTTTGCTTTAGGCATACGCGTTGCGAAGTTCACTATTTCTTGAATGGGATCCTCGAATTTAAGGTGAATTCCATTGTCACGGGCTACCTGCCAGGTTTCCGTTGCTGCGGCTCGACTAATTGGACCGGCTTGGGGGTGTTCCATGACCTCACCGATGGGCAAGCCATTGATTGCGCAGAGCCCGCTGTAGGCTGAATTGCAGACTAGTTTCTCCCATTGCACACGATCAATATTAGGAACGGCCATACAATCAAATCCTACTTCTTGCCAAACAGTGCTCACTTGATTGACGACTCTGTCTATTGTCTGCTGATTGTTGGATTTAAAGTTACCGAGGAGGATTGATCTCATCGCATTGTGATGGGCGACTCCAGGCTTTTGAATTGATGCTCCGAAACCTTGAGCTACTCCGACTATCAACTTACTTTCTTCTAGCATCGTTGCTAGTGGGGCAGCACTGCCAATACCATTCTGTATTGTCACTACGATAGAGTTTTTCTTAACCAGTTTTTTTACAGTAGCTAATATCGCTTTAACGTACATGGCTTTTACAGCGACAACGATCATATCGGCCCTTTGGCCTTTTACTTCGGTAAACGCGTCCAACTTCACTGTCTTATCGCCCCTTGGCCCTATCACTCGTAATCCATTAGTGTTAATTGCATGCACTTTCGACTCGTCCTTATCGATCACGATGACGTCATGGCCAGCATTTGCAAATTGCGACGCATAAATCGAACCCATTGCTCCACATCCGATAACGGCAACTTTCAAGGGTGTTTCCTCATCAGATTAGTCCACTCAGTGATTTTAGCAGAGGGTATAGATTTTCTTTTTGTTCTAAACCAAAGCCCGGTGCGTCTGAAGGAGTGAGTCTGCCATTTTGCAGTTGTGTCTGAGGGGAATATCCACCGATTGGCTGGAAAACAGCTGGATATGATTCGCAGCCACCAAGCCCTAGGCCGATAGCCACATGTAAGTTTATCAGATGACCGCCGTGGGGATAACACTGCTGCCGTTTAAAACCTGCGGATTCCAGTTCTTTTAGCATGTTCTGGTATTCGGTAAGTCCATAGGACAGGCCTGGATCCATCTGAAATATATCAGAGTTTGGCCTCATGCCCCCATATCTGATGAGGTTGCGGAAATCGCTCAAACTGAATAAGTTCTCTCCCGTTGCAATATGTATTGGAAAATGTAGGGTAAGTTGTCGATTGAGTTCGAAATCTAGAGGGTTTCCGGGCTCTTCAAACCATCGCAGCCGATAAATATCGATAGCTTCTGCAAATTGGTTTGCCTTTTCTAAATCGAATCTTCCGTTTGCATCGACAGCTAGTCGCTTGCCACTACCAATTACCGCGAGCGCTTCCTCAATGCGTTGCAGGTCTTCAGACAGTGATATACCGCCTACTTTGATTTTAACTGAGTGATGGCCGCTTTCTAGGTAGCCTTTTAATTCATCCACGAATTTGGTCTCATTATCACTCGGGTAGTAATAACCGCCTGCGGCATAAGTTTCAGTGGAATTGTCAGTGGTGTTTAATTTGAAATATTTACTGATGGTTTGGTAAGCTGGTTCATCAGCAAGCTTTGCATTTAAATCCCAGGCAGCAAGTTCCAACGCAGCGACTGCACCAGCGCGATCACCGTGTCCGCCAGGTTTTTCATTAAGCATTGTGGTGCTGGCAACAGCTTCGGGATTTAAACCAGAGCCATCAGAGCATAATAATTCATCTGTTTTGATCGAAAGCAGACGCGGGATTAACCGTTCTCTTAGTATACCGCTTTGTCCAAAACGACCAATAGAGTTGAAGCCATAACCTACTACTGGTTTCCCATTGCGTTTCTGGTCGCTAATTATTGCAACAAGAGATACTGTGTGATCAGAAAAACCTATCAGTGCATTGCGCATGTCGCCGTCTAGTCCTATGGTGCAGTCTCTTATATCAAGAATTTTCATTCGAAGTTTTCTTTCAGGCAGGAGGGAATAAGCATTCGATTGAGTAGGCCGTAGCGTCGGGTTGTAATCGTTTTAGCGCTGGTAAGTCTGGATGATTGCGAGCGAGTTCGGCGGCTTGTGAGAAGGCTTTAGCAGAAACCCATTCGGCATAATGCAGTATACTGTAACCATCCAAACTTGCGTGAAGCCGACTGCCAAGGAATCCTGACTGCTTGCTCAAAAATTCTGAGACATAATTTCCAATCGTTGTTATTGCTTTGGTCTGACTATCGGGAGTTGTGTTGAAACTTACGACTATGATGTGGCGTTCTGGTTTTTTCATAGTTTTCTCAATGATTGGTTGGATCAATTTGCATTGTTGTCAGCTAGCCAATTTGCTATTAGGTCGGCCGCCTTTTTTCTAGCACCAATAGGTTCAATCAGATAGTGATCACCATCGATCATTTTTAGGGTTTTATCCTCAGAACCCAGAGCGTTGTATATTGACTCAGCATCACTTGGGAAGACGCCTGTATCGCCGGAACTCTGAATGATCAAAGCTGGCAAATTGATCCTATTCAGATGAGGGGCGCCACGGCAATGGGAATCTTTTAAGCTCCACATCGAGAGCCATGTTCGTAAGGTGTTCGTTAATCCAATTCCTCTAGGGCCGAAATTAGCTTGTTTCGGGTCGCCGGCGTAGCAGCGACCAACTTCGCGTTTCGAAGCGTCGATCGAACCATCCATTAAGCGTAAATCTGCCCAAGTGCGGAACAGGTTAAATGCTCGATCTGTCATATTCAGTTCATCCAGGCGATGCAGTTCACTATGACACCAGTCAGTAATGCGGTGGTTTCTTGATTCCTGAGCAGTACGGTATTTCTGAATGAATTCAGAGGAGTATGGCGGTCCGTTTCTTTTGTCATACATATTCAGATCAGGGTCGATACTGGTGGGATCGATTTCATCTATTATTGAGGGATCGAGCCATGACGTTAAAACTTCTGGGCGGCCGGAATGTGCACATAGCGAAACGTAAAGATCTGCGGTTATGAGATCTTCAAGTGCTTCGGGTAACTCCAAGCCAGGCGTCGGGGTCATCGTTACGCCTTGCGTTTGAGACTGGTAAGCGCCCATTAATGAACCGCCTCCAGAGTTGCCTAAAATAACTACTTTTTCTACCCCGGCTTCTTCTCTAAGCCAGCGAACACCAGCGCCAATATCAATCAAAGCATGTTCTAAAAGGAAAAAACCTTCGTTACCGCGGAAGCGAGTATTCCATCCCAGAAAACCATAGCCTCTGGCCGCCATCAATTCAGCCAGATAGTGTTCACTGAAATCGACATTGTAATGGGTTGCTATTAATGCTGTTTTTGTTTTGTGATTTTTAGGCGAATAGTACAAACCTTGACATGGCATAAAGCCAGCTCCGTTCCGTGCGCTGGTTTCGGATGTCATAGAGATAAATTTTCTTTGCCAAGTATGCATGTTCGGTCCCCCGATTTATCGCTTTTTGCACTTTTAAGCTAGCATTACGGGTTCATTATTTAGTCTCTGGAATAATCCAGATTGGCGAAGACCAAAGCCGTTCCTGTATGGTGGGTGGGATGTCCTCTCTTGGCTCAGCTCCAGCCCGGATAGCGTCCCAAGTCGACCAACGACAACTGGGATTTTCTAGGGCTCTGACGTAGTAAAATGCATTATGAGAGGGGTCATAGTCTGGGTCTAGCCACTTTGTTTTTAATTCTGTAGCGCCTAGATCAGCACTGATGCTGCAGTCGTCAAGATTTACTATTGCGCCATTATCGCCGCAACGATTTGTCGCGGGATCTATGCTGATTTCGTCGGAGCAGGCGACATCGTATACTCGCTCGTGCATTTCACCTTCCTCTACCCAGCCTTTGATAATCTGAAGTCTTTGTAG
Source organism: Gammaproteobacteria bacterium (assembly GCA_002723195.1). Lineage (GTDB taxonomy): Bacteria > Pseudomonadota > Gammaproteobacteria > Pseudomonadales > Pseudohongiellaceae > UBA9145. Next base: position 60,062 of record PBNR01000051.1, on the reverse strand, counting down.
TGGAGCACTATTCGGATCCTTTGCGACCCACGCTATAAATGAAGGAATAGAATCACTAGTTGCAAATAGCTCAGCTCCCATGGTTACGCCATTCTCATAAGCTTGTGTAATTAGGTTATCGTCTTCGATTGCCGGCAGATCGTAGCCGGAAAAGAAACGTACTTTCATTCGGGGTCCTGAAGTACCGAAAGTTTCCTTGCGACGGAACGCATCATAAATGGCTTCCCGTGTATTTTCTTCTGCCCAAACACCGGTCAAACCGGAAGCGCTAAAGCGACTATAACGATCAAAATAAAGACTTCCATCTGGCATTGGCGTATCTAACGGAATAGCACCACGTCGCTGGGCATCGCTATCGAGTACGCCAGATACGCCATAATAATCATCTTCATCGCCAACATGGGTAGCATTATGGTTGTCTGAGGATCCGATGACACCGAATTTAAATGGATTAAATCCTTGTTGGTATTCTAAGTTGATACCTTTCAACAGAGCATCTCGGACATAGGCGCCTTCTGGTTGGATTAGGACGTCAGTGCCTAGTCGGCTTACCAATACTTCGAAAGGAGCCCATTCATCATTGGGAGAAAGTGCAGGATGGGTTTCTGATGTGCCTTTAACTTGAGTAATTTCAACTAATGGCTCGTTACGCATACGCTGTTGCGCATACGCGGCGTCTAGTGGGTTGCCATTTACGTCAACTAAATCAAACATTAACCCTTCAGAATAATTGGAATTATGGGGTATCGCTAGACTTTCAATACCCATAGAACGATTACTATCCATCCAAGTCCAAAGATCTTCAGGATTGTCTGAATCGAGTCGGGAAAAAGGTAATTCTGGCGTATTGCTATCTCTAAAAATCACATTGCGATGCAGCATTTCGCGACTAGGTCCGGTCCCAGTGTATTCGTAAGCCACAAACGTGGTGAAATTGCCAGGGTCATTATGGCGTTCGGCGCTAGTAACGATGTCATTCCAGGCATTGGTGATCACAGTTTCGTCCATCAGTTCGGAACCTCTGCCAGAATTTGCAAAATCAGTAAAGTTGAAGAAAATTTGCCTGCGCAAAACTGGATCTTCTCCTACCTGATCAATGCCTTCGGCTACTTCGTGTTGCGCTAAGTCAGAATTTTCCGATGCCATTTCACGGATCACGCCGAGGAAATAAGCGTGATCGGTGACAGCATAGAAATCAAAGGGTAAATCTAGTTGCATTGCAAAACCGGCTGGATGGGTAATTGTTCCGCCCTTTGCAAATTTGTAAGCTTCATCTGGAGAAGCAATACCGCCAAATATAAAGGCATCGTAGGAATACATTGAATGTACATGTAGATCGCCAAAATACGCGTTCTTGTCGATGCTGTAGTCGTTAGGGTTGCGATGTATTGTCACGCCAGAGGCAGGGGTGTTTTTCGAATCGATTGTTGTGTCAGAGCAGGAAATTAGTAATAGAGACAGTTGAAGAAATAAACTTAGGATGCGCATTGAATAGGCTCTCAATTCCATGAGGTGAATTTGCTTAAAGATAATAAGAGTGAAGACTGGTGTCCAATTCTAATTTCAATTTCCAACTATTTTTGTGGCCTCCAACAAGAGCTCACCTGTTTTCAATATTTCAAAATATTGTTTGGTAGTTTTAAACGAGTATTGCCCAGCTCCTTTCAATAAACCAAAAACTAGCAATACCTCCTGCGGCATAAATTGGTGCGTTGGCCAGGAGAGGCTGCGTTCGTAACCGAAGTACGGCGAGGAATGCGAGAACGAGAGCAATAATGATGAGTTGGCCGATTTCTATCCCGACATTAAAGAGGAATAAAGCCATAAATTGGCTATTGTCAGGTAATCCTATTTCTGAAAGTGCACCCGCAAAACCTAAACCATGTAAGAGCCCAAATAGGAACGCAACGAAGGCTGGGAACTGTTTAGTGAGAGATGGCCGCTTTGAAATACTTTCGTGGGCTAGTAAAACGATGCTGCCCGCAATTACTGCCTCTACGGGCGCTGAGGAAAGGGTGATTACATCAAATGCAGATAAAACTAACGTGAATGAATGTGCGATCGTGAAACTGGTTACAACAATGAGGATAGCGGTTAGTCCGCGTACTATGTACAGTAACATAATTACAAATAGCACATGGTCAAAGCCAAGCAGTAGATGTTCAATTCCTATTAGTAAGTAGACTGGTACGCCAGGAGTGGTGTTAGATAGACTAATACCCGGCTTGTCTCCATTGATTAGTAATTCCCGACTTTCACCATTTGTGTATTGAATGCTAACAAGGGTGTCTATGAGTGTTCTTTCCAGTCCAACAATGGATATAGTGTCCAGATTTGAAGTCGAACAATCCAGCGCGAATACTTCGATGAGTGCGCCCTCGCTCAGACTCGCAGATATAGGCGCACTTTCGCAATTTGTTTCCAACCCTAACCCCAGATAGCGACCATTTATTTGAGGCTGTCGCAATGAAGCCTCTAGTTTTTGATTTGATTCTCCGTCAGTTAATTCGACCAGCTGTAAATATGCAGGCCGCACTTCATGGGAGATGGCCTGACTAGGGTAGGCAATAAGAAAAGAAAACAAAGCAAGTAAATTAAAAACCTGAAAGCGTTTCATTGAGTTTCCACAATTACTCTATATTCTTCCAATAGATTTTCGATATAAGCATCTCTGGTTTGCAATTGTCTGGAGCGTTGAAAATCTTGGAAAACTTGTTCTTCGATTAAATTTAGTGGCGTTACCTGCTCAGGATGGATGGTGTTTATGAGGATGAGGTGGAAACCAAAGCCACTCTGCACAGGTCCCTGCCAGCTGCCTTCAGGCAGACTGGCGATGTTGTTTGCAAAACCTACTCCGAAAGTGGCATTGAGATCTAGTGCACTGCGATAGGCATAACTCGGATTCAGCATTGAGGCCTCGCCAAAGTTCTGTGCTGGTGTACCAGAGGTAATTTGTGTTAGGGCAGTTTCCGCAGTTGCTATGGTTCGAAAGTATTTATGCTGGAAGGAATAACGTATAGGGAGGGTGTAATTCTCAATGTTGCTTTGATAAAAACTTTCTACGTCGCCTTCTTTGGGGGCTGGTAGGGGCTCAGATTCGGCAATAAAACCAAGTTTTTGGATGAGGCGGCGGCGGACAATTGAGTCTTCCTGATCAAGACCTAAACGCAGCGCTTCCTGGTACATCACTTCTTCCCTTAGCCAGTTGTCAGTCAAAGCATCCAGTTCTGCCTCGGAGGCGGTTAATCCCGTTTGAGTTGTCCAGAGCGCAGAAAGCCGGCTCCGGAGCGCGTCGTTAATAATGATCTCATTGCGAGTGTCAGCAAGTTGATTGTCTGCAAAAAACAGTAGCGCACCGATACCGATGAACCAGAATAAAGGTTGTTTTAGAATGATACCTGGCACAATATTATTTGGTTATCTATTGTGAAGGAGTTATCCAGATTGGCGAAGACCACACGCGTTCCTGAATAGTCGGGTATAAATCTGGGTTCGGTTCTACGCCTGCCCTGATGGCATCCCAGGTCGACCAGCGACAGGTTGGGTTTTCTAAGCCTCGAACGTAGTAGAGAGCATGCTGCTCCGGGTCGTAATCAGGATCTTGCCAACCAGATTTTAGCTCGGCGGCTCCAACACCATCGGTAATAGTGCAGTCGCTGATATCAACGCGTGCCCCGTTGTCCGGGCATCGATGAGTGGTGGGGTTTACATCACCTCCTGAGCAGGCGATATCATAAATTTCTTCTCTGATTTCTCCACCTTCCGCCCATCCTTTGATAATCTGCAATCTTTCTAGGTCCGCGCCGTTTGGATCCTTGGCAATCCAGGCTATAAAAGACGGTGATGCGCCTTCTTCGTTAATCAGGTCGCCGCCCATAGGAACGCCGCCTGCATAGGCTTTTGCTATCATGTCTTCGTCGTCGGCAGATGGCAGGTCGTAGCCTCCGAAAAAACGAACTTTCATGCGCGTTCCAGAAGTGCCGAAAGTTTCCTTCCGTCGAAACGCATCATAAATACTTTCGCGAGTATTTTCTTCTGCCCAAACGCCAGCTAAGCCCGCCGCACTCCATGTATCGAAATAGGTGTCGGTATAACGTTCCCCATCAGCCGTAGGCTCGGGTAGTGGTACGGAACCTCTAAGAACCCCATCGGAATCTCTCAGCCCCACTTTGCTCCAGTAGTCATGTTCCTCGCCAGCATAAGTGGCATTATGGCTGTCACTGGATCCAATTACTCCAAATTTGAAGGGGTTAAAACCTTGTTCAGCTTGCAGTTTTAAACCATTCAAGAAAGCTTGTCGGACATAGCTGCCATTGGGCTCGCTGTATAGATTGGTGGCGATACGCAGCGGCATAATTTCAAAATCAGCCCACTCGTCATTAGGGGAAAGAGCTGGGTGAGTATCCGAGGTGCCTTTAACTTGTGTAATTTCTACTAGCGGTTCGTTGCGCATGCGCTGATCTGAATAGGCATCGTCCAGAGGTCGTCCCGAAGTATCTGTTAAGGCAAACATAGCACCATTTGACCCATTAGAATTATGAGGAATAGCTAAACTTTCAAAACCTTGTTCTCGATTCGCGTCCATCCAGTCCCATAGGTCCTCCGGATTTATGGTGTCAGTCCTTGATAGAGGCAGTTCGGGTGCAGAGTCTCCCCGGAAAATCACATTGCGATGAAGGTTGCCTCGATCAGGCGTGGTGGCTGTATATTCGTAGCCGATGAAGGCGGTAAAATTGCCCGGGTCATTATGCCGGTTGGCGGTAGCTATGATATCAGCCCAGGCAGATCTCCGAATATTCGGGTCATTAACCGCGTTAGCTTCGGGGGTGCGCAAAAATTCGAGAACTTCTCGAAACTTAGCGCCGCGTTCTTCTGGCGTCGCGGAGGCGTCGAGTCTATCCATCCCTTCAGCCATCGGGTGGCTGGATACATCCGAATTGGGATCAGCCATGGCGCGTAAAACTCCGATATAGGTTGCGTGATCGGTTACACCGTAAAAATCAAGTGGTACTTGCAACTGCATATCAAATCCTGCTGGATGAGTAATTACCCCACCTTTGGCAAACTCATAGGCATCGTTTGGTGATGAGGTTGTACCAAAAATAAAAGCATCGAATGAGTACATAGTGTGCACATGGAGGTCGCCAAAATAGGCATTACGGTTGTTGCTGTAACCCGCTGTTCGACTACCGTTTGTAATTTCAGTATTGGTCTCAGAGATTGAAGGCTCCGCTCTTGGTAAGGAATTAGTATTCGCAGAATCGGGAGCTTCAGAGCAGGCTGCTACTAAGAGAACAAAAGCTAATAAAGCTAAATTTTTTTCCATAACTGAGCCTTGGTGACTATTATTGTAAAGGGCGTATGATTAAATTCCTTTCTCATTTAGTGGAAAGGCTAATGTAGAGTTGATAACTGTGGTATTCCTTAGTTCCTTTTATTGACTGCTCGGGACTATAACTTGAAGTTCTTCAAACCAGTCGTCGACCACAGTCAGTATTGTTTGGTTATCTATTGATTCAATTAAAGCTTGATCTAAAGATAGAGAAGACGAGGACTGGCTAATTAAAATATTATCTCTTTGAGCTGAATAGGCCCATACTGGCATCATTTGAGGCGAAAAGAAAATAGGAACATTGAAAAGTTCTTGCGGTGCGCCAAACTCAATTAGCCCAGGGCGATCGTTCTCGTCAATTGCTCCCTCGGTATAGGGGATCGAAAACTTTGTTGCGGCTGCGCCCTCGTAAAAGAACAGTTCCCTTCCGTTTGGGTGCCATATAGGAGCGAAAGCACTGGTTCTGCTTGGAACTTGCCATTTACCATCGTCTATGTTCGGGAAAGGCCTTATGTAAGTTTGTGCTATACCAGTTTCCTGACTGGTGTAAGCCAGCCAGTTTCCATTAGGTGATAAGGTGCTGGAGTGAACCGGCATCAGAGAAGGCCCTAAATTTAGTTCTTCAAATATTACCTCATTGTTTGCATTTTGATTTAGGTCCATTAAATAAAGCCTAGCCCCCATATCAAAGACCATTTCGTACTGTGGTGATATGGCAAAAGGTCTAGCTACACTGGTTGAAGATAATACTTCATTGGGTTGTCCAGTGCCGTCCGCAGAAATTGAATTAATGCCTGATGAACCGCTACTATAAAGTAGTTCGGTTTCATCTGGGCTCCAAATAGCTTGCGAGGCATCTCCGTTAAAAGTCCTTCTTTCTAATGTTCCGCGTTGCATGTCCAATACGAAAATATCTGACGAGCCTGAATCATCGAATCTGGTTACACTTAATTGGTTTCCGGAAGGTGAAATCGAAAGATTTCCATAGGCATAGCCGTCGTCTTCAGCTATGGTTTCCAAAAGACCACCTGCACGATCCACCCAGCGGAGTGTTCCGCTGTCCAAATTATTTACTTCAGATCCCGGCAAGTAATATAACTTCCCTGTTTCCTCAACGGCATAGGCCGCATGTCCGAAATTACGGTTTGTTTCGATGCCTTGGATTACTGGAATTTGAGGGCCTGTTAGGGTTAAATTATCAAGATTGAAAGGTACTGCCCATAACGTAGCGTCGCGCACAAATATTATATGGCCGCTGGGCACATACGTAGCGTTGTACGCTGCAGAAATAAGCAGTCTTAGATTGCCAGTTTCCAAATCGTATAGCTCTACATTGCCATCCCCTACGGTAGTGTCGTTTTCTGAGGAAGTTACTAATAAATGGGTATTTCCTGGCAGCACTCTTGGCCAGGTATAGGTGCGTGTTTGCGTAGCTTCGTCACCAATTATGGGTAGTTGGCGAGCTTCGCCTCCAGCCACAGGCACACGATAGAGTCTCCGGTCGGTAAGTCTTGAAAAAATTATTTGTTCATCGAAAGCCGTAAAACCGCTTCTTAAGACGGAATATTCATTGCTGATGGATTGAAATGTTCCGCCCTCGATGCGGACGCGCGCCATCTGACCTGCATCTATGAAATGTAACCATTGGCCATCTTGAGAGAAATATAGCAATCCGTTGCCGCCCGCCCCGGATGTGCGCCCCAATAATCTGGCAGGCGCGGTAGTAGTAAGGTCTTTGAGGAAAATATCTTGACTGCCTCCCGTCACGGCTACATTTACTGTGTAGGCCAATAATCTTCCATTGGGCGATATTGCTATGTCGCTGCGGGTAAGATGCAAGGCCCTTATGCCAGTTATACCTAATATAGTCTGGGAGCGAATCGATCTGTAGTTAGGTGTGGAGGCTGAGACCGAATTTGTTACTTGACCTGATTCCAGAAACTTACTTTCGTCGAAAACGAAGGGCATTAGATAAAAACCAAACAAACCAACTGCGATGCATGAAGCTGTACCAAATAAAAGCAGAGGCTTTCTTGAAACTGGTTCAGCGGAAACACTCGCTGCTAGATTCTTAACTTCCTTTGCAGGCAGCCTTTCATAAGCCCAGCCAATCAATAACGCGATTGGGAATCCTAATATAAGTAAGAAGGTTAAAGTCTGAGCAACCCAGAGAGGAGTTTCGAAAGTAGGTAACACTGCCTCGATAAGTTGGATAAGCACCCATGCTACGACGGCATAACCCAGAAATATCTTGGCAATGTTGCTTTGTTTAAATCTTTCCCATTGATTTGTCATAGGCGCTAGGTTATTTAAATTCAGCGAATTTGCAAGCGATATGCTTGTTAATAATGTATGGTTTTAACAAGAAGGTCACAATTACAATACAGTAGTATATTTTTCTAAGTCGACGTTTTATTTTATGACAAAAAGCATAGCGATTAATACTCAAAGACCCTGGAGCCTGATCAAGCTATGTCCCTCATATCTTCCCACGCCCATTACGGAGATATCTTCCCCAAATGGGCGCCGAATACTCGTTAAAAATGATACTGATAGGTTTAACCTTGGGTCCTTCAAGGCTCTTGGCGGCATCTACGCTGTCGCAGCTTTTTTGCTAGATCGATGGCAAGCGGAAAATCACCACGAACTTAATCCAAACGAATTATTTGAAAACAATCTTCAGAATTGGGCTAATCAATTTACATTTGTCTGTGCCAGTGCTGGGAATCACGGCATTGCTATCGCCAAAGGGGCGAAACTTTTTAATTCTAGATGCAAAGTTTACCTTGCCAATAATGTGCCGGAATCGTTTGCTAAAAAACTAACAGCACTTGGAGCGGAAGTTTTACGATTCGGTGAAACTTATGAGGATAGTGTTAAGGCGGCGCGAGAAAATTTAAAAGAAAACAAGCGCAATGAAATTTTGCTTGCTGATACTTCTTGGCTTGGCTACACAAAGATGCCCAAGCTAGTTATGGAAGGATATACGATTATTGCAGAAGAAATGCGTCGATATTTTAATGCTGAAGGTTGTTGGCCGAGTCATGTTTTTTTACAAGCAGGGGTAGGAGGTTTCGCTGCTGCTATGACTTATCACATACGCGAATATTGGGACAGACAACCAAAAATAGTAGTAGTAGAACCGAAAGCGGCGCCTTGTCTTTCCGAAAGCATAAAACTTGGAAGAATGACGAAGGTTAGCGGGCCTTCGTCGAATATGGGAAGGCTAGATTGTAAAGAAGCTTCGCTTATAGCTTTCGAGTTGCTTCAAAGATATGTTGATGATTTTATCTGTGTTGAAGACTCTGACGCGGCTAATGCTGCACTATTTTTAGCGGAAAAAGGCATAGTAACAACTCCGTCCGGTGCAGCGGGAATGGCTGGGGTTCAAGTTTCAGAGCAACTCAACATTCCAATTTCTAATGATGCAGTTTGTTTGATAATAGCAACAGAGCGCCCTTCCTAGGCGCTATTCTGGTTCGATATGCCGGTGTTTATTCAGCCATTTAATTTTCTCGTTCCCAAAGTTTACTTGTCATTACGCCGGTAGAGTTTTCGATCACTTCCATCGCGTTTAGAATAAGGTCTTCTCGCCATTTTTGACCTATCAGTTGTACTCCTGATGGTAATCCTTCCACAAATCCTACAGGGACATTGCCTGCAGGCATGCCTATATAATTCACGCCATAACTATAAATAGAAGCGGCAAATATATCTTTAATACCTTCGAACGTTTCATCATAGTCGCAGGGATAACCTGGCCTCATTAAATATGGTGTCAGTATCAATGGGTATTCTGAAAGCAAAAGATTCCATTCGCGCACCATGCGAGTGCGCTCGGCAATACCAAATAGATAGCCGTCGGCATCAACCATGCCTTCGAGTTTATAATAATCATCAAATACCTGGTTGATTATCTTGCTACCGTGTTCGGAGAATATAGGCTCGAGGGTTTTCTTCATTTCGAAGTTGGTTACTCGAAGCCAAGCTTTTGCCGGTTCGGTAATGGGAACCCTTTTGAGTTCTTCTACCTGATAACCTGCTGCTTCTAAGATGGCGGCTGCTTTGTTTAGGTTTTCAATAATACCTTTATGAATCGGGTATCCCTGGTCTTCCAAGCAGTAGCCTATTTTTGGTAAATTGTCATTGTTGCCATCTCTGCCGTTTTCTAATTGGAATGGCATCGGTATGTGCCAGGGGTCACGGGGGTCGTGTCCGATTAATACTTCGGTGGCCAGTCGTACATCTTTAACCTCGCGGCAAATGACGCCTTGTACAGACATAAGTTGTGCAAGCATTCCGCGTTCTGCATTTGCAGAAGGAAGATATGCTGGCACTCTCCCAAGCCCTGGCTTAATTGTGCTTAAACCGCAGGCGGTCGCCGGGTAACGCAGCGAACCTGCAATGTCATTGCCATGATGGATTGCACCGAAACCCGCTGCGGCTGCAGCTGCGGCACCACCCGAAGACCCTCCAGGAGATATCGTTGAGTCCCAAGGGTTTCGTGTCACACCATATAGCGGATTATCTGTCGTCAAACGCATGGACATTTCAGGTGTATTGGTGCGGCCGATAATGATTGCTCCGGCGTTCAGCAAATTCTGCACAACAGGTGAATTTTCCGGGGCAATGATATTTTTGAAGGCTTCCATACCGTTAGTCGTTGGCCTTCCCTGAGTATCAACATTAACTTTGATTGTGACTGGTATACCGTGTAAGGGGCCTAGTTTTTCCCCATTTTGAATCGCAGCATCTGCTTTTTCAGACGCCAATAGGGCCTCTTCTACCATTAGATCTACAATCGCATTTAACTCAGAGTTTTTATTCGCTATTCTATCTAGCACTGAGTTAATTAGAGTCTTTGAATTAAATTTTCCGTTACGAATACCTGCTACCTGTTCAACTGCGCTGAGTTGCCACAATGGTTTCATATATTGCCCCCTGTTTTTTTGTTGACCCCTGACTGCCCTTACATAGAAAATGCCACTCTAAACTGACAAGGCCGAGTATAGTCTTGAATAATGCCTATGAAAAACCAGGTGTCCGTAATTACGTCCTTGTAATTCTTACGCTTGTATACACTTTTAATTTCATTGACCGCCAACTACTTTCGATTTTGCAGGAAGCAATCAAAGCTGAATTACTATTAAGTGATAGTCAATTAGGACTTTTAACCGGCTTTGCTTTTGCGATGTTTTATGTGACGGCGGGTGTTCCTATCGCTAGACTAGCAGATCGGAGTAATCGCAGGAACATTGTTGCAGTTTCCGTGGGCTTGTGGAGTTTTATGACTGCAATTAGTGGCTTTGTACAGAACTTTGTACAGTTGCTATTGGCACGAATCGGGGTGGGCATAGGTGAGGCAGGGGGTAGCCCACCTTCCCATTCTATTGTTTCGGACATCTTTCCCCCTGAAAAGAGAGCGAGTGCCCTATCATTCTATTCTACCGGCGTAAATCTGGGGATTATGTTCGGGTTCTTGTTTGGCGGTTGGCTTAATGAATTTTTTGGATGGAGAGTTGCTTTCTTTGTAGTCGGTGTGCCAGGAATTCTTCTCGCCGGAATCGTTTTTGTAACAGTTAGGGAGCCTGTTCGCGGTCTCTTAGAAAACAAAAAAGTCTCTGACGAGCAGGTTCCTTTTAGGCAAGTCGTCACTTATCTATGGCAACTTAAAACCTTCAGGCACTTGGCTTTGGCTTCTGGGCTAAATGCTTTTGCAGGCTATGGTACAGCTAACTGGCTCGCGTCGTTTTTTATTCGCAGCCACGAGATGAGCACCGGTGAGTTAGGAACGTGGCTTGCTATGTCTACAGGTTTGGCTGGTGCTTTTGGTATTTTTCTTGGTGGAGTTCTAGGGGATAGGTTTGGGAAAAAAGACAAGCGTTGGTACTTGTGGGTCCCAGGATTAGCCACAGCTCTGGTTGCGCCTTTTATGATAATTGTCTTATTGACGGGTAGTCAGTTTCTGGCATTGATTTGTGTTTTTATTCCTGGCTTTCTTCAGAATGTTTATCTTGGTAACTCCATTGCAACAACTCATAATTTAGTTGGTTTGCGCTGGCGTTCCACCGCTTCGGCATTACTATTCTTAATTCTCAACATCATTGGCCTTGGCATGGGCCCATTTGCTGTTGGTCTCTTAAGTGATGCCTTTACGCCAACACTTGGAATGGAGGCATTGCGCTATTCGATGTTGATCCTTTTACCTACGGCTATGATTTGGTCGAGCCTTCACTTCTATATAGCATCCCGGACGCTATACAAGGATCTCGAGGGGGTGCCGGATTAAGAAATTTAGGAGTGCTAACGACCGATCAACAAAAAACCCAGGCTTTCTTCTGAAAGCCTGGGTTTTTTTGGAGCCAGCTATATGCTCTTAGTTTAACGAACAAGAATTACGCGCTTATCGCTCGCTTAACTAGGTTTTGTAGTAACGGCACTTTAAATCCATTGTGTGCCAGGGTTCGTGCACCGTCTGTGGCCATCTGCATCACAGACTCTCCCGTCTGCTGATTCTTCGGCTGGCCCTGGATAGCGTTTTCTACATTAGTCAGACGGCGAGGAGTTGTTTGCACTGCACCTGCAACAATCCTTGATTCAGTAACATTTCCGCCGTTGGTGCGAAACGCAGCTGCAATGTTCACCAATGAGAAGTCCCACACGTTTCTGTCTGCGACCTTCTCCCAGTAAAAAGTAGCACCGGCCCAGGTGTTTGGAATTCTTACTTTGCTAAGAATGTCCCCAGGGCGCAGAATTGTGGTGTTAACGATATCGTTTGCTGAGCCGACAAAGAAATCTTCGGCACTGACAACGGTTTCACCACTTTGGTTGCGAATCACCATGGATGCATCTAGTGCAACCAAAGCTGATGCGGTGTCTGAAGCGCCGGCTGCAACACAACGGCTACCTTCGAACAATGCATGTTCGCGATTCATACCTTGTGGTGTGTCCGCATAACATAGATTGCCGCCGGCACGGTAACAAGAAAGGCCGCGGCGGTAATACCAGCAGCGGACATCTTGCGACACGTTACCGCCGAGTGTTCCGATGTTGCGAATTTGTGGGCTCGCTACGACTGCAGCTGCATCGGTTAGCAGTGAGAAGTTGCTTTGCAGTACATCACTGTTAGTAATTTCAGTCAGGGTAGTGAGGGCGCCGATTTCGACACCGTCCGCGGTTTCACGGATTCCGCGCAGTTCTTCTATAGCACTTAAGTCGATGAGCGCGTCGACACTCTTGGCTCGGTCTTTCAACCAGCCGTAAGTGTCTTGCCCTCCACCTACTAACCAACCTCTTTCGGCGTAACGGTTAGCAATCTCAAGCGCATCTTCGACCTGTACCGGTTGATACAGTTCCATATTAGGCATTACGTCATGTGATGGCATAGTTCGTTATCTCAGAATGTATTGGTTTTAAGTGATTTTGTGGTGTAGTCATTGCCCGCTAAATGGTCAATGATCATGTCCGACGTGGTTGGCGCTGTATTAAACAGATGACCATCCAATGCATCGGCTAGCGCGCTCGCAATAGCTGCTGACATTGCGCCCTGGGTTGGTTCACCAATGCCTCGTCCACCGGTAGGGTTTTGAGGATCGGGGATGTTAACCGCTTGTGATACGGTGTCCACGGGAACATCCATATTAGTTGGCGGTTTAGACTGGTAAAGGCCCGTGTTCGCCGGCAGACCATTTTGCGGATCGTACACATGACGCTCGAGGTTGGATAAACCCACACCCCAAACCGCGCCGCCGCGCATGGCATTGTCAAAATTCTTTGGATGCTGAACCGTACCGCAATCGGCTACAGCGGTGTAGTCGATGATGTCCATCTTGCCGGTATCGGTATCCAGTTCGATTTCAACGAAACCAATGATGTTGCCTGGTGGCTGACCTTGGCCAGGAATATTGTCCTTGGCTGCGCCAACCAGCCCGGTTCCCTGAACACCCTGCACTGCGAGTTGGGTGAGTGGGTTAAGATCATCGGGATATTCACTGCCGTCGTACTTACCGCCTAGCTCTATTGCACGTTGTGCAGTTTGAGCATAGGTAAGCCCTACGGAACTGTCGTCAGAACGAAATACACGCTCTTCGCCGATTTCATATTCGTTCGGCTCACCGCCGAGATCCATCGCCGCGATTTCTTTCATCTTGGTAATGAGGTCCTGACCGGCAACCCAGTTAGTTCGCGCGTGCGTGAAGACGGTATTAGAACCACCTTGACCAGAACTGTGCGGGAGATGGCGGTCGGAACGACCTCGATGAATTACAGTCCGCTCCCATGGAATCTGCATGACTTCAGCGGCGGTGCGGGCATTAGAAGCATAAGAATATGTTCCCAAGTTGCCGACACCAGAGTGAATTTGTAGGAGCCCATCAGGTGTGATTCTTAGTAACCCGTCGTAACCGCGACCGCCAGCACCGTGATAGCCGATGCCAAGACCGATTCCACGTCGCTTGCTGCCGCCAAGGTCACGGGGTGCTTGCTCACGCTCTTCCCAGTTGAACTCCCGTTGTCCTTGTGCCAGCGCTTCGGAGATGAAGGAACTGGTAACAGGACCCTGGCTGCCACCCTGATATCCATCGCTGCGTAATGCATTGATCTGGCGGAATCTGACTCTACTCATGCCAATGGCCTGAGCGAGTTTGTCAGTCAGTGGCGCAAGTATTGGAGCCATTTCATTTTGACCTGGTCCACGCTGTGCGCCTCGAGGCGTCGTATTGGTATAAACAGAAATACCACGATAACGCATGGCATCAGGTTGCAAACAAACAGTGACGTGTTGTGCGGAAGAGTTGCCGCTACCGCCGCCGGTGGCACCGCCATCGTTTACGATAGCGAGATCGACACCGGTGACTTTACCATCGTTTCTGCAACCTATCTTAATCCAACCTTGAATACCGCTTCGTGCTGAACCTATGTAGAACTCTTGCTCTCGGGTAATACGTAGTTGAACCGGACGGTTCAATACACGCGAGAAGTTACCGGTAATGGCCATGAATGGGTAAGGCCCGATCTTTGAGCCGAAACCACCGCCGGTTGCTTCGTTAATGAATATCAGATCGGCAAGATCGATGTTCAACATACGAGCTAAACCAGCATTGTTAGCTGATTGTGATTGCGATGAACCGTGGAAATAGCATTTGCCATTTTCCCAATAGGCCATGCAGGTTCTTGCTTCTAACGAATGGTGCGGATAACCGATGGTGACGAAAGGCTGTTCGATAACTTCATCGGCTTCAGCAAAGGCTGCATCGAGATCACCAAACTCCCAATTAGTTGTGAATTCTCCACCCTCTGGCGACCGACCTGCGCGCATTGCGTCAACAGTGGACTGTGGCCATTTGATGTCTTTGATTTCAGCGCTAATGATTGGTGTACCTTCCGGACCTTCTTCTCGAGTTCTGACTAACACATTACCTTCTGGATAAGCGTTGCTGCCGCCAGGCGTTAAGCTTTCCAGTGGATCGGTGACGAAGTCACGACGTTCGAAGTCGATTCGAATTGCGTCGATTGCGGATTCAGCAATCTCTTCGGTTGTTGCGGCAATAGCCAAAATGGGTTGCCCAACGTAAGTGACGTATTCAGAAGCTAAGGCTGGGTTGCCTGGAGGAGTAACTGGTGGCAAATCGTCGGCGGTAAAGACGCCAACTACGCCATCCATTCTCAGTGCTTCTGATGCATCAATGTTTACTACGCGGCCACTGGGTAGTGGGCTCGTTAACAGACGAGCAAAGACCATGCCTTCGGCTTTATAGTCTTCCGCATATTTAATTTCACCTGTTACCTTTCCAGGTACATCAGGTGGCACAAAATCGCGTCCTATATGCATGCTCATGCTAATTGCCCCGAGGCGCGCAACACGCCATTGATGTAATGTTCATAGGCCCCGCAGCGACACAGATTACCTGATAAGCCGGCGCGGACTTCTTCTCTTGTTGGGCTAGGGTTGTTATTCAGCAATGCAACCGCTGACATGACCTGACCAGGTGTGCAGAAACCACACTGTGGTGAGTTCTCTGCAATGAATGCCTGTTGCACAGAATGCAATGTCCCGTCTGCCGCTTTGACTCCCTCGATGGAAATCACCGCTTTATCTTTTACATTGTGTGTCAGTACCGAGCAGGANTAGTTAGGAACGCCATCGATTAACACCGTACAGGCACCACATTCGCCGCGATTACAACCGATCTTGGTTCCGGTCAAATCGAGCTTGTAGCGCAAGGTGTAAGCGAGTGTTTCCGACGGCATCACATCNACAGGCCNCGTNCGCCCATTAATGTTTAGATTTACCAAGCGTTCTGCGGCNCCAGCNCCCTGTTGGGCCTGGGCNAGGTANANTCCTGCNCCGGATGTAGCNGCNGCGCCGGAGAAAATTACCCCCTTGATAAAACGTCTGCGAGTTAGTTTGGGATTCACTGACTTAGCTCCGTTTTTTATAATAGTAATGCACTCAAATTTTGCTTGTATTGAGTGCGGTTTGTTCGCATGAATTTGGTCGTCAGGCCTTACCTTAAGCGAGTATCATCCATGCACGTATAGCCAACCCCAAGGCTATTATCTCTAGGGTCGAAAANCAACAGAATCAGGGACTTAGGTTTCGCTGCATAATCGGGTTTATGCGGCTTTAAGCGACTTTAAAACATAAAAATGACACTTCGTTACAAAGTGACCGTAAATGGAGGGATTTATTCGGCAAATACCGGTCATGAAACGACTGTATTTAGGTTAATTCTGGCATGGTCGCGAGGTGATTTCTCAGAATACAAATATGTGGGTGGAGGTTTTCATGGAGGCTACGTCAATACGGCGTTCATTTGATCGGAGTAAATTATAACTTTTGAAGATTTATTTCGGAAAGGTTTCGAGGGACTGCCTTCCAACTTTGCTTAATTGGTACATGCCTTTGCCCAAACCCTCGAACCAACCATAGTGATTATCGTAGAGAATGTTGCGGGATTTTGGTATTTCCAAGATATTCGCNAGTTCGCTGGCTTTGGTGGCGCCGTGCGTTTTTAAGTAGTGGGCTATTTCTATGGCTTGTTGTTTATACGCAGTCATCCTCCCTNTTTTGGTGGACGCGCCGCCCAAGATTGGATCGCCGATTCGAGTAACGAATTCATTGATCAACCATTGTTGTTTCGGTTTGGATTGTTTTGGTGTGTATTTGGTCGGGCTTAGGATAATTTCTACTATTTTGCGTTTAGGATTAATTGTGATTAAGCCAAGGCCTAGCATCTTTAACAGTTTAACGACATGTTTTTTCTTCTTTCTTTTTAATATACCGCAAGATTGAGGTACACCGATATAGACGATTGGGCTTAGTTTTAATCGATCGACTGCTTGCAGAATAACATCGAGATTGAGGGAGAGTTTCAGTTCGACTATAGTTGGNGGNNTCTCNNTTTTTATCGCGACCACNTCGCAGTCCTCAATCTCACCTTTTACTTGGTAGTCTTGTTTCTCTAAAAATTTTTTTAGAGGGAGGTAGAGGTCGGATTCCTGCATCAGCTATTCGTTTCTGGGGAATTTCTAATTCCATTAAAAGTTTTAGTTCAGCCCATCTCGCAACCATTCAAAACCTAAATGCTTAATTTTGATCAGTCTACGATGGTCATTTCTTCCAGTAAATGTTTGGCTTCGTCCATGTATTCCATTACCCACAACATATAACGGGAATCTACGGCAATGGCGCGATTTTTGGCTTGGTCAAAATCCCAGTCGCCGATAATGCTTTCGTAAACACCATCGAATAATAGGCCAACTAATTGCGCTTTGCTGTTCATTGCCGCTGTGCCAGAATTACCACCGGTAATATCTAGGTCGGCGAGGAAATTAACTGGTACCGAACCCAAAGAAGGAAGTTCGTAAGCGCCGTATTCTNNCGANCGAATCAGATCCAGTTGCTTCTGTGGTGCATTGAACGGATCTAANCCAGTGTCTTTGCCNAGAATGCCTTCTAGGGTTGTGAAAGGCNGATTTACTAAACCGTCTTTTGGTTCGTTACCTTGCACACGACCAAAAGTTACTCGCAGAGAACTATTGGCGTCGGCATAGATTGGTTGGCCTAAGCTGCGGTTATAGGCAATCACTGCTTCCATGTATTGCGGACGCCAGTATTGGAGCCTGCCGCTTTGTTCTTTACCTACTTGTTCCAGTGCCATTCGTTCATCATGGGAAGCAACAGCATACTGAATAAAAGGATCGTCGCTGGCTTCAAATTCTTCCACAGTACTTTCGATCCAAGTCATGCGTGAAGTTTCTTCAGCAAGTGAAGACTGAGAATAGCTTTCTTCGATGATCTGATTAACACGATCCTGATCGAAAGTGTTTCCGATTTGATAGAAAGAATCTAAGGATTGGGAACGAAGTTGTTCAGGTAGATTGGCATACTGGGCAAGCATGTAACTCAGGATCGCTTTATCTACAGTCTCATCATAGCGACGGCTGATGGATTGCATGGATTGCCTGAATCGTCGTAAGTCTCTTTCCTGATAACCGGTTTCGCGTTCTGTATCGGGTTTTTGTCTTTCGATGGCGAGACGATAAAGGCGCTGTGCAGTAGTGGGTAGAGAGGCATAACTCATGTAGCTATTTACCAGGCTGCGTTCTCTCGATTGCTGGTTTTCTTCGATCAGTGCTTTGAGTTGTAGAACTGATCCTGAATAACGATTGCTTCGGCCGTCTTCGCTGTTAATCCAATCGCTTAAGTCTGACTCGAATCGGTGTGAGCGGTCGATAAAATCGCTTCGGACATAGCTTTCTACCATTGATTGATAGTTTTTCGCGTAATTGTTCAGGCTTGCGACGGTATTTTCATAGGCGAGTCGTGCTTGACTTCCTGGTGCAGTATTTTNTTCGATGATGCTGACGATNTNTTCGCGCATCNGTCTTGCCTTGGGATAAAACCAGGTGAATTGATTCTCAATTTCAGCAACNGTTCGGTAACGATTNGTGCTTCCTGGATAACCTACGCCCATAACAAAGTCGCCTTTTTCAACGCCGACGCGGCTCACCTCGAGAAAGTTATTTGATTGATAGGGAACATTGTTTTCGCTGTAATCTGCTGGCATACCGTTGCGGTTAACATAAGCGCGATAGAATCCAAAATCGCCGGTATGTCTGGGCCATTGCCAGTTGTCTATGTCGCCACCATACTTTCCGATGCTAGTAGCTGGAACGTACACTAAACGTATGTCCCTAATCTCGAGGCGCTTTATTAAGAAATAATCTAGTCCTTGATGAAAAGAAGAANCCGCGCAGCGATGAATGCCGCTTGCTTCGCATTCGGCAATTATTGCTTTGCGATTTTGCTCAATGGTTTGATAACGATCTATTCCCAACATTCTTTCCGTGAGGCCTTCCTTGGTTCTTTCTGTGACATCTGTTACTTCCTGGGTTACATACACTCGAGTTCCAGGCGCTGCNCGAATTTCATCCTCAGTATTTTTTGCCAAAAATCCGTCGGTTAGAAGGTTGTTCTCCGGAGAGCTGTTGTATTGAATTGAGCCATATACACAGTGGTGATTGGTGACTATGAGTCCATTTGGAGAGACGAATGACGCACTGCAGCCGCCGAGGCTGACAACCGCATTCATCGGGAATTTATCGAGGCTACTTAGACTTTCTGGNCTGATTTCCAGTCCTAACTCCNTGAGTCTNTCGGTTAANTCGGGNANTTGGNGAGGTTGCCACATGCCCTCGTCGGCAAAACAAACTGAAAATAAATGTAGTGANAGAATGAATAAAGATTTACGCATATGAAATGCCGCCGGAATTTGNATTAAATATAGATTAATCTGAATGAATANTGATTTTCAAACCGAATTTATCGTGAAAAANGAANCNNCGCTAATAAATTNNAATCGTTTAATAACAANACNGACTNTTGAAAGTTTATTTTGGTGCTTCCCTCGAATAAAGCTTTCGGTGCCTAAATAAGATTTCGAGCGCGAAAATGACTTTATGATTAATTGATATGGTCTAGTGCAAGGTGTTTCAGAGCAAAAGTGTTGTGAGAGCCTTTAGCTACGATAATAAATCTAGAAGCGCAAAAACGCTGTGAATTATTATTTATCTATGATCTTTACTTGACACGAATTGTCCCTGAAGCGAACGCTTGGCTGCAGTCGGTACCATCAGCACGAATATCAGCTTCTGTAGTTGTGCTTGCCATGCCAGATCCTTCGAAGCGCGGGTCATCACATTCGCCATCGTTAGCCCAGGCACTTGAGTCATCGCCAAAATTGATTCCATTTACAACGATGTTGCTAGCATCGCTTTTTCCTAAAAGATCGAGCGTGCCCCATTGGTCCTGATCATATTCAGTGATTGCTAGAACTGTCATGGCGCTGCTGGAAGACGCTCCATAGGTTCCAATCCAGATATTNTAATTACCGGACATGGGTTTGCTGAAAAAAATACCAGGGTTAGCATCATCTAGACTGGCAGCATCGTCGTTACAGCGCCAATTTCCGCGAGGATCATTAATGACCAGAGTAGTATCAATGTCTGACTCCACAAATATTCCTAGTGGGCTTCCCCCTGCTTGGTAATTGAGGTCGTAATCTGGTTGGCTGTTCTCAATGAAACCAACACAGTTCACGCCAAGATGGTCTGCTGAGTCTCCTCCGCCGGGTATTATTTCTATTATATGGGGGTCCGGCAGAAATCCAGCTTCTAGATTTGCCGTGCCATAAAGTGGCGTAGCAGCAATTTCCTGAGCAAGGCTAGGTGCTGCAAGAATAAGGGTTAATGTGCCGAAGGAGAGTTTAGATAGAGAGAAATGTTCTGCGCTCATAATTGTAAAAGCCTTGTATAATAGTATTCGTAAATCTTTTTGCTTCTCTTTTATGTCTTAAAATGTTGCCAAAATCAAATTTTTTAGCATTTAGGTTGGTTAGCTGCTACAAATTAAAACTAAAATTTAATGTAAAAAGGTATAGTAATTATGATGTTACCTGACAGAGACTCTATTTTTATTGAGAAAGCCCGCTTATTGGTTGAGAGTAAGGGATAATTCATATCAGATTTATAAAATTCAGACTTATACTAAGAATTAATTATTCCAGCGAGAATAAATGAGACATATATATCAGTATTTAAAAAGCGGTTGGTTCTTGCTGTTTGTGGTTGCATGCAGCATAGCTCAAGCTCAAGAAAATATCCCTGTTGCAAAATTATTTGAAATCGAGTTTTCTGAAATCTCTGAGTTAAGTGGTCTAGCTAAATCACAACAGTATGAAAACACTTATTGGGCGCACAATGATAGCGGCGATAAGCCCAGACTATTTGCATTGAACAGTGATGGCAGAGTCATAATCCCTCCATTTTTGAGTGGTCGGTTTCACGGCGAGGAAATTGAAACTAACAAACAACCTTGGCCAGGATTGGCTATCGAATTAGCGGCCAACATAGATTGGGAAGATATAGCCGTAGCCGATGGCAATATTTACATTGCCGACATTGGTAATAATGGAAATGCTCGGCGTGATCTAGGTATCTATGTTTTAACTGAACCTAACCCCAGAGCAATTTATAGGGCTAGAGCACTTAAATTTATTCCTATTAAATACCCTGATCAGACAAACTACCCACCGGCTCAATGGCGCTTTGATAGTGAAGCTATTTTTTTTCATGATGATGCTTTGTATATTTTGACTAAACATCGCGGCGAAGGCGTTTATCATCTCGCTTCAGGAACAAATTTATACAAACTGAATAGTTGGCAAGCAGATCAGATTAATGTCTTGGAGAAGGTTGATACTAATGATCATGTTTTTTTTGTAACGGCGGCAGACTTGTCACCTGATGGTAAATGGTTAGCTGTGACTGGTTATACCGAACTGTGGTTGTTCCCCACGCCGAATGAGCAGGATAAATGGTTGTCTGGCACTGCACGACGTTTATCTTTAAATCTTAGTTTTAGTGGGGTAATAGAAGCCTTAACTTGGAAAGACGAATCAACTTTGTTGATCGGGAATGAAAGAGGGGGAATGTTTCAAGTGAATATAGCTGACATTCCTTTCTATAACGGTGTGCCTAAATGGGAGGACGGAATGTCGGAATTTCGACAAATGTTCCCAATCTATAGATAAATTACTTTGGCTTAATGACTTTAGGTCAGTGCTTTCTTTAAGTAGGCGCCGGTGTAAGAACCTTTCTCATTAATCAATTGTTCTGGTGTTCCTTCGGCGATTATCCTGCCTCCACCAATGCCGCCTTCTGGGCCTAAGTCTACAATCCAATCGGCAGTCTTTATAACGTCTAGATTGTGTTCTATCACCACGACGGTGTTACCTTGGTTGCGCAGATGATGCAGTACTGCTAACAGCTGGCGTATATCATGGAAATGCAATCCGGTTGTAGGTTCGTCGAGAATGTAGAGAGTCTTTCCGGTGTCGCGCTTAGAAAGTTCCCGTGAAAGCTTTACACGCTGTGCTTCTCCTCCCGATAATGTTGTTGCCGCCTGGCCGAGTTTTATGTAAGTAAGACCAACATCCATGAGGGTTTGAAGTTTGCGTGCAATCGCAGGAATAGCATCGAAAAACTCTCGAGCGTCTTCTACCGTTAACTCGAGGACTTCATTGATATTTAGACCTTTGTATTTGACTTCCAAAGTTTCGCGATTATATCGTTTGCCTTTACATATATCGCAGGAAACATAAACATCCGGTAAGAAATGCATTTCGACTTTGACAACGCCGTCGCCTTGGCAGGCTTCGCAGCGACCGCCTTTCACATTAAAACTGAATCGGCCAGGTTTGTACCCACGTGAACGTGCTTCTTGGGTGCCTGCAAAGAGTTCTCGAACAGGCGTAAAAATACCTGTATAAGTTGCTGGGTTGGATCGCGGAGTGCGGCCGATTGGGCTTTGATCAATATCGACGCACTTGTCCAGATGCTCTAATCCTTCGATGGTTTGAAATGCAGCAGGATTCAGTGTGCTCGCTTTGTTTAGTTTGGTCGCTGTAATTGGATAAAGCGTACTGTTAATCAGCGTAGATTTGCCAGATCCAGATACACCGGTTATACAGGTAAATAATCCAACCGGAATAGTTAAGTTGACATTTTGCAAGTTATTACCGCTGGCGCCTTTTAATTCGAGAACTTTTCGTTTGTTACGNGTAGTCCGAATTTTTGGTACTGCGATTACTTCTGTTCCACTAAGGAACTTGCCAGTTAGAGATTTTTCTGTTTTTTCGATAATTTTGATTGGGCCTTGCGCGACAATATCCCCGCCATGTATGCCTGCGCCAGGACCTATATCTATAATATGGTCCGCGCTGCGAATTGCTTCCTCGTCGTGCTCAACGACGATAACGGTGTTCCCCAAATCTCTTAAATGAAAAAGCGTATTTAGTAAGCGTTTATTGTCTCGCTGATGCAACCCGATGGAGGGTTCGTCAAGAATATACATTACGCCCACTAGACCGGCACCAATCTGACTGGCCAAACGTATCCGCTGCGCTTCTCCACCNGACAAAGTATCTGCCGACCGACTGAGGGTGAGATAATTCAATCCAACGTCTTCTAAAAACTTTAGTCTATCTTGTAATTCTTTTAAGACTTTCTCTGCGATTTTGGCGCGCTTACCAGTCAGTTTTAACTTTTTGATGTAATTAGCTGCAGAAGTAACTGTCATCTCAGTGATCTGTGGGAGGCTAATCTCGTTAATAAAAACGAAGCGAGCATCGCGACGCAATCGAGTGCCTTCACATTCAGGGCAGGCTTGCGAGCTTAAGTATTTTGTAAGCTCTTCTCGCACCATGTTGGATTCCGTTTCTCGGTAACGACGTTCCATGTTGGGAAGAATCCCTTCAAACGGCCAGCTTCGCGTATAAGTGCTACCTTTGTCATTAACGTACTTGAACTTTATAATTTCCTTGCCGCTGCCGCGAAGAATAATCTCGCGGTGCCTTTTGTTTAATTCTTTAAGTGGTACATCGATGCCAAAACCGTAATGGTCTGCAAGAGAAGTAAGCATCTGGAAGTAGAAGATATTACGCCGGTCCCAACCACGTATGGCACCTTCTGCTAGGGATAAAGATTCGTCTGTAATTATGCGGGATTCGTCGAAGAATTGTTTGAGTCCGAGTCCGTCACAGCTAGTACATGCTCCGGCAGGACTGTTAAACGAAAACAGTTTCGGTTCCAGTTCAGAAATGCTGTGGCCACATTTTGGACAGGCAAAGAGTGCAGAGAAAACGAGCTCTTCCGTCTTTTCTGTGCCATCGATGAGGCTTACAACCGCCAGTCCGTCGGCCAGTTGTATCGCGGTTTCAAAACTTTCAGCCAGGCGCTGCTCCAAACCATCCTTGATTTTTAGACGGTCTATAACTACATCGATAGAATGTTTTTTGTTCTTTTCCAATTCTGGAGGGTAATCTATTTCGCAAACAATACCATCCACACGGGCTCGGATAAAACCACTGCTTTTTAGCTCTTGAAATACATGTAGATGCTCGCCTTTGCGATCTTGCACGATTGGCGCAAGTATCATGATACGAGAATCCTTTGGCAAAGTTGTAACTTTGTCTACCATTTGACTGACGGTTTGTGCTTCCAGTTTGAGGCCGTGGTCTGGACACTGAGGTTCGCCAACTCGTGCAAACAAAAGGCGCAGGTAGTCGTATATTTCGGTGATGGTTCCCACCGTAGAGCGAGGATTGTGAGAAGTAGATTTTTGCTCGATGGAAATTGCCGGTGATAGACCTTCAATATGGTCCACATCCGGTTTTTCCATCATGGAGAGAAATTGTCTTGCATAGGTAGAGAGTGATTCTACATACCTACGCTGACCTTCCGCGTACAAAGTGTCAAAGGCGAGAGATGATTTTCCGGAGCCAGATAAACCTGTGATCACGACAAGCTTGTCTCTTGGTATTGTGAGACTAAGGTTTTTCAGATTGTGGGTGCGTGCACCTCGGACAAAAATTTGATTCATGCAGGGCCTAAAATTGCTCGGCTAAACCGCCCATTATCTTCAATTATTTGGTTCAGAGCAAAGTCCGGTGTAAAAAGCTAANTTGTTTTCTTGAAGTGCTCAGAAATTACTCAAATTTAGGCAGTGTTTTGTCTGTAAAACCTAATATTCGTAATAATTTTCTCTTATCCTCGTCGATAGTATAGACTTGAGTATCGTAGAATTTAATCCTGCAGGGGTAATGCTCGTGGCAAGTCGAGGTGTGAATAAAGTAATTCTGGTAGGAAATGTGGGTAACGAACCAGAAGTTAGATATATGCCGAATGGTAATGCTGTAGCAAATATATCCGTTGCTACGAGCGATAGTTGGAAAGACAAAAATACTGGCGATCAACAGGAACGCACTGAATGGCATAGAGTAGTATTTTTCAATCGGCTTGCAGAAATAGTTGAACAGTATGTGAAGAAGGGNTCAAAGCTCTATTTAGAAGGACGACTACAAACCCGATCTTGGGAACAGGACGGTGTTAAGCGCTACACTACCGAGATCATCGCCAGTGAAATGCAGATGTTGGATTCTCGCAGCTCGCAGGGTACCGGTCAGGAATTTGGTGAGCAACAGCAGGCTGCGCCAGCTCCACAGGCAGCAGCACAAGGTCAGCAGTCCTCTACTCAGCCAGGTAACTTTGACAATTTTGACGACGATATTCCCTTCTGAAGGGAGGCTATTCCGATCGGAAATTCTTCTATCAAAAGGCCATTCTGACCAAGAAGAGCCTGGCGGTAATTGTACTTTTTTAGACTGCTCTTTATTACTGAAGAAAAACATTGGCAAAGCCTTTCAGGTCCCGTAATTCTGATCTTTTAAGAAAAGTGTGCGTTTGCTCATTTTCTTGCCCCTCACCCCTTCAGGCTTGACTTCCCTGAGTGTTTGTTTGAACTTTAACGGCTAAATTGTAATAAAGTTGCTCGAAAAGGCTCCGGTTTGCAAAGTTTTGGAAATAGTGGTTGATTTGAAGCTTTTTATTGTTGGTGGCAATAGCCCTACAGCTAAGGATTTAATTGAGATTTTGCGAGAACGCAGAATCCGCTTTCAGGCGCCTCCTGATAAGCAAATTGACCCGAATGATGAAGTAAGTATCGCTAAACTGATTACCGAAGCGGCCCCTTCCCAATTGGTAAACTTGGCCGATTTTATTTCTACTAATCACAGTGCTTTGCGTCGGGCCGAGACAATGGAAGATCGTTGCTACCAGATTAACGCCAGGTTACCAACCGTGCTTTCAGAGGTGTGTAATCACTTAAACATTCCTATCATCCATCTTTCTAATGCTTATGTGTTTGATGGTTCGAAAAAACTTGGTTATAACGAAAATGATGAATTTAATCCGCTGGGAGTTTATGGATTGGCTTCGGAACAAGGCGAGAGAGCGGTGCGCCAACATAATACTCATGTAGTGATTCGGTCAGGTTGGTTATTTGGCAAAAAGAAAAAAGGTTTGATTAAATCTTGGATCAGATCCGCAAAGAGGAATATGGGTCAGGTTACGGTTTCGAGTCGAAGGTTGTCGCCTACTTATACGGGGCATATTGCGCAAGCAATCCTTGCAGTCATTCAACAAGTAGATTGCGGTGCTAATGTTTGGGGTAACTACCATTATTCTGGGCTTGAAACAAAAAGAGAACGGGAGTTCGTCGAACAAGTTATTAAGTATGCAGCGAATCATGACGAATTGATTTATAAGTTGCTGGATTCAATAGAGATTGTTGAGCAGGATGTGCATGCGCCTGAGATATTTAACTCAACTCTTTCCAGTAAGAAGATTTTTGATACTTTTGGGATTAAACAAAAATCTTGGCATGGTGACTTAAAGGAAGTAATAAAGTCATTGTACGAGGGCGTTTATCGAGTTAGCAAATCGCCTGCTGAAAATGAATCTACGAAATCTGATGTGGCCTAATAACTTCTTTGAAATCATATGCCTCTTATTCCTGTAAATCGCGCGTTCAATATATTAACTGATACTCTTACTTCGATTGATGAGAGTGAAGAAATATCTTTGACTGAGTGTTGCGGCCGAGTGTTAGCGAAGGATCTGATCGCTACAGTTAATCATCCACCGCTCACTAATAGTGCGATGGATGGCTTCGCGCTAAGGGCTGCTGACTTAGGTCCAGAGCCAGCTTTGCTGACCGTTGCTCAGCGGATTGCAGCTGGACAAATAGGTAAACCGCTTGACGCTGGAGACGCGGCACGAATTTTTACTGGGGCGCCGTTGCCCGAAGGCGCTGATGCGGTTGTTATGCAAGAAAACTGTGAGGTTATAAACGGCAAAGTAAAGATTTTGCAGAACGTAGTTAGTGGTGAAAATTTACGGAGAGCAGGAGAAGACATTAAGGCAGGGACTACATTGCTTCGTGCGGGCCACCGCTTTTTGCCGCAAGACGTAGGTCTTGCTGCTTCCACCGGGGTTACTGAGTTGAGTGTAAAGCGCAAGCTTCGCGTGGCGCTGATGACGACAGGTGATGAGTTAGTTTTTCCGGGAAGCGAACTTAAGCCTGGTCAGATTTATAATTCTAATTATTACTCTCTTCTGACGTTACTAAGGGAATTGAGTTGTGAAGTTATTCAGTTCGGTATCATCAAAGATGATTTTCAAAAAACGAAAGATGTTCTGTTAAAAGCGACAGAGAAGGCTGATTGCATTATTAGTACTGGTGGAGTTTCTGTCGGCGAAGAAGATCACATTAAAGCTGCTGTCGATGCTCTTGGGCACCTCGATTTATGGAAGCTGGCGATTAAGCCGGGTAAGCCGTTTGCTAGTGGTAAGGTAGGAACAACTCAATTTTTCGGGCTGCCGGGAAATCCGGTTTCGGCTTTTGTTACATTTCTTTTGTTAGTGAAACCTTGTCTGTTGCAGATGATTGGCGGTGAGTCGTCGCAACCGAGAGGATTTTTTGTNCTTTCGGACTTTTCTTCTGCAGAGTCTGGGGAGCGTCAGGAGTATATTCGGGTAAGCTTGCTTCGAACAAAGGATGGTGAAGTGCGGGTAAAGCCCTTCGAGAATCAGAGTTCAGGGATCGGAACTTCCTTGAGCAGCGCGCAAGGTCTTGCGATAATCCCTCCGTTTTCCGTTGTTTCTCCCGGAGATGTTCTTGAGTTCATTCCTTTTACGGAGTTGCTGGGATAGGCTATTGTGGAAAAATATCGATTTACATTAGGTTCAATGCTGGTCGTTTTGGTTGCTTGCGAGACGCAGCAAGTTGTCCAAGAACCACTTCATGAGCAACATGCGGTAATGCCAGATATACGGCCAGCGGTTACCGAGCCAGACGTTGTTGTCCCTGGAGTTCAAACAGAGCGCGAAAAAATAATTGCGGATACCTTGTTTGAAGGTCTACAAGCTTTGGATGATGATCGATTAATGACTCCTCTTGATAACAATGCTCATGCAAGATTCCAAAGGGTATTGGCAATGGATCCGGGTAATGAAATTGCCCTCGACGGCTTGAATAGGATAGTTGAGCGCTATGTTGAGCTTTCTGAAGAATCAAGTCGAAGGGGTTTATTCGCCAATGCTGAAGCTTCATTGGAAAACGCCAGAATTGTTAATGATAAACATCCCGCATTACTAGAAGCGTGGATTGCTCTGGAGCTTGAGCGTACTACCGATGATTTATTTTTTACCTTAGATGACGCTGAATTCAGTCGTCGTAGTGCAGGCGCGCAACTACAGTTAGCCGATATTGCAACGAAAGCTAAAGAAATAGACGCCTTTGTATTAATAACTGCGCCTAATGATGAACTTGCCCGTTGGATATTTTTGGAAATGCGGAGTGCCTTAAACGGCTATCGATTGCGGGGGAACATTGAGTTAGCTCGGCAAATTAGCATAAGGTTGCGTATGCCCGAAGACTGAGAGAGCAGCGACTTTCTTGGCTCATGGAGGAGGGGCAATATAAAATGTCCTTCGTTAAAGCAAATGATGGTATTGCTAGTGTGTTAAGATTTATCTTTAGTCTTCTGGGTAGCATACAGGCTGTTGTTAGTTGAGTTGGTAACTACTAGAATCGTTTGCCTGATAAAACTCCTTTCACATAGAGTTTAGTTTAAAAATTCGCAGTCTTCGCCAATCACTAGCCTATTAAGCTATTAAAAATGGCGCTTCTAGCAATAGAATTAGAGTATTAATTTGAAAAATGAATTTTCACTGAAACGCTGGTTCCCAATACTTTCTTGGGGTCCGGATTATACAAAGCCAAAGTTTGCCGAAGACACAATAGCTGCGCTCATCGTAGCGATAATGTTAATACCCCAAGCTCTGGCTTATGCGCTCTTGGCAGGCTTGCCCGCAGAAATGGGCTTATATGCCAGTATCATTGGGCTATCTATTTATACAATTTTTGGTACTAGCAATAGTCTGTCCGTTGCGCCGGTCGCTGTGATTTCTTTAATGACGGCAGCGGCGCTTGCCCGACTCTCCTTGCCTAATTTAGAAGAAATGGTAGCGGCAGCTTTGACCCTAACATTTTTATCGGGTGTATTTTTGCTATTGTTGGGAATGTTTCGCTTGGGTTTTATGGCTAACTTTTTGTCTCGCCCAGTAATTAACGCTTTTGTTACCGCTTCTGCGTTGATAATCGGTCTTAGTCAGATGCAACATATGTTAGGTGTTTCAGCCGAAGGNCAGAATTTTGTTGATCTCATCTCTTCNTTGGTAGGAGAAATTTTAAACACTAATTTAGTAACTTTCGCATTAGGCCTAGGTTCAATTAGTTTGATCATTTTTGGTAAAAAATTTATACACAAGAGCCTTCTCAAATTGGGATTGGACGAACAAATGGCCGCTATTTGTTCTCGTGCTTCTCCTTTGCTTGTGGCGTTAACCACAGGAGCGTTAGCGTACCTATTTCGTTTAGATCAATTAGGGGTTCAATTGCTTGGGAATGTTAATCGAGGAATGCCGGAATTTTCTGTGCCTAATTTGTCATGGGATTTACTAAGTTCCCTAGTAGGTTCTGCCTTGCTTATATCTATTATAGGTTTTGTAGAATCAATATCGGTAGCTCAGACACTTGCGGCGAGAAAAAGAGAGAAGGTAGATGCTAACCAGGAACTATTAGGCTTAGGAGCGGCCAATTTGGCCACTTCATTTGGTGGTGGCTTTCCAATAAGCGGCGGATTCTCGCGTTCAGTAGTGAATTTTGAGGCTGGCGCCGCAACACCAGCAGCAGGTTTTTTTACTGCTATACTCATAGCAATTGTGGTTCTGCTCTTTGCACCTGTNCTGTTCTGGCTGCCTCGGGTTGCCCTCGCAGCCATAATCATTGTTGCGATTTATGGACTACTCGANTTTTCTATACTGCGTAAAGCTTGGAANTATTCTAAAGCCGACTTTGCCGCTTTGTTTATTACCTTGGCTTCAACTCTTNNAATTGGTGTGGAGGTCGGTATTGGNTTGGGTGTNTTAGCATCTATTTTTATTCATCTTTATAAGACTTCCCAGCCGCATGTTGCGGTTATAGGTCGAGTTAGAGGCACAGAACATTTTAGAAATATCAACAGACATGCCGTTGAGACTTTTGAGAATCAACTTTCAATTCGTATTGACGAAAGTTTGTATTTTGCTAATACTCGTTACTTAGAAGAATTGATATTTACACTTGTTACAGACAAACCTTCGCTTGAACATGTAATTCTGATGTGCACGGCCGTGAATAAGATTGACATGAGTGCGCTAGAAACTCTAGAAAAGATAAATGAAACTTTGATGGAATTAGGAATGAAACTTCACTTATCAGAAGTGAAAGATCCTATTATGGGCAGCCTCGCCCAGACGGATTTNTTTAAAAATTTGAGCGGCAATAATTATTTATCCCAGAATCAGGCTGTCGAAGACCTCCGCTAGCCTCTTTGGAATACTTGGCGTTTTTAGTTCATAGTTTGACTATCATTTTTCCAAAGTTTTCACCAGCAAACAGTGAAAGGAAAGCTTCGACTGCGTTATCTAAGCCGTCAGCAATGGTTTCCCGAGTTTTAATTTCGCCTTTCCTGACCCAGGTTTCCATGTCTGAAAGAAATTTCGCATGCATGTCGTTGTGATCGAATACTATGAAACCGTTTATGCGTATTTTCTTGCCTACTATCAACATTAAGTTATTAGGCCCTGGTNCTGGNTCGGCATTGTTGTAGCTTGCGATCATACCGCAGGCAGCAATGCGGCCAAAATGATTCATAACATTCAGAGCCGCCTGCAAATGTTCACCTCCAACATTTTCGAAATAAACGTCTACACCATCGGGTGCCGCTTTGCTTAATGCTTCAGTCAAATTGCCGCAAGTTTTGTAGTTAATAACTGTGTCTACACCGCATTCATCTACCAACCATGTTGCTTTGTTGTCGCTGCCTACGGTTCCTATTACCCGGCACCCTAGGCTTTTAGCGATCTGACAAACGTTCGCCCCAACAGCACCAGAAGCTGCTGATACGAACACTGTTTCCCCTGCCTTTGGTTCGCCAAATCTCAATAGGCCAACATAGGCAGTCATGCCTGGCATGCCAAGTGTTCCTAAATATAACGATAAGCGATCAGGATCAAATGGAGTAAATTTAGTGACGGTGGATGCATCTGCCACGAAGCTATCTTGCCAAGCGCAGCCGTTCAAGACGATATCACCTGACGCTATACCTTCAGCATTTGATTCCAGTACCTTGCCTATAGCGCCGCCATACATGGGCTGATTTAACTGGTAAGGTTCGGCATAAACACCCTGTTCCCGCATTCTTCCCCTCATGTAAGGGTCTACAGACATGTAAAGATTTTTTACCAAGACCTGGTCATTAGCGGGGACTGGCAAGTCAACTTCTACAATTTCAAAGTTTTCATGGCAGGGNATGCCGGTTGGTCGGCTAATTAGGTGAATTTGTCTGGCTTTAATGCTCATGTTCTCTCTCGTAAAATTATGTACTGGGTATCGCTGCTAATCTTTCATTNCGCTTCTGGAAAATCACGATGCCAATTAGTATGGCTGCTCCGGTTAGGTGATATAAAGTTGATAATGGCGCCCACATTAATAAAAAAGCGCTTACAATCAATGCGGCAGCAATTAACGCATTAATTTTAGTTTCTAAATGCCATTGTAGTAGACCTGCCATCGCATAAAGGCCGAGACAGGACCAGGAAAAAATCTCGATCCGTTCAGGCCAGGAACCAGAAATCAGTGGTGAATAGGCGAAGAGCACGGGTACAAGATATAGCCCTTTGGCAATTTTCCAGCTCGTTAATCCTGTTGCGATTGGACGGGTGCCGGCTATACCTGCTGCCGCGAAAGAAGCGAGGCATACAGGGGGTGTTACGTTACTATCTTGCGACAGCCAGAAAATAATCAGGTGAGCGCTTAACAGCATTCCGCTGAGTAGCTCAGGTCGAAGCATTTCTTGCCGAATTAATTGTTTCATCTCAAGCGGCATTTCTTGTAAAGCTATTACTGGGTCACCACCGAACAAGCCAATTGTTGCCGCTACATTGCTTGGTAAATCTCCTCCTTGTAATGCTTCCAGTAGCGCGGATTGACTAATTAAATCGAAAATTAGCGGAGCTGACAAAGTGGCTAATACAATATAGGAAGCTGTTACTGGCAGTCCCATTCCTAATACTAGGGAGGCCAGTGCAACCAATACTAAAGTAATTAACAAGTTGCCTTGTGCCCACTCCACAATCATCAGAGAAAAAGCATTCCCAACACCGGTGGTTGTCACAACGTTAATAATTATTCCTACCGCAACGAGCAACAATGCAGTCGAAACCATGGTCTTAACTCCCCCGATTACAGCTTCAAAGATATCAGACAGTCGCATCGGTCTTGGTGATAACCATGAAGCGGCGATAACGCTGATAATGGCAAATGCCGCTGAAGTTGTGGGAGTACGGCCTGATATCAGAAAGCCAACCAAGACACTTAGTGGAATAATGAAATGCCAGCCCTCTTTGAGTACTTCTCCTATTTTGTCAGCATTTTCGTCTTTAATGGGCTTTAGACCCATGCGTTTCGCTTCGATACGTACAAAAAATGAGACGGTTAAAAAATATAGTAAAGCTGGTAATGCTGATGCTGCTATTACTGTTAAGTAAGATATTTGGGTATAGCTCGCTAAAACAAATGCACCTGCCCCCATTACTGGGGNCATGAGGGCTCCGCCTGTTGATGCTGCGGCTTCTACACCTGCAGCAAACCTTGGTGAAAACCCAGATCTCTTCATCATCGGAATGGTAATAACACCAATTGAAACGGTATTTGCTACTGCTGATCCGGAAATAGAGCCCATGAGGCCAGAGCCGACTACCGATACGAATCCTGCACCACCAGTTAGCCGACGCGTCATGCTCTGCGCTACGTTTACAATAAAGTCACCGGCTCCAGATTTTAATAGAAAAGAGCCAAAGATTATGAACATGAATACAAATGTAGAAGAAATCTGGGCAGTTAGTCCGAACATTCCTTCACTGGTAAAAAAGCTGCGATAAAGAACGGTTTCTAAACTAAGGCCGGGGAAGGCGAACACACCGGAAATATACTGCCCGAGAAATAAAATGTAAGAGAGACTTACTATGATGAGGATGGGCATAAACCAACCAGTAGTCCTGCGGGTAAACTCAATAGCCAGTCCAATAGCTATTAGGGAAAATATATAATCGCTAGTTATATATTCAGTTTCTCGAGCATACAGAGCGTTTTCAAAAAGCACTAAATAAGAGGAAGTAGCTATGGCAAGAAAAGCTAACCCGATATTCAGAATGTATCGCATTGATCCGCGTTCTATGGCGTCTTCCTCATTGGCCATTAAGGCACAAATCGCGACAAATCCACCGAAGTGGATAGCTGATAACCAGAGTTCAGAAATGCTAGCAAAGACATTGCAATAAATGTGAAAAACGGCAAATGAAAAAGCCGCCCATTTTAGATATTTAGATTTCATAGTCTGTTGGCTAGTCTCCTTCTCCTATATTAGCACTTTGCTCGTTTTCATTGATGAGCAGCCGACCAGGAATCTCCAATCCGACTTCTCGGTAATAACGCAGTGCGCCGGCGTGCAATGGAGCCCCTAGACCTTCAATAGCAATTTCGGGACGCATATCGTTGGTGGCGCTGTGGATTTCTTGCAATGTTGCTAGGTTTTCCCATATGACTTTTGTGATGTTATAAACAACATCTTCGGGAATTTCTGCACGAGTTACTAAAACATTAGGCGAGGCAACGGTGCGAATGTGTTCGGTTTGGCTAGGATAGGTGCCGGGAGGGAAGTCGTACCAATCCCAAAGTGGATAACGTGCATTTAACTTATCTAAAGAATCCTGGTTCCAATTTAAAATCGTTATTCGCTCGCCCATAAAAGCATAGGCACGGGTAATAGCGCTAACAGGAGCTCCAGCAGGGATATTCATGCCTACAATATTACCGTCCTGGATGGCATTGGAAGTTGGNCCATAACCCATATAAGCTAAATTGAATTTTTCTCGATAGTCTATTCCGAGTGTATCGAGAATAAATCTGCCGGTTTGTTCAGCGCCTGAATTACGTGCGCCTAATACGTAGCGTTCACCATTTATCCTACTTAAATCAGACATGAATTTCNTGTCAGTGAGTTCTGATAGCAGGACAAAATGTTCGACGTTTTTCCATNGCGCNCTAACGCTGCGAAGGTGGTTTTGTGGTCTGCTAACCGGTCCTTCTCCAGTCCAGGACCAGGCTCCAAAAGGCCCTTGAAGAATAGCAAACTGTGCTTGGTTATCTCTTAGTAACTTCAGATTCTCCATAGACCCAGCTGAACTTATCGCCGTTAGAGAAATTCCTTCGGAATCGCTAAGTTGTGCATGAGCTAAAGTCGCAATGGCTACTCCCACAGGGTAGAAAGTGCCCCCTGTCGTGGCTGTTGTTAGGACATAAGGTCTTGCTCGCGAGAGTTCGTCACTGCAAGATGAGAGTGCAATCGCAAGAATGAGGCCGACAATTATTTTATTCATTCAGAGCTTGCCACAGCTATTTTTTTATCCGAGCGGCTTTATTTTGCAATATCTAGATGCCAAACCTATTTAAAATGCAGCCCCAGAGNTCTTTGGGTCAGTGCCGAAGCGGCCGTCGATGAAAACATATTTTTCTGGAAATCACAACAAACCAACTTTGGAGTAATATCAGTAACCGACAACCTTTCTGAGATTTCTCTTTTGTTTAGATATTTGTAGTGAGTATTGTTGGTTCAATATTAAGTCCAATTCTGGCTTTAGTTCGGTTAGGGGGCTTAAAAAACAAAGGCGGTTTATGATTCTGTTGTCCGCAAAGAGCTTGAACTACTTTTTTCTATCAGCGCCGAGGGTGTCTTTTACGTTTCCTGATAGCGATACTTCTTCATCCATTTTCGAAACTAGAATAGTTGCACCCGCAAGCACTGATGTGCCAACGGTAACCCCAACAATCAAGGCAATACGCAAAAGCATGTGAATGTGAATTCCCGTATAATATTCACCGACTTCAGCAATGATGTTAACGAGAATCAGAGCGATTCCGAATGAAGTCCACACTGCTTTTTGCATGTTAAAAGCGCCCATTCTCACCCTCGAAAATGAAGTTTAATTTGAGAGTAACAATATTCCTTCAATCTGACTACTATCGTGTTTAGTAAATACGATCACATCATCGAGGGAATCTGCGTTAAGTTTTACAGAGACAATGTCGCCGTTTTNCACAGANGTATNTAGATCAATGGTGCGGTCCGGGTTTCGCCCATTGATAAGTTCTAAGTCGGGATTCTCACCAATAGAAATATTTTCGATTATTTCTCTAATGTTAATTTCGTAATTATCCCTCTCTTGGCTGTAATCTATTGCCCCTAGAAATTTATCGGAATCGTCATCGGGTTCGATAGTATTAAGAAAAAGTTCTACCTGATTATTAATGAGGACCAATAAATCTCTTTGCTCTAAAACGTTATCGAGATTGCCAATATAGGTTGGGATCACAGCATTAGTCTGGTTATTCGTGGCCGTTGATGCCAATTCTTGAAATGTTGTGGCTAAACGAATCACTGAGGGAAAACGAAGGGCGATAGTAAGCTTTCGAATTGGTCTTCGCGCAAATCGCTCGCCATCGTTAGGGTAAATAAAAGCTTCGATTGCAACAGTACCGGAAAGGGCCAGCCACACAAAAATATCACCAACTGAAATAGGCTCAACTCGCCACAACCATAGATCTTTTAAGCCATCGCCGTCCTCGTCATAGAGGAATGTGCTCAAAACGTTTCCACTAGAACGAAGTACCTGGCGAGGATTTGCTAGCTCCATGCCGATATCAGTCCCACCAAATAATGTCACCTTGCCCCCTTCCCGAAGTAAAAGGTCATCAATGCCATCGCCATCGACATCGTCTAATATTTCTTCGTGGGTAAGCGCAAGTACGCCCGTTAGGTTGGCGAAGTCGATATTGTCGATATCGAAATCTCCAAGGCGTTCTTCGATTTCCGTTATGTCTAATGAATAGGTAGGTTCGTTTTTGAAGTAGGCGCTACCTACTCCATTTGCCAGAAAAACATCGAGTTTTTCATCCGTGCGCGAAATCAGATCGTCTAAACCATCGCTGTTGACATCGCGCAACTCCAGAAATGGTATTCTTACCGCCTGACCCGTTCGGCGTTCCAGCGCATTAGAGTTCAGAGTAGTGCGAATTCTGTTTTCGGATTTAATACTCAGACGCGATTGATACTTGTNATTACCCGTGGCTATAAACACGTGCAGATCACCGGAGCCAGGAATGATTAGGTCTTCCTGGCCGTCGCCATTGATGTCGCGAGAGAAGTAGAGACGGTTAAGCCCGTTACTTATAAATCCTGGAAGCCCAGATTTAATTGGTTGTGGTTCTGAAATAGATTCACCTTCGACATGCCAGGCGTAAGCGTCGCTACCATCAACCAAAGCGATAACAGAGGCGTGGTCATAACTGTTGTAATTTGTACTTAAATCCCAACCAACTGCTTGGTTGGCAAAATTGATTTCTTTAAAGCCGCTCTGAAAGTCAAAACCGTTTTCTCTCTGAAAGTAAATACGCAGGCTTCTACCTATGACTACGATAAATTCATTTAGTGCGTCGCCGTTTAGGTCAGCGATTACTATGTTTTCACTTTCTGCCGGAATGGTAAAGCCTAGCTGTGTATAGCTTGGTGGAGTTGCAAATATAGGGCTGCAAGTTATTGCTGCGCATACAAAAAAGAAGGTTCTCTCCAGGCGGGTCATGGTCTTGCTACCAGTATTGAGGTTGTTGTCCCATGACGAAGAATAATATCGGGAATGTTATCACTGTTTAATGATAGAACCTCAAATTCGAATACTGTCCGCCCAGAAATATATTCCCAGAAAGGGGAATCAGCAATTTGTAATTGATTGTTGATTTTTTTGGCTGCGAGCGTGCCATCATCAGTTACATAAAGCGCGTCATTAGTGCCGTCTCCATCCACGTCATAGCGAAGAGACATTTGCTCAGATAATCCACGAATATTATTTGCGGAAAAACTCTCTTCCAGACGAGAACTCGGTCTGCGTGCAAAGAGTTGCTTTGTCTCTGCATTCTCAGCGCTGTAGAGTAATTGCGTCCGAGTGATACTCGCATTGCGAATCGCTTCGACTACTGGAATCGTGTAATAACTAACGTTAAGGATTGGTTTTTCTTTATCATCTAATTCGACGAATTCGAGCCTAACATCGTAACCAGAAAATCGCATAATTTGATTTGCTTGTTGTAATTTGAAGCTACCGTTGGTATTCAGATGAAAGTCGGCTTCCCATTCGTTACCTTCTCCCGTTAAACGCAAAAGATCCTCGAAGCCATCGTTATTTATGTCCGCCAAACGAATGTCGCCGCGGGTATCAATTGGTCCTTGCCAGTCAGGCTTTGCAGCGAAGCCTATAGCTTGAGTTTGATAATGGATATTGAGTTGTCCCAGCCCGTCATCGCCTGCATTTAGATATATTAAGTCTTTTAGTTTATCGCCATTTAATTCCGCAAGTAGGGCCGTAGGCATCCAGTTTTCTGTTCTTAAAAGTGCGCGAGAATTAGCAGCTTTAGGTTTCCAAAGTTCAATAAAACCGGAAAAGGGTGTGGGAGTTTTGGCGCTGAGAGAAACTACTACTCCCTCGTCCGGATTGATGCCTATACTGGCGTTTAAATCTGCTTCCTGATTATTTCGCAGAGCTACAGATAAATTCTCATTGATAGTGTGAATGCTAGAAACCAGTTCAAATTCTTCATTACCTTTTCCGATAAAATAACCGAACCGGTCTTCACCTGGGAGTAAAAAATCTATTTCTCCGTCCTCATTAATGTCTTCGAAGGAATTCAGGAACTGTATTTCTTGTTGATCGGGAATAGCAGCGACTAAGTCCCATTCAAATAGGAGTCTAATATTGCCTGAGTAACCTTCAATAGCAGTGGAAAGACTGAATACACCATTATTTGCAAGCAATACTAATTCTTTTCCAGGGTCGCTGCGAAGATCCGCAAATCCTATAGCAATGATTTCAGTTTTAATCTCGATCCGTTGGGGGCTAGACGAGAAGGTGCCATTACTTTGTTGATGATAAATATGTAACTCTCTGCCATTGGTCGGGTCAAAATGAGCAAAGATAATATCTTTAGCACCGTCACCGTTTAAATCTTCAGTAATTAGCCGATCCCAGTTATTTTCGCGANTTAGTTCGAAAACGGCATAGTTATTCTGGCTCAGGGAAGCTGGCGCCCCCAGGAGAAATAAGAGTGAAAATCCTAATTTAGGGTTAAAAAATTTACTCATCTGCGTATATTAATTTTCTATTTCGGTTAGCGTGCCATAATCGCTTGTTATGTTAAATAGACTAAATATATTGTGTGATCTTTCTCCTTCAATTCTAGAATAGCTGTAAAGAGAAAATAACCAAAAATCTAGAATCGAAAAAGTTTCACTAGATGGACTTAGGGATGATTCGTATTGCAAAAATGGTCCAGCTTTAATGCGACTAATTCTTCTGCCTGGATCCCAGAGTCGGACTGTTTTTTCTAATATGTCATCCCCATTATATATGGTCATTACGATTTCTTCGCCCAGTTCATGTTCTTGAATAATGCGAGTAACTAGATCTTGGGCTGAGTTCAGATTCCGTCCGTTTAACCGTATGATGAGATCACCGTAGCCAATATTGACAATTGGTAAGGGACTATTGGGGAAGATCTCTTCTACTCTTGCAGCGGCGACGATTTCATTATTTATGGAAAGAACCTCAGTAGAATAGCCGGCGCGGGTGGCGATAGGGTCGACGCGATATAACTCTTCTGGCCCATTACTACTGTTGATGGGTCTCCCGGTAACTGTTGTAACAAATACTGTGGTATTTCTTTGTACCCTGAATTCAAAGTTACCATTGCCTGAAGTTTGTTGAAGGGCTTCTAGGGCGTCCGGATGGTTAGTAGCTACGTTACCAATTGCAAGTATGACATCGCCGACCTGGATGCCTGCGGAATCGGCTGGCCCATTTGTAGAAACATCGCGGACTCTTACGCCAGGAAGCACTTCTATGTTCAGTAGAGAATCAGTTTCGTTTAGACCGACCTCAAGGCCTAAATCGAACCTTAGGTTTTGGGTTCTTTTATCGAATGGAAACACGTCTTCAGATGATAAAGGCACGGTCGGAACCAGCACCGCTGGTTCGTAGCCGATACAGTTAATTAGTTGGGATGTGATCAGGGCTCCTAGTAAGAGTTTTAGTGCGCTACCTTTTGGCATAGTTTTAATCCATTGATTCTTATATTCTTTTTTGCCGGACAATGATGAGAGTTACGATAAAGAAAAGTAACAACGCTGGAATGGGCGTCCACTGGTTCATCTCAAGTAAATTTTCATCGACCAATACATCAGAGTAACCACGCACAATGCGACTCACATCTTTGAGATAAGATTCATCGATTAAGGAAGGTTGAAATCTAGCGTATAGAAAATTAGCGTAGTCGCCCAACATGCCTTTAAATATATCTATAGCTATAGTAATACCCAAGGCGCTTGTTACTGCTTGCGTCGCAGATTGACTGAATACTGAAATCAGAAGACCAAACGCTATTGCGGCAGGGAAAGGGACCGCCGCAAGCATTAGTCCAGTATGAATTTCCAGCAAGATCTCACTTTCGCTGATAAGCTCAAAGCCATCTTCAACTATGGGTCCAAACTCCCACAATAGCCCACATAAAAAATATCCAACAACTAATAGCATGGTGAAGGATGCTAGCCCAAGAAGATTCAAATGGACTAATTTTGCTACCATCAGGGCTGGCCTGCTAACGCGTCGGATCAATAGGTGGCGAATCATGCCTGTGTCTCGTTCATAACTGAAGCTATATGCAGCTTGGGCAACGAGTAAAAGGCCGAGCATCGCTAATCCTGTGCTCATGCTATCAACAAAATAGCCATAGGCATTGTCGCTTACTAGCTCATCAAAGCCTGAGTCACCTAAAAGAGAGTCGCGAGTTTCTCGGCCTCTTTCTGCTAACCAAAGTGTTATATTTTGAAGTGAAATGAGTAAGGCTGGGGCCACCAAAATCAGCTTGTTGGAAAAGGTTCTGAGAGCAATGAATAGTTCTGATTTTAATGCGATAAGAAAACCGTTCATGCTTGTTCCTCACTGGTTATTGATCGGAACAAGCTGTTTAAAG
Organism: Gammaproteobacteria bacterium; assembly: GCA_002723195.1. Taxonomy (GTDB): domain Bacteria; phylum Pseudomonadota; class Gammaproteobacteria; order Pseudomonadales; family Pseudohongiellaceae; genus UBA9145. The sequence continues at coordinate 20,088 of PBNR01000051.1, read as the reverse complement.
ATGCTTTTTGCACGATTAGTTCACTAACCGGGATATTATTTGCAACAAGTTGGTAATTTAGTTCGGCAGAACTCAGTTCATTACTTTCTAAATAGATATAGCCGTTTGCATCTGCGTTTTTTACGTAGATATCGCTTCGTGTTTTAAGATAAATAAGCGCACTTGTGTTGTCATCCGTGCGCAGCATTAACGTATGTTTTTTATCCAAGAATAATTCTTCAATGCCATTGTTGAGTGCTATCATGCCATTGTGGAGTATGGCAATGTCGCTGCAAATGATTTCTAAATACGGAAGTTGATGGCTAGAGAGAAGGAACGTTGTTCCTTCTTCTTTATTGAGCGTTTTAATTAATGTGAGAACATCGTCGACGCCACTGGCATCTAGACCATTAAATGGCTCGTCTAAAATAATCAAATCAGGNTTACCTAACAACGCTTGCGCCAATGAAGCACGACGCTTATTGCCGAGGGATAACTGACGGATCTTAAATCTGGAGAACTTTTCAATGCCTAATAATTCTTCTACCTGTCTTGGAGATCTTGCTGCGTGTTCCGTAAGGAAGAGACCGTGCTCAAGGCACTGACGTAACGTAAGATTGGGATGCAGACTTGGGTTATCGAATATACCGACGATTTTGCCTTTGCTCTTATGCAGTGACTGTGGCGTATAACCCATTAGAGTTATAGAGCCGCTGGTGAAGCTTTGTAGGCCAAGAATGCATTCGATTGTTGTGGTTTTACCAGAACCGTTAAGTCCTACAAGGCCAAGAATGGATTCTCGTTGGACGGAAAGATCTAAATTGTTCAACACATTTAAAGAGCCGTAATTTTTATAGAGCCCGTTTACGGATATTGCAAGAGCACTTTTTGATTTACTCATATACGCTTGATTTAGAAGCCCGAATCAGACTGATTAGTTTTTCAGAGCCGTCGGAAAGAATTCACACTATAAAGTTTAGTCAACAAATAATTGGTCGATTTCGATCTCTTCGACGCTTCCGAATTTTTCGAGTTCCTCCTTATTGATGATTGAAAGATCACCAACAATGGAAATAAGTTTAGACCGATTCTTAATGTGGTCTTCCTGAAATGCTTGCAAATCATCAAGGCTAGCTAATTGTAGCTGCTGATATCTTTCGCGCCTAGGGTCAGTTTCCAGACCAAGTCGTTCCCAGCTCCTTACAGCACCGATAACCTCTCTGAAATTTAGTTTCGAGGTACGATACCGGTTTAATTGTGAATTCACAGCCTCTTCGAATCGCTCAGACGAGGAAGGCATATTGTCGATTAGATCCATAAAGGCGCTTAAAGCATCTACGGTTTTATCTGTTTGAGTACCTATCGCGCCAAGCACCAGATTTTCCGCGTTNAGTCTGCTCCCTTGTGAATAACGCGCTTGAGCTGAATAGGCTAGCGCACGTGCCTCTCGTAATTCCTGAAAAACGACGCTAGACATGCCACTTCCGAAATAATTGGTATAAATAGAAGACATTACTGAGTCTTCAGGGTTGTAAACACCGTCGGCAAACTCTATTCGCACTTGAGCTTGAGCTGTTTGTTGATCAACCACCTTAAGTTCCGTCGAATCGACCCGCCTGGCTGTTCTAAATCTATATTCTGGAGTATCTTGCAACTCTTCTTCAATGATGTGATGAATTTGCAAAACTTCTACTAGATCTTCAAGTGGTAATGACCCGGTGTAGGCAATGGTATGTTTGTAATTGAGAAGGGTTGCCGGCAAAGATATTAATTCATCAAGCTTGGTATCGACGATTTCTTGAGTGGTGAGCGCTTCTAGCAATGGAGATTCTTCTCCATAGCGATTATAAAGGTAGAGTGCTTGTGCGATAGCAGGTGGGGAGCTTTTGCGATCTTCACGAGACTTTAGCAGAATGCCTTTTAACTGTTCTAGAGTTTCTTCATCGGTAGCTGGTGTTTTAACCAAGTTCATCATCAGAGTTAATGAATTTTCGAATTGTTCGTCTAATCCTGATATGGAAAAAGTGGAAGAGTTTTCCCCAGAACCAAAACGAAATTCTGAGCCCATTCGATACCACTCTTTCTGTAGTTCTTCATTACTCATATTTTGTGTGCCGGCCACATCCATAAGTGCTGCTGATAATCCAAGCTTCTCGTTTTCTTCAGTACCTACTTCGATATTTATTGAAAAAGTAAATAAATCATTAAGTGGATTCGGCGCATAATAAAGCTCCACGCCGTCGGCGAATTCGATGAGGCGATAATCAACATCTGCTTCAACGAAAGAGGGCTCTATCTCTTCGTATTCCATTGCTAGGATGTTTGCTGCAAATGCCGATTGGCGAGTAGGGTCGATGCTGACTGGGTCTATTTGGGGCTTTTCCACTGGAGGAATANCATGTTGATCATCTATTCGATATACAGAGATATAGTTATTGCCGAAATATTTATTAGCTACAGCCATAACATCTTCTTTAGTAAGCATTTCCATACGGTCGATTTCAGCAATGTGGTATTCCCACGCTGATCCTTCAATGAAAGATTGGCGCATTATCCCAACTCTCGCGGTATTAAACTCTAGGCTGGCTTTTTCGTTCTTTTTAAAATCATTGACGATGGCAGGAATAATCCACTCCTCAAAATTACCAGATTTTATATTTTCGATTTGAGCTAGTAATAATTCCTCCACCTCAAGCAAAGTTTGGTCTTGCTTAGGAACACCATACAAATTCTGTGAGCNATAATCATTTAGAAAGAGAGGTGAAGAACCTGCATTGGCAACTAGCTGTTGTTGGTTTAGATTGAGGTTGATCAAACCGGCCGTTCGGTTGTCAAGAATCATATCCACAAGGATCAATGCTTCNTTATCAGAATGTCCATTTTCTGCAGTTCGGAATGCAATTGAAACTTGCTCCTCGCCCGGGTATTGCACTGTCCTTCGCTCAGCACCTTGCAAAGGGGGCTCAACCCAGGGCCCAACTTCGGGAACTGGTTTGCGCTCCCAATGACCAAACTTCTCGCTGATTAACTCTATGGTTTCGTCGATATTGATGTCGCCACTTATGAAGATGCCCATGTTGTTGGGGACGTAATAAGTGTCGAAATAATCTTGGATGTAAATTAAGGAAGGGTTCTTTAAATGATCCACTGTTCCAATAGTCGGTTGCTGTCCGTAGGGATGGATTTTATACAAGAGTTCATCAATGGCAGTGCCAATGATTCTGCCAGCATTATCCAATGTTCGATTCTTTTCTTCATAAACGGTTTCTAGTTCGGTATGAAAGAGCCTAAAAACGGGATTAACAAAGCGATCGGATTCTATTTCTGCCCACTGCTGCAGGCGATTAGAAGGTAGTCCTACTTTATAGACTGTTTCTTCATACCATGTATGGGCGTTGAGCCCAGAGGCACCCATGTTGTTGTAGAGTTTGTCAATCTCATTGGGAATTGCGTACTGTGATGCCTGTTGCGCCACTCGGTTTATGTCGCTGTAAATTTCAGCCCGGCGTGCTTCGTCAGTTTCGGCGAAATGTTGTTCATAGAGTGCCATTATTTCGTCAAGAAAAGGCTTCTCTGCTGCATAATCGAGTGTTCCTAAATTACGATTTCCTTTAAAGAGAAGATGCTCCAGATAGTGAGCCAGACCGGTTCCGTTGGCCGGATCGTGTTTACTGCCTGCCCGGACCGCGATTTCTGCGTAGAAACGGGGCTCTTCATGATTTTCGGTAAGGTATACCCGCAGCCCGTTATCCAGCTCGTAAATATGGGCATCAAGAGGATCTTCTGCACTAGGCTCATTAATGCGGGTATACCCCACGCTAGTGATAGGTTCTGGCAGTGCTATTTCTTCTGGCGAAGTAACTTCCGGTGCTTGTCTGCAAGCAGCTAGGCTAGTAAGGCAGATCAGGGCGATGATATGGCGAAACCGCTTTGGTGAAACTACACGGATTTTCATTGCAGAACTCCTAATTTTAGTGCGACGAAATATTCTACGATTATATGGTCTTGCTGCCTATTCAGACCACTCATTGGTTTAGGTTCGCGCTAGTTTGGCAGATTCTCTGCGCTTACCTTTATGTTTCTGAGTTGTAAATTGCCAGAGCCATCGTCACTTGCCTCTAATATCAAATCTGTGGAGCCCTCCTGGCTTTGAACGAAACTATCAAATTGAGCGAGTTGGTCTGAGTTGAGGTCCGTTTCCAGTCGATCGCGCACCCGAACAAACGTTTCCAGTTTATCGTTGTAGGCAGTGGTCATGCTCCCATTAGCAGCTGCCAAAGCTCCATAATTATTCTGCTCAGAGAACAATTCATCTAACAATACGTCCATGACCATATCTAGTGGCTCACCGTAAATAGCGCTGCCACTGCTGGTTAGAAATTGAGAATACACTGCACGAGCCGCTTCCTGATTTACGCCAATTTGATAATCACTTAGTTCGGCTGCTTGCTCTGGTGAAAGCAGGTCAAGTAGGCTTTCGACCATGGCATTAGGCCCGAACACCGAGGCAACCTGGTCTGCTGTCAGATTACCATCCATCAATTCGCCCAACATTTGATAACGTCCTTCGTTAAAGCTCGCCATTGCTTGGTAGACGTTATCTATTTCTGATGAACTTAGATCCAAGCCTTCGAGATAATCGACAAAATTTCCGGTGATGCGATCTTCTGCTAACTTTCGAGAAGTTGCAGGATCAGAAAACATGCTAAAGGCACGATTGTTCGCGCGGCCAGTGCGTTGCCTGGCTGTTGTTGCTACTTCTCTCCTAGCTCGCTCTAACAGTGCTTCATACTCTGGGTTCTCTCTTCGTTCGGCTTGCGCAAGGGTATCTTTGAGACTCGTTAATTGGTATGAGGCTTCCAGTAACTCTTCTTCTAGCTCCGCTAGTCTGGATTCAAACTCTAATCGCTGATTCGTATTGGTTACTGTTTGCTCTTGAAGTTGTCGTTGGTAATTTATATTGACTTCTAACTGCTCCTCTAAGCGAGAATTTGCAGATAATAGAGTGAACGTCGAGTAACTAAGTCCGACAATGATTAATGACACTGTAATTAAAATATAATTTGTCATTTAGAGATCTCTCGATACATGAGTTCGTAAAGCTTTATGAATCAGTTGCTTCTTAGTCGCTCCTGAATTTTGTCAAAAAAATCCCAAGCCGCCGGGCTTATATTGACCTCAGGCTGCGCAGACACATTAAGTTCGACATAATGTGGTTCAGATTTGGTGTAGGGTCGCCATCGAGGCAGACCAGCGCCATTAGGGTTGCCAGAGCGGGCAAAATTGACCCAGTAGTCCGACATGATGTCGGCAATTTGTTGGTCATCTGCTGTAGCCTGATTTCTTAAGTGCTCCGGATTATTAAACGCGTAGGCGATTTCCGCCGCGTGATACGCGCCCAGCTCATTTTGCCTTGGTCCGGGCGGTCTATGACTGAAGTAATACAAATAAGCGTCTTCATTAACATTTTCTGTCATTCGAACCCAAGTTATAGAGTTCCAACCGAATCCGCTGTCGCGATAGCTGTCAAGAGTTGACTTCCGCAAATTGTCTGCCGGGTAAATACTCAAGTATTCTGCGGCCAGGTCTCCATATAGATTCTGTGCACGGGAAATGAAGACATCGTTATTTTCCGGAATTCTGCTAAGGACGCCTAAGGTTGTTCCTTCTTCAGCATTATAACCTACTAGAACTGGTACCTTATTCTGGTGGCCATTTGAAAAAATGGTATAAGGTTGCTGAGGAACTGACCATCCGTCCACGATCCCATCGGTCCGAAATCGATTAGCGCTTGCGCTTTCCTGTAATTCCTGCGCTGGTATAGCGCGTAATTCAGCTAGAGAATCGGCGCCCATCGCACTTCCTAAATTGTCGCCATTCTGAATGGCCTGGTCTAAAGTCATACGGGGGTCGAGTCGCCCCCCACTTTCGCCAATAGCTTTGTGAAACAGACCTTCGGCTAGAGGAGATGCGGTTAATAAATTGACACTCCAGGAACCTGCTGATTCGCCAAAAATAGTGACATTTTCGGGGTCGCCGCCGAAAGCGCTAATATTCTTCTGCACCCATTCCAATGCCTTCATTTGATCTAAAAGACCGTAATTGCCGGCAGCTTGCGTAGGTGATTCAGTAACAAGTTCAGAATGAGCAAAGTACCCGAACACGCCAAGCCTATAATTGATAGTAACCAACACAACACCTTTTAGAGCGAGGTTAGTTCCATCATAGCTAGCAGTGGCGCCGCTGCCGCGAGTAAGCGCGCCACCGTGAATCCAGACCATGACTGGCAAGTTGTCTCCCGCTTCTGCGGTTGTCCAAACATTTAAATAAAGACAATCTTCACTCGTAAGTCGCGATGGTCTATAGAAAAAAGAATTTTGTGGATAAGGCGCCTGTATGCAACTTGGTCCGAAATCAGTTGCCAGTAACTCGCCAGTCCACTTTTTGGGGTCGCCTGGGGGCTTCCATCTTTGATTGCCAATTGGTGGTGCTGCGTAGGGAATGCCGCGAAACACCTTTACATTTTCATTAGACGTAGAAGTTGACCCAATCAATTCTCCCTGAGGAGTAGATAGTGTCATAGTTTCTGCCAATAGGATTGCCGAATTAATCAGACATATTAGGCCAATAATTGTTCTCATGGTTCAATCCTCGATTTAATTTGCTGATTGAATCTCAGTCTCTATTAATGTTCGTGATGTCTCGAGTTTCGAAAAATAACCGTCTCGGGCATCTTGCAGTACATCAGACAGGTTTGTAATTCGAACAGTAGCCGAGGAGATCCTAGTTTTCATGGATAACGTGCTCTGACCTGGAGCCAATAATAAGAGAGAAAGAGCTAAAATTATACAAATCCTTTAAATGTTAATATTAAAGTTAAATTGGCTAAGTAGTGACGGAATAGGAAAAATCCTGCGTATAATCTAATACTTAAGTTGAAATTTGTAGGTAAATACGATCGTGCCCGACACTGCTTTAGGTAAGTCATTGTTTTTATTAGCTATCACGTCGATAGCGCAGGGATGTTCTGTCTCTTCTTATAAAAGCGATGCAGACGAAGAAAGCTACGAAGCTATTAGCGAAAAGTCAGGCCTGGTGCCTGGAATGAGCACAAATGTGCTTGTCGATGAAGTAAAAACAATTGAACTAAGCGATTTTACGGTTAACGGTGTGTCTTTTGACTTCCTCGATAATGAAGCGCAGAGCGAAGTCGGGGCAAGTGTTCTCAACATGAATGACGCACTAGATCTGGCATTCACCCACAGCAAAGATTATCAGACTCAAAAAGAGCTTCTTTATTTAGAGGCACTTGCGTTGACATTCGATCGCTATCGCTACACGCCGGTTTTTGCGGCGACAGGTAGCAGTGATTACCAATGGGATAATCGTGATCAGTTTGTGCAGGACATGCAAACCCTCACGGGTATGGAAAATGTGCGAATCAATGAATCTACTTTTTCCAATACTAGTTTGGGTGCTCGTTATTATTTAAAAAGTGGTGGGGCGATAGCATTAAATCTTACTAACAATTTTACGCGCTTCCTCACCGGAGATGTTAGTGAGTTTGGAACCAATGCTTTGGTAGGCTCCTTTACCCAACCCCTAATTCGAAACTTCGGTGTTGACATTGAAACTGAAGCACTCATGCAGGCCGAACGTGATCTCTTGTATAGGCTGCGCAACTTCACCCGCTTTCGAAAATCTTTTGCGGTGCGTGTCGCCTCAGACTATTACTCCGTTTTGTTAAATCGTGAAACTGCCCGAAATAATTTTGCAGGTCTTAATGCAACTAATTTGTCTCTCGAAAGAGAGCAGGCCTTTCAGGCAGAGGGTTTAACCACTTTGTTGGAAGTCGGACGACTAGAACAATCTTCGCTTCAAGCTGACCTGCGATGGACGTCATCGATTACTCGGTATAAGCGCAGCCTGGATAATTTCAAGATACTCATTGGGCTTTCTGCTGAGGACAATATTATTCTGGATGACAATGAAATGAGTCTAATCACTGAAACGGGGATGGATAGTCCTGATATTAGCTTGGAACAGGCCACGGAAATGGCTATTCAGACGCGTCTGGATTTGTATACTTGGTTGGACCGAGTGCAAGACAGTGCTCGACGCATTGAAGTAGCGGCAAACGCGTTCAATCCAGCGGTCGATTTTTCTTTAGTTGCTTCAGTGCCGGACGCCAATAACGGTAATATTGGGGAACTGGATTTTGAGAACGCACTTTACACAGCTGGTCTCGCTTTCGATTTGCCTCTAGATACTATGCTAGAACGGAATAATTATCGCCGTGCTCTGATTGACTATGAAGCATCGTCTCGGGATTATTTGCTGGCCCTAGATGGGGTGAAATTAGAGGTGCTAGATACATGGCGCCGTATGAACGAAGCGCGAAAAAGTTACGATATATCAGTAACTAGTGTGGAAATTAATGAGCGCCGAGTGGAAGAGGCTCAATTGCGGGCCGAATTAGGTTTAGGTGATATCCAAGATACGGTAGATTCTCAAAATGATTTAACTGCTGCCCGAACGGAATTAGTAAGTTCGATCGTAGAGCACAATATCGCCAAACTGGAATTTTGGCGTGATTTAGGACTGTTGTATGTTGATGATGCAGGACGGTGGGAGGAAGGCATAGATGAACCCAATTAACCAGAAAACGGTGCATGAACTATTAGTTAAAGTTCCTGGGCTTATTAAAGAGTTTCTCTCGAGCTTGCGCGACAATTTCTATGCGGCCAAGAAGTCCTCTCAGTACGCTATTGGTGGCGTGGGACTGCTTGCGCTATTGCTGCTGTTCTCGGCTGGTGGAGGTGATGCTGAATTCGAGACCAGTATTACTTTTGAGGCACGTCGAGGTGATCTAGATATTACNGTNCTNGAAGGCGGTTCTCTAGAGGCTNTGCAGTCGCAAGAAATTCGTTCNCGTATTAAAGGCAGNGAAGGCGTTAAGATNTTAAANATTGTTGANGAAGGNTATCAGGTTACTACAGAAGATGTAGACAATGGTTTAATCCTTGTGGAATTAGATAAAGCTGCATTAATTGATCAACAACTCAATCAGGAAATTGCTGTAGAGACTGCCGAGGCGACTTACATTGAAAGACGTGCTGAGTATGAAATTCAACTCAATGAGAACATGACGGCACTAAATGATGCGCGACAGGAAATGCGCTTTGCGCGATTGGAATTTGAAAAATTTCTCGGCGGAAATCTTGTTAGTGAAATTATTGCTCAACTAGAGATCGAGGAGCGGTTGGCGAGAGCTGAGGCTGAAGACTTGGCCGCATTTGCTTCAGATCTGCCTTCCAGAAGTGCTCCTGCGGAGGAGATTGTGGAAGAGCGTAATGTAAGGCCGACATTTAATCCCAACAATATAGAATCAATGCCAGCAGCAGTTCGTGACCGCATTAACCAAATGATGGCGGATAACGGTGGTGAGCTGCCGGCAGAAATGCTGGAGCGAATGCAGCAGTTCGCTCAAGGAGAACTCCCCGGGAGCAGCGGTCGTGGTTCAGGGTCTCGCGGTCAGGGTAGAGCTCGAGGTGGCGCATTTTTGGCTCCGGTAGATATCGAAGAAGATGGTCCTCTTGTTGAGAAAGCGCCGGAATTAACATTAGAACCGCTGAAATCAGGGCCGCTAAATACCGAAGTGACCTTGCTCATGGATGACAGTTATATGGGTATCCGCGATGAATTGGATTTTACTCGGTATGCTGACATGGAGGCTTTGGAAGACGGGGAAGCTAAACAAGAATTGCGACGTTTGCAGGATGAATTGCAGGTTTCCCAAGAAGAATATCTGTTAGCGCAAGATCGTATCGAAGGCCAGCGTCGACTGGAAGCTAGAGGTTTTATTACTCCTACTGAACTTGAAGCAGAGGAATTAAATCTAAGTAAAGCACGAAATAAAGAAGCAGAAAAAGAAACCGCACTCCGGCTTTATATTCAGTACACGTTTCCTAAAGATGCAGAAGAAAAACTTTCGGATTACGAAAATGCCATCATGGCCTATCAGCGACAGCTTAAAGAAAATATTGCGGAGCAAGCTCAAGAGGAAGCGCGTTTCAGTTCGGCAGAACGTAAATATAATTTAGAGCGCGTCAAGCTTGCTGATGTAGAAGAGCAAATTGACCTGGCTACGATTGTGGCAGAACGTCCTGGATTGGTCGTTTATGGAGCAGCTGATCAAAATAAGTCGCGCTGGAGCAATAGTTCACAGGAAGCCATTCAGGAGGGGGCCACGGTAAGGGAGCGGCAATCGATACTTACTATACCTGATATGCGCGAAATGGCCGTAAAAACCAATATTCACGAATCCGCGGTGCAACGCGTTGCCGTAGGGCAATCGGTTAAAGTGTTAATTGATGCTTTTCCTGATGTAAGTCTTACTGGTGTGGTAACAAAGGTTGCGGTAGTTGCAGATTCTGCCAACGCTTTTATGAACCCAGATTTGAAAGTGTACCCTACTACCATCAAGATTGATGGAGTGCATGATTGGCTGCGGCCCGGCATGAGTTCTGAAGTAGAAATACTAGTAAATCAATTGTTTGATGTTGTGTATGTGCCAGTTCAAGCTGTCACGTACTGGGATGATCAGCGGGTCGTGTATGTTGATAATCGTGGTCGACCAGAAAGGAGGGTCGTCGAAACAGGAACATTTTCTGATTCCTTTATAGAGATTACTTCTGGGCTCCGGGAAGGGGAGCAAGTGTTATTGTTGCCGCCGCAGCAAAGTATTAATGAGATCGGAGCTTAGGAATTTAGATAAGCATACGAGTCATTATGACGAATATAAATATAACTTCAGAGCAAGGTGTCGATATACCGCAGCGCCTAGTTTCGGAATCTCTTGTCGCCAGTCTCCACGACATTAAAAAAACCTATTATATGGGATCACTTTCAGTAGAAGTTTTGCACGGAATTTCTCTTAAGTTTTATTCTGGCGATTACATTTCTATCATGGGACCCTCCGGTTGCGGTAAGTCCACATTGATGAACATTCTAGGTTGCTTGGATCAACCTACGGCGGGNAAGGATTTTCTTGGTGATGAAGATACTTCAGAGATGAAGGATGATGAGCTGTCGTCTATTCGTGGAGCACGATTAGGTTTTATTTTTCAATCTTACAATTTAATTCAACAATTAGATGTATTGGAAAATATCGAGATGCCGCTTTTTTATCAGGGCTATTCGGCAACCGAAAGTCATGATGTTGCCATAAGACTTGNTGCTCGCGTTGGTTTGGAAGACCGCATCGATCATAAACCCTATGAACTATCGGGCGGCCAACAACAGAGGGTTGCAATTGCGAGGGCCCTTGCGGTGGATCCTCTTGTCATTCTTGCGGATGAACCTACTGGAAATTTGGATTCAAAATCTGGAGCAGAGATATTGAACTTGTTTGATGAATTGCATACCCAGGGTAAGACTTTGATAATGGTTACTCACTCTGATGAATTAGCGGAGCGTTCCAAGCGCCAAATAAAACTTATAGACGGAAGAGTAGAAAGCGATGAGCGGCTTAGCTCTTGATGGCTTAGATAATTCAAAAGTAGCTTTGGTTAGGTCCAACGCGCGGTCGAATTTTACTTTAACACGTGTAAAAAAAATTACTGGGGTAGGCATTAAGAGTATCTATTCTCACGGCCTGCGTTCCATGTTAACTGTATTGGGTATTGTAATTGGTGTGGCTGCAGTTATTGCCATGTTGGCAGTGAGTGAAGGTGCTAGCTTTGAAGCGCANCAACAATTCCGAGAATTGGGNGCTACTAATATTCTGTTAAAGAGTGTGAAACCGGCTGAAGTNGAAGAAAGTACGAGCAGAGGTTTCGGTCCACCTCAGGCAATTATGTATGGCTTGACCCATTCTGATATCGAAACTATTCGGGACACTATACCCGGAGTTACCAATGTTATTGCCTCCCGNATTGTNAAAAAGAATGTGTGGAATCTTGGCTTATCTATGAATACAGANGTTGTAGGCACTTCTGTTGATTATCCGGATTCGCGTAACTACAACCTTCGTGTAGGTAGATTTTTTAGTGAAACGGAGGTTCGTGACCATGCTAATGTTGTTGTGTTGAGTGATGAAGTTGCAAATATTCTTTTCCCTATAGATAACCCTCTAGGCCAAAGCGTAAAAATTGATAGTGACTACTACAATATCGTCGGCGTAATGGAATCCGAAGGGTTTTCAAACTTGGGCCAGAATCAGGCAGGTTCATCCAATGCGGCACCCAGCCGAATTTTTATTCCGTTTACGGCTTCTCGCAGTCGGTTTGGAGAAACTACCACGCGTCAAACTGCTGGCGGTATGGAGTCGGAGACAGTAGAGCTCCACGAAGCAATAATTCAGGTCGATAATCAGGAGACCGTTATTGAGGTTGGCGAAATAATTGAGCAAATTTTAGAGCGTCGTCATAGAGACGTTGATTATGCCATTGAAATACCTTTGGCTTTGTTGAGGCAGGCTGAGGCGAGCGCGTTGCGAGATCAAATCGTTGCCGGAGCGATCGCAGGAATTTCTTTATTAGTGGGCGGCATCGGCATCATGAATATAATGTTGGCCAGCGTAACAGAGCGAACCCGAGAGATAGGAATTCGTCGAGCATTAGGTGCCAAGAAAAAGGATATTATTGCTCAGTTCCTCATCGAAGCAGTTATTCTCTCTGGGGTGGGTGGAATGATCGGAGTTGTCCTTGGGGTAATTATTCCATTTATTATTTCTAGCTTTTGGGGTATGACTACTATTGTTACTGCGATTGCACCAATTCTTGCTTTTTCAATTTCCGCTATGATAGGAGTTATCTTCGGTATTTATCCGAGTATGCGAGCGGCAGATATGGACCCAGTTGAAGCCTTGAGACATGAATAGGAACTTAGTCGGTTTCATTGCTTGTCTCTTTTTTCCTTCTTTAGTTATTGGGGCAGAAAACCCTGTTAGTTGGCAGCGTTATGACGAGACTGAAGATTTGAAAACGCTTGCAGAGCATGAAAATGAAAGGATGCGTTTTCAGCTGTTGAATTCAAAATTGCTGGACAAGAACATACTTTGGGCTCCTTTTGAAAATGATCTTGCTAGTTTTTCCGAAGCAGATTACTTGCGTCTAAAGCCTCTGATACTCGATCGTTCGATCGAAGAAATTCAGCAGGCGGTTGGATCAGGAAATTTTTTGTACGAGGAACTTGTAACTTTTTATATCTATCGAATTCGAGAAATCGAGTCGGATAATTCGCGATATATCAATAGCGTTATTTCGTTGAATTCTGATGCAATTGATAGAGCTCGTCGTTTGGATGAAATCCGCCAGTCTGGGACCAATGTCCCAGATAATTCTATCTTTGGAATCCCTGTCCTGCTAAAGGACAACATTGGTGTGGAAGGAATGGCGACTACTGCTGGAGCAATCGCCTTAAGAGACAATCGTGCAGGTAATGCGTTTATTACCGCTCGTTTACTAGAAAGAGGAGCCATAATCATTGGCAAGGCAAATTTGAGCGAATGGGCCTACTTTTTTTGTAACGAGTGCCCTTCGGGTTATAGCGCAATGGGTGGTCAAACACTCAATCCCTATGGACGTTTTGAATTCGGCACTGGTGGTTCAAGTTCTGGAAGTGGCGCTGCCACCGCAGCTAATTATGCAACTGTTGCAATAGGCTCAGAAACTTCAGGTTCTATACTTTCTCCTTCCAGTGCAAATTCATTGGTTGGACTAAAACCAACCACCGGTTCAATCAGCAGAACAGGAGTTGTGCCGATTTCAGCGAGTCTAGATACAACAGGCCCAATGGCTCGTTCTGTTGCCGACGTGGTTATCCTGTTTAACGCGATGGCCGGCTATGATGAGTACGATACTGCAATGCCGCTTATTAGTGTGGATATGCAATTGATTTATCGCCATGAGAGCCTGGCGGGAAATCGTCTGGGAGCATTAGATAGATACAAAGAAAATAGTTTCTACCAAAACGCGCTTAGCCTTTTTTCTGAAAATGGAGCTTCAATTATTGAATTAAGTTTAGAAGCTCAACGGAATCCCAAATTCGGCGAATTTCTCGGTGGAGAAATGGTGAGAGATTTGGCTCGNTACCTTGAGAACCATGCAGCCGAACAGGTGCCTATCGATTCAATCGCTAGTTTAAAAGATTTCAACGAGGAGGATATGGAAGTGCGGGCCCCTTATGGTCAGGGAGAAGTAGATATGATGAGTGAGTTGAATTACACCAGTGCCGAGCTGGAAGAGCTTCGATCGGAACTGCAGGACTCGGCCCGATTGCAACTTGACGGGCTGTTTTCGGAGTCAAATATAGATGTATTGGTAGGAGTAAATAATCATCAGGCGGCAATTGCTGCGCTTGCTAATTATCCTGCATTAACTATTCCTGTGGGCTACGAAGAAGATGGTAGGCCTATCGGGCTCACGTTAATCGCGCCACCTTTCCAAGAACAGCTGTTAATCGATGTGGGTGTTCAGTTCGAAAGATTTACACAAGCTCGCATAGCGCCAGCTTTATATCAGTAATCTTTAANAAAGACAGTTGAGCCCAATTTTGNTTATTCTCCGTACCCAAAATGCTGATGCGTAATGTTTAAACATTACCAATAGTTTTCTATGGTGATATGTCCGGGTTTGCCACGACGATTTTTAGCAAAACCTCTGATTTTTAACATGTCAACTGAGTCTTTAACCATGGCGGGATTGCCACACAACATGATGTGGGACTTTTCTAGATCTAACTTTAATCCTGCTTTTTCTTCTAAGGTGCCATCTTCTATGGCTCCAGGAATACGACCATTAATTGTTCCTTCAACTATTTCTCGACTCACGAAGGCTTGAAAGATAAAACGATCGTTATATTTGGCCTTCAAGGCCTCTATCATTTCTTGATAGCGTAAATCAGCTAATGTTCGCACTGCATGAACTAGTACGACTTTCTTGAATCGCTGCCAGGGCTCTTCAGTGTTTAAGATTGAAAAGAATGGAGCTATTCCTGTTCCCGTTCCCAGCATCCACATCTCATCACACTCAGGTATTTCTCTTAAAACAAAGAATCCATTAGATTGTTGTTTTATCCAAACTTTATCGCCTGTTCCTAACTTAACCAGCGCGTTAGAAAGAATACCGTCAGTAGCGGTGTAAAAGAAAAACTCTAATGGTCGATCTTTCGGAGAACTTAGATAGGAGTAGGGGCGAGCTACTCTTTCTCCATCCACATCAACTGCTAGACTAGTAAATTGTCCGGCAGTGAAATCATCTACATCGGCGTCGATTTTCAAAGTGAATAGATTTTCCGTCCAATGAACATTTTCGACAATTTTTCCTTCTAACCACTGCGCCATTACTCAGGTCCACGTACTCGTCGGCAAAACTGGAAGTATGGTATGAATTTCTATAGTCTCCTAGCAAGTGTAAATATTGGATATTAGAAGTTCTTTTTAGCATTCGACTCCAGCGAAAACCGGTATATAGGATGAAACAGATTTATGAGCATATGGTTTGAGATAGCACTTTGGAAAAGAATTCTCGGAGCCATGATTCTTGGCGTTATTGTTGGGGTCATGTTCGGAGATGGCGTTGCTTCGATAGCCTGGATCGGTGACCTTTTTATTCGCCTGATCCGCATGGTGGTGGTGCCTTTGGTTTTTGTAACCCTTGTTTCAGGTGTTATCTCTATGGGTGACCCCAGTAAGCTCGGTTCTCTCGGTGTGCGCACCCTGGCTCTTTACATGGTTACGACTTTAGTCGCTATTACGATTGGGCTGACATTGGCCGCGGTTCTGCAACCTGGGGTGGGCGTTGACCTTCCTGCTGTCGCTCCGAGTGCAGTGCAGGAAGCGGTGCCGCTGGGTGAGCGACTAATGGATATTGTCCCGGAAAATCCAGTAGCGGCGCTAGCGGAGGGTAATATTCTAGCTATCA
This sequence comes from Gammaproteobacteria bacterium, assembly GCA_002723195.1. Classification (GTDB taxonomy): domain Bacteria; phylum Pseudomonadota; class Gammaproteobacteria; order Pseudomonadales; family Pseudohongiellaceae; genus UBA9145. The sequence continues at coordinate 4,183 of PBNR01000051.1, read as the reverse complement.
TCTTCTTTGCGTTACTCCTGGGTATTAGTTTGTTGACCATTGGACAAGCTGGTAAACCTGTGGCTGATTTCATGGCGGCTGCAGCAGAAGCCATGCTGCGGATTACTCATTGGATTATGGAAGTTGCTCCCTTTGGGGCATTCGCGCTAATCGCTCAATTATCGGGTACGGCTGGTGTGGGTGCTTTGCTTGATGTGCTGACACTGGCATTTGCAGTCGTTGTCGGTTGTGCGGCTCATATGATTTTCATGCATGGTTTTATCATTATGCGCGTTATGTTTAAGTTGTCGGTAATGAATTATTTTCGCGGTGCTCGAGATGCCATGCTAATGGCATTTTCGACTTCATCCAGTTCTGCGACGCTGCCAATCTCAATGTCGTGTGCAGAAAAAAATCTGGGCATAAAACCAGTTGTTGCTTCAACCGTTTTGCCACTAGGTGCAACGATAAACATGGATGGCACTGCGCTCTACGTTGGCATCGTTTCCGTGTTTGCCGCTCAAGCCTTTGCTATTGAATTAAGTCTTGCAGATTATTTTTTAATAGCCGGGTCGACGACGCTTGTATCTATTGGCACTGCAGCAGTTCCTGGAGCATCACTATTTTTAATTGCTGCAGTCATGGATGCTATTGGTATGTCCCCACAACAAAATGCAGCAGTAGTTGGCTTCATACTAGCTTTTGATAGGCCGCTCGACATGCTGCGTACAAGCGTTAATGTTGGAGGCGACCTTTCGGTTTCAACGGCAGTTGCTAATTGGGAAGGGGAGTTTGATAGGGAAGCTTTCGATCGCCCGTTAAAGTCCTAAGCTGGACTTGTTTGTACACTCTTAGAAGGTATAGCTAATTGTTGTTCCGATTCGAACGTCTTCATCGAATAAGATTAGCAGCGACTTCCTATTCGAATTAATGCTAAGTATTTGCGCGCTCACTTGCCAATTATCGTTAACGGTGTAATCTATTGACAGCTGGGCAAAAAGATTATTGCCTTCTAAGTCACCCTGTAATGTTGATGAAATAGTCAGATCATTGTTTAAGAAGATATTGCTGTAGCGGACTAGCCAACTTCCAAAAACCCCTTCGTTGATCAGTTGTTGCCCGGGCAACAAGCCCTCATCTTCTTTCAACACTTTCTGTGCTTGAATGCCTAAGCTGATACTCTGATCATTATCTGGCGCCCATTCAAAACCAAATGAAGTGCCGATCTGATCTTTCTTTAAATCGAGTGGTGATGAGAGGGATGTTGTTCCTGGGAAATTGAAGCTATCTGCCAGTACATTATGGCTAAAGGCTAAATCGAAGTTTAGAAGTAGGCGCCCGATCGCGCGGTTGGCGCTGAATCCCAGTAACAAAAAATCGTTCTTTTTTGCCACGGAGTCACCGATTCGAGAACCCGGATCTTCATAGCGTAATTGATTCTCATACAGGTACGCCGCCATAAAGCTAATGTCGCTGAGGTCGTACGACTTTCTCCATTGAGTGCCAACTTCCGCTAGAACATCCCCTTCCCTCTTATAGTCTGTGAGGTTAAATTCGGGCTCGAAGAAAAACGGGCTACCTCGAACGGATGCAGGATTAAATTCCGGGTAAAGGTTTACAAAGCTAGACCAATTACTTCCTTCGCCAAAATAATCCCAGACGACCATCCACTGATTGAGACGAGCATCTTCGATATCGATTATGGTGAAGTCTCTAAATTCGAAGTGATTGATCACATCGAGAACTGAATTGCCTACAGTTTCTCCCCACACCACAGTTTGTCTCCCAAACTTAATGCTGTGCTGGTCAAAACTATGTTGAATAAAGAATTCGTTGACACGATATTCTGCTTCAATCTTGCCGTCATTGGCTTCATATTCATAGTCTTCTTTCCAATAGGTCCTCGCCTGACCGCTAGCCTGAAGCAACCAGCCGGGCGCAAACGCATTTTGGTAGCGAATGTTCAAGCCCATTCGATTATTTTCCATGTTTGCTTCACGCGGCAACGAAAAACCTGGCAACGGTTCTACAGAATGGTTGTTGACTTGTCCGTAAAATTGTTGGGTGACGCGCACGGTAAATCCTTCCAGCCACGACCCTTCATTATTATTGGGTGACTCGTCAAAAACATCGCCGAATAGATTGTCATCGAAAATGATTTCGTCGCTTAATAAATCTTCCCCTCCAAGATTGGGCTCCTCTTCCTGTTGAGATAGCGCTATTGGAGCGACGAATATCAGAATTAAGCCGGCTCTTTTGCAGAAGCGCGACATGTTAAATTAGTAATTCCAGGTTAATTAAGTTGAGCTCGAAGATTTTCCAATTCGGTTTCTCTATACGCAGCATCAGTTAACGTGCGCTGAGTGAGAAATTCGTCTTGAATGTCTAAGTCCGTATAGATCTCTACAAATGCCATGTTGGATAAGCGATTAGTAACGAGGTTCATCATAGTTAATGAACGCGCCATCCATATGTCATTTACGAGTTCCACTCTTGATGCCATTAGTCTTTTAACTTCTTTGCCATATTGATCGTACATTTCTGATCGTAGACCAACGTATCTTTCTTTGTCTATATAGTGCACCACGCGGGAATAACGAGTTTTCCTAGCTCTCTCTTCATTTGGAATCATTTCTATTTTCCAAACCTCTCGCCCAGATGCAGTAGTTTCTTCCAGAATATTGATCGCATATTCTTCAAGTTTTCCGGTTTCAGTATCCTCTGTAGTGAATTCAGAGCCAAAGAGTGATGCTGGTTCAGTATCTTCATCTGAATCACCGCTTGCGAGACGTTTGACCCTTCCAAGGGCAGAAAGGTATAGCCAGGTTTCGTTGTCTCGCCCTGTTTCATCATAGGCAAAGCTCAGCATGCCGACTCCTCGTTCTGCAGCAGGTTCAATTGTGATCGTTATACTCTTAGTGTCCTTGAGCTCTGGCCCATAGTTTTTTGCGACAGATTCTAGAGACTTGACTCGAGGTCTTTCGGCGCATGTTATGCGTCCATCAGTTACGCCAAATTTGCAGCTAGATAGCTGCATCCTATTAAATGATGAATCATTAGTTGCTCGCTGTGCGTCGTCGACTAACTTCATTATGTCAAAGCCATTGAGATTTTGAGCAAGGATATTGCCGCCGCAAGCTGCCAGAAATATTGATCCAATTAGCAGTCTAAAGCTCGTTGAATTCATGTGGTAACTCCTTGGTAATTAATCTCTGTATTTACGTTTTTCATGCCGAACTTTGGTTTAAAAATTATAATCATTGCAGGGATTAGGAAAAGATCACAAAGCAACGCTACAAAAATTGCCATTGAGCCGAAGAAGCCAACCTTTGCCATACCTAGATAGTCTGAAAAGCTTAGTACGGCAAATCCAAGCCCTATGACCATTGTTGTGAACATCACAGCTTGCCCTACTTCCTTTATTGCACTCTCTAGCGCTGTTGCCATGCTTCCTGTTTTGCTTAATTCTACTCTGTAGTGGGTCATAAAATGAATAGTATCATCTACGGCTATTCCTAAAATTATAGGTGCTATCAATAGCGTGTCTGTGTCCAAAGGGATACCAAAAAGGCCCATTAAACCAAAGGCCAGAAAAGCTGGTATGGCATTGGGCACCATGCCCATCATGCCGCCTTTTAAAGATCCCAGAGAAATAATCATAATCACACTAACTATGACCAGAGCTAAGGCGAAGCTATTAAATTGAGACGTTGCTATTTCATCTGCCATTACCATTAGAGTTGCCATAGTTCCTGTTAAATTCACGTCTAAACCTGGAAAGTCGTTTTCAATTTCCGCAAAAGTTTCCTGGACATCTACTGAAATATCGTCAAAGAGTTCCTTATATTCATAAGAGCCTAAATTTCGTGCGGTGACACTTATATGTGAGCGGCTGTAATCATCTGATACAAGGCTTCTACGATCTTCCGGGTTCGCGCTGTTGAACATGAACAATAATTGTGAAATGGCTTGGTTTGAATCCGGAATTCTATAAAATTCTGGATTATCTTCATTCATGACTTGGTTTGTATCTTTAACAATATTAGCGAGGGAATTAGTCCGCCCAATAATTTCAGGGTAGCGGCTCTCTATTCGAGTCTGCAGATTATCCACTGCAGTAAGTAACTCGGCATCGAGCATCCCGTCGCTTACTTTGGTGTCGATCATTATTTCCATATTCTGAGCGCCGGACATGTTCTGATCA
>PBNR01000050.1 GCA_002723195.1 Gammaproteobacteria bacterium | reverse complement strand
AGTCCTTTTTCTCCTTCTTCTTGAGCCCTGGGGGGACCACACATGAAACCACCATGGAAATATCATGTACCCTTGCTTTCGTTTTAAAGCTGCCTCTCCTCAAAGAAATAGACTCAGGTCTTAAATTGGGTAACTTTAATACCAATGAGCTGACTATTACTGATATTCCGTTGCAAAGTAACTCAACGAGCAGTGCTGCTTCAATTGTTGCTGCTGGGCAAATTACTCTTAACGACATTACATTAGGTCAATTGAGTTTGGCCGCAAATGCATCGCTTTCAGCGAAAGATATAGCAACCTGGCTTAATACTCATACTGCCAACACCTCGGTTACGGCATCGGCTAGGAACATAATTACTATAGATAGCTCAAAAATCGATACTAGTAAGAACCTCTACATAAACAATGTGCAGATCACAGGGCTTACATCAACGCAAGATGCGAATGAAATCGCCACAAAGATAAATGGTTTCGCTGCGCAGACCAATGTTCTGGCTAGAGTTGATGGTCCTGGGGTTCTTAAGCTTTACAATACCGGTTCAGCAAAAGGCAATAACATTGCTTTGGCAACGAATAATGTTGCACAGTCGGTCAATGCTCTAGGTTTAACTAATTCGACGTACACTGGCCAATTAGATTTAGCAGGAACGAACATTAACTTTGGTTTTGTAGACTATAATGCTGGCACTGGCAAGACAACAGATCTTGCTAAATTAGGCCTATCGACAAAGTTGGTCGGGGCTGCCAAAAGTATGGCTGATATGGCTGTTTTTATTACAGGTGCTGATGGGCTTTCAGTTAAAGGCTCAGTTGATGTGCTTGGAGTTACGTCAAATAGCGAGCCAGCCATTGAAGACCCTTTCAACGTCAAGTTTACTTCCAATTCAGTTTATCAAATTATAGACACTACTACGGACACCATCGTGGCCGAACGAGATTTCGACTTCAATGCTCAAGTGGTATTCAATGATGTAAAAGTTTCTCTGGATAAACAGCCTGCAAATGGAGATATTTTTCAGGTTACTGTTAATGCCAATTCAGCTGGAGATAACTCTAACTTGCAACGCCTTGCGTTAATTCAGGACGCTGCCAAACTGGGTGGGGTTACGCTTCAGCAAGGATATGAGAAAGCTCTTGCAAAAGTCGGTGCGGTCAACAGTTTGGCCAAAATCTCTGAGGAAGCGCTTGAGGTGGTATATGAAGACGCAGTAACACTAGAATCTTCTATCTCTGGTGTAAGTTTAGATGATGAGGCAGCAGATCTGATTCGCTTTCAGCAGTCATTTCAAGGTGCCGCTCAAGTAATAAAGATTTCATCAACTATTTTCGATTCAATTCTTTCAGCATCAAGGTAGTAGTTCGACACTATGAAAATTTCCTCTAACCAATATTACGATGTGCTTACTAAGCAATTAGCGAAGCAGCAAGAAAGTATAGGAGAGTTACAGACTCAATTAGCGACCGGCAAGAAAATTGCAGTACCGAGCAGCGATATAGAGTCTTCGCTTGAAGGGTTGAGCATAAAGTCGGTTTTGCAAAGGCAAGCCGCTTACGAAACAAATTTATCATATGTAAAAGATAGGTTAACGATAGAAGAATCTGTAGTTACAAGCTTTCAGGATTATGCTTACAGGCTAAAAGATCTCGCTATTTCAGCATCCTCTGGTACTTACTCGGCGACAGACATAAGCTTTATGGAGGCAGAAGCTGCCGGAATACTTGAAGAGATGATTTCATTGGCAAACACTAAGGATTCGCAAAACGCCTTTATATTTGCGGGCAGCGCAACGAACATTCAGCCTTTCCAGCGTCAGGCGGATGGCAGCGTGTCCTATAAAGGAAACAATGCTGAGCTCAAGATACAGGTCGATTCGGGCTACCAGGTAAGAATCAACAGCACGGGCACTTCCTTGGCCGGTCAAATAGAGAGGACAGCTGCAGGTGGGGCAGTTTCAAGCAGAGATGTATTTTCTGCGACTTTGGATTTTATATCAGCGCTGGGCTCTAATACGAAAACGGATATAAATAGGGCGATTGATGAATTTGATAGTCTTGGTAATCAGGTGGGCGGTCAGATAGCCAATTTGGGAATAAGACAAAATTTGCTGGAAGAAAGGCTTGAGATTATCGAAGAAAAGAAAACCGTATACGAGCAACTTCTATCGAGTGTTGAAGATACGGATTATTCGGAGGCCATCACCAATCTGTCTTCAGATATGCTAGCTCTTGAGGCGGCTCAGAATACGTTCGCTAAAGTTACACAAATGTCCTTATTTAACTTCTTAAGGTAAAAATGCATCGTGGCTGAAGTAAGCTCAACTTCAAATCAAGGCTCGTCTATTGTCAGATCTCTAGATATGGGTACTGGCGTAGATATTCAAAAATTGGCAGAAGATTTAGCTAAGGCTGAAACGCAGCCAAAAATAGATCGCTATGAAGCGAGAAAGGAAAAGTCAGAGTCTTCGATCAGTGGTTATTCAGCGCTTTCGGCTGCCGTCAATGAGGTTCAAACGGTTTTAGACGCCTTAGCGAACAAAAGTAGTGCCCGACAATTATCGGTGAGTGGAAGCACTGTTGCGATTGAGGCAAAAATAACTTCTCAAGCTGCAGCGGGCCCTGGTACTTCAAGTATCAGTGTGCAACAACTTGCTCAGCCTAAAGTGATTCGGAGTGTAGAGTTTAATTCTAAAGACGCTCAAATAAACGGAGGAACTGCCTTCAACGTGACGATCACGAAAGGTGGAGTTAATAACGTTGTATCGGTTGCTACAACGACGCCAACTGGGATAGCGGACGCTGTTAATAAAGCAAATCTAGGTGTAATGGCTACGGTGGTAAACAATTCTGCTGCGGGTAACGCTTGGTACATACAATTGACAGGCGACACAGGCTTAGCTAACGATTTTTCCGTTTCTACTACTGCGCCAAATAATTCTGTTTTCGCTCATCCGACTCCAACAGTCGGCAGTACCGCGCAGGACTCTAGAATTGTTGTAAACGGTCTAACAGTGAATCGAAAAACAAATACTATCGATGACGTAATTCCTGGCATGTCTTTAAGCTTAAAGCAATTAACAGGTGATACCAACGCGAACATTATCGTAAGCGAAGATAAAACAGCGCTCAAAGATACTCTCGACCTTTTTGTAACGGCGGTGAATAATTTTTCTGCTACAGCTACTGATCTGACAACTGAAGGTGGCGAAAACAGTTATTCCGGTTCACTTAGTAATGATAAATCCTTTGTGAACCTTGTATCTCGGAAAATAAAAAACTTAGTTGATAAGACTTCTTCCACGCCTTCTGGTGGCATAGATAGCTTCAGGGACATCGGGATGTCATTTACATTGGCAGGAAACCTTTACATAGATGAGAAAGCATATAACTCTGCAGTTACGAGTAATTATTCTTCAATAGTTTCAATGTTAACCGCAGATACGGAAAATCAATCTAAATACGATGGCGGTAATAAAGGTCTATCTTTAGATTCTAGTATAGAATTGGACACTTTGGTTGGCACGACTGGCAGTATTACGAGACAATCGAGTGGAGCGCAGACTAAGGTTGACGAATATGCTGATAAACTGCTGGAGCTTGAACAAAAGTTATTGAGTCTGCAACAAAAATATATAAAACAGTTCGCCTCGATGGAGTCGCTTGTGCAGAAGAGTAAAGATACTCGAACCTATCTTGAAGGGCAGTTCGAATCAATGTCGAATATGTACAAATAAACTACTACGGTATCGTTCTATGAATGAGACTAATGATTGTCCAATCTGCAAAGTAATACGAACTTATTTGATATTGGCCGTTCCAATGGTACTGATACTTTTTATTCAGCCGGAGGAGCCAATTTTTGGCGCATACTCTTTGTTGAAAATTGCTCCATGGGCAATTGGTATATCGCTCGTATGCGTAATCGCATGGAAGTATTACCATGAGTTTGTTAAAAAGAAATAAGGTTGCCTCGGCTGAAAAGGTTCGTTGCTTTGATTGTGAGCACTATTATGTAACTTGGCAGAAGAAATACTCACATGGTTGCCGGGCTTTTGGTTTTAAATCAGCTTTAATGCCTTGTTTGGCTGTTAGATCAGCAAGTAGTGAAAGTTGTTTGCAATATAAGAAAAAGGTATTTGCGGTTGATTAATTGTTATCGAGTTGGAGCTAGCGAATCGTTAGTGACAATCATGAAGGGAAAGAGGTTTTCTTTATCTAAGCGGCACAAACTGGCACCTTGGAATGTGAATACGGCGCATGCGCGGGTGTCGGAGGAATTGTTCGATCCTGTTACCCAATGATTTTCGATGAGAGAATCCGGGAATAAAGTCTGATCCAGCGCGGGATTTTGACAATCTTCTCTGATTATAGATTTGAATTCAGTGATGGTAGGAAGGCGCCAAGCGACTGATGATTTTTCCGCTGTTTCCTGAACATATGCTTGAGCGTTGTCGAAAGTCATTAATAGAGGTTCTCCGACGCAGTTGCCCGACGGTATATAGTTAGTGCCTACAGGACATCGGGACCAAGTTAAGCCGGTTCTTTGATCAGAGACCACTCCTCGCTGGAGAGCTGTGAATAGCAATGGGCTTGGCTCTGAGGTGATTTGGGAACAATCAGGAATATGTTTAAAGTAATCGCAACTTTGCAAGATTGTCATCAGGATTAGTGCGCTACATGTTACAATTTGCCTATTCATGGACAACTCATGAAATGTCGATTTAAGGGTATTGAGAGTTTAATTATATAGTACCAGCGGGATTCCGCTGCTGAAATTTAGTATAAATTCGCACATGATTTGTGTATTTAACGAGGTTTGACTAATGGACATCGCAACTTTAATTGGTCTGGCAGGCGCGTTCGGCTTTATTATTCTCGCCATATCTCAAGGGGGGGCGGGATTAGGTGCTTATATTGATCCCGGCTCTGTCATGATTGTTTTTGGCGGCTCTATTATGGTGGTAATGCTTCGCAGCTCTTTAGGAGAGTTTCTAGGTGCCGTAAAAGTCGCAGGGAAGACTTTTAAAAATAAGCTGGATAAACCGCAGGATTTGATTACTCAGCTCAGTGAGTATGCGGCGATCGCTCGTAAGGATGGAATGATCGCCTTGGAGGGGCAAGATATTGCGAACCCTTTCTTAGCTAAAGCTATTGGCATGCTAGTTGATGGCTCTGAAGCAGACTTGATCAAAAGAACGCTCGAAAAGGATATTGAGCTGATGAAGCTCAGACACAAGCAAGGAGCAGGAATATTTTCTGCCTGGGGAGAAATCGCTCCAGCAATGGGCATGATAGGAACCTTGATCGGCTTGGTCGCTATGTTAGGTAATATGTCAGATCCAAAGTCAATTGGTCCTGCGATGTCAATTGCATTGCTGACGACTATGTATGGCGCGATTTTGGCTAATACTGTGTGCATACCTATTTCGCAGAAATTGGTAAATCAATCAGAGCTAGAGGCGGCGAACTCGCAACTTATAGTAGAGGGAGCCTTATTCATTCAGAGCGGAGGTAACCCGCGAATACTCACTGATTACCTCGCCTCTTTTGTGCCGCCGAAATTCCGAGCAGAGCTGCTCGAAGCGACATAGCGCTGGGATCGCTGTGTTGGAGATTCTTGGAAATAGGACAATTAATCAGAATCCAGAGTACCTGGATTTCTCGTTTGATAAGGAATTAAACAAGAAGTTTCGTGAAGAAGAGTCTATTGGTCCTATTGAGAAAAATGCATTAAATCGAAGCGGTAGTTGAGATCGACCATGACTACACCTGAAACAGAGTATGACTACACGATCAGCGCGCCTTCTCCTGTAGAAGAAGGTGGTCAAGTTGAATTTACTGTTACGCGCAGTGGGTCGGGTAGTGCTTCAACGGTTTATTTAGCAACTCAGCAATTAACTGCCAAATACGACAGTGATTATATCCCATTATCAGAAACGCTTGTTTTCGAAGCTAATGAAACAGAAAAAACTGTAAAAGTTGATACGGTAAGCGATGGTGAGGATGAGGGTGAAGAGAGTTTTTACCTTAATCTTTATAAGACATTAGGCGACAAAGAAAGTGGCAATTTTGCGGCGCAAGCTATCGGCGATATTGTAGATGCAGCAAGCGAGGAAGAAGACTCTTCTGAGGGTGATGATGGTGCACCGGAGGAGGATTGCCCTCCTTGCAATAAAGGCTCACCGCCATGGATGGCAACATTTGCCGATATGGCGACTCTTCTCATGGCTTTTTTCGTTCTTATTTTGTCATTCTCTGATACGGAAGTTCGTAAATTCGAGCAGATAAATGGCTCCATTCAAAATGCATTCGGTATAAAAAAGATAAGACCGACAATACAAATTCCTAGGGGAAGATCCCTTTTAGTTGAAGATTACTCCCCAGCGTTAGCGCAAAGAACGGTGATAAACGATCCTAATCAAGCGCCAATCAATCCTACGGCAGCGAATTTAATTCGCAGAACCGGAGAACAGGAGAATAAGTTCGAAAGAGAACTTGAGATAGTTCGCGAAGCGCTGTACAGCCAAATACAATCAGGTGTGGTGCAGGTTGAAGCCGTCAATGACCAAATCTCAGTTGAGGTGGCTTCCATGGTCCAAGAGCAGGTTTCTGAGGCAGGTCAATATTCAGACGACCAGTCCGAAGCTATTTTGGCTGTAGCTTCCGTGCTCGCTGAAACTCAGGCCACGGTAGCCTCAGAAATTTACATGTCAATTTCCGAGTCACCTAATTTGCTTGCTTCTAGCTCGGATCCGAATGTAGGAGAAGGCGAATATTATAACAATGCAGATAGGCGCTCTCGAATTGAGGACTTGCGAGTAGAACTAGCCTCCCAAATAGAAGCGGGATCGCTAACGGTGGAAAAACAGGGAGATCTAATAGTAATAAGTATTGCTAGTCAGGGTTCGTTTGAGTCGGGCAGTGCTGAGCTTGAACAACAATTTCTGTCAAACCTAAGTGACATTGGGAGCGCCGTCTCCAGCGCGCCTGGTAATATCAGAATTGAGGGGCATACTGATAATGTACCGATAGTTTGGAGCGATAGGTTTGAATCAAATTGGGAACTTTCAGCGGCTCGAGCGGCTTCAGTTGCCGCATTTTTTGAGTCCTCTTTAACTATTGACCCTACAAGGATTGAGGTAGCCGGATTTGGTGAAACTGTGCCGATTGATAGTAATGACACCGCTTTAGGCCGATCAAATAATCGTCGTATTGAGATTAAAATTCCCGACTGAGTTCCAATTTAGCAAATGACTGAAGAAACAGAAAAAGAATCAAGTGAACAGCAAGCTGCGGAAGAAGCTCCAGTTAACGTATCTAATGGTGCTAATGAAACGGACGAAAGTAACCCTGAAGTAGAATCAGATACAGAGTCTGGGTCTTCGGTCGACATGGATGAGGAAGAAGCTGCTGCAGAAGACGAAGGGGAAGAAGAAGAGGGTGAGGGATGCCCAGATTGCAAAAAAGGTGCTCCTGCATGGATGGCAACTTTTGCAGACATGGCAACCTTGCTGATGGCGTTCTTTGTGCTTATTTTGTCTTTTGCTCAAGTAAATGTTCCGAAATATAAAGAAGTTGCAGGATCGATGCGCAGCGCATTTGGAGTGCAAACGGTCATACCCTCAATTGAACCTCCCACAGCTGAGAGTATCATTCTGCAGCAGTATCAGCGCACTGAGACAGAGGCTACTCCCCTGACTCAAATTGAAGAACAAAAAACCGATGAAGAACAGGACGAAGAGGAATTATCGTTTGACATAGGCGATGGTTCCTCCGAGACGAACGCATTGGATATGTTAACTCAAGAGTTGCGCCAGGAGATCTCTCAAGGGATGGTGGAGATCAATCAAACGGAAGCAGGTATAAGTGTATCTTTTCCTGAGAGGCAAGGAAGTTCCGATGGGGGTCAAAAAATCACTGGCGATATGATAGATGCTTTAGCTCGTGTGGCGGTTGTGCAGGCAAATACGGATGAAGCCATAAGTTTAACTGGAGGCGCTTTGCAAAGAGGCAATTCTCCAGACTGGTATAACTCTGAAGCATATAGGGAAGATAGCCTGGCAACAGATCGTTATGAGCTTATCAGGTCAAATTTGAGTGAGGAAATAGCTGATGGACTAGCTCAGGTGACTTTGGATGGAGATGATGTGATTGTTACGTTGACCGAACAAGGGAGTTTCCAGAGTGGAAGTGCTGAACTAGAAACAGGCTTTTTTGACGTTTTAAATAGTGTGGGATCCGCCGTAACTGGAGCAGGTGGTTTAGTTGAAATAGAGGGGCACACGGACAATGTGCCGTTAGCCTTTGGGGGAAGATATCGTGATAACTGGGATCTCTCTTCGGCACGTTCCTCGAGAGTTGCAGACTATATGTTGCAACAGGGGTTTCTAGTTCCAGGTAGTGTAGTGGTGGAAGGGTACGCCGACACAAAGCCAGTTGCTAGCAATGATTCGGTAGAAGGTAGGGCAGCCAACCGTAGAATCGAGGTGATAATTAGGGGTAGCTAGGGGCAAGTATCAAGACCTTGAGTCAGGCACCTTTCAATTATTAAATCCGCTTCAGCCACTTCTTCGTCTTCAAGTAGAATCGAGGAAATACTAGTAACATCGAGAGCTTCTTCTGAGCCATTTTGTTCCGCAATTTTCCCCCATATGTAAGCTCTGAAAGGATCTGAGTCCTCCAAGCCTTCGCCCGCCTGAAGCATGAATGAATACATCATTTGTGCTGGAGCATAGTTGGCGCGCGCGGATTTCAGAAAAAGGCGCCGCGCTTCGCGATAGTCAAGGCTAATGCCTGTTCCCTGCTCGTAAGAAAGCGCTAGCATATATTCAGCTTCTGGCAGTTCATTCTCTGCGGCTAGCCTAAACCAACTGACGGCCTCTCTATGATTTGTGGCGACACCATATCCATAATAGTATAGTAATCCTATGTTTAATTGGGCTTCAGCGAGTTCCGATTCTGCGGCTCGGCGGTACCATTGCATCGCGACAGAGTAATTCTGAGCGACACCCTGACCTTTTTCATACATGTGGCCAACGTTATTTTGTGCTTCCGGAACACCTTCTTCAGCCAGGGGGATCCAGGAACGGAGGGCTGTCGCAAAGTGACCTCTCTCCTCTGCTGCTACGCCAGCTTGAAATCTATCGTCCTGAGAAAAAGATAGAAAAGGTATGAAGAGAGTAAAAACAAAGGTTAGTGCTTTTTTTACGAAGCGATAGTTTCCATTTTCTGTAACGACCATTAGCTTACTCTCTTTCGAGTTTTGTAATTTGGGCTTTAACTTGTGATGCAGCTGTGAACAACATTCCCTCCGTCAATATCCCTAGGAATTTGCCGTTGCCGCTTAACACAGGAACGCTTTCACCAATAAAGGTTTCAATTGCTTTCAACGCTTCTTTTAAAGATTGATTATCATTTAATGTTAATGGTTTATCGATTAGATTGGTCGTAACTGATTCTGCGCCTGCTCTTTGTGCTCCAAAAATATCAATTTTACCGATGAATGTTTTGTCGCTATCTATAACGTAGGCTTCTGTAGTTTGACCCTGAGACATTTTTTCAACTACTAGCGTGCCAGATTCGTGAGTGGCTACTGCCAAGTATTTTTCCGAGAAGAAGTCTTTGACATAAGTACGACTTAATTGAATGTCTTCTCGTCCGAGTGACATGTCGACTCCCCGATCCTTCAGCTGTCTGTCAAAGTAAGATAGTCCGAAAATACGGTGAGTCACTAAGCTGCTTACTATAACTGCAACCATAGCGCTAACCGCATACTCATATGAGCCGGTAAGTTCGAGTACTATTATTATTACTGAGATTGGAGCTCCGATGACTGATGCGCTTACTGCAGCCATGCCAGCGACCATCATTACTTGCCCCAGGTTTGCTCCTATCAAAATTTCCAGCAACGCGCTAACTAATACGCCGGCTGATACCCCAATGAAAAGTGCTGGTGAAAACACACCTCCAAATAAGCCAAAACCGATGCACAGAGAAGTGAGAAATAGCTTTAGTATAAGGATTAATCCCACATAACCAGTACCGTAAGTACCTTGGATTAGATCATTAACCACATTTGCGCCAATACCAAGTACTTCAGGTACAAAGATCCCTATGGTCCCACACACTGCAGCTGCTACGAAAACTGGCTCTATGCGCTTGCTCTGTAAATGCTTTCCAGTGGCAATTGCATATCGCAAAGAGTGCATAAAAGCTAAAGCTAGCGCTGCAAAAATAACCCCCGCAACTACAAGGTAAGGAACTATTTGTATAAGTGGCGCAGGGCTTAGCATAGCCTGAAATGTTGATTGGCTTTCTGGGAATAGGAATTGATCAAAAGAGCTCGCACTGATAGATGCAATAAAAATAGGTGCTACGGCTCTTAATGAGAAATGTCGTAGAATAGCCTCATGTGCAAAAATTACACCGGCTATTGGTGCATTGAACCCCGCCGATATTGCTGCCGCAACCCCGCACCCAAGGAATACATCTCCGGAAAACCGTACTCCCGAGAATTTTTTTAGAACACTTCCGACTGTAGCGCCAAAATGAACTAGGGGACCGTACTGCCCGACCGAACCTCCACCTGCGGCGGAGGTGAATGCTGCTAACGTAGAGGCAAGTCCTTTTTTAACTTCAACTTCGCTAGAGTCAGTATGTGCAGCAAGTATAGAGTCAGCAGGTCCAGCCCAATTTTCTATTTGCAGAAATTTTTTGAGCCCGACTATAACCATTGCGGCAAAGATTAAGATAATTAAGGNTGAAGCTGAGTAAACTTTACCGCCAATACTAAATTGAAGTATTGATAGAGAATCGCGAAATGTTTCTGCAGCACTTACCCCTTCCACAAAGCTATTCGCCATAATTGCCATAATGAACCCTATTGCGGTGCCTAGTATTAGCAACAGAGCGAGCTCGATCGCGAAATCCAATCTCATAACTCTACTTTCGTCCTTATCAAGTAAAAAATTAGCTTTTTAATGGGAGGGTATCAAAAGTTTTGGCATACCCGTCTATTAGGTCGTCGGCCGACAGTGCCGATGAGCCCAGTATTTAATATAGTTTAGCATACCTCTTACCTGGCGTATGAGAGTATACTTTGCATCCTTTTTTAAATTATAAGGCAATGCGTCATTTCATGAATTATCTCATAGCTGATTTATTCACATCCCTTCGGATTGCTAGATTTTCAGGGATCACATGCATTTCTATTTTTTTACAGGCATGTGCGCAGACAGCATCGATTGATATTCAAGCACAATTGCCTGAAGTTGATTCTAGCAGCAAAGTGCCTGAGTTCCTGCTCTGGAGTTCGTTAGAGCTTGAGCAACGAAACGCTCAACTAGGAAGGTCGATTCGATCGGATGACTCCTCCCGGGAAACATTGGCTGATTACCTAACGCCTGCTGGTTCACATCGTTTCCGATTTATTCGTCGTGATGGGGACGGCCTGCCAGAGCAGCACACTTATATCGAGGATTATGTCTATATTCAA
Source organism: Gammaproteobacteria bacterium (assembly GCA_002723195.1). Taxonomy (GTDB): domain Bacteria; phylum Pseudomonadota; class Gammaproteobacteria; order Pseudomonadales; family Pseudohongiellaceae; genus UBA9145. The sequence continues at coordinate 8,068 of PBNR01000050.1, read as the reverse complement.
AGTGGCCGGGGAACAATACTTGTGGGTGGGGAGATGTTAGGGCGCGATGGGGATCTAGGAACCGATATCATCGGGGGGTGGCGCTATTCGGTTGGGGCGGGCGATGTGCTTCGCATACCGGCGGATACCCCACACGCCTATTTGGTAGAGAAAGGAGATCATATCACCTACGTTCTTGTGAGGGTTCCAGCTTTTAGTGGCGATATTGTTCAAGACCCTGATGGGCAGGCTCCTAAACTTGAGCCGGACGGTTTTGGCTTGTGGAGAGCAGCTGACTTGGAAGATAAAAGTAGAGCTATTGTCGCGCGTATGCGTAATGATGGTTCCTCGCGGGAAACTTTGGCGGATTATGGCATTGGTGGCAATTCTCATCGTTATCGGTTCATTCGCCGTGATCGCGATGGCTGGCCAGAGCTTCACGAAGATATTATCGATGTGGTATTTATTCAGAGTGGTCAGGGAGAGATTCTGGTGGGGGGAAGGTTGATCGGTGAGTCAAACGTGCCTGACTCTCGAATCAATGGCGGAACGCGTTTTTCTGTGGCAGCTGGCGACGTACTCCATATTCCAGCTAAAATGCCGCACGCTTATCTTCCGGCTCAAGATAAACATATTAGCTATGTTTTACTTCGTGTTCCCGCTATTGCTCAGTAATAGTCCTCTGCGAAGCTCACTTTGAATTTATGATACAGTATTTTGCAGGAGCATTAGCTTGCATGCCTCCATACAACAGGTAATTACGAAGAATTATGGGGTGACTAAGTGGCCCTTTATAAATCCCAAACTAATCCAAGGCGGATATTCCAGAAATTATCTTGCCTGCCTGTTTTTTGAATTCTCCTTGCTTCCAGGGGCGTGTAGGAGCTTGCCATATTGATTCCCCACTTTTCATTTAGCCTGTAATTGAATCCAATACTATAGGTAATAGTTTTTCCTTCCGTGCTAAGAGTCGAGGAATGTTTTGAGCCTTCTAGCGGCGCATCTATTTCTACAAATGGATACATTTTGGTTGATGCAATCGATACCCAAGGCTTAAGGAGCATATTAGGCTTGTTAAAAGACAAAATCACTTCAGCTCCATGATGATCCATTTCCAGTTTATCTTCAGATTTGCCAATGCAGCCGAATAAGTTTTGAGACGAGAACGGAGGAAACTCTGCTATTTTTTCACTACAGGTCACATCAGCTAGCACTGAACCGTCAATCTTGTATAAGCGAAGCCCCAGCCCCCAGCTGTCACTGATTATCAGAGGCTTAGATAAAGCCAGCCCCCATATTAGATCGGGTTTAGCGCCATTAATTTCTACTGGTGGCGTCCAAGATAACTCTGCCGTCACATCCCATATTAACCCCAGGCTTGCGCGAGCCAGTCCAAATGCTGGCGATTTATTGAGATCTTCACTTTTGAAACCCCCAAATCCCACTTGTTGTTGTTCCCTATTCAAATGGGGAATTGACGCTAGTTCGGCAGAAAGACGGATGTCGCCGAACTCTATAGATTTTGGAGGCTGTAGTGCGAGATTGAGAGTAGAGGCTACCATATAGGACATAGCCCATGCTTCTGGGCTGCTAAAATCAAGGTCTTCATGTATACCGTTAACTGATTGCGCTTGAACAATAAGCGGTAAAGAGACTGTGACTAGCATCAGCAAAAAACGTTTGAATTTGTCTTGCATGCGGGACGCCCTTTAATGATTTGCTATTGTATATATAATCGCAAATTTGGCTATTTTTGCTGCTTCCTTTGCGGATTTACTCAATTTAACCTTGATTACTACAAAATGCTCTTCGCTTTATGGTCTCATCTTTTTGTAATAAAGTTGAAGTTTGTTCTAGTTAATTAGTAATGAAAAGAGTAATCAGGAAAACTAGTGATATAATTAATAGCCTGCTAACTTTATAGTTGTATTAGAGCAGTGTATAAAACTTTTTGTTTTTGCTTCCAGTCATAAAGGTAATTTAGAAAGGAATAAGTGATGGAATTTAAAAAGGGCATAACTTCGCTTTTGGTTCTGATTGGAGTGTTTGCATCTTCTGTTTTGGCTCAGCAGCCAGCTTCAGATTTTCAAACCTTTGGTATAGATTCGGAAAACTCCATTTTAAGAATTTATGTTGGACGGGCTGGGCCTCTTGCTCGAATGGGCCATAATCATGTTGTTCACACTAGAGATTTGTCTGGTGAGATTAATTTAGCAGAAGATCCAGTGGATTCCACTGCCTCATTTTCGTTTCCTATTAGTAGTTTCATTGTTGATGATCAATCTGAGCGGGATAGAGCAGGGGAGGGCTTTGACAGTCAGCCTGGTAGAAGAGCTATCGAAGGTACCAGAGAAAATATGTTGAGCGAAGCAGTTCTCAACGCAGCTGTTTTTTCAATGATTGCAGCTGATATAAATACGATATCTGTGACGGATAGCGAGTGGAACTTTGCGATAGCGCTTGATTTGAAAGGAAATGCAGTAAATCTTGAACTTCCTGCTGAAGTCACTATAAACGATTCGGAGATTATCATTGACGCTAGATTTACTCTTAATCATTCGGATATCGGTCTATCTGTATTTACGGCACTAGGGGGAAGTCTAAGTGTGGCTGAAGCTCTTGATTTTGATTTGCACATCGAAGCAAGTGTGAACTAGTTGCTGGTAATATTTTTCAATAAGGTTGTTAGGCGACTTCAAACTTACTAGAATATTCACGTCTGAACCTTTCAGCTTTCGCCTTTGCTGCAGTTATTTACTGTTTTGTTGCAGTGCAGCTACCTTTTAACGTGAGCATAAATATTCCGGCGGTACTTCTAGGTGTTTTTTCTTCGGTGATATATGAAGAAAGGTGCTGAGGAAATTTGGAGTAGAAATGCAGGTTAAGGATATAGCTCTCCTTCGAGCATATAATGATGATCGCATAAGTCGGTTTGGCACAGATTCGAATCGTGCGCTTGGATGGAAGAATCCCGAAAGTCAAATCAAAAGATTTGAGCAGCTTGCTAAAATAGGGAAAATTAATGGCCATAGGTTGCTTGACGCGGGTTGTGGTCATGGAGATTTGTATCCTTATCTAAAGCAGATATATGGTGAATTCGAATACATTGGTCTTGATTACCAGCGCGAATTTCTCGACGTTGCCATAGACAGATTTGGCAGGTATGAGAACACAAAATTCGTATATGGAGAATTTAGTTCGCAATCAATTCCGGTTGTCGATTATGTGATTTGTTGTGGCGCGTTAAACTATAGGAATAGCGAAACAGACTACATAAATAGGATGATATATAAACTATTTGCCGTTTCTAAGATCGGATTAGGTTTAAGCCTATTGAAACGGGTTGAATTTGAAGATGGATTCTTAGTACCTACCCACCCTGCTGCAACCTTGGAGTTTAGTAAGGAGCTTACATCCAGCATTGTTTTACAAGATGATCCTAAAGACGATTATTTTACACTATTTCTTTATCGGGAAGAGTAAGCCTAACAAAAGCTGGTTTTTAGATAATGGTAATTAAGGTGTCCTTAGTAAGTAGAAGTATCATTGAAGCTAATGCTTTTGACGGGCATAAAAATATTGTGAGGAAGCGTAATCTAATCCAATCTAAATCTATAGTTCTGATGTTAGGCGCTTCATTAATTCAATTGTACTAACGGGTGCCTCAAATTCTGCTTCTTCCAGAGGCGTTCGGTTGTTGTGATCGAGAGCGCTAAAATCTGCGCCGTTATTAGCAAGATATTCGACGATCTTGTTTTCACCGAAACGGATAGCTATGTGAAATGCTGAAGGACGATTTTTCGGAAACGCGTTTACATCGAGCCCTAATTCCACAAGCATACGTACGGCTTCGAATGATCTACTTCGACTAGCAAACATAATGGCACCGGCGCCATCTTCGGTTAGTATGCTTGGATCGGCTCCTAATGAAATTAAAAGCTCCATCATGTCTAAATAACCGCCTCGAGCTGCAGATAAGAACGGAGTAACGCCTCCGCCTCGGCCAGGCTCGTAGACGTTGCCAGAAATAGGTTGCAGCCTAGCTTCAAGGTTTGCACCTTTATTTATNAAGTCTCTGGCCAGCTCNAGCATCCCGGAACCGGCTGCTTCGTGTAATGGGGTAGTTCCATCCGAGCTGCGAGTGTTTACATTTACTTCTTCTGTCAGAAGAAGCCTGGCAACTTCTTCATGCCCTTCNCTGAGGGCGATTAGGAAAGGAATTCCTNCCTCTCCGGCNCTAACTAATGTATTAGCTTTCGCATCTATAAGGCTTTTCGTGATCACATCTCGTCCGTACAAAGCGGCAAAGTGAATGGCTCGATATCCGTTCAAGGATGNAGTATTAATATTTGCGCCATGTGTCATTAATATTTGCGCTGCATCATCATGGCCTCTAGCTACTGCTCGCATCAAAGGAGTCTGGCCCATTCGATTTTCAACTGCATTAACATCGGAACCTGAATTAACTAACTGGTTAATTATATCTGCATTACCAGTATGAGCAGCCAAGTGAAGCGGATTATCGCCACTCCACCGACGAGCGTTTGGGTTTGCGCCGGCTTCAAGTAGTAGCCGAACGACTTCTGAGTTTCCAGAAGAACTTGCCAATAATAGCGGTGTCTCGCCGTTTTCATCCGCGTTGTTCGGATTGGCGCCAGCTTCTAGCAATGCGGAGGTAATGTGCGCGTTTGGTCTCAGTGCTGCCCAGCTGAGCGGAGTGGAACCGTCAATCTTGCGGAAATTTACATTAGCACCTGAATTGATTAAATGAGCTACTGCATTGTAATTCAAGCTCTGTACAGCTTCTATTAGTCGCTGTCCGGTTCGATCTTCAATGATAGGTTGGCCGCTTGCAAACAGCATAAAGCCTGAATAGGCTACTACCAGTAAGAGTTGGAATAGTTGTCTCATTGAGGCGTTACGTTATAGCATCGTCCATTATGGTGACGCAACTTTTCCGCTTGGTGGTTCTCTTCTTAATTCTCGATTGGGTGTTATCTGCGCCTATTGTTGAGGCTCAAACTGGTATCGAAACTTCTAGCGGCCAGTTGCTCGATAGAGCTCTGTCCCAATATTGTGTCGTTTGTCACAATGATACCTTGCTCACGGCTAACTTTACTCTACAAGGTATTAGTAGTGTCGCATTGTCAGAGCATTCATCAGCGCTGGAAAAAGTCCTGCGAAGGTTGAAAACCGGGGAAATGCCACCACCCGGCATGCCTCGTCCGGATGAAAGTGAAAGAATAGAGATAGTCAATTGGTTGGAGTCTGAGCTCGACAAAAATGCACGTATGACGCCCGATCCTGGTTCGCCCGCGATTCATCGCCTAAACCGCGTGGAATACAATAATGCAGTAAGAGACTTACTAGGTATAGACCTTGATCACGCGGAAGATTTGCCAGCAGATGATTCGGGTTATGGGTTTGATAATATAAGCGGTGTATTAACTGTTTCTCCTTTGCATATTGAAAAATATGTGGCAGCTGCGAGACAGGTCAGCCGCTTGGCTGTAGGCACACTAGAGCCGAGACCTGTAGTTCACAGGTATTCGCCTCAAGTTGGTGCGGTTAATGAAGCTATTCCAAATTTGCCTCTTAATGTGAGAGGGGCAATTAGTTTTAAACATATATTTCCTTTCTCGGCGGATTACACAATTACAGTGAGAGTAGGGGGTCGGAGAATGTCGCATATGCCTGCACCCCTTCTCGATGTTCGAGTTGACGGGAAAAGGGTGGAGCTTATTGAAGCATCTTTTAGCAACGCCGAAGCTGAGCAGGGATCCCGGCTATTTGAAGTGCCTGTCACACTAGAAGCCGGTTCTCATGAAATTGCAGCGGGTTTCCTGGGTGAGTATTCAACTCCAGAAACAAGTATTCAAGGAAACTTCGACAACTACAATTCTTATGCAGTTGATTATGTCTTAATTGGTGGGCCTTATGCTGTTACTAAAATTGGTATGGAAGAAAGCCATAAACGTATTTTCATATGCCGGCCTGAAACTGTGGCTCAAGAAGAAAGTTGTGCCCGCCGGATTCTTAGCGCGCTAGCACGGCGCGCTTATCGAGGACCAGTTTTTGAAAACGATATAGATCCAATAATGGAGCTTTTTACTGAAGGTCGGGAGGATGGCGGAAGTTTTGAGCATGGCATTGAAATGGCGCTAAGTGGTTTGCTTGTTTCGCCACGTTTTTTATTTCGATCACCGCCTGTCCCAGTCGAAGGTAAGCCTAGTGAAAATTACCGTCTTTCTGATTTGGATCTTGCTTCAAGGCTATCGTTTTTTCTGTGGAGTAGTATTCCGGACCAAGAATTATTGTCCTTGGCCGAGCAAGGGGCACTAAGTGAGCCCAGGGTGCTATCTGGACAACTAAAGCGGATGTTAGTCGATCCCAAAAGTAAAGCGCTTATAGAAAACTTTGGAGGGCAATGGTTGCATTTGCGTAATATTGCTGATTGGGCTCCAGATCCTGATCGCTATGCCCATTTCAATGATTCCCTGCGTTACGCTTTCCAACAAGAAACAGAGCTTTTTCTTGAAAATCTCGTTTATGAAGATCGAAGTGTGTTGGATTTGATCAATGCCAACTATACTTTTGTCAATCAGAGACTTGCAGAATTTTATGGAATTGATGGTGTGGAGGGTGATTATTTTCGTCAAGTTTCTCTTGCTGGAACGGGTCGGCGCGGAGTTCTTGGCCAGGGCAGTATTTTAATGGTTACTTCCTATCCAACGCGCACTTCACCAGTCTTGAGAGGCAAATGGGTATTGGAGAATTTACTTGGTTCGCCCCCGCCGCCACCACCGCCCGATATTCCAGCCCTTGATGATTCCGCAGAAATTTCAGCGAGTAGCTTAAGAGAGGCGTTGGAGCAGCACCGGGCAAACCCCGCGTGCGCAGTTTGTCATAATCGGCTCGATCCGCTTGGATTTGCGTTAGAATCTTTCGATGCTGTTGGACGACGACGAATAAACGAAGATGGCACGGCAATAGATGACTCCGGCGCCTTACCAGACGGCACGTTGGTTGATGGCCTTGATGGCCTAAGAGTAGTTTTGTTAGCGCGTCGTGATGAATTTATAGAAACGCTTGCAGAAAAGCTATTAACTTACGCTATAGGGAGAGGGCTTGAAGATTCCGATCGGCCAGCTCTAAGAGAGATTCGTCGCCATGTTGAGTCGTCCGATTTCCGTTTTTCTTCACTTGTAGACAGTATTGTGGACAGTGTACCTTTTCGTATGAGACGTATTCCGGAGGTCTGAGATGGTAAGAAAGAAATATCTATCCCGGCGCACATTTCTTCAAGGGGCAGGAGCAGCGATTGCATTACCTTACCTTGACGCAATGACACCCGCCTTTGCGACTGCTAGGACGCCGGTCACTAGGGCTGCATTTGTCTATACAGCCAATGGCATAATCATGGATGAATGGACACCAACCGAGACTGGGTATAATTTTTCCTATTCTAAAACATTGAAACCAATCGAGGCTTTTCGTGAACAAACTGCAGTTGTTAGCGGTCTTGCGCACAGGAATGGTGAAGCCTTAGGGGATGGCCCCGGTGATCACGCTAGAGCAGGAGCAAGCTGGCTTACAGGTGCGCATCCAAAGAAAACGCAGGGAGCAGATATTCGTAATGGCCAGTCTATCGATCAGGCGTTAGCGCAACAAATTGGTCAGACTACGCCTTTACCATCTTTGGAAATAGGTCTACAGGATGTGCGTATGGTCGGGGGCTGTGATTCCGGCTATAGCTGCGCCTATAGCAACACGATATCCTGGAGTTCAGCCACAACGCCGCTTCCTTACGTGAATAATCCGCGGCGCGTATTCGAGCGATTGTTTGGTGATGGCGAAACGACAGATGCGGATGCGCGGGCTATTCAGCTTAGACAAAATCGTAGCCTTCTTGATTTTGTGATGGAGGACACTCGGAGATTGGTTCCAACGCTAGGGGCATCAGATCGGCAGAAATTAGAAGACTATCTCGATTCAGTAAGGGAAGTTGAGCGGCGAATTCAGAATGTTGAGAGTCGTGAGGCCGCCGAGTTGCCAACATTAGAGCGACCGGAAGGTATACCCCCAAGTT
>PBNR01000049.1 GCA_002723195.1 Gammaproteobacteria bacterium | reverse complement strand
TATATCTGGATCGACTTGGCGAGGAAGAAGCACGANGCACGTCTNNCACCCACACCATGGTTTCCCGTGTGCTCCTNGTNCCCGTTGGGATGGTCCTTCTTGTCGTNCNCGCACAGGCTTGGGATTACGAGGCATGTACAAAAAACTCGGACTGCACGGGTGAATTTCAATATTGTAAGCATGACGCGTGGTCAACCGGCGGCTGGATCAGCAGGTGTGCTCCGGCGCAATGTGTGTCTCCAGACGAGGACGGGNACACAACATGTGGGCCAACCGAAGAATGTGTGCGTGGCTGCGATACCTTCGCGGTGTGGCCGTTATCCACATGCAGGCCGCAAAAGGACGCGTACACCAACGCCACGGCCCTGNTGGCTTGGTTTGCCAACCACCCGGGTCGCCTCGATACCTTCGCTCGGCACATTACGCGGGACGCCGACGGCAACTGCAACGGTATCGACCCCGCAGCCCTCGCAGCCGACTTGGCGTCCGTCTCCTAACCAGTTGTCGCCTCCCCACCGTCCATCTCCCCCAAATCTTTCCCCAAATCTTTCTTCCCATGGCTTCCGCCGCCGCCGCCGGACCCACCCACACCTTTGTGGGCACCGTAGGACCCCTGTCGGACCGCACGAACCCCGCGTCCTTCACGTACTGCCGCTTGTACGGCGACGACACGCTCCAAATGCGCATTGTCCTGCGGTCGAACCCCCGGTATTGTGTAACCGTGCTCACAGCCCACGGACACCCGCCACCCCATTGGTCCGACGTCTTGAACCAACGGCCCCGGTTTGCCCACGTCCACGCGGTCCGCCACCACCGCCACCGCCGCCGCCCGTACACCACCTTGTTCGACGAACACATTTACATTGGCGGTGGACCGCAAGATCATTACACCGCCAAAAAGAAATCCGTGGTCCATGGGTTGGTACCCACGTACGTGGTCACCAACCGAGGCCGCCCCCAAGGACGCACGTGGCGGGCGTGTGGCACCTTGTACGTGCTACGACGGTACACCAGTGCCCGACCGCTGGACCTCCACGTCCACGTAGCCAAACAAGTCAAACCCGTGTGTCCCCGGGCCCAACTCAGCGCATACGGTGCCATTTCGAACGTGTGCGGCGACATGCAGTTGGGCATCGCCATGAGTCCTACGTTGTGGCCCGCCGTGCGCCCTCACATTGCGCGTGTGTTTCCCGTGGCCGCCATCATGCGTCGTGGCCACGAGGCGTTCCCCGAGTCCATTCGAGCCCGCGTGTTGCCGACACACGAACATGGACCTGGGGCATCGGTCATGGTGTGCTACAGTCCGGCGCACGGGTTACGGTTCAATTTTACCGGGTGTCGTTCGCCGGAACACCTCACCCGCATGGCCACCGTGGTGCGTCGGGCCGTGTTGCATGGGGCCTGTTTGTTGCCCACGGGTCCCCGTCGACGGGGAGCCGACCTCGCCACGGTTACCAACATGCAAGCTACCGGTCGATGCTTACCCCAGGCCGACGGGACGCCCGCCATCACCGACGCCGTGCGTCGCCACATCATGCGCGAGGCCGAGTTCACCCACACGTTCAGTGCGTTGAAATTGACGGTGCGGGGGTCGTTGGGCATCAATGTATTCTGGCACCAACGTCAACCTACCGACCCCCAAAAATTTGTGGTCTTTGGGGCCAAATGCCGGGCCGACCTCGCGTATGCCATTCGGTGGTTGCGGTCGGTACTGGCGCGAGCGCACAAGGCCGTTGCGGCCCAAGCGACCTTGGCGACTACCTCGGCCCTGGCGACTACCTCGACGGATACGGCATTGACCTTGCGCCGGGTGCAACGGGGCGAAGCCGCCCGCCAACGTCGGGCCCAGTGGGTAGGAGATACCGGCATGCACATGCCACAACGATCACGGCCACGACGACGGTGACGATGAAGCACCCCAAATCTTGGAAGAAAGTCGTCCCCTCTCCGGAGTTGGGGGTTCCACGGAAGATCATCTACCGACCAATGTGGGGGTCGGACCACCGCTTGCACACACGTCGTTCGCGCCAGGCCTCGCACGCGGGCACCAACAAGTACCAGAAATGGATCGCCATGCGGCGCATCAAGGGGCGGAGTGGGGCGGCGTTGGCGGCGTCGACGCGTCACAGTCGGTTCGCACCGTATTGTCCGTTGATCAAACGCCTCAACAAGGCTTCGCACGCAGAGGCACACACCATGCAGCGGGCGGGGACGGACGAGCCTCCCGCACCAAGGTACATGCCCTTGCACCCACTGTGCGCGGCGTACCTTCGACGGGGGTTGCAACAACGAGGGAGCCGCACACCGACCCGAGTGAGAGAGCGACCACACCGTCTGGCACCGATCGGAGCCCCGCTGCCGGCCAACATTGTCCGCTTTGCGATTCAAGTCGTGCTCCGTACGGAAGCTTTTTGGAAACAGTGCACCCTCTTGCTGGGATTGCGGGATCGGACGTGGTTTCGCGGGGACGCGGGCCGGCAACAAGTGTACCGGGCGTTGGGAGCAGGACAACACGGGCAAGGGCCTGCGTGGGACGCCTTGCGCGACCACGTGGCGCAGATGATCCCGGGTCCCTTGCCGAAATCAGCGTACCGTCCCCTTGTACGGTATTACGACGGACACGCGTACGAGTCCCTGTGGGACACATTGCAGACGTACCAGAGACGGTACAACCACCAGCGTTTGTACGAAGCCATCCTCCGTATGTCGGTCGTACGCAACCGCGTGGGTAAAATCAGAGATTATTTCGAGAACAAGTGAGAGAGAGAGAGAGCGCGACCATACCAGGCCACCGTGCCGCCGCCTCTATGTAGGGGGGACCACACAGGTCCCTTGTACCGCGTCCATCCCCTGCCCCCAAATCTTTGTCTTCCATCCATGGCTCTCCCGCCTCCCTGGCGCCTTCCTCCCCCTGGGGGGCGTGCTACTAGAGGCACCAACGCTTGGCTCCCCGTCGAACGGGCGCTGCGAACCAGCATGAAGAACTCGCGTCTCAAAGCCTTCCAGGACGAGGTAGGGGCCCTCGTCCCGCGCTTGGACGCACTGATCGCCGCCGTGCAAAAGGCACGCGACCGTGCAGCGCGCCAAGAAACCCTTTGTGTGACCCTTGTCTTGGCCCGGGCCGCACGGGCACTGGCCAAAGGGTGTCCCTCGGGGGACGTGGTCGACCAGGAAGCGGTGCGGACACTGTACTCCATCCATCAGAAATGGCACCAAGCCCGTGCCGCCGTGTCGCCGGACTCGTTGGTACAACGGTACTTGGACGATTGTGGGGAGATGACCCGGATCAAACACCAATTGCAACAGTACCAACACGACCTTGGGTTGGTCGTGTTTCCGGCGATTCCCGAAAGGTCCGAAGGGTCGGAAGGGTCCGAGGAGGGGTCGGGCGTCCCGGACGGGCTTCCCACGAAACGCAAGCGACCTTTTCGGACCAAGAAGGCCAAAGCGGTGGCGGTGGACAAATTGTTGCGCCTCATGCAAACGTGTGCGACCGCGTACGACACGGCCGTCCAGGCCACGGAGGCGGCGTTGGACTTTGTTGACCTCCATGTACTGCAGGACTTGTTGGCCTTGCGGGAACGGTACGACGTGGCCACGGGCGCAGTCATGGGGACATGGGTTGAGCAGGAAGCGGCCCGCGTCGCCCGGGTGTTGGGGCAGGCGGACGAAGCGTTCCCTCGCCAAGGGGGACAACAATGTCCCGATCAGATGTATACGTATCGGTACCCCCTGTACGCCCCAAACGTAGCGTCCACGGCGTCTCGGGTGGCGTGTCCACGGGGAGCGGCCGCGTTGTTGGTGGACGACAAGCATCGAGTCATGTTCTTTGAAGGGGACGCCCGTCGGGTCGCAGACGTGGGTGCCCTGGAACGGGCGTTGGCCGACTTGGGACCGGCGTTGCCGCAAGACGTCCACGGACCGGCCATTTCGTGGTGGTACGTGCCCGAAACGGAGGGGTTTGTCCTGCGCACGCGGTTTCCCGCCCATTTGTGCACGTTGTGTCCGCTCGTGGGAGCCGGCAGCCGGTCGACGTTGACGCCGCGGGACTTTGTGCTCCACGCCCAACAATGGTTGGTACTGCACAGTGCGTGTGCGCACCAGGGAGGGTACGTATTGTTGGACCGCGTGCCGCCGCGGGCCGTGTGGATGGACAACCACCATGCCGTGGTCGACTGGGGATCGTTGGCGGTCGTGCCCGCCGCCGCCGCCGCCGCCGCCGCCGCCGCCATCACCCCAACGGAGACCGCCGCCTCGATTGGGCGGTACATGGACCAACACTTGGTGTCCAAGATTGACCATCCGGCCGTCCAAGCCCGCGCCCGGACCTTGGTGCGTCAAGGCCTGCCACCCGTGGCCCTGTACCATGCGTTGGGCCACATGCCAACGGACCAGCGCTACCCGTTGCAACCCATGGGACGGGTGGAACGGCCGCGCTTGTCGGACGCCCAATGGGGCACGTTGTTGCGGGAAGTACAATTGAAGTTTCGGCACCAAACACACGACGCCGCCGAGGTAGGGGCACCCGCCGTGCGGATCTTGCCGGCCACCAATGCTACCATTGGGGATTACCTCGGGGCGATTGGGTACCCCCAATCAGACATTTATTTGGTGGGTGTGACCATTGTCCAAGGCACGACCAATTTGGCCCGGGGCGACGCCGTGACGGACCAAACCACCGAAGAGCTGTGGTATCGTACCCTGGTGGATGGGTGCCATGCCTTATTTGTGCCGGGGCCGGGAGAGCACCGGAACACATACTTTATCAATGTAGGGGCGGCAACCCGTCCGTGTACCGCGTGCGGCAGCTCGAAAGGGTGTGTGTACGCCAACGCGACCATCTTTCGCCTCTTTGCGCAAGGATTGGTGCGCACCTTGATGTTGGGTAAACGTTTGCCCTTTCGCTTGTCGGCGTCGGTGTTGGCCTTGGCGTTGGCGGACTGGGACATGCACGAAGATCCCGTCACCAAAGCCGCTCCTTTTTGCCACGATGCGTTGTTGGAACGACACGATCCTCGCCAAGTGCGCCGCATGTTTTTGACGGAACAACAACGGTTGGACATGCGTGTGCCGACGTACGCGACGCCCCTGGTGGCGGGCCTTGGTCCACGGAGTGTACCTGAAACGATCTTCTCCCAAGAACTCGTGGCCGATGCAAGCGAAGTGGGCCACCGCCACGCAGAGGCGCGGGCTCGGTACAACGTAGCGTTTGCGGCCGAACAGATGGCGGGTGTGGGGTTGCGTTTAGGGATCCAGGACGCAGGCCCTTGTGTGCGGGCGATGCAAGTGTTGTTCGCGGAGAACCCGACGCGGTTCATGGACGTGTTGTGCGGGGGCACGGATCCTTGGACCTTGGCACGGTTCTTGGGGTTGTTTCGGTACGACGCGGAAGACGTCGCAGCTCTGCGTGCGACCATGACGGCCGTGTGGACGCGGTACTGGGCAGCGGCCGAGATGAGTGCGGATGCAGTCCGGGCCGTATGGAAGTGGTGTACGGGTTCCGCCGGCGCACCTCCGTGTGCGTTCCAAATGGAACAGCACGGCGGGGGACCGTGGCCGGGCATTATGGTCCGTGGCGTGGAGCTTGCGGTCCCGTACCAATTACGGGTCCAAGCGTGTACGAACTTGTTGTTTGTGCGGATGGGTAGTTCCGTCGACGAGTTGGTGGCCGCCGTCGTCGAGGAAACTCGGTCAGAGGCTTTCAACATGGACGAAACCTTCCATGGTGGAGCGGGGCCGGGGCCGGGGCGGGCGCAGGCGCCGGGGCGGGCGCAGGCGCCGGGNCGGTCGACCTGCACAGCNACGAGNNCNTGNNAGGCNTGGNCGTGGACNCCNNNGANGCNGAGACGGACGACGAGGACAACGACGACGAACCGGAATTGTGAGTACCCAAATCCCCGAGATAGGGACCCCTGTACCTACATTATTATTATTATTATTATTATTATTATCATTTACCATGCCGCCCTTGTTGGCAACCATTTACTCGTACACGGGAGAGGGCACGGACCAAGACGTACAGGCGACGATCGTGGCCGAAGGGATCAACCAAGGCACAGTAACAGTGCGGGAACTGTTGNGGGCCACCCACGTGGATGCCGCCCGCCGCGCCCAACACTGGGAGGGTCGCCTCTCTCCCCGCCGGTGGTGTGTTTTCGACCAAATCAATTATCCTTCCACGAGGTGGCGGTATAACCGTTCCCTTGGGAATACCGACGCGAGGGGTCCATGTCGGACCCTTGGCTCGACGTGCCAACCCAAAACGGACTCCTCTGCCTTGGAATCACACTTTTGGTGGTGGCCTCGGTCTATGTTTGCCGTCGTCGATGCTGCTGCCCCCATGCCGCCTGGTGGTCGGACGAGGCTTTATGGGACGACGTCGGAAAAATGCTCGAAACAGCATTCGCAGGCGACGAGGANAGGTACGACGACGACGACGACCCCCTCAAGGATGCGGCCGCCGCCGCCGCCTCCATCGACAGCGACCCCGTCGCCCCCGAAAGCCATCGTTTGTTGCCCCCGTAAGACGANCACGCGCCCTATAAACATGCACCTCGAGACGTCGCCGGTGCACGTGGCCGACCATGGACGCTTTTCTGAGGGAACTGAGTGCTCTTATTCCGGTGGACCAGACGGGGGCACATGACGCCTTGCGGTCCTTGCGGGACGACTTGGCGTACATGGCACCCGAACTGCAATCCACCATGTGGATGGACGTGTACCATCGTGTACTGATCCCGTACGTTGTGGTCGCCGTCGCAACCTCNCCGCCACGACCATGGCGCGCCGCCGTGCGGGACTTGTGGAACCGTCACGTTCCGTCGCGGTGTCCCGTCCGGGGTACGGGAGGAACGGGTGCGCATGGTACCGGTACGGGTCCAACGCGTACGAGTACTACTACTAATACTACGAATACTACTACACCGACCTCTCCAAGCAGCAGCTGTGCGACGACACCGGTCGCAGCATGGAAAGTCGTGACTGTGTCCGCGGGTTCACCGTAGCGAAACCTTACTCAATGTCCTCGTCGTNGACGCCTTCGAGGACCGCCGCCGCCACGGCGTCCACGTCCGCGTTCTCGGCCGCGTCCGCGTCGGCCATGGCCGCGTCGGCTTCGGCNTNGGCNTGGTCGATGGCGGCCTTGATCGCNCGGCGCATAATCACATGGAANGCGTCGCGCGTCAACCACCCCGAGTACGTCTGCATGGGGTACTCGTGCTGCGGCCCGAAGACCAGGCGGTACAGCTGTTCGCCNCGCACGAGCTTCACGAAGTCGACTTTGCCCAGGTACACCTCCTCGCGGTCGACGGGACCCGACCCGTCCACCGCTTCGTAGCTGTATTTGCACGCGATTTCGTCGCCGATTTCGGCGTCTTTGCCCGGGTACTTGTCGCGAAACGCCCCTTTCGCGTACTCGTCGCGCATGAGTTTCGCGGTCACGGCGTCCGTGATGGACGCAGGAAGGGAGGTGGTGGTACCGGTGGTGGTGCTAGTGGGGGCAGGAGGGGTCGACATGATGGTTAACCGTATTTTTCCTGTAGTTTGTGTCCGACCTCGGCGAAGAAAGGCCACTATATCGGCCACCTTACTCGGCGCCCCAGCGCGCCGCCCTCTTCCTCCATGGCCGCCGCCGTCGGTGCCGCCGCCATCGTCAACTACGCCCTCGATGTGGACCCTCGTACGTGGGTACCCCGCATCGTCAACNCAGCANAGGNCGGTGACGCCGTGCCCCCNGTNACCCGNCATCGCATCGNNCCTCCTCCCGATGNGGCCACGGTCGANANCCACAATNACCAAGTCGATACCTTNGAANACGACGACGCGGCCACCGGNGGCTTGTTTGCTGCCCGGGCATCGGCTGTNCACTTGCTCCAANCCCTGGGAAGGGANGCCCCGCCCTGGTGGAGAAGNNNCGCNGNNGGCGACGCCGACGCCGATGCCGCTNCCTTGCGACAACGTTTTCGGGTGGCCCATGCCCACCAACGCACGTCCCGTCGCGCATACAATCAGTACGTGGTGGCNGACGATGTGCNCGTCAACGTCCCGCCCACCAACCCCGACGATACGGCCCTCTTTCCCCCGTCGGAAACCGTCTCGTGGCAACACATCCATCGCCACNTCCAAGAACGACGACGCCAAGGGGCATCGCCCGACGTGGTCCGTCCCACTGTCCGAACGTTTCGGAACGATGTCCGCACCACGGCGCGATGGTACCAATTGGACGGGGCGGTCGGCACGTGGCCGGCAACGGAAGCAGAAAGGGCAAACGNCACCAACGATCGNCNCCCGCTGCGCGATACGTTGGCGACGTACTATACCCACCATGTGCTGCAGCACATCGAACGGGTCGCCATTGCGAGTCATTTGGGATCGCTCGTACACCAACACTTGCTGTTGCACTGGTCCCGAGGCGGCGNNGGCTACCCCGCCGAGGNCCCCCTCTCNCCCGCCGACGCAGCCTTGTTGGGCGACNANNACGGCACGTACTTGGCGTACGCCGCCGACGCATTCCAACCCGTGTTCCCNGAACNCCAGACACCCNACGGCACGTACCGTACCTTTGTTCCCGNACTGTTTGTGCGCCANCTNNGNGCAGCCAGCCAAGAGTACCNGTGCGATCCGGCAGCGGCNGCCGCCGNNGCCGGCGACCCCGACCNCCCTTTGGTNCCNACCTTGGCCGCCCGCATTGCCAGCGTGTTGGACCAAGCGAATCTGACCGTCGTGGCGGTCGAACCCGAAGTCTACGACCCCCACCGCTTGTTCGTCACGCCCCAGACCCCCGGCAGCGACGAGTACATGGCCCGTTTTTTCTGGACCCGGGCCGACTTTGTAGCGTACGATCGAGNGGAACACCAAGTTGTTGTGGGCGAAATCAAAAACAAATTCGGGGCCAGTACGCAATACCACATGGTACAGACCGCACGAGACGTCCAACAAGTGTGGATCAATGCGTGGTTGATNTCGCTCGTGTACCGTATCCGAGTCGATGCCGTGTGCCTCGTGTACGCCAACCGCCACCAAGACGTCGTCGTCGTCCGCCACCCGTTCGCCGGCTTCCTGCACTCCAATACGTTGCTCCAAGAAACCCTCGTGGCGTTTTTGGAATTGCCGGCCATGTACGTGGACCAACACCAATTCGTGGAAAACGTCCACGAATGGACGACAAACGCCGACCGAGGACGGTGTGTTCCCTGGAAAACGTACGATGTGGACGCGGCCGGGGCCCCGGATACAGGACCACCGGAAACCCCCTGGCCTACCGGNGTCGCCGGGGCCCAAGGCATGTTGCGGTACTATTGCAAACAACACGGATGGCAAACCTTGCCGTGGGCCTACTGCAATGGACGGGGCGGTCTGGTCGGATCGTTTGCGNCGGCNGCCGCAGCAGCNGCAGCACCGGCNGCACCCCTCGGAGCACCGTTCACGTACCATGGNGGAATCGACCCGTACACGGCCGGACGGACGGGACGGGTGTACCCNCGCACCGAACCTCGGTACCAACGGTTCTTACGCACGGCGTTGTTGGTCCAAGACGTTGTGGGCGCGGCCGGACGGATGGCGCATTTGATTGCGTGTACGTGTGCACCGTTACGGGTAGCCCAGGTGGTCTTGGGGTCTTCGTGNCACGGCAACGAGGACCATGTTGTGGGCACCGCAGAAGCAACGTGCGATCGGTGCCGTCGATGGCTGCGACAGTACCCCGCCCAAGGCGTGGCGGCGTGTACCGGAGAACCGGCCCGTACATGGGGACCGTGCAGGGCGCACGGAGCCCACACGGCGGCCTGGAAAGNCCGTCGGGCCGTCCTCATTCGGGCCTTGCACAGAGGGTTGAACCGGCACGTGGTCCAACGGTACCAGTTGGACGGCGCGGCCTACGAAGGGTTTGTGGGGTTGTCCCAACGCCCGTTCTGGTCCGAACGGTGCAAACGTACGACCCGGGCCGCGTTGGGGTCGGTGGTGGCCCAAGTGTGGGCCCGTCTCCAAGGGGACGCGACGGTACCGTTGCGCGGGGGCGGTACNTGGCAACGGCGTTTGCGGATGGGTACCCGNCGGGCTGCGACGGTTCATTGGGTCATGGGNGGCGAACGTGGAGGGAGAAGCGGNGGNGGTGNNGNNNACCCAGATCGTTTGAGGGTTTACGGGGCCCGTCCGGCCCCCGGATGGGAGCCATGAACAGCTGTCCTCGAACAAGCCTTCCTCCTCCTCCTTTTCATCGTTGGGTACACNCACAGCAGCAGCGGTGGTGGCGGTGCTGTCGTNCCCGGGTAAGTACCTCCATAATACACACGTACGCCGTCTTGCTGCCGNCTGTTACATCGTCGAGGTGGTGGCGCTGCTGGAGCTGGAGCTCGAGCTGGAGCTNGAGCTGGAGCTCGAGCCGCCTTGCTNCTGCTGCTGCTGCTGCTGCTGCTGCTGCTGCTGCTGCGGGCGCTGGCGCAGGTCGGGGTCGCCGATNGGGATCTTGAGGTCGTAGCGCTTCGNNNAGCCCGGGTAGTGCAGCTCNACGAACCCGGCCGCGTGGTTCACGTTGACGACCTTGACCTNGAACCACGTCTCGGCCCAGCGGCGCACCTTGCCGCCCTTGTACTCGAGCATGTCGCCCTNGACGATGCGGTTGCGCCACGCCTGGTTGGCGCCGCCGGTGCGCCCGCCCAGCTTGAGGCCGTCCTGGTTGTAGCCCATGTCGCGCAGCTTGGCGTGCACCTTGGCCTGCACCTCCGCGTCGAGCTTCTTGAACCCTTCGCCCAGCTGGATCGAACCATACTCGATGAACTGGCGCACCTTGCGCGCGACCTCGTCGTCCTCGGTCTCGTACACCCAGCCNCCGCCGCCNCCGCCGCCGCGCGCGCGGCTGGCGGTGGCCGCCGCCGCCGCCGCCGCCGCGCGCGGCGCTTCCGCGATGATGCGGAAGGACGCGCGGCTGTACCACTGCTCCGAGTACGTCACGTCCGGGTACCCGGCGTCCGGGTTCGGGTCGTACTGGATGGTAAAGAACCGCCCGTCGCGCGTGTTGTGGACCGCGTGAATCGTGCCCGTGAAGTGCATCATGGCGCCGGCCACCGGCCGCGCGCGGCCGCGCCGCGCGGTGGACGAACCCCATTGCTGCNGCGCGGTGGACGAACCCCACTGCTGCACGATGCGGTCGCCCTTGTAGCCGCGCGCGGCCACGATGTCGCGGAGCCGCGGGTCCTTGTTGTACATGGCCAGCGTAATGTGCGCGGGCAGCGGCGAAGCGTCCATAATGGGCAGGATAGTAGCGCGGTGTAGCCAAGGACTGGGAAAAAAATGGACGGTCGCTCATCGAAACATCGAAACGGTTGGGCGAAAAAACGAACGTAACGTCCATGCCAGCATATAATAATCGCCCACCCCTTGGGTGGTGGTGGTGGGTCGAGCAATGCATCTCCTTCCTCGGTGGTGTTGGGGCGACCTTGCCGCCGCGTCCGGTGCCGTCGTGGCCGGCGAACTGCTTGGTCCCACGGGCACGGCAGCCTTGTTTTGGGTCCGGTGGGCAACCCAGCGACAGCGGCGGTCGGTGCCGTCGGTGCCGTCGGTGCCGCCGTGGTACTGGGTGGTGCTGCTGCTGCTGGCGATGGCGTTGGTGATGGTGGCGCTACTCACGTCGGCGACGAACGTCGCCCTAATGGGTTCCTTGGTCCGTGTTCGGTCTGTGGTCGGTGCCCTTGGTCTTTGGGGCGTCGACACGTACCACCATCAACAATGGACCCGTCGGTCCGATGCCTCCTCCTCGTTCTCGTCGCCGCCGCCGCCGCCGCCGCCGCCGCCCAGTCCTTGGACCACGTTGGCGGCCCTCACGGCCGCACGACGTACGGTGGTTCCGTCGACACTGTACGGGGGACTGCACACCGTTTTGGCATTGGGGGCCGTCGTGTACGTGCGGTCGCTCGAGGTGACGGTCCCTTTGGCCCCTCGGACCCGCACGTCTACGATGGCCCACACCGTGCCGTTGGTAGGCCATGTGGACGTGGGCCGTGTGTTGGTACCATTGCAAAGTGCCGAAACCGTGTGGCGGGCCGTGTGTGTTGCGTGGGTGCCGACCCGATGGGCCGCCACACTGCCTTTGTGGACCACGGGAGGGTTGGTCGTGTGGGTCGCCACGTGGATTCCCGCGTACCTCGTGGCGGCCCGGACGACCCACCAACGTCGGGCGTCGGACACGGTGGCGGCGTTGCGACGGCAATCCGTCCATGTGCGGGGCCATCGAGGATGGTCTTTGGTGCGTCGCACCGTCGTCCACAGTGCACGGGCAGGCACGACGGTGTACGCGTTCATGGCCGTGGTGTTGGGCACCACGACGGGTCGTATTGGGGCATGGAGCGTGGTGTTGGCGACGACGGACGCATGGGTCACGTGGTGGCGGACGGGAGGGCGGCGGCGGCGACGGCAGCCGCACCGATCCCGTCGTTAGTCCTCGTGGACAGTCACCAGACGGACCAACCCGACGAGGACCGTGCCACAACACCACGCGACGGCCCATCCGGCCAACCCTTGGAGGGTGGCGCGGGCCAACGCAGGGGGGGTGGGCCGGGCACAACGGCGCACGAACTGAACGGTGTCCCGTCCCAACGAGGACCACGACGGGGGTTGGGACGGAGAACGGGTCATGGGGCGGTGTCGGTGGCAGCGACCAATGAGGAGGCCGCGTATATATATATACTGGACCTGGACCCAAATCTTGCTCGCCCCATCCACCGTACCCAAATCTTACTCGAGCAAACCCTCGCCTACCCTCTGATCGAATGGACTTTTTTGAAGGGGTCAATGCACAGACCACACCGGATCTCGTACCGCGGCCGAAGGGGGAGGCGGTGAGCCGTTCTATCCAATCTTCGGTGCAAAAAGGAGGGGGCACCAAAAGGAAGGAAATAGATCCAGGACTTAACCAAACAGATCCCAGGAAAAATCGTAAAGTTTCGAAAACGATTTTTTGGGGCAGCAAAGCGAGCGAAGCGGGTGAACGCGAAACAATGACAGAACGTGTATGCCAGATACTATGCCCGACAGTTCTCACCGAGAAAATACGCCGTATTATGGACAAAGTAGACAGTCAAGCCAAGACTCGTGTGGGCGAATATACGCATATACCGCAGATCACAAACGATATCAAGGGTACTCGCAAATGCCGGATTTGTAAAGAGGTTGTGAACTTCGTGGAAGACACGAAGGAGGCGAGCTTGGTGTGCACGGGGTGCGGAGGTGTTCAAAAAATCGGTAAGATGCATCTAGGAGAATGGGCCCTTGGGAAAACCGACGATGGGGTCGTCAGAAGCCAGCACGGACCGGCTATGAACCCCTTGTTCTCGCATGGGACCAATATGCGTACTATTATTTCTAGGGGTGGATTTACTGCTCATCGTGCTCGTGCTCAGAATTCGTATTCTTTGCGTCAAAGTCAAGAATATATGAATTTAAATGTGGTGGGTTTGAAATCATCGACGAGGAAAACTCGTATTGGATACAAAGACCAAATGAAACAAAAGGCCTTTGGTCTAATGAAACACGTGCAGCTATCACTAAAGCTACACGATCAAGTGATTCGACGTGCGCAAGTGTACTTTGCAAGCTACCGGGACCTACTGGAAGTTATGCAACAAAATAATGCGGTTGTAGCGGCGTGTATAATACTGGCGACAGAAAAGGCGCGGGAAAGGGGGGCTCAAAGGGATAGACTGGATTTATTTCAAGTCGCACAGGGACCGAAGGGACAGCGCAGGGAGCCAGGGTGGGTCCGACGCAGGAAGAAATTGTGTGGCAAAAAATGAGAGTCATCCCAAACATATACTTTTTCACTTTTTCTCGACAATCCCCATCCACCGTACCCAAATCTTGCTCGAGCAACCCCATCCACCGTACCCAAATCTTGCTCAAGCAACCCCCATCCGGTGGTAACCCGTACACACACACACACGCTTCCCATGACCACGGCCACGGCATACGCGCGCTGGCGCAAGGTGCGGCTTTACACGCGTGCCGTCGCATGGTTCTTCCTGCCCAGATTCCGGGCGGCCAAGGCTCGCGTTGACTTCCAGGCTGGCGGCACCGACGCGCTGAAAGCCGCGGCGGAGTTCGCATCGATGCCCACGTGTCACATCGGAAGGAAACGGAAACGTCCAACGGTCATTTGCGGTGTGTGTGGGCCCACGGTCCGCTTTCATGCCAGGAAGGAAAGCTCGTTCACGTCGTGTCCGCGGTGCGCGCGGGCGAAACGTGCCAAAGCGCAGCAGCAGCAGCAGCAGCAGCAGCAGCAGCAGCAGCAGCAGTGAAACGGTACTGGTCGCAGTAGCAGCGGGAACAGCACCAGCAACAGCCGGCCACAGCAGCAACACCACCCAAATCTATCGTGATGAAGACACCGGAACAACCGCAGCAGCAGCAGCAGGAGCAGCAGCAGCAGCAGGACATCGAGGCGACGCTTGGAGCTCTGCGCGCGCTGGTCGTCGAGGCCTACAAGTACCACTTGCCATCCACCTTCCAGGCCTTCTGGGAGCTCGTGCACACGTTGCCGGCGGACTACGTGCAAAGTTTTTACGTCGGGTTGGCGCAGGGATACCAGGAATACCAGGATGGACAGCAGCAGAAGGAGGTGTGAGAGAGAGAGGGCATGATGACCCCCAACTATAAGCATCCAGCGTGACTGTCACCCTCGTCCATCGCGCACGCCCTCATGGCCCGCCCCCAACCTCTCTTGCCGGTGTTTTACTTTGCGCTCGGCATACAACTCCAATTGCCGGAACTCGCCGCGTCGTTGTACTTGTTGCGCGACCTCCAAATGGACGTTGCCACGTTGGCCGCCTTCGAAGCCACCTTGATCTTGCCGTGGTGCTTGAAACCCGTCTTTGGCCTCGTGTCGGACACGTTTCCCCTGTGCGGCCGCCGGCGTGCCCCGTACATTATCTTGGGCAATCTCGTGTTGACCGCCACGTGGACGGCCTTGGCCGGCTCGTCCAACGCCGCGACGGCCCAAGCCTTGCTTATGCTGGCATCCACCACGACGTGCGGCATCGACGTCATGTACGATTCCTTGTTGGTGGAAGCGGCGCAACACGAACCGGACACGGACCATGGCACCATCCAAAGCAAATGTTGGGGGGCCCGGGCCGCCGGTGCCCTGGTGGCTGCCTTGGGGGGAGGTCTCTTGCTCCAAGTACTGACGTCCCGGTCGGTGTTTGGGTTGTGTGCGTGCGTGGCCGCGGCCGTGGCCGTGTTCGCCGGCGGCACCTTGTGCGTTGGACGGGCGACCCATCTCCCCGCCGCCGCCGCCACGCACGTCCCTCGACCCTCGTGCGGGGCCCGGGTGTGCGCCATCTACACGGCGTTTCGCCAACCTTCCTTGTGGCGTCCGGCCCTGTTTGTGTTCTTGTTTGCCGCCACGCCTTCGTCGGGCGACGCCATGTTTGCGTTTTTGGTGCGCGACTTACACTTTTCGCCCCAAACCCTCGGCATGTTGGGGTTCATTCGCCATGGAGCCATGTTGTTGGGGACGGGCTTGTTCCAACGGTGTTGGCGGTTCACGCCGTACCGACGTTTCTTTGCCGTCGTCGTGGTCGTGTCGGCCCTCTTGGGGGCCACGCCCGTCGTCCTGGTGAGCCATTGGAACCAACAATGGGGCATCCCCAATGCGTTTTTTGCGGCCGGCGACGACTTGTTCCTGTCGGTGTTGGGGTCCATTGCCCTCATGCCGTGCTTGGTGTTGGCGGCGAAATTGTGTCCTCCCGGGGTCGAAGCCAGTTTGTACGCCACGTTCGTGTCGGTGTTGAACTTTGCAGGCCTCGTGTCGGGGTACGGCGGGGCGCTGTTGACCCGGGCGTACGGCGTCACGCGGGACGACTTTACCCACCTCGTGCCGCTCGTGTTGACGTGCACGGCCAGTTCCTTGGTGGCGTTGTGCGCGTTGCCGCTGTTGCCCCGGGGATCGGTCAAAGAATTGGCGCACCGAACACGGACCACCGAACTGTCGTCTCTATAAAAGGAAGGCGTGGTCCCGCGGCCACCAAGATACGATGAGTAGCAGAGATACGTCGCACGTGGACCCCAAATCCGTGCCTGCGCTAGGCCACGCGTTCCGAAACATGGACTTGATTGGGGGAAAAAGCTCCAAATACGACTTGGAGAAGTGGGTGGGACCACGCAAAGGTGAACCCGCCAAAACAGTCAACACATGGCAACTACGGAGATTTCGCGGAGGCAGTGCGAGGGAGAAGAAACGCAAACGTCTCCTCCGCCGCGGATTGGATGTGGCGAACGAACTTGCCGGTGTCTTTTCCCGGGAAGACTGGAGGAAGTTGGGGCGCGTCCACCCGATGCTGCCCGGACGAGGTATCGTGTCAAAAGGTCGCTTTTTCTTCGGGGATCCTTTCCGACGCATTCGAGCGGATGAAGACATGAGAGAGAAAAGGGTGGATGCGTTGTCCCTGAGACGTCTTCCATTGGCGACAATGCGGATCGAGGTCTTTGCGGACCGTGGGGACGATCAATTTCGGGCGGTGGGGCAGTGCTTGGATGCAGCCCAAGTGCTCAAAGTGGATCAACACCTGAAGGAGAGTACACCCGAGGCCGAGTTGCCTCATCACGTCACACACCAAGAAGTGAAGGGCTACTATACACCTTTGATCGCCAAGTGGAAACAAAGAGCAGACGACGAGATGGAGGCGCTGTGTCGCGCTTTCATGCATTGTTGTTGCAGCGTGGGGGACCGGCCGACAGGTAGACACGCAGGCAGACTGGACCAGTCCAGTTCGGCAGAACGTCTCGCACGCAGGGTACGCGAGGAAGCCCAAACCCCCCGTGCCGTACGAGTCCAAAGGGAACGGCTTCGTCGACGGGTCCTAAGTGGTTTCATGGACCTGCACACGACAGAAGATCCTTATTTCATCCTGGCTCAGTGGTTGGACCCGAAAGTGGCACTAGGGGTACATTGGTTTGAACTGGGGGACCCATACGAGCCCGCGATCAACGATCCTATCGACCCCAAAATCAAGTTGAATCGGGAACTCTCCAGATGTTTGATGAGGGCCTTTGTGGACGGCTGGAGAGGAGGCGCTTGCAAAGGATTGCTGGTGAAATGTACACAAGAAACGTTTGTGGACCTGGGCACCCGCGTGAAGTTGGGGATAGATTTGCGAGCGAACATGGACTTGCGCTCAAGCAGCGGCCCAGACAAACACCAGTGGATAGTCCATGTTTTGAACTGTCTGCGCCGGTTGTTGTTTGGTGCA
>PBNR01000048.1 GCA_002723195.1 Gammaproteobacteria bacterium | reverse complement strand
TAATGGGAGCAACTAATCCAGCCGAAGCAGCAGCTGGGACAATACGAGCTGATTTTGCCAATTCGATTGATGCTAATGCTGTTCATGGTTCTGATTCAAAAACCTCAGCTTTAAGGGAAGTAAATTATTTTTTTGAAAATAACGAAATCTGTTCCTAAGGTTTCTTAAAAGGTTGAACTTTTTATGACTTCGTCAGGCAAGATTAATTTGCTAGGGCTTAGTAGGGAAAAACTAAAAGTCCTTTTTGCAGAATTGGGCGAAAAGCCATTTCGCGCTGATCAAGTAATGAAATGGATTTACCAGCGGGGCATTGTAGATATCGACTTGATGACTGATATTAGCAAAAGTCTGCGAGAATTGCTTAAAGAGAAAACTGAAATTTATTTGCCTAATGTTTTGAGCGAAGCCACTTCAGTTGATGGTAGCCAAAAATGGATAGTTGAAGTAGCCAGTGGTAGCAAGATCGAAATGGTATTTATTCCAGAATCCAATCGCGGAACACTGTGTGTATCTTCTCAAGCGGGTTGCTCGTTGGATTGCAGTTTTTGTGCCACTGGGAAACAGGGTTTTAATAGCAATTTAAGCGCCGCCGAAATTATTGGACAGGTCTGGTGGGCCAATTCCCGCTTGGGGGGTTATCAAAAAAAATTAGAGCGACCAATTAGTAACGTTGTGATGATGGGGATGGGGGAACCGTTAATGAATTTTGAAAACGTTATGGATGCAGTCGCTATTATGATGGATGATTTTGCGTTTGGACTGTCGAAAAGGAAAGTGACCATTAGTACTTCGGGTTTGGTTCCAGCTATTGATAAATTGAAAGACTACACCGAAGCTTCATTAGCAGTTTCTCTTCATGCCCCCAATGATGAATTACGAAGTCAGATTATGCCTATAAATAAAAAATATCCTATAGCGGAACTTTTACGGTCCGTTCAAGATTATATGGCTAGCCTGCCCGATAGCCGCGTTCCCGTTATCGAATACATCTTACTCAGAGGCATTAATGACCATCGTCAGCATGCAAGAGATTTAGCAAAATTGTTGGAAAATTTGCCCTGTAAGATCAACCTCATACCTTTTAATTCTTTTGCCTTTAGTGATTATGAAGCGTCAACCGCGACATCGGTCACAAAGTTTCGACAGATTTTGCAAGAAGCCGGTTATACTGTAACAATTAGAACGACTCGCGCCGATGATATAGGAGCAGCCTGTGGACAATTGGTGGGTGATGTTGCAGATCAGACCTACAGAAGCGATCGTTACAACAAGAAGGCTAAGTCAAAGTTTGGAAAAATCTTCAATAAGACTGATAATTTGGCGGTTATGGCCGACAGAGTATAGGGTAAACCAGTTTGTTAGTCCGAGTTGGGAAAGTGTGACTTAAGATGCTGATTTTATTATACTTACTAGCTCTTTTAGAGTTGGGGTTTAAGAACGAAAACCTCGCGGAAAGATTTACAATTGCACCAGTTTCGGAGTATTAAGGTTTACCGGAATCTAAGACTCACAAGGCTAAGTGATGCAGACCGAGCGATTCGAAGAAGAGCATGCTGAAGGGGGTGTTGATGAGCGACTTCTGTCTCCCGGGGAGGTGCTTCGTAAGGAGCGTTTTCGTTTAAATCTAAGTGAAAAAGAAGTGGCTGAACGATTGCATATAACCATGCACTTTGTGAAAGCTATAGAGTCTGATAGTTATGAAAAACTGCCAGGCGCTGTCTTCGCTAAAGGATATATTAAGAGCTATGCGGATTTGCTAGAGCTTGATTCTAATGACTTATTAGAGCTTTATGCTGCATATATAAATTTTCAACGCAAAAAGGAAAAAGAGAAAAGTCAGGTTCGCGGGAAGCGAATTAGATATAAAAATCAACCTTGGTTGATTGGTTNTTTTATCGTTATTNTAGGAGTTTNGGTCGGATTACTGGTCNACGGCGTTTTTTTTGCAGGAGATNATTCGATAGCAGTGCCATCGGTGGAACCAGATCTTTATTCAGAACAAGAAAAACTTACGGCAACGACTCAAAGTTTGACTTCCCTAGCTTTATTAACCGATCAGTTGATCCCTTCTTCCTTAACAATGCAAAATATTTCTATTAATGATGTTGGTTTTCGATTGTCAGTACCAAATAACTTAAGTTCTAACAATTTCGGTACTAACGTCCCTGTATCCGCTTTAATCGCGGATGCGGCGGGCAAACAAGCGCCAAAGGAGTCGTTCACATCGCCCGTAACTAGTAATGAAGTGGAACCTTTAAATAGGACAATTGAGATTATGACGACCGGCTCTGACTTGCTTCGCGTTGCTTTTTCTGGTGAGAGTTGGGTGGAAGTTCTCGATAGAGATCAGAATCAAATTTACCGAAATATTCAAAGTGCCGGTGATATTATTGAAATTACTGGCAATGCTCCTTTCAATATATTATTGGGAGATGCACCGTTTTCCCATCTTACCTTTAATGGCAATGAAATAGATGTAACCGAGAATATCCGCATCGACAATTCTGCGCGCTTCACTGTAGGATTGTAGCTAATGAAATCCCATGTTCTTAAAAAACGTCGCAAGACGCGGCAGATTATGGTCGGTGATGTCGCAATTGGGGGCGGTGCACCGATTTCAGTACAATCCATGACTAATACTGAAACAACGGATGTTAAAGCAACGTTGGAGCAAATAACTAGATTGGTAAGCGCGGGTGTAGATATAGTTAGGGTATCGGTGCCTACCATGGCCGCAGCAGAAGCTTTTAAACATATACGAAGCGAGGCTAAAGTACCTTTGGTGGCTGATATTCACTTCGATTATACGATTGCTTTAAAGGTGCTGGAATATGGGGTTGATTGTCTGCGCATTAACCCGGGCAATATTGGACATTCAGAACGAGTCAGAGCTGTAGTTGATTCCGCTAAAGATAAAGGAATTCCTCTCAGGATAGGCGTCAATGCAGGTTCATTAGGTAAAGCTTTGTTGCGGAAGTATAAGGAACCTAGTGCAGAGGCCATGGTTGAATCGGCTCTTACTCAAATAGACATTTTAGATAAATTAGATTTTCCCGATTTTAAAATAAGCCTTAAATCCTCTGAAATATTTATGACTTTGGAAGCCTATCGAAGATTAGCAACTCAGGTCGACCAGCCTTTCCACTTAGGTATAACTGAAGCTGGCGGCCTTCGCTCAGGCACAGTTAAATCTTCCATAGGATTGGGTTCTCTGCTTATGGAAGGCATCGGCGACACGATTCGTATTTCGTTAGCTGCCGATCCAGTTGAAGAAGTTAAAGTTGGATTCGATATACTTAAGAGTCTTGGATTAAGGCATAAAGGTGTGAATCTAGTTGCTTGTCCGAGCTGTTCACGACAAAACTTTGACGTAATTTCAGTTGTGAATGAGCTTGAATTGCGTTTGGAAGATATAATAACCCCGATTGACGTTGCGGTGATCGGATGCATTGTTAACGGTCCTGGTGAGGCTAAAGTGGCAGAGATAGGCCTTACAGGAGCAAGTCCCCAGAGTTTAGCCTACATTGGTGGTGTTCCCGACCATAAGGTAAATAATGAAAACTTAGTGGATGAGCTCGAATCAATGATTAGAAGACGCGTCTCTGAAAAGGAAGCTGCCATAAAAGATATTATTGCTTCGAGCTAGAAAAAACTATGGAGAAACTGCAAGCTATAAGGGGAATGAATGACATTCTTCCAGAAAACTCTTTGAGTTGGCAATACCTGGAATCTACTTTTCAACGTATTGTTAAACGCTTTGGATATCAAGAAATTCGATTTCCTATTCTAGAACATACCCAGCTATTTAAACGTTCTATAGGGGAGGTTACTGATATCGTTGAGAAAGAGATGTACAGCTTCGATGATCGCAACGGTAATAGTTTGAGCTTGCGTCCAGAGGGCACCGCAGGTTGTGTTAGAGCTGCAGATCAGCATGGCCTGCTTTATAACCGGCAACAGCGCCTGTGGTATCAAGGTCCAATGTTTCGCCATGAGCGACCGCAGAAAGGGCGTTATCGTCAATTTCACCAATTTGGCGTTGAAGCGTTTGGTATGTCAGGGCCTGACATAGATGTTGAGGTGTTGCAGGTTGCTGCGATGCTATGGCAGGAACTGGACCTTGAAGAATTCCTAGTTTTGGAGATCAACAACATAGGAAGTGCTGCAGACCGAAAGGAATACAGTAAAGCTCTTAGGGAGTATCTTCAATCGATAGAAGGCCAGTTACCTTTAGATGATGACGCGCGTACTCGCATGCATGTTAATCCAATGCGAGTATTAGATAGCAAACATCCTGGAGTACAGGCGGCTTTAGGAGATGCTCCGGTACTCTATAATTTTGTTAATGACGACAGCAAAGATCAATATGAAGAACTAAAAATGCTTTTGACCGCTTCAAATATTGACTATGTAGAAAACCCTAAATTGGTGAGAGGTTTAGACTATTACAATAATTGTGTTTACGAATGGACAACAGATACTTTGGGTGCCCAGAGTGCGGTATGTGGCGGCGGTCGTTATGATGGATTAGTTGAGCAGTTAGGCGGTCGTCAAACTCTGGCTTGTGGTTTTGCGATTGGAATCGAGCGCTTAGTTTTAATGCTGGATACGCTGCACAAGATACCCGAAGAAGCGTTAAAACCGATTGATGTATATGTAGCTTGTGTAGGAGAAAATGTAACTGAGCAGGCTCTTGCCTTGGCTCAGGCTATTCGTGAAGAGCAACCTGATCTTGGTGTAATCAGTCACTGTGGAAGCGGAAAATTCAATAGCCAGCTTAAACGAGCATTTAGCAGTGGAGCTAAGGTTGCTGTAATTCTTGAGCGAGAGGGAGATTGCAATGCGCCATTGCAAACCGGTAAGATTCGCCGACTCGATGACTCTATTGAGGCTCAGACCTATGAAATCGCCGCAATACCTAAAAAAGTTGCCGAAGTTCTCTTAAATTAAGTGAGTTAGGTTCGATTCTATGTCTCGTGAAGGGTGTCTCACGGCGAACAAATCTGTAAAATCGCAGACCAGATAGTTGGGCCCTTGTTTCTTTTAGTAGGGCCCAAATACGCAATGGATAAGAGGAGTAAGTTGTGGCATTAAATGCGGCAGAAGAAGAGACTATAGAGTCTCTGAAGAAGTGGTGGGATGAAAACGGTAAGCAATTGGTGCTGCTCGTTGCAGTCACGCTGGCGGGATATACTTCTTGGACGTTTTGGATTAACAGTCAGTCTAGTGCTTCTGAGTCGGCATCTGACTTGTATGAAGAGGTTTTGTCTTTGGCGATAACAGAACCGGGTGTTGGAGTCACCGAAGAAGAAAAAGTAGATATTATTGAAATATCTGGTCAGCTTATTACGGATCATTCTGGCACTATCTATGCTCAATATGCGGCTCTGTTTGCAGCGCAGCAACATGTTTTTGCCAATGATCTTGTTGCTGCAGAAGAATCTTTGCAATGGATATTAGACAATCCAAGAAACGGCTTGTTCACCGCGGAAGACGAGGGACTAATGCTTTCGGCAAGTTTGCGATTGGGAAGAGTTATCCTGGCGCAGGGTGATGCTGAAAAAGCATTAAGTATTGTGAATAATTTAGACCCGAAGGCATACGAAGNAGGCTTTGCAGAGTTAAGAGGTGATATATATGTGGCTTTGGAACNTCCACTCGATGCCAGAGACTCCTACGTCGCGGCGCAACAGGCGGGCTCAAATAGTGACTCGTTGCGAATGAAACTAGATGAACTTCCTGACGAAAGTTAGTAATGGTAACAGTCNATGAGTAAATTTTATTGTCAATCCGCTTTCTTTATGAAGCTGTTAATAAAGATTTTCTTGATTACAGTTTGTTTGGCTTTCGTCGGTTGTGCCAGCGTTCCCAATTTCTTGTCGAATCCTTTTGGTGACGAAGATCCGAATGCTCCGGTTGAATTAGTCGATATTCAAGAAGAGGTTGAAATACGCAGGGAATGGTCCGTGAATGTTGGTAATGGACAAGGCGATAATTACACCGAGATTACTCCAACGGTAGATGGCGGTTATGTGTTTGCTGCCAGTGAAGATGGAATCGTTTTAGGAGTAAATTCTTTAAACGGGGATGTTGTTTGGCGCCAGGAATTAGAAGTCAGCATCACTGGTGGAGTAGGGGCAGGTGATGGAATTGTAATGGTCGGTACTCAGGACGCAGAGATAATTGTGCTGGGCCAGACAGACGGTAAAATTATATGGCGGTCTCGAGTGTCCAGCGAGGTTCTATCCCAGCCGCAGACCAACGGGGATATCGTAGTTGCCCAGACTGTTGATGGGAAACTGGCAGCCCTGGATCGTGAAAATGGATTACAACGTTGGACTTATGAAACAACTTTGCCCACTTTAACCCTGAGAGGTAGTTCTTCTCCGGTAATCACGACAGAAGGTAATGTTATAGCAGGATTCAGTAATGGCGTTTTGGTATCAGTCGCAGCTGAAGATGGAGTTTGGGGTTGGGAAGAAAGAGTAGCTGTTCCAGAAGGTGAGTATGAAATCGAAAGAGTGATCGATATTGACGGTGATCTTTTATTAGATGGATCAAGAATTTTGGCTTCTAGCTACCAAGGAAATATCATGGCCTTTGACATATTGTCAGGTCGTATTGTTTGGGGAATGGAGGCATCAAGTTATCATGGTTTAGATCAAGGATTTGGCAACATATATTACAGTGATGATAAAAGTCATTTAGTTGCCGTCAGAGATAATTCAAATGATATCGTTTGGCAGAATGAAAACTTAGAGTATCGTTCTATTACAGCCCCAAAAACAATTACTAACTATGTGGCCGTTGCTGATTTCGAGGGTTATTTACACCTAGTTTCACAAATTGATGGGCGCATTGTTGGAAGAACCCGTATCGATAATGATGGGGTGAGAGCTAATATTATTAACGATGACGGAAGACTCATTGTTTTTGGTAATAGTGGCACTCTTACTGCGTTAAGCTTGCAATAGCCATCCATATAGGCCCGCGGATTCGTGATGAAGCCTGTCATAGCCCTAGTTGGTCGACCCAATGTAGGAAAATCTACACTTTTNAATCGTTTGACTCGCAGTCGTGACGCGCTTGTGGCGAATATGCCAGGTCTAACCCGTGATCGGAAATATGGAAAAGGTGAGTTTAATGACGACTCATTCATCGTGATTGATACCGGCGGTATTACCGGCCATGAAGAAGGTATCGATTTGGAGACAGCCTCTCAGTCATTGCGGGCCATCCATGAGGCGACAATCTGCCTTCATTTGGTAGACGCAAAAATTGGGCTTACTCCAGATGATGAAAAAATAGCTGATTATTTGCGCAAGAATAATAAAAATGACTTTCTAGTAGTCAACAAAGTTGACGGTCTTGACCCCGAACAGGCTAGCGCAGAATTTTTTAGCCTTGGTATAGGTCAACTGTTTGCTATTTCTGCTACTCAAGGTCGGGGAGTGAATAGTCTTTTGCTGGAAATTCTCAAAGACGCAAGTAGAGAAGACTTCGAAACGCGCCGGACCAATGAAGAAATTTCCGGAATCAAGATCGCTGTTATCGGAAGACCTAATGTCGGTAAATCTACTCTGGTAAACCGCATGCTGGGTGAAAAACGGGTGGTGGTTTATGATCAGCCTGGTACAACGAGAGACAGTATTTATATTCCTTTTGAACGGCATGGGAAAAAGTATACACTCATTGACACGGCGGGTGTTCGGAAACGAGGNAAGACAAAAGAGACAGTAGAGAAATTCTCAGTTGTCAAGTCATTACAAGCAATCCAAGATTCTAATGTGGTTATTCTTTTAGTTGATTCCCAGGAAAGTATCGTAGAGCAAGATTTGCATTTATTAGGCTATGCTATAGACAGTGGCCGTTCTCTAGTCATCGCCATTAACAAGTGGGATGGCACTGAAGATTTTCAAAAGCTAAAGATTAAATCTGAAATTAAACGCCGTTTTACTTTCGTTGATTTTGCCGCCGTTCATTTTATCTCTGCTTTGCATGGCACTGGTGTCGGAGACCTCTATAAATCAATAAATAAGGCTTACACTTCGGCAAATAAAAAGCTCTCAANGAATCAATTAACTAGAATTCTCGAGCAGGCAACGCTCGACCATTCACCGCCATTAATCAATGGTCGCAGAATCAAGCTACGCTATGCGCATTCCGGTGGCCACAATCCCCCGACGATTGTAATTCACGGAAAGCAAACCAAAAAGTTGCCGGCCCATTACAGTCGTTATTTGGAGAAAAAATTTAGGTCTACATTAAAGCTTGAAGGTACACCAATACGTATTGAGTTACGTAGTGATGATAATCCTTATACCAAAGATGAACAAAACTTATCTCAAAAGCAGGTAGCTAGAAAGCGTAGGATTAAGAAAAATAAACAGTACGTAAACAGATAATCATGAATGTGACTATAGGCTCTATTCGGTCAGCAGCCGAAAGGTTGGAAGGTGTCGTTATAGAAACGCCCTTGCTTAGTAATAAATATCTCAACGATCGCTTGGGTGGGCGGGTTTTTATTAAGCCAGAATGTTTGCAGCACATAGGCGCCTTTAAGTTTAGAGGTGCCTATAATCGCTTGTGCCAACTATCGGGGGAAGAAAAGCTATTTGGTTGTGTGGCTTTTTCTTCCGGGAATCACGCTCAGGGAATAGCTCTTGCGGCGAGTCTTTTAAATATTGAATCAACCGTCGTTATGCCTAAGGATGCTCCTAGACTGAAATTGGCAGGTGCTAAGAGACTAGGTGCTAAGGTAATACAATATGATCGATCAACTGAATCCCGAGAAGAAATCGCGGCCCAAATTGCTATCGAGAAACGAGCTATATTAGTTCCAGCATTTGATGATTGGGATGTTATGTCAGGCCAAGGAACGGTCGGGCTCGAGCTGGTGCAACAATTGGAAGCTATAAAGCTAATACCCGACATTGTGCTTATTCCGTGTGGCGGAGGTGGGTTAATGGCGGGAAGTTCTGTCGCTATAAAAGCACTAAGCCCAAGTACAAAAATATATGGGGTGGAACAGGAAAACTTTAACGATCATTTCTTGTCTAGTCGGGCTGGAAAAAGAACAAAAATAGCAGGTGATATCCCGACTATGTGCGATGCTTTAATGGCGACTATTCCTGGAGAGATGACATGGTCTATCAATAGTAAGACTGTTGATGATTTTTTGGTTGTTAGCGAAGACGAGGTTGCAAGGGCTGTTGCATTCGCCTTTCGTTATTTGAAACTGGTAATAGAGCCAGGTGGTGCGGTAGCTCTCGCAGCGTTACTTAGCAAAAAACTGGATGTTATTGGTCAGACTGTTGGTATTGTTCTTTCTGGCGGTAATATAGATAAAGATACATTTAGGAAATGCGTTGAAAAATACCCCGATTGATTAAGGAGGGGAGGTTGAGATGAAAATGATATACATACCAATAATGTTAGCACTGCTTCACGTTTTAAGTTTTTCTGCTACTGCGCAAAATAGTACTTCCTGTGGCGACACACTAGATTGCGGATCTTCCTGGTTAACTTTGTCGACGGGAGATCTGGATGAGGTTTTTCAATTTGCAGAGGAATATAAGTTATTTATACATCGCGCCAGAACTGAACTCAGTTTCGTAGCTGAAGCCATTGCATTTGCCCAGCTTAATGGATTTGATGAATTAACTGCAACAACAGATCTACGCCCAGGGACGAAAATCTATGAAGTAAATAGAGATCGCACAATTAGCCTTATGGTTATTGGGCAAGAATCTTTGCAAAATGGTTTTCACGTTATTGGTTCTCATATCGATTCACCCCGATTGGATTTAAAGGGCAGGCCGCTTTATGAGGACGCGGAATTTGCCTTGTTTCAAACCAATTATCACGGTGGTCTGAAATATCATCAGTGGACCAATCTACCACTTGCTTTGCTGGGCCGGGTAGACAAGAAAGACGGGACTGTAGTGGATATTTCTATTGGTCTGGATTCGGATGATCCTATCTTTTTAATTCCTGAGCTTTCGCCCCATGTTGATCGTTCTCGAAATTCGCAAACGCTTGGCGAGTTCATTGAACCCGAAGATTTAGACCCTATAGTTGGACATATGCCAGGTATAGACAACAACGGCAGCGTGATTGATCAAATACTTATTTATTTGGCAAACGAATATGATATTACCCGCGCAGATTTGGTATCCGCGGAGTTAGCATTGGTGCCTGCGGGAGCACCTCGTGACATGGGGTTCGACCGTGGTCTAATTTCTGCCTATGGCCAGGATGATCGTCTCGCCTCCTATGTTTCTATGCGCGCCATAGCAGAAATAGACAGCCCACAAAAGACAACGATGGCTTTTTTCGTGGATAATGAAGAGGTTGGTAATCGTAATAACACCGGTGCTCGTTCTGAACATTTTTCTGATCTTTTGTCGAGGCTGCTATATGCAGAACTCGGTAGTGAGTATCGCGAACCGATGCTTCGTAGAGCATTTCGAAATACGCGGTTTATTTCAATTGATGTTAATCCAGGAATTAATCCCATGAACCCTGGTGCCTGGGAAACGGGAAATGCGCCTAGATTAGGCTATGGGGTAAACCTGAAACTTTATGGTCAAGGAAATAATGCGAATTCTGAATTTGTCGCATGGACTCGGGCGCTATTAGATAACAATGATATCCCATGGCAAACAGCTACTTACCGCGTGGGAAGCGCTGGAGGTGGCACTATAGGAGGAGAGTTCTCTAGACAAAATATCGAAGTGATTGATTTCGGCGTGCCTCTTTTGTCGATTCACACGCCTTTTGCTGTCAGTTCTAAAGTTGATATTTATAGCTTGTATAAAGCGGCATTGGCGTTTTATTCGTTTCAAGAATAGGGACTTTTGACATTATCAGTGATGACAGTGATTTAGCCGAATGGGCAAACCTATTCTGATTATTAAGACTGGAAATACGATCGATAGTCTTTTGGTTCGTGGCGAAGATTTTGAGGATTGGTTTATAGCAGAATCCAAATTCGGGGCTGAAAATTTCATTGTTAAGTCATTGCATCTAAATGAAGAGCTTGATGAATTAGATGATATTGCAGGGATTATCATTACCGGATCGGCAGCTTATGTTACTGACGAGGAAGCATGGAATTTTACTGCTGCTGATTATTTGAGGTCAGCCTTTCAGAGAGATATTCCCGTATTAGGTGTCTGCTATGGCCATCAACTTATAGCTTGGGCATTTGGAGGTAAGGTTGATTTCCATCCGGNTGGCCGTGAAATCGGCAGTGTATCTATCGTGCTTTCCGAGGGCGCGATGAATGATCCANTTTTTTCTTCCTTGCCTAGCCAATTCCACGTGCAGGTTACTCACCAACAATCGGTAACACTCTTGCCGCCGAATGCGGTCAGGTTGGCAGCTAATGAGTTTGACCCTAATCAGGCTTTTCGACTAGGAGGTAACGTCTGGGGTGTGCAGTTTCACCCTGAATTTAGTGCTAATGTGATTAAGGAATATATAACAGCTAGAGAAGTTGATATTACTCTTGAGGGATTAGATCCGCTTCAATTACTGGCGGATGTGGAAGATACTCCTGTCAGTGCTGAATTATTATACAGGTTTTGCAGATTGGTATTCGATGGAAACTGATGGCTAAGCATTAATCTCCTTCAGTCATATATTCCTGGTTAACAAGTTCGAGAATACGTGCCCTACTCGGGTTGTTTAATTGTCTCCCATTTATAAATACTGCAGGGGTCGCTCTTACGCCAGCTGAATTGCCACCGCGTTGGTCGTTCCTTATTTTGCGTATTACTTCGTCGGAGGCCATATCGATATGGAGTTGATCGATGTCGAGATTAAGTTCTAAAGCATAGCTGTCGAATTCTTCGTCCACAGTCTGCATCCCAGACCAAATAGATTGTCTATCAAACAGGTAATCGTGCATTCCCCAAAAGCCGTCTTGTCCACCTGCTGCTTCAGCATAGAGAGAAGCTGTCCAGGAGTGAGGGTTGGTGTTAGTGATAGGGTAATGCCGGAATACTAATTTAGCTTTATCTTGGATGCTTGGCCACACGAGACGCATGGCCTGGTGCTCAATTGCGCATGCAGGGCATTGAAAGTCAGCATAAACGACGATAGTAACTGGATTGCCTGCGGGCCCTTTAATATGATCGTTTTCTGCTATTTCAATTGGGGAGTATGTGGGACCTTGAGTAAGGAAGACATATAGTGCGAAAAATAGAAATATGGGGGCTAAAACAAACGTGCATATTTTTAAAGCTAATTTTTTAGCTTGCGCCCTTTTTTTTGCAACTTCTTGTTTTTGTTGCTTGATTTTACGTTGCTGCTCTCGTTTTCCCATAGCTAAGATAATGACTCCTACTCATAAGTAGCGTTGGCCTAATTTGTTTTTGATTTAGGTAATAATATAAAAAACTCAAGGGGGCGGGCTACTTTTTTTTAATACTCGGGGAATACAGTCTCGCATGCTGTTTTCTGGGCTGGAAATAGTGATCTCAAATAATCAATTATTCTTCTATTTTAATGAAGTTTTATGGTTTTTCACCGATTCTACTACTGATGCAATAGTTCCGGTGTTCAAGCGTGTAATTATCTTATTCCCTATTTTTATATTACTAGCCGATCGAATCAGTTGTTCTTTCTCGTTGTAGGTGATGCTATAACCTCTGGCCAGAACATTAAGAGGGCTTATTGCAGATAAGCTGCGGCCCAGCTCGGCTAGTTGGGCTCTAGTTCTGTTTAGATGATTGTCAATAATTTGGTTAATACTTTCAGCTAGCTTTTCAACTTGAATTAGCTCTAGCTTAATTTTATTCATGGGTGAATTACTTATCATTCCCAAGCCAAGACGTTTTACTTCGCTTTTGTGTAGCGTAACTTGATTCCTGATAGCTAGCTGCATTTGGTTTTCTAGTCGGTCTACGTGCTGAGCATATTCTTGTAGGCGATGGTCAGGACGCTTTAACTGCTTGGTTATCCAGGTTAAATTCTGTCCAGCTTGTTTTAAAACTGACTTCAGATACGTATGTAAGTCTATTTTGTATGCATTAAACATCTCAAAGTATTCGTCCTGATCTGGGCTCATTAGCTCGGCTGCTGACGAAGGAGTTGTTGCCCGCAGATCAGCGACGAAGTCCGCGATGGTGAAATCGATTTCATGGCCTACTGCACTGGTTATTGGTAATTCACTAGCGAAAATGGCTCGTGCTACTGACTCAGCGTTAAATGCTTGCAAGTCTTCCAGCGATCCTCCGCCCCTTCCGACTATCAATGCTTGGATTCCAATCTTTCCTTTAAGTCGGTTTGCCAACTCAATAGCACGTACTATTTCAGAAGGTGCATTGATACCTTGCACAGAGACAGGTAATAAGGTGATTCGAGTAGCGGGGAAGCGTCTATCAAAGACAGAAACTATATCTCTTATGGCTGCGCCGGAAGCTGAAGTAATTACACCAATATGCTCGTAGTAAGGCAAAAATTCTTTTTTGTGCTCTTCGTTAAATAATCCTTCGGCGTGTAATTTTGCTTTTAATCTTTCGAAATCGCGACGCAGGATGCCGTCTCCAGCCTCCTCTAGAGAATCAGCAATTAGCTGATAATCTCCACGTCCTTCGTAAATGCTTAATTTACCGCGGATGATCACTTGGTTTCCGTTTTGAGGTTTGAGGCGCACGAATCGATTTTGATTGGCAAACATAGCGCANCGAATTTGTGAGTTTTTATCTTTTAAGGTGAAGTACCAGTGTCCGGATGAAGGAGTAGCCAAGTTAGAGGTCTCGCCCTCTACAGTCACGTTTGGGAAATTGCCTTCGAGCAAACCTCTTGCCATTTTATTTAAGGCGCTGACCGAAAGAACATTCTTCCCGTTTGCTTTTTGAGAGTGTGGTTCTGAATTGAATGACGGCATCAGTTAAGTCTAACCGATGTGATTGTTTTTAGATAATTTCTTTGATGACGATAAAAATGTGCCTAATTGTGTGAAGGCAGTTAAACTCCTCGTTTGAATTATTTTTTTTGATCCGAAATGTTCAGCGAGTTAACACAGAGCAAAGGGCCACCTTGCATCCATAGAGTCAAAGAAATATTGATCCACCTTGGCCATGTTAGTGTTGAGGCTTTTATTAAAACGATAGCTTAAAATCTCTTAGCTAGGAGTGCAGAAGAGGCGATGTTGGCAGTGACATTGGCCATGGTTAAAAACATATCGACTATTAAATCGATGGCAATAAGGATTCCGATACCTTCAACGGGCAGGTCAAAGCTTAGATAAACAGGTGTCATAATTAGGAGTCCACCACTGGGAATGCCTGGAGAATAGAAGCTTAGCAGGCCTATAGCTAAGGCAATAGCTAATAATTCTAATACGCTGAGATCAATTCCAAAAAGAAAAGCCACAAAATAAGTTCCTGCAGTTCGCGCTAGTGGTGATGCATATTTAAACAAGGTCACAGCGAATGGGAATACAATTCCAGTAACTTTTTCCGGTATGCCTAGGCCTGCTGCAGCGGCATAAGTGGCTGGAAGAGATGCTAAAGATGAGCGCGTGCAAAACCCAATCGCTTGAGCCGGCGCTATGGTTTTCGTAAATTTAATTAAGGGGATATCCGTAAGTGTGACTACCAGCGGGTATAGGAGCATCATTAATACACTAATGAGTGAGCAAACAATAACTATGAATGACCCCAGCATAGTAATAGCTGATATGCCCAAATTTGCTGCCAATGGAAATACCAACGCAAATATTCCGATAGGTGCCAATAACATAACCCAACCGATTAGCACGAACATAGAGGATTTAATAGCACCGAAAAAAGCTACGATATGTTCTCGTTCTTTTTTTTCGATACGTAATAAAGCCATAGAAAATAAACCTGTGAAGATTAATAATGGTAGAATAGCTTCATCTACTGCTGCAGCAAACGGATTAGTGGGGATTAAAGATACTAACCAGTCACTGAGGGTCGGTAGCTCATTAATACCAATAGTGTCGTAGTCAGTTGATTCTATGAGAGAGGCACTGGCACTTGGGTCTATATTGATAAAACCTAATAGAGGGGGAACGGTGGTGTAAGCGAACATTGCTGAAAAAAAAACAAGCAACAAAAAAAGGCTAATGGTTTTTCCGCCTAGCTGAGCAACTTCCACACTGGCACCCCGTCCAACAATTGAGGTTATTAGCAATGCCATTAATAAGGGAATTACAATCATGCGAATGGCATTGACCCATAGAACGCCGATTGGGGTGACGAATCCTGGCAGGAATGTCATAAATTCATTGTTAGTAGAAGAATAGATAATACCTAGTAATAATCCTAGAATCAGACCAATCAATATTCTAATTGGGTTAGATATTGTCATTTTGGCGGTTGCCTTATACTTAGACGTAACTTTATTAACGATTATTACTATTCTTTATTTCCCTATTTAAAGTGCGCACATGCTCAGCAATCGATCGAATTTGGTTGTTAGAATACATAGATGAAAAAGCGGGCATGTTGTTTCGACCATTGTTGATTATATCTGCGACATAACTAGTACTGAAAGCTGC
Organism: Gammaproteobacteria bacterium; assembly: GCA_002723195.1. GTDB lineage: Bacteria > Pseudomonadota > Gammaproteobacteria > Pseudomonadales > Pseudohongiellaceae > UBA9145. The sequence continues at coordinate 22,373 of PBNR01000048.1, read as the reverse complement.
TAGTCCTTCTAAGGGCATACCATTGTGTCCTCCTTCACCTCGGCGCCCATGACAAAACTGGCAGGCTTCATTAAAAAGTTTACTACCCTCGCTATTAGGTAAAGGAGGGGTAACTTGGTCAATTGCTATAACATTTTCTTGCCCTTCTTCAAGGAGAGAAAACAGCCACATACTGTCTCCTCGATTTGACCTAGCTAGGAGATTGCCTGCGGAAAAGACAGCGATGTATTGTTTTTCTTTATGTTGAAATACCACCGGCGGTGCATTAACCCCGGCGTCGGTCATAAATTCCCAAAGCTTTGCTCCTGTGCGTGCATCCATTGCTGTAAATCTTCCATCGTTTCTTCCTGCAAGTAACAGATTACCGGCAGTAGCTACTAATCCACTGTAGCAGCGATTGGGCCATCGTTGTGCCCATATCCTCTTATTTGTACGCAAATCCATCGCAGCGACAACACCATTAATCATCGGCGAGTGTTGCATGCCGCCTGCTGTATAACGTTCACCGTTATCGACCTGTTCCATGTTTCCTGTCGTTGAATAGGCAGTTTGCCTCTCACCGGCACAGACATACATGACTCCTTTCTTTGGGTCTACAGTGCTTGGCGGCCAATTAGCTTCGCTGCGACGGAGTAGAACTTGTTCTTCCCAAAAAGGCGTGAAAATAGCGCCATTATTGATTAGCTCATAGCCTTCAGGGGGGATATCTAAGGTCAGCGACGCAAAAGCATCTCCGATCGGATACGGTTGAGTCGCTGCAGTTAGTTGCCGAGGTTCTTGAGGTACAGGACGTTCTTCAATACCTATTAATGGTTGGCCATTGCTACGATCCAAGATGTAGAGCCAGCCTGTTTTTCCGGCCTGCGCTAGGCCTTTACGCATAATGCCATCATAGTCGAGGTCAAATAAAACCACTGGGTTCGGTGCATCGTAGTCCCAGATATCATGATGTACCTGCTGGAAGTGCCAACGATATTCACCCGTATAAGCGTCAATAGCAACAATGGACGCTGTAAAAAGATTGTCTCCTGCTCGGACAGCGCCATTATAGTCCGGTCCGGGATTGCCGGTTGAAAAATAGATCATGCCAAGCTCAGGATCCACGGCTGGCGTGTGCCATACGGTTCCGCCGCCTGTGCGCCAGGAATCATTATCTTCTGGCCAAGTTTCATGCCCAAACTCACCGGGTCCAGGCACAGTATAAAAAGTCCAGATCAGATCTCCATTATCAGCGCTGTAAGCTTTGACTCTTCCTCGAGCTGCGAATTCGGCTCCAGCAAAACCAGTAATTACCATGCCGTTAAAATAGAGTGGAGCGCTGGTAATTGTATAACCTTCTTCCCAGGCTTCCGCTTGCACCGACCAAACTTCCTTACCAGTATCTAGATCGAGTGCTTTCAGAACGCCATCCAATTGCCCCACAAAAATCTTGTCTTCACCAAAACCAACGCCGCGGCTTGTCCAACCGCAGCAGATAGTTGATATTTCATCATTGAGCTGCGCTTGGTAGCTCCACAAAATTTCACCGGTTTCAATGCTTAGTGCAAAGACATCGTCCGCACCCGTTATTAGATACATAACACCTTCATAAACAATCGGCTGGGCCTCCCCGGAATATTTGGCGCCTACTCCGGATCCGTTTAAATGAGTACGCCAGACCGGGCCTAATTGACCCACATTGTCTGTGTTGATTTCATCTAATGGAGAAAAATTTCGATTAAAAAGATCGCCTCCATTTGTTAACCAATTCTCAGTAGGAAGTTGCATCATGGCGTTTTCATCGGGNCGAACCTGCGAAAATTCGGCAGGTTGTGCTGCTTGACCAGTAAAAAGTNNAAGCAGCCCAGCCAAAGTGGTATTCCGAAAATAGTTCATTCCTGAAACTCTAGTAGTAAAAATTAATGTTCATATAAGCAATTACATCGTTTACTTTATAACGAAATGAAGATTGCGAATTGTAGTAATATCTTGCAGACGATCGTTACTAATAGCAATGATACCTGCNTTAAAATTTGTACCTATGCTTATTATTTTTTGCTTTAGGGCGAGAGAGTTTGCCACTGATTTAGCGTGCATATATATTAATCTAGACCTCTCTCTTCATTGTAATAATATTTTTTAAATTCGTGCCTTGAGTGCCTCTAAGCGGATAGGTCTTGATACAAAATACTTCGGTTTATTTGTGTGCTATTGGGGGAATACTCGCTACGAATGTTAATACAGCTGGGTTTTCAAATGCTAAAGGTTTAGATGGAAGAAAAGCAATCTGTGCATGCTATCGTGGAAAAAGCGAAGGCTTTACGCACGGATCATCTCTATCGTCGCAGAATTAATTACTGTAGTTTAAAAACATAGAGTGCATTATGGCCGTCCGGGCTCACCAGCTCAGGAGCGAGAAAACTGCCGATACGCCATGGGCTGCCTCCAAGGCGGCCAGATGTAAACGCAATATACTGTTCTCCATCTATTGCGAATGTCACTGGAAATCCTTCTACTGAAGTGCCGAGACGGGACTGCCATAATTCTTCGCCGGTATCGATATCATAAGCATGGACATAACGATTGTAATCGCCTATAAAAATTAAGCCACCGGCCGTTGAAAGACCCGCAGTTAAAAATGGTGCTCTTTGCTCGATACTCCATCGTTCATCTAACGAATCTACATCGTAGGCGGCAAGTTTGCCAAATTGTTCATTAGTGCCTGGCATCGGGAACCAACGACGATCGGCCATGCTACCACCGCCTCCAATCTCAAATTCTACTTCTCTTGGGGACATTTCCATGCAAGATTGACTTAAAGGTATGACCAGTTGTCTACTGGGCGGGTGATAGGTGCTAGATTGCCAATTGTGTCCTCCGGCGGTAGATGGACAGACTGACAACCATTCGCCGACCTGCATGTTTCTGATATCTTCGCGATATTGAACTTGTCCCGTTTCTAAATTCACTTCCGAAAAAACATTCTGAAAGACGGTTTGCTTTAAACCTTGAAACTCCCCAGTTCGACGATCCAACTTCCATAAAATGCCGCTCTTGCCAATGGTTAATAGATAAGGCTCATCGAAGAGGTCCACCAATACTTGCTCGAATGATTCATCCATATCTAGAGATTCGCCAGGCACATGTTGTCGATGCCAAATGATGCGACCATCGTTCGGGTTTATGGCCAGTGTGGAATTGGTATATAACGTCGCGTCTTCGGTAGTGAGGCCGCGACTCGCTGCCATCCAAGGTTTTGCTTGGGCAACTCCAAAAAAAACAAGTTCCAATTCAGGGTCCCAACTGCCGGTAATCCATACGTCGCCTCCGCCGCGGTATTCCAGTGGCAGCCCCCCCCAGGTTTCATCACCGAATTCGCCGGGTTGCGCGATGGTGTAGGTGCGCCATAACTCTTCACCAGTTCGAGCATCATGGCCGGTTATAAAACAACTTTCCTCAAAAAATCGTGTGCAACCTGTAATACCATTAATAACTTTGCCATCGGCAACAATGGGTCCACTTGTATTGGAATAGCCTAGGCTTTCATCGGCGATTTCAATATCCCAACGAACAGAACCAGTCCGAGCGTCAAGCGCAACTAAGTGCGCGTCTGAGGTGGCGACATATATCATGTCTTCCCACATCGCCAATGTCCTTAATTGCCCACCTTGGCGACTACCCTCTGGGAATATTCTTTGATACTCCCATAATAAAGTACCATCTCTACCATCTAGTGCTTGAATCACATTCCCGAAGTTAGGCACATAAATAATTCCGTTTCGCACTAATGGCCCCGGTTGGCTCCTCCCAGGTTCCATTCCCCAGACCCAGGCAAGACTTAATTCAGAAACATTATTTTTATCAATTTGATCTAAAGGAGAGTAACCCTGACTTTTCGGAGTTCTTCTCCAGTAAGTCCAGTCGGCAGGTGTTGGATTGGCGAGTTCTTCAGTTGAAATGTTTTGATAATCACTTATAGGAATATAAGAACGAGTGATAGCGCGTTTACTTTGATATATCGTAGCAACGTCTGGCACAGAATCGCGGGTTCCAGGTGTCGGTATGGTTCCAGCACGCCCAGGCACAGGGGTTCTTTGCTGTAAAGTAACTTGTTCGGAATTATTATCCCCAATGAATATTACTGAATCAGTGGCGGCAATTAACTCTGTATCGCTAGGATTAATATCATTAGCGCTTAATAGATAAGCTACCGCTTCAATATACTGCCGTTCGGTGAGGGAAGCCGGCGCCTGTGGCGGCATGGTGCGTCGCAACAAATCTAATAATTCTGAGACATTACGATTCGACCAGGTATTGCGGAAGTTGATATCGTTTAGCGCAGGCGCTTCAAAGGAGCCGGTTAGATCCGGTAGATGACATGCGGCGCAATTCTGTGTGTAGACAATTTGACCGCTCCCCGCCTGTGATTCAGTATAGGACGCCTGTTGTAATTGCTGACCATGCAGTAAGGGTGAAAGTACTGCGGCGATCAGCAAAAACAATCTAAGTAGCATCATTTTACCTTAATCTATTCGCAGAGTTTCCCGTCGAGCTCTTCTTTCCGCGGCCGCTTGCGCGTATTGTTCTTCATTTATATATGTCATTCCTACCCATGCGTGACTCATTTCATCAACACCCCGGCGCCCAAAAACCACCCATTGTTCTGGGTCGGGATTGATAGGGTTGCTAGCAGTATTATCAAATACTGAAGTGAACTGCAAAATGGTCCCGGTAGGCAGTAGCGGTTTTACGTCTTCTTCATAAATATAAGCTATTTGCCAATTATGGTCGTATTTATTGACCTGGCTAAAAACCTCTTTGGTGCCGTCTGGATAAATAGCTTCCATGGTCATGACTTTGCCGCGCATATGCAGGTGGGGACGATAACTGTGGATGACTGCTGGTGCGTCCAGTCTGTGCGTACCTGTTAGCACTTGATAACCGTGAGGCGGAATTACTATATCTTGGCCGCGGGCCATACCTTTCAAGCCGTCAACGCGGAACATAACTTCACCTGCTGTCTCTCTTTCTGGTTGTTGCCCTTCAGGATAAAACCAGAGGCCGACTTCTACTACATCGCCTGGACCTTCCGCACCGACTGGAAAGTAATGAAGATTCCAAGCGATAGAACCGTCGGCTGGCACTCGCATACCGGTTCCTTCCGGAAAAATTTCCCAGGATTTGCCAACACCATAACGCGCCAGGGCGACTGAACGTCCGCCGTCGGCTGGTTGTAGAACAGCGTGGCCATGATGCACTACTTTCTTTCCTAGAGGATAAGAAGGTTTAAACTCAGCTGCCTTTAAGAAACGTTCTTTATCTAACCCTTCGAAAGGGACATTCGGCATCCACCATTGATCCTGACCATCGGCGATTACATCATAAGGGGTTGATCTAACGATCAGGTCTGGCGGTCCGAGTTGTTCCGTTAATTGCCATTCTGCTCCGGAGGGAAATTCGATGGGGGTGGGTAAATCGGCAGGATTGCCTTCTGGCGCGCCTGCGTTAAACCAATTTTCAATGGTGTCAATCTGTGCATTGGTTAATGAAGCATCATTTTTGAACTGCTGAATACCAATGCCTGGGTCGACATGCCATGGAGGCATAATGCGCTTGCTCGTGCGATCGTAAATTAATGCAGCAAACGGTTTTACTTGCTCATAAGTTGTTAATGGCATTGGGCCAATGCCTTCAGGATTATGACAGGTCGCGCATTTCTCCTGAAGTATAGGTGCTACATCGGCAGAATAAGTTGGTGCATTTTGTGCTATAGCTTGGATTGCGATAGCGCCTAGCCCAAAGACCCTAAGGCAGAATGATATAAGTTTTCTAATTTGAATCATGCGCGGCTCCATTAGTTGCTCACGTTGATATTGAAATAAGCGTTAGTATGACAGCAGTAAAATTCAAACGCAGCGATTGTGTCAATGGTTTGCATACGGACTACATACTCTCCTGGTTGACTAAAAGTTGCTAGTACGTTGGCTACACCATCGCTTGTTAAGATTTCATATTCTTTATTATCAAAATCTATTTTTCCTGCCCCACTATGGTGTGACCATCCTACCCAGACTTTTTCGTCAGGATGTTCAATCCATGCTTGCAGTGCAACTGGTTCTCCGACTCGCGCTTCGATGGGGTTATCAGAATGCAATCCCGTGCGACCTCTTACACTTTCACTGTCTGGAGATAGTCTGACCAAAGGCGCAAGATCACCGCGCCCGTTAGAGGTTGGTTCATCCAGTACATAAGGAGGAATTACTTTACCTGGTGTGCTTAAATTATAACGATTACTTGAGATGTGCCAGGTAATTCGATGACTAGTATTGAAACTTTCTGGCACGGTTATAGTAAAAGCGCAGAAAACATGTCTATATGCTACTGGTAATACATCAAAATGGGTAGGTACATTTGTATTGCTTAAATCCAGCCCCGGATAGTCTGTATCAAGGTAATTGTCTTCACCGATCGGGATATCAAAAGTCTCTTCGGTGTTCATGTTGAAATACCCGAAGCAGATAGTTTTACTGCCGTCATCGTTAGGGTACCAGCCATCATAGAGAGGAATTACAGCTTGTCCTTGTGGTCGGATAACCTCGGCTGACCAGGTTTGTTGGTTAAGGTCAATCTGTTGAGATCGCGCTGTTTCAGCTAGGCAAAGTAAAACCCAAAAACAGAAAAATTGTTGATAAACCCGTATGTGCATCTTTGTGCGGCTTTNCTGAAGCTTTTTCCGAGTGTTTAGATGTCTAAATAGTACTTCAATTTCAATAATATGTCTCTTTCTTAGCTCTATTTGCAAAACTTAAGATGAGCTCGGATTGGTCTTGGATTGTGCTAGACTTTATGNGAGTTTGTAAATTGGGCTAATGAAAATGAAACCAATAGGTAATCCTATGAATAAAGGTTCGTTCACCTTTGTCATCACGACCGCTTTCTTGACTTCTTTATCGCTGGCTCAGCAGGGCGCCCCTAATGGAGAATGGCCAACCTATGGCGGCGATCTAGGCCATACTCGTTATTCGGCGCTGGAAGAAATAGACNCAACAAATTTCTCTGACTTGAGAGTTGCTTGGGAATTTGATACGGCGAATTTTGGTCCAAGCCCAGAGTATCGGTTTCAGTCTNCCCCATTNATGGTTAATGGAAACATATATNCCACTGCGGGCTCTCGAAGGTCGGTGGTTTCTCTTGACGCTGCTACCGGAGAGATTCTCTGGTTTTTTAATCTTGATGAAGGGGAGAGAGGGGAAAATGCTCCGCGCCAGCTCTCAGGTAGAGGGTTAGCTTATTGGGAAAATGAAGAAGAAAAGCGCATTATTTATGTGACACCTGGATATCAGATGATTGCATTAGATGCCCAAACCGGAGAGCGACTAAATGATTTTGGCGAAAACGGTATTGTTGATTTAAAGCAAAATGCTGACCAACAAATTGATTTGATTACTGGTGAGATTGGTCTGCATTCAACTCCAATCGTTGCTAAAAATGTAGTTATAGTCGGAGCCGCACACCGGACAGGTGGCAATCCTCGNAGCCGCGAAAATGTAAAAGGTTATGTGCGCGGTTTTGATGTTCGCACCGGAGAACGTTTATGGATTTTTCATACCATCCCGCTGCCAGGAGATTACGGGAATGAGTCATGGTTGAACGATTCGAGTTCCTATACTGGTAACACTGGTGTTTGGGCTCAAATTTCTGTCGATGAAGAATTAGAAACAGTTTATCTGCCGGTAGAGGCAGCAACTGGGGATTATTATGGCGCTTACAGACCAGGGGACAATCTTTTTTCTGAGTCTCTAGTCGCGGTCGACTTATATACTGGTGAACGTAAGTGGCATTTTCAACTAGTTCATCACGGAATCTGGGATCATGACATTCCCTGCGCACCCATTCTCGCTGATGTCGTAATCGATGGCCAGCTGCGTAAGATCGTAGCGCAACCTACCAAGCAAGCATTTCTCTATGTGTTTGATCGGATTACTGGCGAACCTATCTGGCCTATCGAAGAACGGCCAGTAGAGATCGGCGATGTACCCGGGGAATGGTATTCCCCCACCCAGCCTTTTCCAACTAAGCCACCAGCGTATGATCGTCAGGGAGTATCAGAAGATGATCTTATTGATTTTACTCCTGAATTAAGAGCCCGTGCGTTAGATATAGTGGGATGGCACAAATTAGGTCCAATTTTTACGCCACCCGTCGTAAGCAATATTGATGGGCCGCTTGGCACTTTGATGGCGCCGGCTACTGGAGGGGGAACTAACTGGCCAGGAGGTTCTTATGATCCTGAAACAAATACTTTATACGTTATTTCTAATAGTTCTGTCGTTAGTTTAGCCGTTGTGGAACCTTACGCAGGCCAATCCGATATGGCTTATATTCAAGGCAATGCAATTTCCGGACCCCGAACTTCCGGCGGTGCGGGCTCGTCAGCGGGGGGTGGCCGGACGGAATTTAACTCGGCCGAGCGTGCCCGCCCGATATCCAGTCGCGGAACACCGCCACGAAATTTATTGGTAGACCGCTTGCCGCTATTAAAGCCTCCGTATGGTCGATTGACTGCAATCGATCTAAAAGCAGGCGAAATAACCTGGCAGATTCCTCATGGTCAAACTCCAGATAGGATCGCCAACCATCCGGCATTAGCAGATTTAAATATTGGAAGGACGGGCCAGGGTGCCTCTGTAGGCTCGTTGGTCACCAAGACTTTAGTAATTGCCGGAGAAGCTGAATTGACTGCGAATATGCAAGGCGANCGTCGAGCGATGCTTAGAGCTTATAANAANNCAAGCGGCGAGGAAGTGGGCGCTNTCCGCATGCCTGCCCCACAGACCGGTTCACCAATGACTTACCAGGTTAATGGTGAGCAGTATATCGTCGTTGCAGTCAGTGGCACCGGTGTATCAGGACGCTTGGTTGCATATAAACTGTAGGCTAGACAAATCCGGCCCTAATCAATATCTTCATGGTTCCGCAGAGTTAAGCATTAAGAGTAATTAACGAAGAAGAGGAATATTTATGACCGTCGGAAAAAAACTGACAACTTTTGTAATCACCAGCATTTTGGGTTTGTTTTCCTGCAATGTCTTTGCGCAGCCTATCATTGAAAACTACAGAAATGTAACGGACGCGCGGTTAACTAACCCTGAAGAAAGTAACTGGCTTTCCTATCGAGGAAATCTTGAAGGTCGGGGCTATTCTCCTCTGGGCGACATTACCACTGCCAACGTCTCTGAACTGAAACCAATTTGGACTTTCTCTACAGGAGTATTAGGTGGCCATGAATCGCCTCCGATAGTTAATAATGGCGTTATGTTTGTAACAACACCCGGGAACTTACTTTATGCTATTGATGCAGCGAGTGGTGATTTACTCTGGCGTTATCAGCATGACCTTCCGCAAACCTATATCGCATTTCATCGGACCAATAGAGGCGTGGCACTTTATGGTGACAAGGTTTTTATGGCGACTCTCGACGCACGGGTCGTCGCGCTAGATGCTGCGACTGGTGAAAAAGTTTGGGATACCACCGTCCAAGACAACTCGTTTGGTTATTACATCACGACGGCACCTTTGGCTATTGATGGGAAAATAATGGTGGGAACTTCGGGTGGGGAATTAGGCATCAGGGGTTTCGTAGTAGCACTGGATTCAGAAAATGGCCAGGAAGTCTGGCGCACTTATACCGTTCCCGGACCTGGAGAGCCAGGAAATGAAACCTGGCCTGGTGAATCTTGGCGGACAGGCGGGGCTGCAGTATGGATCCCAGGACACTATGATGCAGAATTGGGCCTTGCTTATTTTGGTACAGGCAATCCAGGCCCGTGGATTGGAGATCAACGCCCGGGTGATAATTTGTATACTAACTCTGTTATCGCTCTAGATGTAAATGATGGAGGCATACGCGCTCATCATCAATATCACTGGAATGGCTCCTGGGATTGGGATGAAGTTTCGACACCGATTTTGATGCCGGTAGAGCGTGCTGGGCGCGAGTTTAATGCCTTGGTGCATCCAGGTCGAAATGGCTATTTGTGGACTTTGGAGCGGCAAGAGAACCGCATAGGATTCGTGGATGCGGAGCCATATGTGTATCAAAATGCCTTCACGGCTATTGACCCTGAGACTGGTCGGCCAAGTTATAATCCCGAGCACACGCCCTCGACTGGGGAAGCCGTAGACTTTTGTCCTTCTTTATGGGGAGGAAAAGATTGGCCACCCGCGGCCTATAACCCTGAAACAGGGTTAGTTTATATCCCAGTTAATGAGAATCACTGTGGGGTGATTGAAGGTAGAGAAGTCACTTACATGCCTGGTAGTTCCTATACGGGCGCTCGTACCGAATTTACCATGCGCGACCCTGAAGGAAATATTGGGGAAATTCAGGCTTGGGATATGAATTTAGGAGAAGAAGTCTGGTCCGTAGAATTTGAATCTCATAATTGGGGTGGAATTTTAACCACTGGAGGTAATCTTATATTTAGTGGTGGTACCAGTGATCGCTATTTCCGTGCGCACGATGCTATTAATGGAAATGAGCTTTGGCGTTTCCGAACAAACTCTGGAATTATCGGAGTACCATCCACTTATTCTGTCGATGGTAAACAATATATAGCAGTGCAGTCTGGTTGGGGTGTAGATGCGGCAGGCATGACAGCCAGAATTGATCAGGTTCGTGGCACTCGAACATTTGTTCCTCAGGGAGGGGTAATTTGGGTGTTCGCTCTTCCCGAATAACGGCTTTATCTTGCTGAGCTAACACTGTTACACAGAATAATGCTTTAAGGTTTGCTTATATTGCTTGTGCAGCAATTTTAATCAATTGGTGGGGGCGTTAACCACTTTGGATCTGTAGTTAGAGGTGCGCTGAGAGTAAGTAAAAAAGCTTTTAGCTGTTGGATTTGAATGGGTCTTAGTCCTAATGGCTTTGCTTCATTGTGACTTAGCATCGAGGGGGGTGCTTCGTTGTAGTGTGATATAACCTCGTCTAATGTGGATATTTGGCCACCATGCATATAAGGGGCCGTATCCGCTATATTTCGGAGAGTTGGCGTTTTTTGTGCTCCAACCAATTCGTTGCTATCTCGAGCGAATCTCAGTTCCATGCAATCTCTGTCATCGGCATCGCTATATTTGCTGAGACAATTAAAAGGATCTTTTCTTGCTATTCTTATTCCGTCGTAGCGGCCCATCGATGGAAGTTGGCCGGTTATGGCTAGCACACCGGTGTTGTGAAATTCATGATTTGTAAGCAGAGGACCGTTGTGGCAAGTAACACATTCCCCATCCTCAATAAATATAGTCAGTCCGGCTATCTCTGAAGCGGTAAGTAGTTCGCTCTCGGTTATGTTTGTTTCGGGGATATTGTCTATATATTCGTCAAATCTGGAACGCCCTGGGAGTAATTTTCGTTGGTAAGCTGCTAACGCTTTCCCAATATTCGCAAATACTACATTAATACTTTCTTTCTGGGTTGGCGACAAAGACGACCATGCTGATTTTTGTGCTTCATCTCCTGTTGGAGTCGCAGATAAAGGAGCTAATGGAAAGGGAGGGAGTTTGCCGAAGAGGGCGGAGTAACGATTTAGATAGATTTCTTCTTCGGCAATTAGCCGAGCTGCTTGTAAGCGGTCAGTGTTATGTTCATGGCGAGCTTCAAGTGGTGACAAGGCTTGGGCCCATTGACTATCTTTGCGGCCATCCCAATAAAACCAGGGGCTATATGCAATACCAACAAGACTTGGAGTGTGCCGAGTTCCGACGTCAGTGCCTACTGCTAAAGGTAAACCATCGGTAAACATTAGTTCTGGTCTGTGACAGCTTGCACATGAGACTGAGCTATTCCCACTAAGTCTTGAGTCGAAGTAGAGTAAATGCCCTAATTCGGCTGCTTCTTCTAAGTCTGCGACATTATTGCTAGGATCTACTGGAAGATCCGGTAATTTAGTTAAGGAAAGGGAATCTAACAACTGTCTTTGGTTTTGGGTCCAGTTAGCTTGCACCGGCGCAAAGATAAAGTTCCACCACATATAGCCGGTTAAGGATGCGCTTAATAGACCTAAGGCCATAAGCTTCTTCATAATTGGAAATCCAAAAAGGCCTGCGTTTCTTTGCCATTTACACGAATTAAAAAGCGGACTCGCCAAGCACCAGGCATGTGAAATCGAATNCCTTCAACTAAATAGGTTCCAGGGNTAACTTCTCCAGTCATTTGCGGTTCAGTGGGTAAGCCATGGTTATGTTCAGGCATGCCGCCTTGTACGACTATTTCCGCTCCGCTTATAACTCCGGAATCATTGCTAAGCTCTAATATCCAGCTATGAATCTGGTTAATTTCTATGGGTTTTAGTTGGCTATGAATATGAAGTTGATAGCCATTGCTTGCTAATGTTTCCAGTTCTGGGTTTTCATCCGCACAGACAGCCAGGCTAACGTGGATTGCTGAAGCAAAAATAAGCTTGTGTAATTGAGAATTCAGTCGAGTCATCTAAATTTACTAGNGCTGTGCGAGGGGGAATTATATCAAATACAACTAGTCACACTCAGGTTCATGTCAAAAAAATATCTAGGTCGTCTTATGACAGTGAATTCACTATTTACAACGAGGTTTTTTTCNAGACTGTAGGACGAGTTCTTAATATCGAGCGGAGCATTATGAAAATAAAATAGAACGGTTCTATGGATTATAGCTAGAGATTTAAGCAATGATATATTGGTGAGGCGCTGATTATTTATAGTTATCTCCGTAAAAACGTAACACGCATATATTTCGACAATACAGAACACGCGAAGACAAATCTATTTGCCATTTCATTAAAGGAATCGTTGTTTGAGAGTGCATTGAATACCCTTGTTTATTTTTTTGGATTGAGGCTTTGTGTTGAATTAGATTTATAGTCGGCTGGCTTTAATTACCATCGTATACTAATTTGCCGGCTATATAGGTTTGTTCAACGTCGATATTCATGATTTGGTCCTCTGGAACTGTCAAAACATCGTCAGAGAGTACAATCATATCAGCAAACTTACCGGGCTCTAGCGAGCCTTTCACAGCTTCTTCAAAATTCAAGAATGCGCCAGTTGCTGTATAAGCTCGTATTGCTTCCTCTCTAGATATCGCTTCGTCAGGCCCGTAAATCGTCCCTGTCATTCCGCGCCGAGTGACAGCTGCATAAATTCCAACCATTGGTCCAATAGGTAGGATGTCGCTTGAAATTGCAACTGTAATCCCATGCTCCATTGGGGAGCGCAACGGGTTGTTATGTTGTAAGCGCCAGCCGTCGAGGTTCTCGACATAGCGTCCTTCCAGGGTATACGTGAAGTTAGGTTGTTGCGTTATGTGAATATCGTGTTGGGCCATCAGTTCCATTGTTAAGTCAGGGGGGCGCATTGAAAAATGATTCAGATAATGACGATGATCTTCCCGCGGATTCCTTTCTAGGGCATCCGCAAGCGTATTAACAACCAAGACGATAGCAGCATCTCCAATCGCATGTATACCCATCTGCCAACCGGCATCATGAATCTCATTCAGATGAGTGGCCAATTCTGCCTCGGGCATATCCAAATAGCCGCGGTATTCCCCTTGATTACGATAAGGTTCAAGAGTGTAAGCTGCTGGCCCAGTAAAACCACCATCGGCGAAAACTTTAATTGGTCCAATTTTCAAGAAGTCAGTGCCATTTCCTACTCGAGCTTTTACTTGATTTATTCCTTCTACATCAAACCATTGAAATTGCACTTGTGATCGAGGTAATGGTAGCTCTGCTTGTTCATAAAGCTCTTCCCACATTGCAAATTCGCTTGGCGGTTTAGAAGCATCAGTAATGGAAGTGATTCCCTTTGTTAATAGCGCATTTAGATTTATCTCCAAACTGGCTATAAGTTCATCATAAGTCGAATCAGGCACTAGTCGCCCGACTATGCCCTGGCGTTCTCTAATAACGCCATTTAATTCACCGTCGTCGCCGCGTTCGATAACGCCTCCCGCGGGTTGTGGTGTATCTAAAGTAACGTCCGCGAGTTCTAGTGCAAGGCTATTTGTTACAGCGCTATGACCTCCGGCCCTAGTTAAAATAACTGGGTTATCAGGTGCAGCAGCATCAAGATCTGATTTTAATGGCCTTCGGCCTTCATCAAGTTCATCTTCAGACCATCCGTAGCCNGTGATCCATTCTCCCACACCAATTTCAGAAATCTTACTTTGGATTAGTTCTTGAATTTCTGTGATAGAAGTTACATCGCTTAATTCGATATAACGTTGCGGACGACCGCGAATGTGAGTATGAGAGTCATTGAAGCCTGGCATTAATATCTTCCCGCCAAGGTCTACAATATTTTCGCTACTGTATTGCGAAGCTAACGCTGCATCACCCGTAGCAACGATAAGGCCATCATTTACAACTACTGTATGGTGAATCGAAAATTGGTTGTCAACGGTAAGCACTTTGCCGTTAGTGAGTATTAAGTCAACATTTGTATCAGGAATATTATTTGAGTCTGAAGAGTCTCTCTGGCNGCAGTTTGCTAATACCAGGCTGATAGCTATCAAGTAATATTTGAGTGAAAGTTTCATTCTTTTGATCTCATTCTTATTTTAATCATGATTTTAGTAAGCCTTCTTTTGTTACGTGTTCGAGAGTTTCTTGCAAGGCTGAATCAAATTTCCCAACCATTTCGTCGATTTGGTCGTNCGTAATAATTAGAGGTGGGCAAAACGCAATGGAATTTCCACCGACTGCGCGAATTAGGAGTCCATTGTTCTGGCAAGCTTGTTTGGTAAAAGCGCCAACCGCTCCGTTTTTAAATCTTTCNCCGCTCTTTTTATTTGCTACAAGTTCTACTGCAGCTATCAANCCTTTGCCTCGTACTTCCCCAACTAAAGGATGGTCTTTAAATTCTGTCAAACGTTTTTGCATATATGAGCCTCTTTGTCTGGCTTGATCAAAGAGATTGTCTCGCTGATAGATTTGTAGGGTTTTTAAAGCCGCAGCACATGCGGCAGGATGCCCTGTGTAAGTATAACCATGCCCGAAAACGCCGACATCGGCGCTCGGCTCCACCATTGCTTCGTACATGTAATCAGGAATTACGCTAGCACTAATGGGTAAATAGGCTGAAGATAATTGCTTGGCTAGAGAGATAAGTTGAGGTCTGAAGCCCATTGTTTCACAACCGAAATTATTACCTGTGCGGCCAAAGCCACAGATGACTTCATCGCTCCACATCATGATGTCGTATTTAGTAAGCAGTGTTTGTACTTCTGGGAAATAGCTATCTGGTGCTACGACAACTCCGCTGGCTCCGCCAACTGGTTCTGCTATATATGCGGCAATAGTTTCGGGCCCTTCGTTTAAAATTAACTCTTCCAGATTGTTTATTAGTCGGCTGACAAATTCATGTTCACTCTCGTTATTTTTACAGCCATGATAATAGCTAGGTGAATCTGTCCGCAAAATGCCTAAAGCGTCCAACGGCAAAGAGAAGTGCTTGTGATTAACCTCCAGTCCAGTTAAAGCAGAGGCAGCAAGAGTGACTCCATGATAGGCGCGGTCTAGGGCAATAATTTTTTTCTTTTGAGGTTCNCCTGTTACATTAAAGTAATAACGCAACATTTTCATATGTGAATCATTGGCTTCGCTGCCGCTATTTGCAAAAAANATCTTTGCATTCTCAATAGGCAGCATGGAGTTAAGTTTTTCTGCAAGCTCAATTACGGTGTTATGAGTACGGCCACCGAACATATGGGAGTATGAAAGCGTTTGCAATTGCGAACTAATTGCATCAATAAGCTCCTCATTGCCATAGCCTAATGCAGCACACCAGAGTCCTGCCAAACCTTCGAGATATTTATTTCCGGAGTCGTCGAAAACATAGATTCCTTGACCTCTGACAATATTTAATTGCTCAACTTGTTTTAAATTGGTAGTTGGGTAAATTATGGAAGTCATAGTTCTAGCGCTTTGACTCTTTTCTGTAAAGATAAATAAGGGAGACGCAGTCTCCCTTTCGGGCTATGTTGTTTCTTATTGTGGTTTTCTAAATTTTAGAACCCAACGATCTGTGCTGCCCCTAACTCCTGGAGTACCCACTTCTTTTGTTAGATCGTCGTCAGGATGATAGTGCATATCACTGAAGTCTACGAACTCAAAACCTACATCGATCATTTCTTTTATTACAAGGACAGGATCTAGTCGACGACCATTTTGTAGTTCTCGAGATGTTGGTTCAATATGTCGACGAGTATGGTCAACTGTTCCATAAATTCCCCCTGGTTTCATAGCGTTAAAAACGGCTTCATTCATGTTTTTGCGGCCCTCGGCTGAGGGGTTGTGAAGGTTCCAGAAAGTAAGAACCATGTCAAATCCATCGTCTTCAAAGCTAAACTCCGGAATATTTCGAAGGGTTATATCTTGATTAATCGCAGAGGTGCAACCCAGTTGGTCAAGGCTCATTACATCATTCTGGAAATCTTCACTTACGCTAACGGAAAAAACTAATTCACCGTCATTGTTGCATAGTGTTGGCCCTAAAAATTTAGACCAATAACCCGTCGCGGGTGAAATCTCTAAAACTTTCATATTATCTTCCAGGCCGAAGAATTCTAGAACTTCCGCCGGCTTTCTGTTCGCATCTCGTGCTACTTCGGAGGCGTCTCTAATATTCGCGCCCAACGCTTGCTCGATTTTCGAACGAGTGGTAGTGACATCAGCGGCAATTACCTGACAGCTTACAAAAACTCCTAGCGTGGTTAATATAACTTTCTTCATAGTAGTTCCTCTATACAGGGCTTTAACCTAAAGTAAATTTTTACATTGTTAATATTTTTAAACTGACTTATTGTCTGGCTTTAAGCCACCATTTCATGGTTGTAGTTACTAAATCAGCAGCATCTTGTTGTACGAAATGATTCGCAGTTGGCGCGGATACTATAGTTGTATCCATATCGTTCCAATCCCAGGTATTGTTGAGACCATCGGAGTGGAGAGCGGTGTCTTGTAATCCATGGAATACTAATAAGGGAACGTTTAGCTGAGGCGCCGGCGGTGTTGGAGGCGACTCGCTAGTTGTTCTNGGGTAGTTTTGTTTATAGTAGGCGAGCATAGCGTCGAAGCTTGATTGTTTGAATGCTTCTATATACTTTTCGCGAGCATCCTGATCGGTCACCCAGAATGATAAAGTTTCCGCTGTCATAGGACCTCCAAATAGAATGTTTGGGTCCGAAGGGGAGCCTTCTATAAACGTNCGAGCATAGCTACTGTTTTCTTGCTGTTCTATATTCGTGGCAAGCTCCCGTCCCATTCCATTCGGATGCGGCAAATTCAAGATTATGAGATTTTCAACCATTTGTGGAAGGTTGAACGCCAATTGCCAAGAAACTATCCCTCCCCAGTCATGGCCTACGATCGTAGCTTTTTCTTCGCCTAAATGCCTGATAATAGCGGCAACATCAGCGACTAGGTGACTCATGTTGTAGTTCTCTTGGCCCTCGGGCTTATCGCTTAGGTTGTAACCGCGTTGATCGATCGCGACGACTTTAAAGTCATCTTTAAGACCTTCCATTTGATGGCGCCAGCTGTACCAGAAATCTGGGAAGCCGTGGATCATTATAACTAATGGNCCTTCGCCTATAGTTGTATAGTGAATCTTCACTCCTTCGTTTTCCGCGTAGCCATGCTCGACTTCGTTCCACAGGTCGGCATTCGTATTTGAAGCAAATAGGAAAGAGAAGCTGTAAATTAGTTGTTTAGTAAAGGAAAGATTTTTCATACTACAATTCCTGCATGCGTTTCAGACCAGTTGAGTTGCCATAGCTCCACTATGTATAGTTTTCTTAATGCATTAACCTAGATAGAGATTAAAGCAGATTTGCCGCAAAATGTTTAANAAAATCAGTTGCTGTGGCGTTTACCCTTAAGTTTTAGACCTATTTGCTGTAGTGTGGCAGTGGATTGATATTGATGCATATCTTCTCTAACTACCTAAGACACTCATAAATGGGTTAAANGAGCAAAATGCGAGATACGATTAATGAGAAATAAATTCACTATTTTCATAATCTTAGGGCTATTTACGACAACACAATCTGTTATGTCGCAGAATGTAGGTCATACTCGGCCTTTATTGACGGTGAAGGAAATAATGAACGGTATAATTACACCAGCGACGGCCATTATTTGGGGTGCTTATCAATTGCAATCAGAAGCAGAATGGCTCGAAGTGCAAAGCGCTGCTTTGGCGGTAATTGGCGCTGGGAATTTATTGACTTTAGGCGGAGCTGCTGAAGGTGAGTTAGCTTTAGCTGACGAAGCAAATTGGATTAAATTCAATAATGATATGATTATGGCGGCACGAGATGTGATTGTTGCTATAGAGGCAAGAAATGAAGAGATGATGTCGGAGGTTGGAAATAACTCTCTATATCCCCCATGCGAATCTTGTCATCAACAATATCAAGCTCAATAATAAAGCATTGTCTTAAGGTAGTTTCTATCTTTAATGTGACGATAGAAGTATATCGTATTATATGTTTACGTAGCATTTCTATTTGCTTTATTTAGACTTCACGGCGCACCAAGCTAAGCTTTTTAGAGGTGTGCTTGTATTGCATCAAAGCTTATACAAATGGATTGCTTTATAAAAATTCAAAGCCGCGGTAATTGTTAGCAGCGATCTCATTGCATTTTTGTACATAAGATGGATAGCCCAGATAGGGCATAAAGATACGAGGTTTCCCAGGAATGTTGGCACCTGTGTACCAAGAATTGCAACCTTTAGGAAATAAAGTTTGATCTGCAATGCCGTTAACTATACTTACCCACTTTGTTTCGGCGTNAGAGTTTGCNTCAACTTGCAGCTTCGCTTTGCGTCGCATAAACCCCAATAAATCAGCAATGAAGTTTACATGCTGTTCAATTCCAACCATCATATTCGCTAATACTGAAGGACTTCCTGGGCCAGTAATCATGAATAGATTTGGGAAACCATTCATCGTAAGCCCTAGGAAATTTCGTGGTCCATTTTTCCAGTGCGCTTCTAGTGATTGGTTTGATACTCCTCTAATATCTATTGAGAGTAAGGCGCCAGTCATAGCATCGAACCCTGTCGCCAATATTAGGGTGTCTAATTGAAAAATTCTCTTTGTAGTCATTAACCCTTCTGGGGTTATGCGTCGAATGGGTGATGTATTTAAATCTATTANTTCGACATTACTTCGATTAAAAGACTTGTAATAGTCAGTATCAACGCACAGTCGTTTGCATCCTAGCACTGCTTTTGGGCACAGCAGTTCGGCAACCTCTTCATCATTAACAATTCCCTTTATTTTGTCATGAATAAACTCCACGGCGGTTTCATTGGCTTCTTTGTCTATCCCTAAATCATTAAAGCTAGCTAAAAATGGCAAGCCGCCTTCTTCCCAACGTTGTTCGTAAATAGCTTCTCTCTCTTTTCGTGTAATCTGCAGAGCTGAAACATTGCTTGGATTGTTATTCAGAGCCGCATAACGCAGAGAGTTATTTTCTCTAAATTCGCTATAGTTGGCTTTAATAATGGTTTCATGCTTTTTATCCATTGGTGTATTGCGGGCTGGTATGGAAAAGCTGGCAGTTCTCTGGAAAACCTTTAATTGAGCGGCTTGACTAGCAATGATCGGAACTGCTTGGATAGCTGATGAGCCAGTACCAATTATGGCCACGCTTTTTCCTTCAAAATCTACTTGTGTATGAGGCCATTCCCCAGTATGTAGGAACTCACCTTGAAATTTTTCGAGGCCTTCGAAATCCGGAATATGTGTTACTGATAAACAGCCTGTCGCCATTACGCAATAACGAGTGAAAAATGCCTCGCCTTCTTCAGTTGTTCCTTTCCATAACTTAGAGTCTTCATCGAAGCGTAATCCAGTAATTCGTGTATTAAACTGAATGTCTTTTCTTAAATCGAAACGGTCCGCCACGTGATTCGCATACTCCAAGATCTCGGCTTGGGACGAGTATTTCTCAGACCAGTTCCACTCCTGCTGCAATTTTTCTGAAAATTGGTAGGAATATTCAAGACTGTTTACATCACAGCGTGCTCCGGGGTATCGATTGTAGTACCAAGTTCCCCCTAGATCAGCTCCTTTTTCATAAACATGAACATTGAAACCTTGCGATCTCAATTTATATAGGGCGTACAAACCGGCGAAACCGGCTCCAACTACAATAACATCAAATTTTTTCAATTCTTCCATNAAACTGCGACCAAAGAAGGCAGCCTTTCCAGAAACCANAACATAGCTATACCTCCTAGNCCATAGGCAAGTCCTCTTTGCATACTAGGAATCAGATCTTTCATAAATGTGATAAAAAAAGCGTTAAGTGCCAGCAGAGCACATATAAAAGCTACTTGTCCTCCTTCAACACCAAGATTAAAAAAGAGCAGTGCTAGCGGAATATCTGAGTTGCTTAGGCCAAGTTCTCCCAATGCGCCGGCAAATCCAAATCCGTGAAACAATCCAAACACGAAAGCAACGACCCATGGTTTGGAGTGCACTAGCGTAAGTTCCCCTTTTTGTCCCATGATGATTTCTCTAGCTAAAAATACGATAGAGAGGGCGATCAAAACCTCTATAGGGGCATTTGGCACTGGGAAAATCTCCAGTACAGCGAAGGCGAGGGTAATACTGTGGGCTATAGTGAAGGCGGTAATAGTTTTAATAAGCTTCCAAAATCCTGTAAGTAGCAGAAGCAAACCTAGAACAAAAAGCAAATGGTCGATGCCGAATAGTATGTGTTCGGCGCCGAGAGTTAAATAAGTCACTGCCAGACTTGAAATAGATGCTGCACCGGCTTTTAACTGAGAAAGGGGGACCTCAACAAAACTGCCGTCGCCAGGGAAAAAACTGGATATTTCGCNACCGTCACTCCACTGCGATATAACTACAACGCCTTCGAAACTCCACGGAAATCTCAAAGAGTCCTCAATATTTAGTGATGGTTGGCACTGAAATCTATAACTGAATCTAGAGGGTTCTAAACTTTCGCAGCGCTCTGGTAAAACTCTTTCAATATTAAAAAGAGGCGGCACTTGCTGGTCCACAATCGACATTTGATATTGATAATTGGGTTGCTCATATAGCAGAACCCTTGCTACCCCTGTGACATCAATATCATGAGCCTGAATAGTAAATGGCCATGAATAGAGGATTGCTATTGGGACCCAAAATTTATAAATGTTCTTCTTCGTCATCGTTAACAATGATCGTATATTTTCCCCATAGGCTATCGACTTCTTTCTGGAGCAGTGCTTCTTCTTCTTCTGCAATCCAATCTAAGCGAACACGATCTAGAATTTCTTCTAGTGGAGGTAAGCTAGCCTCAGAGCGTTCAATAACCATAAGCCAATGTTGCCCTCGGTTACTGGGAAATGGTCCAACCCAGGTATTCATCTCAGAATTAAAAACAGCTTCGCTAAACTCTGGGCTAAAAATATTGCTTAGGTCCATACGGTTTACATTTGGGAGCGGAGCATTGTTTCCTGGAGCGGCTGCTAGAATCGTTTCTGTTTCAGACCCGTTATTTAACAAAGTTAGTAATTCTTCACTTAGCTCATCTTTTGTATTTAAAACTAGTTCGTCTACTGAAACTAAAGGTAGTGATGTGTATCGATCAATATTTCCTTGGTAGTAAGCTTCCATTTCTGATTCGGACGGCTGGATCACATCGCCACTTAGTACATGCCTCATCTTCTGGGCCAGCATATCGTGAATTCGAGCATCATTATCTAAACCCATTGTGAGGGCTTCTTGTACTAGTATTTGTTCTTCTACATAAGTGGACGCGACNACTTGGCGCTGTTCTTCTGATAATTCCTGTCCGATGGCCATTTCTTGCATAAATATCCTTGCATCGATTTCTCTCTGATCTATTTCCAGGATATTCTCATTGCCGACCTGTGATATCCCATAGATCAAGAAAATAGCGGATGCCATTGCGAAAAAATGCAACATTGGTTCTTTGGTGATTTTCATAGTTGTTAGATCTATTTGTTTTAACTTGCTCATAATCGCAACGTCTAAGCTCGAGTGCTTAGTTTGGCGCTTGGAACCCACAGTTGCAAGACCTCTCCATTAGTATCTTGCATAATTCTATTTTTCAGGATTTTATTACTACGCTAAGTGTTTATGGAATAGTGTGAGAAATTTGTTCCGCGCAGTGTTTCTTATCTAACCCTCTTCAACTCCTAGAATATATGATATTTATCATAGAATTTAAGATGATCAAAATAATCAAGGATGGTACGGCTTTAATATGGATTCTGTACAAGGTCTAAGTGCATCTGTATAATCCGTATTTTGCGGATGGTGGTAATCTTATGTTACGTATTGCTGAAGAGGCTCTAACATTCGATGA
>PBNR01000047.1 GCA_002723195.1 Gammaproteobacteria bacterium | reverse complement strand
ACGAGGAGGAGGAGGAAGAATGTGCAGAGAGCAAAGGAGGCGACGACGACTCTATTCCCCTTCCCTTTTCCCCCAACCTTGCTCACACCACTGATGTGACCCAGGTATGTCTATTCTGAAAAAGGAGGAAAACCATATCTCCCCCACCCCTTCCAGGTTTCCCTGGACCTCCTGTCCCCCAGAACCAGCTCACCAACTCAACCATTCCCCACCCTGCCTGCTGCATTCGATCGCCAAGGATTTACCGAAGAAGATCTGATAGATTTTACTCCGGAAGTAAGGGCTTTGGCTTTGGAAGCTATTCAGGATTTTCGCCTCAGTCCATCCATCTACACACCGCCTTCTGTCCAAGACCATCCTGATGGAACGCGGGGTTTGCTAAGTCTTCCGTCTTCTACAGGTGGAGCGAACTGGGAGCATTCGGCTTTCGATCCGGAAACAGGAATTATTTATGTGCCCTCGAGGACTCAGTTGCAGGTTCTAGCTTTGGCGAAGAACCCTGAGTCTGATATTGATCTTAGCCAAGGTTTTGGTGTGCGTGCGCCTCGTGTGCAGGGTCTTGAGGTTGTTAAGCCACCCTACGGACGCATTACAGCAATAGACATGAATACTGGTGATCATCTTTGGATGATTGCTAACGCGGATACTCCGGATCGAATCGCCAACCACCCTTTGCTGGAAGGTGTTGATCTCCCTCGAACAGGAATTCCAACTCGTTCAAGTGTGTTGGCTACAAAGACTCTCTTATTTATTGGAGAGGGAACCGGCGGGGCCGGCGCCAGTCCAATCTATCGGGCTGTTGACAAAGCGACCGGTGATATTCTTCACGAGATGGAATTACCAGACAACCAAACTGGTCTGCCAATGACTTATGAGCACGATGGTAAACAATACATCGCAATGTGGGTCGGTGGTAGCGGACAACCTACTCAGTTAATAGCCTATGCTTTACCTGACTAACACAAAATATCCAGAGCAAAAACGCGTACTGCGTTTTTGCTATGAAGTTTAATATTGTCTTCAATCCAGGAGGCATCGATGAATTTTTTTCAAAAAACTAGTAATGCTTTAACTGGGGTCTTGGCTTTTTCAGCTCTCTCCTTTTATTCCATTAATTCTTTTGGACAATTCGATACAGCACCTGCTTATTACGATGATGTCCGCGATGCCTTAATTCGAAATTGTGCTGAATGTCATCGGGATGATGCGCCTAATCTAGGTGGAATAAGTGCACCATTTTCTGTTTTTTCCTATGAGCAGACCAAAGTTTGGGCGCCAGTAATTGCGCTTCGTTTAAAAGATGGCTCTATGCCGCCTTGGGGCGCTCATCGCCAGCATCAAGGCACCTTTAAAAATGAACGCTATATTTCTGATTTTGATAAAGCATTGATAATTAACTGGGTAGAAAGAGGTGCTTTAGAGGGCGATGCATTAGTACGAACGGCGCCCCAAGAATTGCAAACTATTGCGAACAATGCTCCAGCGCAAGCCGCTGATGGCTCACTCTGGTGGATGGGTGTGCCGGATGCTGTTGTCGCTTTTCCTGAACCAATAGAAGTTTGTGAAGAAGCGAGTGACTGGCAGCCGACGATTCGTATGGAGCTTGCGGATGGCGATTTAAGTCAGCCACGTTGGGTGAAAGCTACAGAAATCCGTCCAGGTAGTTCCACTATGCATCACTCTGTGTCGAATTATCTTGGTGTGGCGGTTCCTGGAAGAGGGCCTCAAGTTTATCCAGACGGTTGGGGGTTCCTTCTTCCGGCCGACCCCTTCATTTCCATCAATATGCACTATGCCAAGGATGCGGGACCGGGAACTGCCGTAGAAGATAATACTGCTGGAGGTTTTCTATTTTATGAGCCCGGGGACGTTATTGACTACGTCGTTGAAAATACGATTCCAATGAATACTGATATCGTAATTCCGCCTGGCGATCCTAATCACATGGCAACTCATGAGCATGTTATACAGGATGATATTCTTCTTTTAGCGCTAGCGCCTCACGCACATTATCGGGGTAAGGCTGTTAAGCTTCAACTGGAATTGCCAGGAGTAGATGGAATGGAAACATTACTCTGGGTGCCGGATTACGATTTTAATTGGCAATTTCATTACGAATACCATGAGCCAAGATTTGTCCCTGCTGGTGCTAAATTATATGTGACCTGGTGGTTCGATAACTCTATAGATAATCCGGCCAACCCTGATCCAACTGCTGAAGTGCGATACGGTCCACGTTCTGTAGACGAGATGATGAATGCTCGCTATTACTTTACTAAAGCACAACCTCAAGGAATTGTGGTGGGTGATGTAGTTTCAGAAAGTCTCATTACCAACGCAAGCCGACGTGAACAATACGAGCGGAGCATGCTCGATCGCTGGGAAACAGATAATTTAAGCCAGCGCTGTAGATCTAACTAGGCTCTAACTCAAATGTATTGCATTGTCTTAATCTATGTTTGGTAAACTCACAAAAATTTTCCTGTTAGCATTGCTGCCTGTGTCTATCGGCAATGCTGAAGAAGGTAAATGGCGTATCGTAAATTATTGGTCGGAATGGTGCGCTCCTTGTCGTGTCGAGATACCTATGTTCAACTCCTTAAGTGAGGAGCTGGCTGATAAAAATATTAGTATCGTTGGCGTAAACTTCGACGAAGATCCTCGGGGGATTACCTTAGAAATAGCAGAAGAGCTTGGAGTCATTTTTCCACCGCTTACAATGGCGCAGGTAGAAGAGTTAGCCCTGCGCCCGCCAGATGTAATGCCTACCACTTACATATTGACTCCTGAGAATAAAGTGGCAACTAAGTTAATTGGCATGCAGAAGAAAGAAGACATTCTCGAAGAACTGGTAAAACTAGGAATTGAAATTTAACCAAATTAGATGACGACTGAAAATTCACAATTCTTATTGTTTTTTACTGCTGTGTTCGTTAGCAATGCTCTTATTGCTGCACCNCAGNAATCNGGTGAAGTTTCAATAGAATATTTAGCTTCACCTGCTCCTGAAAACAGTGCTCTGTCTCGAGTAGTTAGTGATAAATCCGGTCGGATCTATCTCTCCTGGGTTAATCGGGAGGGTGATTCGGCGCGTTTCGAGTATTCCAAACTCATGGATAGCGGCTGGAGCAATCCGGAAACGATTAGTGAAGGCCATGATTGGTTTGTAAACTGGGCCGATTTCCCAATGCTGTCAGTAAACGCGGGTAATATGGCTGCACATTGGCTCAGGATGAGCGCTGATGGTACTTACGACTACAACATAGAAGCCAGCTTTTTTGTGGCCGGCACCCGCAATTGGAGCGAAGCCCGAATTATTCATAATGATGGCGTTAACGCTGAGCATGGTTTTGTTTCCATGCTTCCGATGGATGGTGGTAGCACAATGTTTACCTGGCTCGATGGTCGCAATACCAAGCTGGAAGAAGCTTACGGGGAAATGACTTTGCGTGCCGGAGTCTTTGATGCAGCAGGCAAAAAACTGGATGAATGGGAATTGGATCATCGTGTTTGCGATTGTTGTCAGACCAGTTCTGCTATTACTGCTAAAGGCCCTTTGATCGTTTATCGCGATAGGTCAGACTCCGAAGTGCGGGATATTTCGATTGTTCGGTATATCGACGGAAGTTGGACAGCGCCATTACCTGTGCATGATGATGGTTGGCAGATCTCGGGTTGCCCGGTTAATGGTCCATCGGTTTCTGCTGACGATAATAGGGTCGCAGTTTCCTGGTTTACCGCTAAAGATGATATACCCAAAGTACTATTAGCTCTATCTAACGACGCAGGCGAAACTTTTACCTCACCTTTAACTGTCTCAAGTATAAATACTAATGGACGGGTGGGTACCGCAATTCTAGATAATGGCAATGTTGTTGTTAGTTGGATCGATACCGCAGAAGAAGCTCGAATTATGCTATCACTTTATAGTGCTGTAGGCGCATTCGTCGGTAGCTATGAGATTGCAGATACATCCGCGTCTAGACGCAGCGGATTTCCTATTATAGAAGGGGTCGGCAATTCGGTTTACATTTCCTGGACGGATGTTAGTGCCGCCTCGCAAGTCAGAATTGCACGCCTAGTATCTGGAAACTAGGATCTTTTGCAATTAGAGCCTTAAGCTCAAGAAACAGACGCAGCGTTAAAGGTATCCTTTGAATCTAATGTTAGCGAATGCGAATATATTTGCGCATTTCTTGCGGGCGCGGCTCCCCTGCATATATGCTACCGTGTTTGTCTACCGTTATAGATTCAGCTCCGCTCCCACCTTGAGTGATTGGAGGGTTGTCACCTGTATCTAGTATAAAATACTCAACCCAAGCAGTTTCTACTTCGCCAATTCGGATACCTTTTTCCCATCCCGGATTTTGAGTCATGTCTGATTCGGAGTCTGCAACATAAATTGTGCCATCTTCAGAAATCCAAATATCGCTGGGCATTCCGAATTGAGTCCAGTGAGAAAGGAAATTCCCCTCTTGGTCGAAAATAGATATTCGCTTATTCCACCTGTCAGCCACAAAGAGTCTCCCGTCAGGGGCCATTGCCAATGCATGCGGTCCTAGCATCTGTCCTGGGCCATAGCCAGTTTCACCGAAATCCGTAATATAAGTTCCATCGCTTGAATATTTGACTATTCGGTTGTTGCCATCTTGATTATGGCCATCGGCGACAAAGATATCTCCGTTTGGGGCGGTTATTATATCGCTAGGCGCCGTGAAATGATTTGGCCCAGAACCAGGAACACCAGCTTCCCCTAAAGTCATTAAGAGTTCTCCTGAAGGGGAGAACTTAAATACTTGATGACCGAAAGGAGATCCGTCAGGAGATTCTCCGCTGCCAGCTTCGGTAACCCACACATTCCCCTCTCTATCAACATGCAGACCGTGGGGCCAGGCGAACATTCGGCTACCAAATTCATCCACAATATTACCTTGGGGGTTGAATTTTAAAATCGGGTTGAGGTCTGAATCATCGCAATAAGTTTGACTACCCCTCGGGGCGTCACCTCCACAACGAATAATTGCCCATAGGTGTTCGCCGTCTGCATCAATGTTGACACCACCCGGTGACCCCATGGGCCTCCCTTCGGGCAATTGCATCCACATTTCTCCTATTCGACCTGGACCACTGCCTGCTTGGAGCCCATCAGCAGGTCGATAGGGGTTGCGTCCTGACTGGGCGTGCACCGAAGAAATCGTAATTAATAGAACTGATAATAAGCCTATTAGTGGAATCCGTTCGTGTGTGATTTGCTTGTTCATGAGATAGCTCCTAAGTTTTTCATGCTTCCATAATACATCTACTCGGATCGGCCTCAGCAATTACATGGGTCATATTGCCGGTGCGGATATAGTCTGCTGCGAGTTTCCCTGCCATGGGGCCGCGTCCAAAACCGGATGATGCCAGACCGCTTACAATGAACAGATTTTCCCGAATAGGAACCTTGCCGATGATCGGTGAGCCATCGAGGGAAAAAGGCATAAGTCCTGCCCATGTGCGAATGATCGGTAGCCTTGCGAGAAAAGGAATGACTTCGGCAGCATGTTCACGATTTACTTCAATTCCTGCAGGGTCTGTTTTGAAGTTATAACCAAGGCTTTCTCGGTCACCGCCAAAAATAATCTCGCCATTCTTTCTCTGTCGTCCATAAAGATGGCGAGTTGTTCTGCTTCCATTTTTATGTGTTAAGTTGGGAGGCGTTATGTTGTCAGAACCATCGTCCTCGCTCCAGGCATAACTGGATATAGTAGAGCCGATAGTATGTAGTATTCTGACTGGTAAACTTTCAGTCGCCCACATTTGGCCGCGAATAGGAATAACTGGAATTTTTATTCCCAACATTTCCCCAACTGGCTTGCACCAGGCCCCCACCGCAAGTACTAATTTTTGGCAGCGGAATTCAGATGATTCAGTTTGAATCGTATACCCCCCTGCACTAAGTGGAGTGATAGAAACAACATTTTGTCTAGTGTTAATAATTGCCCCTGCCATTTCGGCCGCGTGAGCAAATGACCTGGTAGATTTAACTGGATCGGCTTGTCCGCGTTGCGGTCTATACATGTAACCGGGAAGTTTACCATTAGCCTCCGGTTCGATCGCGCGGGCTTCTCTCGCAGAAAGCAATTCAATCTCATACCCATTATTACGTTGGGAGACCACATCATCCTGATAATATTCATATTGTGCTTCGTTGTGTATTGCAGTTAGAGTACCGGAAAGACGAAATTCCATGTCATAACCCATGTCGATTTGCATGCGCTTAAAAATTTCTACACTTCCTGCCGTAAGGTATGAAAGGAGGTCGGGATTATTTCCCCACCCTGAGCCTCCTAGGCCTCCCATGTTTTGTCCTGAAGCTTCCGACGCAATTTCACCACGCTCCAAAAGAATTACGTCCTGATTTTTTTCGGCTAAATGGAAGGCGGTAGAGCAGCCTGCGATGCCTCCTCCAATTATGAGGACATCTGTTTCATTGCTATTTTGAGNAGAAAGCCTATGAGGGAACATGCTAGTTGCAGCGACTGCGCTTAGACCAGATATTATTCGACGTCTTTTTTTGTCAAACTTCATCAATGTCGTTTCCTATTTGTTGTTTTTGAATATACCAGCCCCATCAGGAGAGTAAATTTAAAGATTAAATTTGGCAAGGAGGTCATCAACTCTGGACTTGTTTCGTAGTGGTAAATTCAACCAGTTTGTGGAGGGGTTAATTTTTACGAATCGCACATAACTGGCGAAATCTGTACTTTGTTAAATTAGTTTTTTAAATATTCAGAGTTTTTCCGCCAGTACTTGTAAAATCTTATCGCGGTTGTTGGTGTTTTGATTAGTCATTATCACATAGGGGTATAGACCGTCTGGTCTTGGGATATATCCTGCAAAGTTATAAATCCCCGTCATAGTGCCACTCTTATATAAAAAACCGTTAACTTCCGGCAATAAATCCGCATAAGGTTTAAAGGCTTCCAATATGTGCATCATGCCCTCAGCGGTAACACGCTGGGTTCGCGATAATCCAGAGCCCTCGAGCATAAGCAGCGAATTTGGATCTTTTCCAAAACCGGGGCCATATAATTTAGCGAGCTGTTGCTGCAAAATAGCTCGCGCATTCGTTGCAGAAGTTGGATATCCATTGTTGATGGTTCCCAATGTGAGAAAAAGTTGATTGGCTATAAAATTGTTAGAGAAGCGTAACATTCCTTCCAGGATTTCCCGCAATGATCGTGAACTGATATGTCGATAGAAAAGTGTCCATTCGTCAGATAAGCTTTCATGATAAAAATTTCGGTCGGCTACCAAGATACCCGTTTCTCCTAATAATAAGCTAAACAGTTGTTGCGCTTGTTGTAAGCCATTCACAGGTTCACTTCCTAGATTTATTCTCTGTGCTTCACCTGCTGGAAGTTGTGCTCCAAGTTCTCTTGCTAAGGGTGTTAATGGTGTTTGCGTTTCACCTGAGATCAAAGAACCATTGGTATCCCATGCTAAATTTACTGTGTTGAAGTTTACCGCCATAGCGCTGTTTCGAGCGGCATAAGGATCTATGGTAGTTCTTTCCTGCGGTAGATCGAGGTCTGACTCAAAAGCTGAGTCATCTATGACGAGGCGTCGCACTTTTTCAAGCTGGAGGTGTGATAGAGCTTCCGCTATTTTAGAAATTTCTTCTGAAACGAGGAAGGGGTCACCCAGCCCTCGTATCAACAAGTCATCAGAAGCGTTACGATAAAAATGAGTTTCGAAACGGAAGTCTTCGCCGAGTGAACTTAAAGTTACGTGGGCTAAAGGAATTTTAAGCAATGAAGCAGGTACAAGTGCTTGCCTGGAATTGTGGCTTAATATCGCATTTCCCTCAGGCGAGTGCAGTAAAACACTTCCATTTTCTATATAGCTCTCCAATAGAGCCTGTGCAAGAGTTTGTGATGCCAATAAAAAAAAGAAAGCTAGTTTCAAGAATTCTAGGCAAGATAACCTGCAAAAAGTAGATTTTGAACGAGTCAATGTAAGTGTCTGCTCATTATTTACTGAGGCAAGCCTAACACAATCAGTTCAGGTGGTGTGCCTCGCACAGTAATGGCGATTTGTTGTGAATTTCCATTCATATACGTTATGGGCGGGCCAATCGGTTGTGCGGGTAATGCGACTTCCGCCAAGGTGGCGCCCGTTTGTTTATCTCGTGCTACAAGCGGATATACACCATCTTCGCTTGGAGTAGACTGCGCGGATATCAATAAAGTTTTAGTTACTAGGATTTGGTCGCGGCCGTTGCCTAAAGGCGGTAAATCCAAGTCAGCCAGGGCTGGATGATTTCGCACGGTGGGAGCGCCTGCACCGTTGGCTCCCTGCCATAGAATCTCGCCCTCATTTAAATCGATAGCTGTGATTCGACCATAAGGTGGTTTTGTTAGNGGCAAGCCGCTAGGCCTNAAATTAGTAGTGACATTGCGCACATAGTTGAGAGTGGCATCTCCAGCTTCTGGAATTGCGAGTCCCGAACGACTTGGTAATGTTGCCGACGGGATATAGATCACTCCAGTTTCAGGATCCACCCCAGCACCATGCCAGTTTGCGCCGCCGGTGTAACCAGGGACATGAATTGTGCCCAAACTATTTTCAGTAGGTAGCGATGGTGGGGTAAACATTGGGCCGTATCTATGCTGATCTAACATCTTGATCGCTGCCGCACGCAGCTCCGGGGTGAAATCGATCAAATCATTTTCAGTCAAACTTTGTCGTTCAAAAGGTGGTGGCTTTGTCGGATATGGCTGTGTGGGCGATGCTCTATCACCAGGCACATCGGTGGCAGGAACAGGCCTTTCTTCGATTGGCCATACAGGTTCACCAGTTATACGATTAAACACAAACACGAATCCGTGTTTCGTTACCTGAGCAACAGCTGGTATTTGTTCACCTTCTATCGTTATGTCAACGAGGTTTGGTGCCGCTGGTGGATCGTAGTCCCACAGATCATGATGTACCATTTGAAAATGCCAGAGTCTTTCGCCACTACTGGCGTCAAGTGCAACCAGGCTGTTGGCGAAGAGGTTATCTCCGAGTCTATGCCCTCCATAGAAATCATTCGTTGGAGCACCTACAGGTAAATAAACAATGCCGGCATCTTGATCCGCGCTCATTAATGTCCAAACGTTCGCATGACCACTGTATTCCCAACTGCCGTCTTCCCAGGTTTCGTTTCCAAAATCTCCTGGTTGTGGAATAGTGTGAAACGTCCATAGCAGTTCTCCGCTATGAATATGGAAGCCACGGACATGACCAGGTGGCATCTCTCGATAATTCGGTTGGTCAGAAATTGCCGACCCTACGACGATGACATCATCAACAATAATTGGCGATGAAGTTACGGAATAATTTATTGGGGCCTGTCGGCGGGCACGAGGGATGTCCTCTATCAAGTCGACGCGGCCATTATTGCCGAATCCCGAAATCGGCTCTCCAGTCCGTGCATCTACTTCTACTAGATAACCATCTCCAGTGCCCCAAACAACTCGGGCATCATCCCCGTCTGACCAATAGGCCAGACCACGATTGCTGAAGCCCAGCATCATTATTGGAATTCCTGAAGAGTAGCTGCGTGGATCATAAGACCATAGTGTGTTACCTGTTTGCGCATCGATGGCTGCTGCCTGAAATAGCGGAGTTGAAACATACAGAACGCCATCTACTGCCAAAGGTGCTGCTTTTAGTCCATTAATACTGACGTCGGGCACATCATTAGGTACCTGTAGATTTGGGTATTCTGCTTTTAACTGTTCCAGGTCGAAGCGGCCATCGATAGACTGCCAGCGCCACTGAACCTCCAGTTCAGAAAAGTTGGAGCGATCGATCTGATCCAATGCAGAATACTTGGTGCTGCCTGCATCACTTCCAAAAAAATGCCATTCCCCTTCGGTCATTCCGGTTTGAGCGTGGGCCGGACTCAATAGTAAGGTGAGAAGTGCGGCAATTAACTTAAGTCTATAGGTTGTCATAGAATTTTGTATAAAGACAAAAAAAGTCAAGAGACGGTGTTAGGCTTATTTATTCCAAGATGCTTGTCAAGTAAATAGCTAACGATGGGATCAATTTACTTTAATGTTCTTTGTGGCGCAATTTCATAGGGCCATTTCGTCCGTAGTAAAATGTTCATTCAATTTAGCAGTTGGCCCTAATTCCCCTGCTTTTATTTTACCACCTTCTGCTGGTCCTTTTAATAGGAGTTTTCTACGCGACATGGCTTTGATATTTCTTGTAGATCCTTGATTTAATTTTTCAATGGTATTTTCATTGCCGCTCCACTAATATTTCAGCTAGCGAAATTTGTATTTTTGGCTCTTATGGATCCTTTTTCCCAAGCAGCTCTAGGCGCCGTTGTTGCGCAAGCCAGTGCGCAGCACAAGATAGGCTTTAGGGTCGTAGTAGCGGGTGCGCTTGCTGGAGCATCACCTGATATTGACGTTTTTTTTGCCGATGACTATTTTCATAATCTTCAAATACATAGAGGTATTACTCATTCATTATTTTTCGCACCTTTAGTAGGCCCTATTATTGGTTACCTGATTTACAAATATGAATGTTATCGTTGCAGTGAATTAATTAGCCCCGAACGCTTGGGTTATTGGGTGCTAGCGATTTTCTTAGCATTGCTCTCTCATCCATTACTAGATGTGCTAACTCCTTACGGTACACAACTGTTATTGCCGTTTTCTGATCAACGCTTTGCTTTATTTGCCATACCTATAATAGATCCGCTTTACACACTACCGCTACTAATAGCTGTTATTCTAGGTTGGCGCCATCGACACAAATTAAGAGTCAATCTAATTGGAGTGTGTTTACTTTTTCTGACCACTACGTATTTAATGTACGCTTGGTATCTTGGTCAGGCAGCGAAGCAGGAGGCGGAGCGTCAGCTAAGTATTTTAGGGGCTCATGATTTTAAAGTAGAATCCTTTCCAACTTTTCTCCAAATACATTACCGTAGAATTGTAGCCCGAACTACTTCGGCGGATTGGGTCGGTTACATCTCTATGTGGCGACCTTGTCAAATCGAATGGGGAATGGCAGAGCAGTCACCTGTATCCTTGTTCGAAGAAGTAAGTGATTTGCGTGAAGTTAGAATATTCGAATGGTTTGCCATGGGGTGGGCTCACAGAACTTTAAGGGAGCAAGATGGAGCTACGATCTATCAATATGCGGATCTGCGTTACGGTTTGGCTTTGGATCCTAAAGACAGTTTCTTTTCTTTAAATATTTCTGATACGGTACAGGGCTTTCAATGGGATACGCAAAACCCTATCAGCAATTCAGGTGATATTAATCAGCGACTGAATAATTTGTTTCAATTTGCTTATCCTCGTTCATGTGAGCATAGCGCAAATTTTTAATTCTAGCCTCAGCGACCGTTAAATATAATGTACGAAAAAACTTCGGTAACTATAGGGCTTTGGCAGTACGATAATTAGTAAATTTAATCTCCCCCGTAAGTCGGAATATTGCGCTGGAATNCCCGCCAGTAGTATCTAACAGCAGCAACCCCCTCTTTTCCACTTTCATCGATTTGAATCGTAATAGGATCGGATCCAAGCAGCTGGGCGGCTTCTTCTTGATTCTGAACTAGTGCCACTGTTGCCTCATAGACTTTTCCGTCGATTTTCATTCGAATACGTGGGTCGCGTTCAATGTTAGTCCACCATGCTTTACTGTAAGGAAAACCTGTTTCTAATCTGTCACCTTGTGCGCTTCCGCTAAGGTAAAGATCTTTCCCTCGGGGTCTTGCGTTAACAGTAACCGAGTGAGGGATTCCATACCATGTCCGCGTCTCTAGCATAATCGAATTGCCTCGCACTGGGTGGTTGACTTCGTTTATAAAGTCCCAGTTCATTACAGGTTCGTTAACTACTTCACCAGAAAGCCATAAGCCCGGCCCGGCGGTTCTATTACTTTCTGCAAACTCTGGTGTTCGAGGGTCGATGTACTGGGGATCTAGTCCAGTGCCACGAAGTATTATGAGAGTTGTTACGACTAGCCCTGCAAAAGTTAGCAGTCCGATCTTTGTATACTTCATCTTTATTTCTCTTTTACTCGCTTATTAAGCTAGATAATAGTTCAGGTCCAGACAACAGTTGTTCCGCTAGATTGCTAATGTGTTTTGTCGCAGATGGCCATTTTTGGTATTTGATGTGCCGGACTCTGCAAAACCGCAGAACACATATTAGTAAAAACTGTTACCACAACTACCCTAACCTCACTATGCGGATCGAAATATTTTATCCGCGATATCGATTCTTTCGGTACGATTGGGATGATTCTTTAGCAACTTATTGACAACTTTGTATCTTGGGGCCATTCTCTGAGAAATCGCTTACCATCGATATCGGCGAATTAGTCGCTGCGATAGGGTCTAGGCCGCACTTTAATTAAACTAAAAGTTTTCTTTTTTGCTCGGGCCCTTCAAAGGAGCAGAGAGTTAGATTTGATTTTGTTGCTTTCAAACGATATTTAAAAAAGATTAACGGTTACCTTTGAGAATACCTGTCGGTTCCCGTGATTCTTCCCTCCCTTTCAACCTCTGAACCAGTTAGAAATTTAGTCCTTTCTTCAGGATGTATGGCTAGTAAAGCGGTCCCATAATCGCCATTTTTTTCATTACGGGCAGTAAGTTGATCAAAGCGTTGAGCAATTAATGAATCGTACTCTTCTTCTTTCAAATAAGTCACACTGACGTGAAAGTGTGACATGGCATCTACGCTTCTGCCTCCAAATACAACCCATTGATCCGGATCGATTGATAACGGATTATTTGCCGTGTTATCAAAATGGGTGCGCATGACCACGGCAGTTCCAGCGGGAAGGATAGGGCGTGCATCATCTTCAAAAACAAAGCTTGTTTGCCAATTATGATTGTAGTTGTTAATGGAAGCGATGACATCGCGACGATTGGCGCCAGGGCCATAGTAGTCTCGAACCCTCCCTGGCCATACGACTTCGATCGACATAGCGATGCCATGCAAATGCATGTGACCTCGATAGCTATTAAGCATGATTGGCTCGTCTAACACCCAAGTGCGATACATCGTCTGGGTGCCGTGAGGGGGAATAAGAATATCGCGCGCTCTAGGTTGATTAGGGTCGAACTGATCGACTAGATGATGGATTTCAACACTTGCAATAGTTTCAGGAGGTTCGTCTTCGGGGTGGAACCAAAAGGCCACTTCGATATTGTCTTCGAACTCAACGCCGATTGGAAAATAATGTGCCCCAAAATTTACAACCCCAGGCCCAGTGCCAAATAGAATCCCTGTGTCTTCACCAAAATAGTCCCAGCGCTTGCCAGCTCCAGCACCAACCACCCGACCCGAAGGCCCCTCTTCTAGGTTTAATCGCACGTTATTGTGATGCAGTGCTGCGCGGCCTCTGATAGTGTTGCGAATCTCGGCGGCTTTTAAGTATCGCGGTTCTAATAAAGCAGGCCATTCAACATCAATTGACGGCCAGAAGTCTCCACCCTCGGCGCGCACGCCTATTGGGCCAGACTCAAAAACCATGTCAGGTTGTCCAAGTTCTGGTTGTAATTCCCATTGCAGCCAATTTGGCCATTCCATATCTTTAGGCAAATCTTCGGGGTCTCCCTCGGGTGCGCCAGCATCTACCCAGTCTATGAGTGTATCTATTTGTACCTGACTAAGTGAGAAATTGTTTTTATATTCTTGGATACCTATGGTCGGATCCAAGTGCCAAGGAGGCATGATACGACGACGGACATTTTCTTTAATTCGTGGGGCCCATGTACTCGCCTGTTGATAAGTCTCTAAAGGCATTGGCCCGATGCCCCCAGGCTGATGGCAGCGCTGGCATTTTTCCTGAAGGATTCTTGCTACTTCGTTTGAGAAAGTCGGAGTATCACTTATTTCGGCAGCTTGGGTGCCAAATTGCGAAATACTGCTCAGCAGAAGCAGGCTGAAAGAAAACCTAATCCAGGCGAATTGGCCAGCAATAAAATTCGGTTCCATCATTTTCTTCTCCTGCGAATATTTGAACTATATTGATTCACAATTTACTTAAGGGAATTGAGAGTTTCTCAGTTCACATTTATTCTAATAAAAGCGTTAGTCCAGCAACACCAGAATTCAAAATCCTGTGTCTCATAGGCTGGCCGGCCAACCATATTGTAAGCCTGCACCAGCAATATATATTCGCCAGCTTCACTGAATATTGCTTCTGTTTTTTCTTCACCATATGCAAATTCTGATTCTTGCCAGCTTTCTGCGCTTACCCAGCCGATGTTTTGTTCGCGCCAAGAACTCCAATTTGGATTGAACGCAACTTCGCCAGGGCCTTGATATTTAAAGAACCTAACTCGCACTGCTCGCTCATCATCTTCTCGATAGGGATTGTCTCTTCTTATACGCGCATTTAATTCTATAGGTATTCCAACCTTCGCTTCTAAAGTTTCAGATACCGTGCCACGGCCCATGCCAAGACGGCCCTCAGCGGCAGGGCCCTCAGCTTGCAGCCTTATCTTTGGAGGACTATTTTGGCGAGAGGGCTGCAATGGCTCATCGTGACGATAAGTGCTGTGTACTAATCTGCCAGGGGAGCTGAATTCTTGGCCTGTTAGTTCATCGACTAAAGTCCAGCGCACATCTTTGTCACCCCAGTCTTCAGGGACAGTAACACTGAATACGCAGTAGTGACGGCGCCCGCCGTCAGGTTGAGGCATAAAGTGAGTCGGCTGAAGACCATTATATTCTGCAGGTTCAACAAAGTTATTTGGACCTACAGGGATATCAAAAACCGTTTCGGTATTAGTATTGAAGTAACCAAAACATAGTTGATAGGTTCCATCTTCGTTTGGGAACCAACCTTCAAAGATAGGGACAACCGGACCACCGGAAGCGCGAACAAGTTGAGGGTCGTTCTGATGCCCGCCGGGCGGCGCTACCCGATTCCATCCTGGAATGCGAGTTTGTGCTTCTATAGTGCTGCTTTGTATAGCAATTGAAGCCAATAGTAGGCTCGTAAGCACAATTGTTTTCATTGTCGATTCCCTTTTGTATGTCACTTTTAGGGACAACAACAAAGATACAGTAGAAACAAAGTATAGGCCATGTTAAATATGGGATAGAGGCCTCTGAGTTAGATTTTATTATTCCTGGGATTTTTTTGTTTGAACCATTTTTGTCTATATTGAAGCATTTATTTCGGGTATTTTAGGTTATCTCAGGTCTGAAATCGGACTTGTACCACGGATCAATTGTTTTTATAGCAGGTATCAATATGTTGTTTTTCCCGCGTTTCCCGCCAAGTATTAAGCTCTTTATTTCTGTATTAGCCTTACTTAGCTTAAGTATTAGCATTGTTGCTCAAGAAGCGAGCGACCCAAATAGTCTAGACGGAGAGGAGGAATGGATTACTGCTACAATGTGTGAAGTAGATAACAGGGAAATAGAACTCACTCTGCCAATATCTTTTACTTACACAGACGTGGATGGTAACAATCCTCGACACCTTAGTTCCGAGCAAGCAGGATTGACTGCTTCTGATTTATCAAACCTTATGTTGGCTTGGGCTGTCGCATTTCCGGCGACTTCGGGTCTTCGCGCCGCACCGGTAATAATCGGCGAAATAATCTTTTATTCTGCGACAGACTCAGGGCGGGTTTTTGCTTTTGATATAAATACTGGGTGTGCAAAATGGGTTTATGAATCTGGGACGCGATTGCGCTCTTCGCTGGCTTACGGAGTGGTTAATGGAGAAGGCATACTGGTGTTTAGTGATATGCCAGGGTCGATCCATGCAATTAATGCGGAGAATGGCGAAGAAATTTGGGTTGCCAGTGGTCAGGCATCGGACAATCAAGGCATGCTCACTGGTGCGCCTGTTATTCATGAAGATAAAATAATCGTACCTATATCTGGTTCTGGAGTAATTACAGGTGGGAACCCTAACTATGAGTGTTGTGAAAATCATGGTGCAGTTACCGCATTGAATGTACATAGTGGAGAGAAACTCTGGGAGTACCACACTATGCCAAGAGCGCAATACACGGGTCAGGTGAGCGCCACTGGTGTCAAGCAGAGGGGACCTTCTGGAGCGCCAATTTGGACCACGCCTACGATAGACGCCAGTCGCAATCAGATCTATGTGACAACGGGTGAAAATACTTCTCATCCAACTACTAACACTAGTGATGCAATCATTGCGCTAGATCTTGAAACCGGTGAAGAAAAATGGGTCTTTCAGGCGCTTGCGAATGATATGTGGAATTTCGGCTGTGGAGCTGGTGGGCCTAATTGCATCATTCTCGAAGACACTAACTCTGTGGATTATGATTTTGGTGGCCCTGCTGTTCTGGCAGATTCCGGTGGGCGAGAGCTATTAATAGCAGGGCAAAAATCCGGCGATATCTGGGCATTGGATCCAGATACAGGACAATTAGTCTGGAATCAACGAGTTGGAGAAGGTACTGCCTTAGGTGGAAACCATTGGGGAATTGCTGTCGACTCTGAACGTGCGTTTCTTACTATCAATGATCCGGGTGGCATGGGTCGAAACAGTGTGCCAGGCATTTACACTTATTTTGTTG
>PBNR01000046.1 GCA_002723195.1 Gammaproteobacteria bacterium | reverse complement strand
AAAGAGGAGAACAAATTGAAAAGCTTACGCATCTTAAAAGCTCCTACTCTAAGAGGACTCTATTTATTATCAGACATATGATATAGAAACAAAAACGGCATAACCAAATGGGGTTATGCCGTTTTATAGCAAATAAACTGAGTTAAATTAAAGGAACTGCTGTTCCGAAAACATACTTTTATTGACACGATCTCGCAATTCTTTACCGGGTTTGAAGTGCGGGACATGCTTGCCACTTAAGATAACTGGCGCACCGGTCTTTGGATTACGCCCAATACGTGGTACCCGATAATGCAGAGAAAAACTACCAAACCCTCTAATTTCAATTCTTCCACCTTCAGACAAAACTTGAGACATATATTCAAGAA
This sequence comes from Gammaproteobacteria bacterium, assembly GCA_002723195.1. Lineage (GTDB taxonomy): Bacteria > Pseudomonadota > Gammaproteobacteria > Pseudomonadales > Pseudohongiellaceae > UBA9145. The sequence continues at coordinate 58,690 of PBNR01000046.1, read as the reverse complement.
CTGCTTTGACCGCTAGCTCTACATCTTTAGAAGATAATTGTGTTTGCTTACCCACAATACGGTCAATAAGTTCAGACTTAGTCATAGTTCACCTCTGTACCTCAAACTGTGCGCTTAAGTGATAGAGATGGGCACAAAACCCAAAACCCATACTATTCACTCAAAATACAACCTAATATTATTAGATAGTTAGTATTTCAGCTAACCTTTGTCCATTTGCGCCTTGATCAGATCACCGATTGTACCTGGCGAGACATCACCAAGGTCTTGGTTTTTATGCTCTTTAACTGCCGCCTTTTCATCATCTATTTCTATAGCCTTAATCGACAAGCTAATAGCACGAGTCTTGCGATCCACACTAATAATTTTAACCTCTATTTCCTCTCCTTCTTTCAATGCATTACGTGCATCTTCAATCTTATTCCTACTAATCTCGGAAGCACGTAAAGTTCCTTCAACACCTGCTTGCAAAAAAATAGTTGCTAATTTTGCTTCTACGGTTACAACCGAACCTTTAACAATAGAGCCTTTTTCAAACTCAGACACATAATTCATAAAAGGGTCGTCTTCCATTTGTTTTATACCCAGAGAAATTCGTTCTCTTTCTGAATCAATCGAAAGAATCGCTGTTTCGATTTCATCTCCTTTTTTGTAATTTCTGACAGCCTCCTCACCTGGCACGTCCCACGAAATATCTGAGAGGTGTACAAGACCATCTATATCGCCATCCAAACCAATAAAAATTCCAAAATCAGTAATTGATTTAATACTCCCGGAGATTTTATCGCCCTTTTTAAAGCTTTCGGCAAAACCATCCCAAGGATTTTGATAGCACTGTTTAATACCAAGAGAAATACGACGCCTTTCTTCATCAATGTCCAAAACCATAACTTCTATTTCGTCGCCCAGTTGCACAACTTTTGAAGGATGAATATTCTTATTGGTCCAATCCATCTCAGAAACATGCACCAATCCTTCCACGCCTTCTTCAAGCTCGGCAAAACACCCATAGTCTGTCAAGTTTGTTACTACTGCTTTAACTCGAGTATTTTCAGGATAACGATTTTTAATTGCCTGCCAAGGGTCTTCTCCTAATTGCTTCAGCCCGAGAGAAACTCGATTACGGTCTCGATCATACTTAAGTACTTTTACATCAATTTCATCACCTACATTGACAATCTCGTTTGGGTGTTTGATTCGCTTCCATGACATATCAGTGATATGCAGCAAACCATCTACACCTCCCAAGTCAACGAAAGCCCCATAATCAGTAAGATTTTTAACAATACCTTTTACTGACATGCCTTCATCTAGTTTTTCCAGCAACGCATCCCGCTCTTCAGTGCTAACGGATTCGAGTACAGCCCGTCGCGACACCACTACATTATTTCGCTTACGATCAAGCTTGATTAATCGAAATTCTAATTGCTGCCCTTCCAAATGGACTGTGTCACGCAGTGGACGAACGTCCACTAAAGAACCCGGCAGAAAGGCTCTTATATTGTTAAGATCCACCGTAAATCCACCTTTTACTTTACCGTTAATAATGCCCGTGACTATCTCGTTCTTTTCATGAGCTGCTTCCAATTCCATCCACGACTCAGCACGTTTAGCTTTTTCGCGAGAAAGCCGCGTTTCGCCAAAACCATCTTCCACCGTTTCAAGAGCAACCTTTACTTCATCACCTACTTCAAGAGACAGGTTCCCTTGCTCGTCGAGGAATTGTGTTCTCGGGATTACGCCTTCGGACTTGAGGCCCGCATGCACCGTGATCCAATCACTATCTATATCGATAATAGTTCCGGTAACAATGGCCCCTGGGGTCATATCAATTTCACTTAAGCTCTGCTCAAACAGATCTGCAAAATTCTCACTCATATTAATTCCAATCTTCACTCTTTTATGCAATGCCTATGTCGGAGCAACACTGCAAATAGCCACAATCCAGCTATTGTGGGGTGGTTAATAATCATCTCAAGTCCGTCAATACTGGCGATACGAACTTCAAATTTTTGTGTACTAATGGAGCGCTTAGCTATTTTCACAGTAATAAAGGCGTAAGACTTGATCTACCACCTCTTCAATAGCAAGATCTGTACAATCTATAATCACTGCGTCTTTAGCTGGCTTAAGTGGTGATACCGAACGTTCAATGTCCCGTCTATCACGCTCTTTCAGGTCTCGCAAAATGTCCGGCAGACTAACATCAATACCCTTATCAATCAACTGGTTATAGCGTCTCCGAGCTCTTATTGAGACACTCGCAGTAAGAAAAATCTTGAGTTTCGCATCAGGAAAAACAACTGTTCCCATATCGCGACCATCAGCTACCAATCCTGGAGCTTTTTTAAATTCCAATTGACGATAATACAAAGACTCTCGAACCTGGGGAATCGTACTTACTTTTGAGGCTAAATCACTACCGAGATTTGTCCTAATTTCTTTCGATACGTCCTGACCATCAAGAGCTGCAGAACCAGGTCCATTCTTACCAAACTCAATGTCTAGGCCCCTCGCTAAATTACTAACTTGCTCATGTAAAACAAGATCAATATTAGCTTTATGCGCGGCAATCCCTAGAATTCTGTAGAGCGCTCCGCTATCTAGCAGAACAAATCCCAATTGATTAGCAATCTTTTGGGCAATGGTTCCTTTCCCAGATCCAGAAGGCCCGTCTATTGCTATTACTGGAATATCATTCATTTAATTCATCACTGACGTTACTGTCAGTCTAATTCCTATTTCATTAGCAACTTCCACAAAGTGAGGAAAAGAAGTAGCCACATTAGCACAATCGCGAATTTCGATTGGTTCTCTAGCTATAAGACCTGCCATTACAAAGGCCATAGCTACTCGATGGTCCCCGAAACTATCAACTCGCCCGCCTTGAAAACTGCCTCCTTGAATACGAATACCGTCGGAACGTGTTTCAACGACAATTCCAAGAGTTCGTAAACCGGCAGCCATAGCTTCCAGGCGATCGCTTTCTTTAACTCGAAGTTCTGCGGCTCCACGAAGCTCTGTAACGCCCGCCGCGCAAGCAGCAGCGATAAAAAATACCGGAAATTCATCGATAGCTAAGGGAACTTGATCTTCTGGAACATTTATACCTTGCAAGCGAGTATAAGAAACACTCAAATCCGCAACGGGCTCACCGCAAATTTCTCTTTCATTATCAATGGTAATATTTGCCCCCATTAACTGGAGTAAATTTATTATTCCAGTTCTAGTCGGGTTCATTCCAACATTATTAATGTCCAAAGATGCCCCAGGTGTAATAGATGCAGCTACAATAAAAAAAGCAGCAGAAGAAATATCAGCCGGCACGTCAATATTTGTACCGCACAAGGTCCCGCCACCTTTTAGTTTAGTCTCTCCGTTTACTTTATCTTTTTGTACTTTATAACCAAAACTCTTCAACATTCGTTCAGTATGATCACGACAAAGTGTTGGCTCTCTTATTGTTGTTTCACCCTCAGCGAACAACCCAGCCAAAATCAAACATGATTTTACTTGAGCACTGGCGATCTTCATTTCATAGGAAATGCCTTTTAGTTTTGTTTTGTTAATTTTTATTGGTGGTGTCTCGCCATCCGCGCATCGGATTTTAGCTCCCATTTGCTGCAGAGGATTAACAACTCGGGACATAGGCCTTTTACTTAAAGATTCATCACCAGTTAATTCGGATGGGAATTGTTGGGCTGCTAAAAGCCCAGCAAGTAACCGCATTGCCGTGCCAGAATTACCCATATATAAAGGGGCTCGTGGTGCTTTCAAGCCTTTCATTCCAACCCCATATATTGTCAAATCACCATTTTCAGGCCCGATTATTGTAACGCCCATTTCCCGAAACGCATTGAGAGTATTGAGTGAATCCTCTCCTTCCAAGAAGCCCGAAACCTTAGTGACCCCTTCGGCAATGGAGCCAAATATAATTGCTCGATGGGAAATTGATTTATCTCCAGGTACTTTTATACTCCCATTGATAAACCCGCCGGGCTTTACTAAATAATTCATTTGTTTATCAGGAAATTGTCTTTGTGCCTTTCCAATAACATGTTTTTCTACAAACTCATCCCTTACCCCCTTGGCGCTCACAAGCTTCTCCATGAGGAACTCATGATCTTTATTGATTATTCGATCTTTAAACGTGGTTAGACGATCAATGAATATGTCCAAAATATCCGTGGTTTCCTTAGCATTAAAAACAAAAATATCCGACCACATCTTCGCATCACTCGAGGCTAAACGCGTGAATCCGGCGAAACCACCAGCAGCAAAACGGAAAATATTGTCACCCTTATCTTGTTGAGCAATCACATCCACTATCGAATAAGCCAATAAATGAGGTAGGTGACTTGTTGCAGCTAAAACTTCATCGTGCTTTTTCAAATCCATGCCGAAAACATTTGCACCCAACTGACGCCAGAGTTCATTAATTAAGGCTATTGCTTCTAGCGAACATTTTTCATGAGGCGTTAAAATAACGTTCCTATCTACAAACAGATTGTCTGAAGCAGCACTGAAACCACTTTGCTCAGATCCAGCGATCGGATGTCCCGGCACGAACTGCGCCTGAAACGAGTGGGGTTGCTCATACAGAGCATCAACAATTGACGTCTTTACGCTTGCAACGTCAGTGATAATGCAGCTTTCTTGAACGCCATTAGCGACTCTGCTCATCAAATCTACGACTGTCGTAGCCGGAAGTGCAATAACGACAACATCTGCTGTCGGCAATAATTCTTCTAAAGAACCAGTTTTGTCGATGACTCCAGACTCACTAGCAGATGTCAAAGCCTCACCATTCAGGTCAAAAGCATCAATCTTAATGTCTTTAGATGCTTTCTTAAGTCCATGAGCGACGCTGCCCCCAATTAATCCCAGACCAACGATTAATACTCTTTTATTGAAAATATCGGACAATATATTTCCTTTATTACTTACCAGCCTCAAGCTCAAAAGTCGGGTAAGAGCCCAATACTTTAATTTCGGCCGAACAAGATTTTAGTCTTTTAAAAAGTGCAACTATTGTTTCATCTTGAACATGCCCTTCGAAATCTATGAAAAATACATATGCCCAGGCTTCAATTTTGGCTGGACGAGTTTCGATCTTTGTTAGACTGATTTGCAAATTCTCAAAAGGCTCCAAAACTCTGAACAATGCGCCTGGTTTGTTTTCAGTGTAGACAAGTATACTTGTTTTATCTTTTCCACTACTCGAAGTACTCTGATTAGCTAATACTAAGAATCGCGTGCTGTTGTGCTGTCGGTCCTGTATACCTTGTTGCATGACCTCTAACCCATATTCCTTTGCTGCTAAAGCACCAGCTATAGCTGCCATGTCAGGGCTTTCGGTAGCTAGCTTTGCAGCCTGAGCATTACTTGAACACTCGATAAGCTGCACTGCAGGATAGTTCTTTTGAATCCAATTCCTACATTGAGCTAACGATTGTTTATGCGACACTATTTTTTCTATAGCACTAACGGAAACATTTGGGCTGGCGAGCAAGCAATGTACAACAGGTAAAATCACTTCGCCTACGATATTCGAGGTACTTTCAATTAAACAGTCTTGAGTGTTGTTCACTGCGCCTTCAGTAGAATTTTCTACAGGTACTAAACCATAACTGACCTTATTTTTTTCAACAGCCAGGAATACTTCATCAATACTGTAACATTCATATAAAGTACAATTGGAACCAAAGCGATTAATTGCGGCTTCCTGTGAAAAAGTACCTCTGGGGCCAAGATAAGCTACTTGTACTTGCTGATTCAAGGCTCGCTCCTTAGGGCATCAAGACATGAATTGGCGGATCATTTATTTGTGCTAAATCTAATTTTCGAGACTATGGATCTGATTCGAGCAACTCCTGATTCGGCTCATCAACTTGCTCCAAGCCGACAAGTTTCTCTCCTTTCTTAAGCTTAATTAATCTTACACCTTGTGTATTTCTGCCTTGAACGGAAACTTCGTCCACACGGGTTCGAACCAATGTACCTTTATCAGAAATCAGCATAATTTCATCGTTATCGAATACTTGCACCGCCCCCACAACATTGCCATTTCGTTCACTGGTTTGCATTCCAATAACTCCCTGGCCACCACGACCGTACACAGGATAGTCACTGGTAAAGGTACGTTTTCCATAACCATTTTCGCTAACTGACAATATTTGCTTTTCTTCATCGGGAATTATAAGAGATATCATACGACAATCTTTAGACATTTTAATCCCCCTAACACCGCGAGCAGTTCTCCCCATCGGCCTTACATCTGACTCTTTAAAACGAATTGTTTTACCACTAGTGCATACTAGCATGATATCTTTTTTACCATCAGTGATAGCTGTACCGACCAGTTCATCATCTTCTTCTAACTCAATAGCCCTTAACCCAACACTTCGCTGTCGTGCAAAATTACTGAGGCCTGTTTTCTTAACTGTTCCTTTTGCTGTCGCCATGAATACAAAAAGATTATCATCGTATTCCTGGACAGGTAGCATGCTCGTAATTCTTTCTCCTTCCTCGAGAGGTAATATATTTATGATTGGCTTCCCTCGGGAAATACGACTTGCCAAGGGGATCTGAAATACTTTCAACCAATAAACTTTCCCAACACTGCTGAAGCACAAAAGAACATCATGAGTATTCGCAATTAGGAGATGCTCAACGAAATCCTCTTCTTTTACAGACGCTGCGGCCTTGCCCATTCCACCTCGACGCTGCGCAGTATAGTCAGTTAAAGGTTGTGTTTTAGCATAACCACCTTGTGAAATTGTAACGACGCGATCTTCTTCTATGATTAGGTCTTCCGTGGTGAGGTCTTGCTGAGAGTCTATTATCTCAGTTCGTCTCTCATCTCCGTATTCACTTTGAACATTTTCCAATTCTTCTCGAACAACACTAATCAACCGTGATTGGTTCTCTAGAATATCCACATAATCAGCAATCTGTTTTAATAAATCCCTATAATCGTTAATAAGCTTCTCGTGTTCGAGTCCGGTTAAGCGATGTAATCGTAATTCAAGTATTGCCTGAGCCTGATCGGGAGAAAGAAAATATTCTTCATTTATTAGACCATACCGATCTTCTAGCTCATGGGGCCTACAAGCATCAGAACCAAGTTCACCTAACATTTCTAATACGCTGTTAGATCTCCAGGAACGTTCTAAAAGTTTCGCTTTAGCCTCAGACGAAGAAGGTGAGCTCTTTATGAGGTCTATTACCAAATCAATATTAGCCAAAGCAACTGCCAACCCTTCAAGTATATGCCCTCGATCTTTAGCCTTATTCAACAAGTAAGCAGTGCGTCTAGATACAACTTCTCGTCTGTGGCGAATGAACGCATCAAGTACTTCTTTTAGATTGAGGAGTCTAGGTTGACCATCGACCAAAGCAACCATGTTAATGCCAAACACGGATTGCATTTGAGTCTGTGCATATAGATTATTAAGCACTACATCGCTCATTTCACCCTTTCGTAATTCAATAACAATTCTTAGCCCATCTTTATCAGACTCATCCCGCAGTTCAGTAATCCCTTCGATTTTCTTTTCTTTAACAAGCTCTGCAATTCGCTCGATAAGTTTTGATTTATTAAGCTGATAAGGAATTTCGGTAACAACAATCGTATCCTTAGCCGTTTTTTCGTCAGTAATTATTTCCGCCCGAGCCCTAATATAAATACGACCTCTTCCGGTTCTATAAGCTCGAATGATGCCTGCTTTGCCATTAATTATCCCGCCAGTCGGAAAGTCGGGACCTGATATATGCGCCATTAATACATCGATATCAATATCAGGATCATCAAGCAACGCTACGGACCCGGCAATAATTTCATTAAGATTATGAGGTGGAATATTTGTAGCCATTCCGACGGCTATACCCGAAGACCCATTTATCAATAAACTGGGGATCTGAGTCGGCAAAACATCTGGAATGTTCTCCGTACCATCATAATTTGGTGAAAAGTCTACGGTGCCTTTATCAAGGTCTGCGAGCAAATCGTGCGCAATTTTCGCCATACGTATTTCTGTATAACGCATGGCTGCTGCGGCATCTCCATCAATCGAGCCAAAATTCCCCTGACCATCAACCAATGGATAACGCAAAGAAAAATCTTGAGCCATGCGCACAATAGTGTCGTATACGGCACTGTCACCATGGGGATGATACTTTCCTATTACATCCCCAACTACACGAGCCTATTTTTTATAAGGTTTGTTGTGATCGTTGGACAATACGTTCATGGCGAATAATACGCGACGATGCACTGGTTTAAGCCCATCTCTAACGTCAGGCAATGCGCGACCTACAATTACGCTCATCGCATAGGCTAGATATGATTCGCGCATTTCACTTTCTAAGGCAACAGGCGTAACCTGTTTGGCTAACTCAGACATAGATTAACTATTTCCCAAAAGAACGGAGGTTACGACGAAGCTGACAGAGGATAATTGCGTTTTATTTGTTGTAAGATATTTATTATTTTCCATCAAATTTTTTACGAAATAACGCTGTCTTTTAAACAAATTTCTGGGGATTTTTATAAACGAAAACGGTTCAAAATTAAGCATCTAAAACATGTGTCAAGTTTACCACAAATTGCGTATAAAAAGACATAGGAAATGGAAATTTCCTGTCTTAATATTTATATATATATCAATCATTTAAAAAGATTTAACGAATCAGGTTTGGGAGGCGCTATTTTGTTAAATAAAGAGTATAATTTTATGGATGCGTGGGTAAAAATAGATGTCACAAATTAGGCTTATCGCACTGCATTGGCAGGCCTGACCTTAAGTGTGCGGGGGCAATAAATCTTTTATGGAAGTTGATCTGATAATCAAAGGAAAATGGACGATTCCAATAGTCCCCCGTGGTCAACTTCTAAAAGATCACGCCATCGTTGTAAAGGGTAAGCGCATAATAGCGCTATGCCCTATTATCGAAGCTGAGAAGCAATATACAGCTAAGCAATGTGTAACTCTATCTGAGCATGCATTAATACCAGGTTTGATAAATACGCATGGCCACGCGCCAATGGCATTACTCAGAGGTACAGCTGACGATATACCGCTACAAGAATGGCTAGAAAAAAAAATCTGGCCTCTAGAGGCTAAACTGGTAAATCGCGCATTTGTTTCCGATGGAGCCACATTAGCCATAGCAGAAATGATTAGATCTGGCACAACTTGTTTTGCTGACATGTACTTCTTCCCTGATGAAGTCGCCAAAGTAGCTATTAGCAGTGGCCTACGCGTTCAATTAGCAAGCCCGGTGTTGGATGTTCCGACAATATGGGCACAGGACGCCAACGAATATATTCTGAAAGCAACACAACTTCACGACGACTATCGCGATCATGACATAGTAAGCACAGCTTTTGGGCCTCACGCACCATATACGGTATCCGATGTCGCTTTAACAAAAGTTGGAATGCTAGCTGAAGAACTAGATATACCCATCCACATGCATGTCCATGAGACGGATTTAGAAATAAAACAAGCTGTCGCAAATGACGGGCGCCGGCCAATACAACGATTATATGACCTTGGCTTAATAACCCCTCGTTTGAACTGCGTACACGCAACGCAGCTGATAGAAGAAGAGATTCAATTACTAGCTCAACATAACGTTAATGTACTTCATTGTCCTGAATCGAATATGAAACTAGCCAGTGGCTTTTGTCCCGCTGATAGCCTCATCAATAACGGCGTTAATTTAGGACTGGGGACTGACGGAGGTGCTAGCAATAATGACCTGAATATGTTCATGGAAATGCGCTCGGCAGCTCTGTTAGGCAAAGCAGTGAGTAGAAATGCCAGCGCCATTCCTGCATATTTGGCTTTAGAAATGGCGACTATAAATGGTGCTATAGCACTTGGCTTGGATGCTAATATTGGAAGCCTAGAAGTCGGAAAATATGCAGATATAACTGCTATAGATTTAACCGCTCCAAACACATTACCAGAGAACAATCCCTTATCTCATTTGGTATATTCTGTGCAAGCATCACAGGTAAGTCATGTTTGGTGCGCCGGCAGGCTTTTGCTAGAAAATCGAAAATTGAATACTCTTGACATCAATAAAATTATCAATATAGCCCAAGACTGGCAATTTAAAATCTCCGCGGCACGGTAATTATCAAATGGAAAATGTAGACGAATCAGAAATTAAGAAATTTGAAGCCCTGGCGTCTCGATGGTGGGATCCGAATGGCGAATTCAAGCCATTGCATGAGATAAATCCCTTACGAATGAATTATATCAGTCAACACATTAACCTCGCCGGCCAAACTGTGCTGGATATTGGGTGCGGTGGCGGGATTTTAGCCGAAGCTATGGCACATCATGGCGCTGAAGTTACCGCGATCGATTTAGCTGACGCTTCTTTGTCAGTAGCTAAACTACATAAATTGGAAAGCAAATTAGATATTATTTACAGGAAATCTTCAGCTGAAAGCTTAGCACAACAGGAAGTAGCCAAGTATGATGTAGTTACCTGCTTGGAGATGCTAGAGCATGTCCCCGACCCGAGTTCAATAGTCAACGCCTGCCATACTTTAGTAAAACCCGGCGGGTTAGTGTTTTTCTCTACCATTAATCGAAACCTCAAATCCTATTTATTTGCAATTATTGGTGCAGAATATATCTTGAATTTATTGCCACGTGGCACTCATTCTTATGCGAAATTTATCCGCCCTTCCGAATTAGCTCACTGGTGCCGCGCGTATAAATTGGAATTAAAAGATCAAACGGGGATGGGGTACAATCCTCTCACTAAAAAGTATTTTCTTGAAAAAAATATAGATGTGAATTACATCTCTGTCTATCACAAACCACAAATTTAAAACTCGAATCAATGGCTTTACAAACATCAATTGAGTGCATGTTGTTCGATCTCGATGGGACCCTTATCGATACCGCCCCAGACTTCGTCCAAATAATGAATCAGCTTTTACTAGAAAATAACAAACCTGAGATTGACCCTCAGAAAATTTATCAGACTGTTTCTGATGGAGCCAGAGCATTAATAAAACTAGGTTTCAATATCGAAGAAACTAGCAAAAATTTTGCGAGTCTAAATCAACGACTCCTGGACTTGTATGCCATTCAAATCGATAAAACAGACTCAATTTTGTATCATGGCTTGGATGCTTTATTGAGAGAACTAGAAGAAAGTCAAATACCATGGGGTATAGTAACAAACAAACCAGTGCTATACGCCGCTTCTTTACTTGAAAAACTCTCTCTCAACCGCCGCTGTAGCGCTCTAATCTGCCCTGATCATGTTGAAAATCGGAAACCGCACCCGGAGCCAATTTTATTGGCTTGCCAACAGCTTAATTGTAATACGGAAAGAACCGTTTATGTGGGAGATCATAGAAGAGATATTCTGGCTGCAAAAAACGCCGATGTGATAGCAGTCGCTGCTGCCTACGGGTATTTAAATTCAGAATCAAAAATTGAAGAATGGTATGCTGATTTTATTGTGCAAAAGCCTGAACAAATCAAGCCTTTATTGAATACATTAAACTTTATCTAATCTATGTTTGAATACACTGCGCCAACAAATTTACTTAGTGGCAGAAATATTCTAATTACTGGTGCGAGCGACGGTATCGGTAGATGCTGCGCAAGAACTTTTGCCCAATACGGAGCCAACTTAATTTTATTGGGAAGATCGCTAAAGAAGCTTGAAGATTTATATGATGAAATCGAAAAGATCTACCCTGGCACCACCAGTATCCAACCAATGGACTTCAACAAAGCGTCAGATGACGAATATCTCAGCCTGGCTTCCTCCGTATCAGAAAAATATAAACAACTCGACGGGCTAGTTTTAAGTGCTGGAATGCTAGGCGCACGCAATCCGATAGAGTTTTACCCGACCGAAATCTGGAGGGAAACTATTCAAGTCAATCTAAACTCGGTTTTTATGATTACAAAAGTTTTGCTCCCCTTATTACGCCTTTCAGATGACGCTCGACTCTTATTCATCTCATCCTCCGTTGGACGACGTAGCCGCGCTCATTGGGGTGCTTATGCTGTTTCTAAATTTGCGGTTGAAGGCTTTATGCAAACATTGGCCGAGGAATTAGAAAAAACCAGCGCAATAAAGGTTAATAGCCTTAACCCAGGGGGCACAAAAACTAATATGCGCGCCGAGGCCTACCCCGCCGAGGATCCTGACACATTGCCCACCCCTGAAAAGCTAATGCCCGTTTACTTATATCTCTTTAGTAACGAAGCTAAAACAATCCATGGTCACGCGATCGATGCAAGTAATTTCGATCCCTTCAATTACTTGCCACTTGCCAAATAACGCGGCCTTCTTTTTAATACTTGTAATTCCTAAATTCGGATATTGAGCAAGTCTATAAATTTGAGAAGACTACTTAATGCACCGGTTATTAAGGCATACTCTTTGAAAAAAATATGGATACTAGCAATTCGTTTGCAGATTAACTTAATTGTTAAAATAGTACATAGAGTTCCGTATTCTTGATCTAAGTAGAAATAGCCCCAGTTAGTTTATCGATCTCAACCTTTGAAAGCTCTTGAAATTCACCTCGCCTCACGGAACTCGGTATAAAAATAGGCCCAAATCTAACCCTTTTTAATCTGCTCACTTTTAGTCCCTGAGATTCCCATAATTTTCTAACCTCCCTGTTCCTCCCCTCCATAATAACAACGTGGTACCACTGATTTATCCCTTCTCCGCCATAGAACTGAATATCTGTAAAACGACAGTGGTACTCATCGATAATTACGCCTTCATACATTGATTGAACCATGTCGGGAGTTACTTCCCCCATTACACGTACTGCATACTCTCTTTCTATCAAGGAACTAGGATGAACCAATTTGTGAGCAAATTCACCATCGGTGGTGAACAGAAGTAACCCACTAGTATTTATATCGAGCCGACCAATCGAGACCCAGCGACCATGCTTCAGGGATGGAAGTTTATCAAAGACAGTAGGCCTACCTTCAGGGTCACTACGTGTGCAAATTTCATTTTCTGGCTTGTTATACAGCAAAACTCGCCGATCTAACCTAGTTTTTTTCTGGGGAGCTAACTTTTTCCCGTCTACTATAATTCTATCTTCGTCGCTGACACGTACTCCGATAACAGCGATTTTTCCATTTACTTTGATTCGCCCTTGCAAAATCCATTTTTCAACTTGACGACGAGAAGCAAAACCGGCTCGAGCTAGAACTTTTTGTAATTTTTCTGACATAGAGATATTTACTATAAAGACTTAGGCGAGCATAAGATCAGTCTTCCTTATCTTGATCTCCGGCCGTATTTTGGGTTTTATCCTCGCTACCTTTTATCGGGTTTATCTTTGAATCAGGAAGAGCTTTATGACTTATATCTTCTCCGCTTTTAGAGTATTGCTTAAGATTACGTTCAAATTCTTCGTTTGCTGTTATATCCTGATTTGTCAGGCCCATCTCTAAATCGTCTTCCTCGTGCTGGCCTAAATCTTCATTTAGCTCTGTTTCTATTTCATTATTTTTTTCTTCTTTCTCGAGCAGTTCTTCAGGGACTCCCATGCGCAGAATTTCATCTAATGGTTTCTTCGATAATTCAATGGCCTCCTCTTCAGCTATTAGCGCTGCCTCTTCAGTCTCAGTAAGGGCTCTATCTTCTTCATCAATAGTTTCACTTGGAAGATCCAAAATACGAGATTTTGATAGTTCTTCGCTTAAATCTTCTCTAGATTCAGATTGCACCAATTCCTTAACGTCAGATAACGCTGGCAAATCTTGGAGATTTTTCAAATTGAAATAATCTAAAAATTCTTTAGTTGTTGCAAACATTGCCGGCCTACCAGGCACGTCTCTGTACCCAACCACGCGAATCCACTCTCGTTCGATTAGAGTTCTTATAATGTTTGGACTAACACCAACACCACGGATTTCTTCGATATCTCCGCGCGTAATAGGCTGCCGGTAAGCTATCAAAGAAAGTGTTTCTAATAAGGCACGGCTATAACGAGGAGGTTTTTCTTCCCATAGCTTTGCGATCCAGTCACTTAATTCTTGCCTAACTTGGAAGCGATACCCAGAAGCTACCTCCTTAAGCTCAAAACCTTTATCACTGCACTCTTCAGCAATACTTTCCATCAAAGATTTAAGCTCCTTTTTGCTGGGACGTTCCTTTTTATCAAATATCTGGATTATGTATTCTAGAGACAAGGGTCTGCCAGCAGAAAGCAATAGTCCTTCCACAATCATCTTATTTTTATTATCGACTCCACTTCCCAATTTCAATACTCCTTAAATTCTAGTCTTCAGGTGTATTGTTCCAAATGGATTGCTTTGTACTATTTCTATCATTGAGTCTTTCATTAACTCCATCACGGCAAGGAAAGTAACCACAACTCCTAATCTGCCTTCTTCCTTCGAAATCAAAGAAGATAAAGATATGAACTTATGACTAGATAGTCGTACCATAATTTCTGACATTTTTTCCCGCGTCGAAAGTGTTTCGAACTGTATATGATGATGTACAAACATGTCCGCTCTTTTTAACATCCTAGAAAAAGCAAACAATACTTCATTTAGATTTACTTCGGGGTGAGGCATAGTCCGCTCAATAATCGGCAACGCTGCATTGGCGCTGTAAAGGTTTCTATCCATTCGTGGTAATGCATTTAAATCCTCAGCAGCTTTCTTGTAACGTTCATATTCTTGCAGACGCTGGATAAGGCGCATACGTGGGTCGCCTTCCTCCGCATCCTGCTCTTCCTGCCTTGGAAGTAGAATTCTGGATTTAATTTCAGCTAACATAGCAGCCATTACCAGATATTCTGCGGCAAGCTCAAATTGGTTGGCCTGCATCAAATCAACATAGGCCATATATTGATCAGTGATTTCCGCAACATTAATGTCGAGAATATCAATGTTTTGCCGTTTAATAAGATAGAGCAACAGATCCATTGGGCCTTCGAATGACTCGAGAAAAATCTCTAGCGCATCTGGCGGGATGTAGAGGTCTTTTGGAGCCTCAGTAATCGCCTCCCCGGCAACAAGCGCCAAAGGCAAATCAACCCCCTGATGCGGCTCTGACTTATCGTTAGTCGGGTCGGTCTGTTGATCAATAGAATTATTTTCTGAAGGGGGTACTGACTCCCCTTGAGGATCAAGGTTATCAGTTCTAGTATCGGCACCAGTCGTCGTCAATCTTGTGGTCCGTAAAACTCAGCTGCGGATTCCATCTTACATTAATTAGAGCCTAAAAGCCCCAATTAAGCAAAATATATTGCACTATATTCGGCTCGTACCCAAACTTAGGATACATATTCCCATCACAGATTCATCCAAATTAAGAGAAACAAAGTCTATGCTCAGGACAAACTTGTCGCCAGTTAACAAAACCCTTTAATACCGACAGCTTCACGGACATCCGAAATAATCTTCGAAGATACTTCTCGCGCCTTGACTGCTCCTTCAATTAAAATGTGTTCCAAATGCCTTTTGTCATGACGGATGAGTTCGTAACGTTCGCGAATAGGCTCTATTTTGCTTTCCAATTCCGAATACAGGATATCCTTTGCTTCTCCCCACCCTATACCTTTTTGATAGCGAACCTCCAAATCCTGAATCTGCCCTTCTGACGCAAAAGCTTTATATAGTTTAAAGATAGTGCAGTTATTTGAGTCTTTCGGAATCCCGGGCTCTAAAGAATTTGTTTTAATTTTTTTTATCATTTTCAAGAGAGATTCTTTATTAAGAAAAATCGGTATAGTGTTGTTATAGCTTTTACTCATTTTTTGACCGTCAATTCCTGGCAATACACCTGTCTCAGAGTTTATAACTGCTTCAGGCAATTTAAACACCTCCCCATACAAGTAATTAAACCTAGCTGCAATATCCCTAGCCATTTCTAGATGTTGTTTTTGGTCGCCGCCCACTGGAACTTGATCAGCATTAAAAGCCAAAATATCCGCAGCCATTAAGATAGGGTAATTAAACAGCCCCATTAATACACCTTTATCTAAATCAGGGACTTCTTTTTCTTTATTTATCGCAGTCGCAGCTTTATAAGCATGCGCGCGATTCATCAGACCTTTAGCAGTAACGCAAGATAAGATCCATGCTAACTCCATTATTTCGGGAATATCAGATTGCCGATAAAAAGTTACTTTATTGGGGTCCAGCCCGCACGCTAACCAAGACGCAGCAATTTCAAAACTCGAATTATGTGTCATTGCTGGATCTTGGGACTTGATCAAAGAATGATAGTCAGCCAAAAATAGAAAAGAAGAAGTAAATTGGTGGCGACTTGCTTCTATGGCTGGGAGTATAGCTCCGGCTAAATTACCGAGATGAGGTACCCCGCTAGTAGTTATTCCAGTTAAGACTCTTTTTTCCAATGCCACTAAATTCTCCTAAAAAGCTTCCTTTAATATGATATGACAAATTATGCCCTGGCCCTCGAATTATCATAGACACAACGCTGCCTATCAAATACATCTCACTTTACCCCAGGCCTCTTAGTACTTGGAGAATTCGATATACAAAATCAGTCCCTACAAGGGTATAGCTCCATATTAATCTATCAAACATAACATCGACCAGTTTACCAATCCTTGGATTTACTTCGTGTATATCTACTAAGCTGGATTGTAGATACGTGACAATCTTACTAATAGTCATAAGAACTCGATTAATCTTTATGGGTCTTAGCTACAGGATTACCAATATCTCTCCTGTCTTTTTACTGCATACGACATCTATTAGATATCGTGGAGCTTTTGGTTTCATCACCAAGATGCAGATTAAACTTCAAGAGTATAAGGGTTAAACATCGCATAAGCACCATGGCGCGCATCTAAATAACTATCCAAGGTAGGCAATCGCTGCTAATTTACGACAGGTTAATCGGCTAGTCCACAGAACACTCTCCAAAACTGATTTATCGCTTAAACCTCGGCTGTAATCAATATTACACCTCCAAGTGCTCATCTAGCATATTGGTTGACCAACCTGTCTTTCGAATTAGTTCTAGAATTTTTCAATCTTTCGCCCTTCTGTATGAAACAAACTTTGTTGACCTTAAAAAGATAAAGCGTTTAATCCAACAGAGCAATAAAAGCAGACAGTATTCGACAAATGAATTAAGATGAGCTCAGGTGAAATAGTTCGGTTTTACTTTAATGAAACAATTTATTGATTACATCCCTCTTCTCGCATTCTTCAGCGTTTGGGCTATGGACGAAAGAATAGTCTCCGTTGGAGAATTCGAAATATCTATCGGTGGAATTTTCAGCGCAGCTGAAGTACTTCTTATAATATCGATAGTTGTCTATGGAGCACTTTTTTTGGTCCAAAAAAGACTTGATAAATTCCAATGGATAACCCTCGGGGGCGTCGTTGTATTTTGCAGTTTAACTGTAGCATTTCAATCAGTTACGTTTTTAAAATGGAAGGCCCCTATCGTTAATTGGATTTTTGCGACGATATTTTTTGCTTCACGCTTTATTAGTGAGAAGCCTGCAATAGAACATATGATGGGGCATACCATCGATGCTCCTAGAACTCTTTGGTATCGATTGAATAATTATTGGATTTTTTATTTCATCATTCTCGGGATAATCAATTTAGTTATTGCATTTACACTTAGCGAAGCTACCTGGATTCAATTTAAAGTATTCGGTAACTTAGCACTTACTTTAGTTTTCGTATTTGCCCAAATGCCGTTGCTCGTTAAATACATTGACGTAGAGGAAGAAGGTAACTCATCTGATTCCGGGTCGGAAGAATCAGCATAAAGAAAAGGCTATGATATGTATTACGCAATAATGAGCGAAGATACTGAAAGTAGCTTGGAGAAAAGGAAGTCTGCTCGCCCCGCTCATTTGGCCCGACTCCAACAACTATCCCAACAAAAGCGCTTATTGACGGCTGGCCCTCATCCAGCAATAGACAGTGAAGAGCCAGGCGAAAAGGGGTTTAGCGGAAGCCTGATAATCGCTGAGTTTGACAGCTTAGAACAGGCCCAAGCATGGGCTGAGGCTGACCCCTATATGATTAAAGGTGTTTATAAAAAGGTAATCGTAAAACCTTTTAAAAAAACAATGTAGATTCAATCTGAACTTATATTAGATGCAGGCCTTAAATTCGGAAATTCTGTATCAAGAATCAAATTCCACTCAGCAAGCTCTTCAGCACGACGCGCAAAAATCCCCGAAAGATCACCCTCGATATTGATCGAGTTAATTATATCCCTGCGCCTTAATTGGTATACGACTTGCTGGCCTTCTATCACTCTTCCAAAAACCGAATGCAACCCATCTAGATGCGGAGTAGCAAGATGTGTAATAAAAAACTGGCTTCCATCCGTACCTGGGCCGGAATTAGCCATTGACAAGATACCTGGTTGATTATGTTTTAACAGAATTTCGCCGCTAAACCGATAACCTGGACCGCCTGTGCCATTTCCTAAAGGATCACCGCCTTGAACCATAAAGTTATTTTCTACCCTATGAAAGCTCAGTCCATCATAGAAACCACGCATTGCTAAGTTCACAAAATTCGCCACTGTGGTAGGTGCTGCTTGATCGTTCAATTGCGCTTGAATGGCACCTTTTGAGGTATCAATTATAGCAATTAGATTTTGTGCGTTAACAACCCCTCCAGACATTGCTAGAATAATTGCCAAAACAAACTGAAAACAAAGCTTACTTATATTCTCCATGATTAAACTTCTTTTCACTTAAATTAGTCTTAAAACAAATTTTTAATATCGTATTCGAGTATGACAGGCGCATGATCCGAAAAATTCTTTTCCGTGTATATTTCGGCAGATAGAACCTTATCTTTTAGCCCAGGGGTAACGACATGATAATCCAATCGCCAACCTACGTTTTTAGCTCTTGCTTGACCTCTATTTGACCACCAAGAATATTGCTCTTCCTTCTGATTAACTTCCCTGAAAGCATCCACATAACCAACTTCGTTGTAAAGCTTATCTAGCCACCGTCTTTCCTCTGGTAAAAACCCAGAATTGTTCTGGTTAGAACGCCAGTTCTTTAGATCAATTTCTTTATGACAGATATTCCAATCTGCGCAAACTATAAACTCTTGTCTTTTTTTGCGAAGAGTTTTCATATGCTTCATATAATCATCCATGAATTTCATTTTACGTTTTTGTCTTTCCTCACCTGAAGAACCCGAAGGCAAGTACAAGGATGCAACACTAAAACCTCGAAAGTCAGCCTGAATATATCTGCCTTCGGCATCAGCAATTTCAAAGCCAAGACCTCGAATTATTTTTTGGGGTTCTTGCTTGCTATATATAGCTGTTCCCGCGTATCCCTTTTTTTCGGCATCAAAATAATGACATTCATATCGTTTAGGATGGTAAATGGGGTCAGATAATTGATCTTCCTGAGCTCTGACCTCCTGCAAACAAATAACATCGAAATCCTGATTCTCCAGCCACTCAAAAAAGCCTTTTCGAGCCGCTGCGCGAATTCCGTTGCAATTTAAGGTCATGATCTTCATAAAGTCATTTTAGGCATCACGAGAAAACGTTCGATTCTAGCGACTCAATGCGTTGGAAACTAGTTAGAACCTTTCAAAACACGATTGGTTGGAGGCCAATCAGACTCCAGACGAAAAATTTTGCTTAAATAAGCAATTTTACTATAGATCCATACTCAGTATATGTTTCTAAGCCTAACTAAACTCAGAGCTATACCTCTGCTCCAAACCCTGCTCAACCAATCCAAATAACCATCCTAACTTGTGACCTGAAATGATCTTCTTATCACAAAACTACCAACTAAAAACCATTAAAACTGCAGCGCAATCTTTTAACCGCGGGTTAAATCACCATCATCTCCTACATATGCTACAAAAGGTTACAGTATTCTTAATCGAGAATAAAAGTATTTTACCATTAATAATAATAATTTAATTGCTATAATTAATCTAATATATAAGATATGACCCATTTAGAAAATCCTTATGCCTTTGATTTAAATAAATATATTTTATATTACTTTTCGCGCCGCTTTTTTCTAAATGTCCGTTATTTACTCATTTATGTTACATATATATACATTTTGTGTTACTATGCTCCCCGTTCTTTGGCATGTTAAGAGTTTTAAGGAAATTTATAAAATTAGAGGAGGTCCATATGAGCAAAGCTTTGAACAAAGCTCGCCCAATCGTCGAAGCAACCTTGGTTAGCGTAGCCATGATGGCGGTCGCGCTAGCCCTGCCTGCCGCGATTGTATATGTAGCGATATAANTTAGCTGGAAGAAGACACTATGTTTAATTCTTCGCAAATGATCAACACTAAATAATCACCAGCCCAGCTAATACGGTTGAGCTGGTGTTTTTTAGCTTAACCTTTCAGTTTCAATGCGCCACTCTCTGCTACTTCGGTCTTATAAACGATTTTTTAAAATAACACTTTAGCCTTCTCTCTGATAGAAAATAGACTATGACCGATATTACCTGTTCTAAAATAAAATTGGCGATAACTATGAGATTTGGACAAATCCAAACCTCGATTTAAGGCACTCTGATTAATCAACATAACTCAATAACCATCAAATCTTAATGAGAGAAGTGTCAGGCACTTCTTATGCAATCTTAAGCTTATCAACAAAGTTACATGGTTTATGGTTACTGTCTAGTTGCTCCGATATTATTTCTTCCCACCCAGTTTTACACGCTCCGGGCGAGCCAGGTAAACAAAAAATAATCGTACCGTTGGCCAGGCCCGCAAAAGCGCGGGATTGAATAGTCGAGCTGCCAATTCCAGTATAAGAGAGTTGACGAAACAGCTCTCCAAAACCACCAATATTANTATCAAAGAGTATCTGCAGAGCATGTTCTGTATTNTCTCTGGCTGTAAAACCGGTTCCTCCTGTAGTGAGCACAGCATTAACAGCTGAATCAGCGATCAATGTGGAAACGACCGCACGCAGATCATAAACATCATCTTTAACAATGGTCTTAGAATGTAATTTATGTCCAGCTTCCTGCAGAAACCCTGCGAGTATATTCCCCGACATATCGGTTTCGTCCGTACGAGTATCTGAGACCGTGACAACTGCAATATTCAGTGGGATCGCTGCATTCATATTACTTAACCACCGGTCATATTCATTAGGCGAACAGGTTGTTGATGGTCTTTATGGTAGAAGTAGTGTCGCTTTGGTTTAATATTCATCGAATTAACAATAGCTTTTTTTAAGTCATCAAAGTTTTGTGACCTATCACGCAGTATTTCTCGCAAATCAATTGAATGTTCATTGCCAAGGCATAATAGTAAACGTCCTTCAACCGTCACCCGAACGCGATTACAGCTTTCACAAAAATTATGAGTAACCGGAGATATAAAACCTATTCGACTCGAATTTCCTACTACCTGAACATAGCGCGAAGGCCCTGCTGTTCTATCAGTACTATTAATCAACTCATATTTCTCTTCAATAACCNGTCGNACCCATTCATTACTGCACNTTGTTTCTTCNCGTTGATGATCGGATGTTTCTCCTAAAGGCATTTCTTCTATGAAGGCAATATCAATANTTTTACCTAGTGCAAAATCTGTCAAACGAATAACCTCATCGTCATTATAACCGCGCATAATTACCGAATTGAGTCGAATACGATCAAAACCGGCNNCCTTTGCNGCTTCAATACCAGCTATAACTTTTTCTAACTTCCCTACCCTGGAGATTTTCTTAAACCTTTCAGCATCCAAACTGTCAATACTGATGTTTATGCGATTTACTCCCGCTGTTTTTAGCTGGATCGCATATTTATCCAGTTGAGCTCCGTTAGTAGTCAGGTTAAGTTCTTCTAGCCCCGGCAGTGCTCCCAGTTTTTGAATTAAGCTCATTACATCAGTTCTAACCATTGGCTCCCCGCCAGTAAGACGGATCTTTTTTACTCCTAACTCTATAAAAGCTTTGGCAACTAAATAGAGCTCTTCTAAAGAAAGGATCTGAGTTCTAGGTAGAAAAGTCATATTCTCTGTCATGCAATAGACACACCGAAAATCACAACGATCAGTCACCGAAAGTCGAATATAATCGACGCGGCGCCCAAATTTATCTATGAGTTCGCTTTTTGGTGATGACATGATGGTTTTACCCGTACCGGCAACTATATCATTTGTTGTGCGTCAAAATGTACTTATTTTTTGTAATCTATTGAAAGACTTTAATATTTTAGGTCATATTCAAGGCGATTTGTGTTGCAAGTAAAATTAAAACAATTCCCATTCCACGCCCAAACCATGCTCCAGCTTGCAATATCCAAGCGCGGACTTGTTCACGACCNAGAAAAGTAGAAAGTAANGCAAACCAAATAAAGGTGGCAATCGCCAGATAGATGCCGTANAGAATCTGGATTAAAGCAGGCGTCTCGGGACTGATTACAACCGCGAATAACGCCAAAAAAAACAAAGTAGCCTTAGGGTTAAGACCATTCGTCAAAAAACCCAGAATAAATGCTTTCTTAGGCCAAAAACTAGTCTTTAGTTCGATTGAATAATGATTGTCCGCATAAGGTTTTAAAGATTCTCTTATAGATTGGGCTCCTAAGTAAAATAAATAGACGGCTGCAATATATTTCATAAAATTGAATAACGACGGAGACTGTGACAAAAGTAACGCGACTCCCAAGATACAGTAGCTAACATGTAAAAAAATTCCACTACCTATTCCCAAGCTTGTCCACAGGCCGGCGCGAGTTCCGGATTGAATACACTGCCTTAAAACAACGGCAAAGTCTGGCCCAGGAGAAGCTACAGCAAACATATGCGCAACCGCAATGGTAAGAAATTCAGTCCAGTACATGATAACAATGAAAGAGGCCCANTATTAGTTATTGAACCCGCTCAGCTATGATAAGTTTAACTTCGTTAGGTTCGTCCTTGTGATTAAAAATTTCAGAGACAACTCGATAATCTCCTACCTGAGGTGTGGCTGTTCCAGCATAGGAAACCAAAGCTGAAACGAAGATATTTTCTGCCGATGAAAGATTAAACGGGCCAACCGCAGAGCCGTTATCCAGCTGGACAGTCATTGGCAAATTTCCAACAACCAAAGAAGTCGCCGCTAAAGGCGGCATGCCTTCTCTATCGGCATTGCGTGCAGCTATAAAGACCCTTAGATTCTCATTGAGTACTAGGCCTTCTGCTAAAGCTATAGCTACTTCGATTATCGGTCCAGCCCTATCTGGGCTTCGCTCAGTGAGAATTTGTTGTGCTGCCGAAATATTCAGTCTGAGTTGTTGTGCCTGCTCGGAATTTGGATTAGCCTGAATCAATAGCCTCCAGTATTGAATTGCCTCTTCGTACTTTTCGTTTTCTGATGCATCAGACGCTAGCAGTTGAAGTANTGAAATTTCATTAGGGTTAATAGCGCGCGCCTGATCGATAATTCCCAATACTTCTGATGTGAACTGTAAGCCTGCATTGATATACATGGACATCGCAACTCGCCCAAGCACTAGCGCTTTCTCCGGAGTATCTTCTAAAAGCTCTGCAGAGCGTGAATAAGCAATTTGTGCCTCGCTAAACATTCCGATATTGGCAAAGTTTTCTGCGAGGAAGTACCAAGTCCATGGTTGATTTTCATTTTCCTGAACAGATGCTCCTAAACTAACAATAAGTGACTGAACCTCTTCTGGATCATCTCTGTTATCTACAGTTCGTTGAAAAACATCCATCATCTCAACATCACTTAAATAACCCCAATGGTCATACAGAACGTACGTAATTAGCGGTCCAAGAAGCACGAAAATAAAAGGTATTATAAAGCTTGCTGAAGTCAGAGCAATTGGAGACCCAATTTCCTTATCGTTTTTAGGATCATTCCTTTTTTTTCCTTCGCGCAAGGTCTGAGAAGGTTCATCAATCGCGGAAATATCTGTCAATAAAGTATATTGCAACTCAGCAGTCAACTGATCAAACTGTTCCTGGCCTATATTACTAGCGCCAAGTTCGGCTTTGAGCGCTTCTTGACGTTCATAAAAGAGAGAGACATTCAAATTCTTTCTCAATTCTTTATCTCTATTTTGTTTATTGCGTCCGCGCCAGAGCGGTAAAATCACGAAAAGTGATGCCAACACAAAAAGACCACTTGCGAACACCCAAAAAAGTGATGTTTGAACAAGCAGAAAGCTTGCATATAAGCCAAAAATACTAAGCAGCAAACCCAGAAATACAGTTGCTAGTAGCTTTTTCATACCCTAATCCCAAAACTCATTCTTTATTGAGGTAATATACTCGGCAGTTAAAAAATAGCGATAACCAAATCAGTTAAATTCCTTATGATTATTTTTCACCGATTAACTTATTGAGTCGGGCTTTTTGTTCATCGTCTAATGCAAGCTCGGTTTCTTCTACTTCACGGGCACGGCGGAATACCCCCCAAGCTATAAAACCACCAGCTAATAAAAAGATTATCGGTCCAAACCATAGCAAGATGGTTTGGGCTCTTAAACGCGGTCGATAAAAGATAAAGTCACCATATCTTTCAAACATGAATTGCTCAATTTCACGGTCCGACATACCCTCCATTATCATACGATGAACTTCTCGACGTAGATCTTCCGCAACTCCTCCGGTTGAGCCACTTAAGTTTGTATTCTGACACATTGGGCAACGAAGCTCATCAGACAGCGTTCGAAATCTCCGCTGCTGAACTTCGTTATCGAATTCGAATGTATCTACTTGTGCCATGGACCGGCCGATCGAAATTGGCAATATAAATATCACTATAGCCAATATAAAAATGTTTCGTTTTTTTCTCACTGANCNGATCCAGTTGTTAGANCTAATCGAGTTCTNCTTTTAATTCAGTAATAGCGGGTAAAAACTTTTCCCGCCAAACTGTTTCGTCAAGTACACTGACATGGCGATAGCGAATAACTCCATTCGAATCGACCAAGTAAGTCTCTGGAGCGCCATACACTCCTAGATCTATGCCAAAGCGACCGTCTAAATCTTCTATACTGAAAGTAAAGGGATCGCCGTTAGTCTTCAGCCAATCATGTGCATACTCATTTCGATCCTTGTAATTAATCCCTACAACCGGAATTTGACCCTCCTCAGAGAGGCGCATAAAAGTTGGATGCTCAACCAAACAAGGCAGGCAATAACTACCCCAGACATTAAGCAAAAAAATTTCGTCGGGTAAGTCATTGTTGCTTATAGGGCTTCCATCTACTGTCATCAAAGAAAAATATGGNATTTGTTTATCAATAAGCATTGACGGNAATGTTCTAGTATCTAAATATAACCCTCGCCATAACAATACGGATANCGTCANAAACACAATTATTGGTAAATAAAATCTAAGTTTTCCCATAATTAAGTTACCGCTGGTTGCATTGTACTCGCACCGCCTTTTGCTTTATCTAATTTTCTTTGGCGTAAACGGCGATAGCGTTTGTCCGCTGCAGCGATNGTACCNCCTAAGGCCATAAAAATAGAGCCAAGCCAAATCCATCTGACAAAAGGCTTTACATAAACTGTCATGGTCCACGCTCCGTCTTCCTTTTGTTCTCCCAAAGTAATAAACAAATCTCTTAAGAACCCTGCATCTATTGCCATTTCGGTAGAAGGAGTACCCGTAGCAAGGTAAATTCGTCGTTCAGGATAGAGATTGGGCAGTGAGGAAGCATTTCTATTTACAATCATAGTGACCCTATCTGCAATATAGTTCGGCCCACGAACCTGCTCGCTGCCAGCAAACTGGAAGGTATATGAACCTAAGTCAACGGAGTCACCAGGTCCTAATAAAACACTGCGCTCGGAGCTAAAGTAACTGGTCAGACCAACGCCAATAAGTAATACTGCTACACCAAAATGAGCCATCTGCATTCCACAATAGCTTAAAGACAATGAACGTAAACCGATAACAACAGAATTTTTATTGGCAATCTTATTCGTAAAATCCTGGCTAATAGTTAAGCTTATCCAGGCTGCAAGGGCAACGCAAATCGTTGCAGCTAAAGAAAACTCCATGAGAATTACTAATGGTAATACGACACCAATTACTAAGCTAGCCACTGCTACTTTTACCACTTGCTGAATCAAATAGTTAATCGATGTTCGCTTCCATCGAGTTATTGGGCCTATTCCCAAGAACAAAACTAGGATAACCATTAAAGGTACAAAAACCGCATTAAAATATGGTGGGCCAATAGAGATTAAATCATCAGTCAATGCCTGATATACCATGGGAAAAAGAGTTCCAAGAAATACCGACGCGGCAGATACCACCAGTAAGACGTTATTNCTAAGAAGAAAAATTTCTCTGGATACTATTCCAAAACCAAATTCACTCTTCATCAATGGTGCTCTCAAAGCATAAAGAACTAATGAACCACCCACAGTTATACCAAGTATGCCCAAAATGAAAACACCGCGCGTTGGATCACTAGCAAATGCATGAACTGAAGTAAGCAACCCGGAGCGAGTAATAAAAGTGCCTAGCAAACTGCCAGAAAATGCCAAAATAGCTAACAAGACTGTCCAGCTTTTGAATACTCCTCTCTTTTCAGTGACCGCAAGAGAATGAATCAGTGCGGTGCCAAATAACCAAGTTATAAGAGGTGGATTTTCCACAGGATCCCAAGCCCACCATCCTCCCCACCCCAGTTCGTAGTATGCCCACCAACTACCTAAAGCTATACCGATAGTAAGTACAGCCCATGATACATTCGCCCAGGGCCGAGACCATCTTGCCCAGGCAGCATCGAGTCGACCACTGATTAAAGCAGCAATAGCAAAGGCAAAAACAACGGAGAACCCCACATATCCCATGTATAAAGTGGGGGGATGAACGATAAACCCGAAGTCTTGCAGTGCTGTATTTAAATCAGACCCGTCAGCTGGAGGTAGGGGCACAATGCGCATAAAAGGGTTTGAAGTTGCAAGCATGAAAAGTATATAAGCCGCACAAAGCACTCCCAATACACCAAGCACTCTAGCAATAAATTCTATTGGCATACTTTTACTATAAATACTAACAGCCAACATCCAACCGGATAACATGAATGTCCATAATAAAAACGATCCTTCATGCCCTCCCCATAGCGCTGTTAATTTATAGCGCATAGGAAGTAATGAATTAGATTGAGAGGCTACTATCTGTACCGAGAAATCGTCAGTGGAAAAAGCATAAGCTAGTATACTTATGCTTATACCTAGGAACACAAAAACGCCCGCTGTTAAAGGTTTTGCTAGTTGCATCCACAAAAAATTGTTGCGCGCGGCACCTATTATCGGCAGGCTACCAAGCAATATACTTAAGCAAAATGCCAGTATTAAGGAGAACTGACCTAACTCAGGAATCATTTATCTTTCCAAAGGNATTGAGGCGGCCGGNCGGCCGCTAATTGGATCTACACCAGCTGCGCTCAAAGCAGTTCTGACTTCTTGTGACATATAATTTTCGTCATGCTTAGCCAAAACTCTTGTAGCATAAAACACCCCGTCAGTGTCAACGCTTCCTTCAGCAACAATGCCTTGACCTTCGCGGAATAAATCTGGAAGAATACCTTCATATTCAATCGGCACCGCGTGAACATAATCAGTAGTTTCGAATCTTACTCGCAAACTATCTGAAGCTGAAATCACACTGCCTTCCTTTACCATGCCACCGATTCTGATTTGCTGACCTTGCAATACTTCACCTAGAGCGACTTGCGTAGGAGTGTAGAATAAATTAATGTTTTGGCTCATTGCATATAGAATCAAAAAAATAGAAACACTTAATCCCGATGCGATAAAGAGAATTACCCCTAGTTTTTTACGCCTGTGAGATTTCACTTAGTTTCTCCACTCATTGTTTTAGATCTTTAGTTTCGGTAGTTTTTTCGGTACTAATCATTAGACGTCGTTTTTGTTCACGAATAATTTGTTTTCTCCTTAGCAAAGGGAAATATAGATTAATAAAAAAGAATANCGAAAATAAGATATATACCGACCANACATTAAANGCATAGCCGCCCATNCTTAAAAATTCACCAAAACTAGCAAACTGGATATTTTCAAACATTAATCATCACCTAAAATTTCTCCACCAAGTCTTGCACCCACTGAGATCGTCTTTCACGAACTAGTATCTCATTTCGAGTCGACAAGATCAGGCTTACTGCAAAAAATAAGTAAATTGCAAAAATCATAATCACCAAAGGTATCCACACTTCCGGTGGATTAGGCGCTTCTTCTGACAGACTGAATGAACTCGACGGTTGATGCAAAGTGTTCCACCAATCAACGGAGTATTTAATTACAAATACATTAATGCAGCCAACAATTGATAGCAAAGCACAAGCCTTAGCAGCAGCATNGGTATCTTGTAATGCAGAGCGCAAGGAAATTACGCCTATCAATAAAAAAAACTGAAGCAGCATAGAAGTTAACCGACCATCCCATATCCACCAGGTTCCCCAAATGNCACTGCCCCATATTGATCCGGAAGCTAAAGCCAGTGCTGTAAACCATGCCCCTAGAGGAGCAGCCACTTTCGCAACCATGTCAGCTAACTTCATTTTCCAAACAAGTGTAATGGTTCCGGCTATAGCCATTAGCGGGAAAAAAGCAAGCGAAATACTAGCGAAAGGGACATGGATATACATAATGCGGATAGTTTCCCCCTGCTGGTAATCTGGCGGCACAATCAGAAGGGCCCAGACAGTGCCCACTATCAATAAAGTAACCATAGGAATTAAAAGCCAAGGTAACCACTTACCTGTCAACTCATAAAACCATTTAGGAGAACCTAATTTCGAGAACCACAACCACATAGAATTTCTGCGCCTATCGCGCCCTGAAAAACCTTAGTAAATATAGCATGACCCAATTCCCAGTCTTTGTAACGTATTGTAACTCATTGTAAATTAGAGGTAATCATTAAGATACGCTAGGCCCTTATATATTTTAATACACGATTTGTACAAATAAATCGTTTTCAGGAATTAGCGAGTAAGTTTCTCGGCTAGTCATAAATTCGTAACTCTAATTCCATCCTTCCAGGACAGTTATTAGCTCACACTAATTCTCAGCGCTGCAGAAGAAGCCGCCGGAGCGAGAGTTAAAGCAATGAGCAACATAGCCCCCATTATGGCTAGGTATCCCCCAAGAGACGCGCCATTTAAAGTCTGCTGAACCGTCATTGTGCCGGCAATTAATACTGGTACACTTAAAGGCAAAGTGATAACCGCGAGAATCAACCCCCTACTCCCTAATCCTACCGTTAATGCAACACCGATTGAACCGAGCAAACTAAGTATAGGCGTTCCAATTAATAAACTAATAAAGAGTACTCCGTAAGCCGCATCAGGTAGATTCAACATATACGCGATTAGGGGTGATACCAAAACAACAGGAAAGCCACTCACTAACCAATGGCTTATATTTTTCGCTAAAACTAAAAAATATAGTGGATGAGAGCTTAGTAGTAGTTGTTCTAAGGAGCCATCCTCATAGTCTGCCCGATACAAATTATCCATGGCCAAAAGAGAAGCTAACAGCGCTGAAATCCATAAAACTCCTGCGGCGATACCTCCAAGCCGTTCCGGGTCTGGCGAAATACCGATGGGGAATAAGGTAGCGACGATCAAAAAGAACATAAAGGGATTCACAACATCGTTCTTTCTCTTATAGGCGATAAGCAGATCACGGCGCAAAGTAGCTAGAAAAGCTTGTCTTGTAGTAGCCTCCAGGTTGAGCATTGTCAGCCCAACTCCAACACTTGCAAGCCCGAAACTGACAAACTGTGATGAGTGGTAATCAATACTGACCCTCCTCTATCTGCGTGTTGACGCACTAATGCTTCTAATTGTTCCACCCCCTTATAATCAAGCGCTGTGAAAGGTTCATCCAATACCCACAACCTGGCCTGGCTTATTAACAATTTAGATAAAGCAACTCGCTTTTGTTGGCCAGCAGAAAGAGTAAAGCACTGCGATTCCTCGAACCCTTTCAAATCCATTTTTGCCAATGCATCGTAAATTTCTTTATAGCTAATACTTTGCTGCAAACCACACGACCAACGCAAATTTTCAACGGGTGATAAGACTTTATTTACACCGATCCGGTGGCCAATATAAGTAAGTGCGTTGTAATATTCTTCAGCTTTTTCTTCTATTGGCTCCCCATACCAAGATACAACACCTTCATAACTATCGTTTAAACCACAAATAATCCGCAACAATGTCGTCTTACCACTCCCATTTGATCCTTTAATCTGAAATACTTCACCTTCTCGAATGCTAAAATTTAGATCCTTAAAAAGAATACGATCATCTCTCTCGCAAAATAATGATGAGCCACTAAGTATAGTTAGCTCAGAAGCATCAACTTGATCACGCTGTAATACTTTTGCAACCATTTTATTTTCTCACCAATCGAATTCGTGACGTCTATAGCAAAAGACTGAAAATTATTATAACTTCTTAGACTCAAGATCTGCCTAATTTACCACATCGGAAGCAAAGGGCGTTTAGCAGGCAGCGCCTCAAATTACGTTGACTACTGCGCGCTTAAAGAAAGTTATTCGTGACTACCGAGAAAAATGCAAAGACCACGCGTTTATTCTACTTTAAATCAATCTGACCGACGGAAGCAGGAGGATATAAATATGGATTAAATAATACGAGTAAAACTCCCATCCTATGGCAGGTTTAAGCAGAACAGATTGAGCAAATTTTATCCAGACCTAGAGGTTATCGAAACCCTGGGGCACCCCAATCAATTCCAATCAGATAAACGAGCCCTTAATCGCATAGCGGCCTGGCTATGAATCTGGCTAACACGCGATTCGCTAACCCCAATTACTTCACCAATTTCCTTTAAGTTTAACTCCTCATCGTAATAAAGCGCTAAAACAAGCTTTTCCCGCTCCGGCAACCCGTCAATCGCCTTAGCTAAATGAACTTTAAAAGTATCTCGTTGAAGTCCGTCGCACGGTCCAGGTAACTCTCCTGCAGCAAGCTCGATTGCCGAATCGTCTCCCTCCATAACATCGTCGAAACTGAAGAGCCTCGAGCCTGAAGCATCTTGCAAGATGGCATAGTATGCATCGAGACCAATATCCAATTCTTTTGCAATATCTTGGTCTCTTGCATCTTTTCCTGTGCGAGCTTCAACCGCCTTTATGGCCTCGGCCACTTTACGTGATTTACGATGCACTGAACGTGGAGCCCAATCGCCCTTGCGCACTTCATCCAACATTGAGCCGCGAATTCGGATACCAGCATAGGTTTCAAAACTCGCACCCTTCGACACGTCATACTTCTTCGCAGCCTCGAGCAAACCAATCATGCCAGATTGAATTAAATCATCTATTTGAACGCTCGCAGGCATCCTTAATAGCAAATGATGAGCTATTCGCTTTACCAAAGGCGCATAACGATCTACCACTTGACTTAGACTTTCCCCCGCCGCGTCATCTTTTATTTGAACACTATCGAGTGCAGAAGCCTTTGTTGCTGAACTCATTATCGGTTATCCCGTTTTATTTAAATATTGCAAAAATGGACCCAAAGATTTCTGTTTATTAACTATTCGATAGCGCAACTAACAAAGCTCTGAGAATAAAAGAAGTGTTGTATTTTACGTTTAATGGTGTGTCGGCTATTAATCCATAACAGGCATTATTCATTTTCATATCTATGTCTAATCTAAGGGGTATGTCCTCTAAATAATTAGCATGCCAAGTGTGCTAAATATCTTTGCTTTCAAAAAAACTCCATTTTTTACTTATGCAGTTAAACTAAATTCATTTACTGACGATGAATTCTCATATCAAAGTTGTGGCAAAGATCATAGAAACAAAATTTTAGTCGAACCCTTGGTCAGTAGGTTAATTAAACAACGGAGGTTCTTGCTTCCAATTTATTACTTACTGCCCATCCCTTGCCGCACTGTAAACTTCCATCCTTACTCGTTACCGTTAAACCATGACCGGTAACTGGTTTTTGTATACTGACTTCTAGCAATATTTGTTCCAAGGAGCTAAAATTTCGCTACTAACACTTAAAGCCTTTTAAAATAAGGCCTTGAAACCACAACGTACTCGAAAATATAATCTAGGAATGCACAAACGAAGTGACATTTTTTTGACTCTGGGGTTCTTGCTGTCAAAATCCCACCAATATTCTGGCTGAACCTACTAAATAGAAACGACACAAAACAATAGCTTAACGTCACGGTAAGAATTCTACTTACAGTTGTCACTGCGAATAAAACCTTTTACCCATTAATCACTTAATTGAAGATCTTTTTTAGTGATGAAGCTCGTCAACCTGTTTAAGTGCTAACAAGTTATATACACAATTTGTCGATCACAGATTCTTCGCGAATTATAGAAAAGAAATGCTTAGATTCGCAGCGTTTTAAGCTTTAGGTGGAGTAACTCCAGTCTGACCCATGTATTTACCACCTCGCTGTTTATAAGTGACTTCACATTGCTCATCTGATTGATAGAACAGCATCTGAGCAACGCCTTCTTCAGCATAAACCTTCGCTGGTAATGGTGTTGTATTGGAGAATTCAAGAGTAACATTCCCTTCCCATTCTGGTTCCAAAGGAGTGACATTGACTATTATGCCGCAACGCGCATAGGTCGATTTACCTAGACAAACCGTTAATACATTTTTTGGTATTCGAAAATATTCTACTGTTCGAGCCAAGGCAAACGAATTAGGAGGAATTATACAAAAAGGTTCGTCGATGGTGACAAAACTAGTCTCATCGAAATTTTTAGGATCAACCACACTGGTAGTATGCACGTTGGTAAATATCTTAAACTCACTGGCACAACGAACATCATAACCATAACTAGATGTCCCATAAGATATTACGGATTTCTCATTGACAGAGCGGACTTGATCTGGAACAAAAGGCTCAATCATGCCCTGTTCTAGCGCCATCTTTTTAATCCAGCGGTCCGATTTAATACTCATGGTTTTCTTAACTGATCGACACAACTCGACACGAATGATAAAACCATTCAAGTATCGATTCATCATTTTTTGCAATATTCTTTTGCTACACTAAAAATATAAGCTGCAAATTCGCCTTGCTTAAAGTATGATTCTCAGCCCATCACCGGTCCACTATTCAAGCTATATTCCTGGCTTGGTCTCATACGGGTATGCGCCTTAATCCGTGCAGACTCTCTAGTTATGCTGCCGTTCGGCCGGTAATATGCAATGTATAAGCCCGCACGGAGGTAACCTAGGTGAAAAAGTGGCAGTGTATGGTCTGTGGATTCATTTATAATGAAGAACAAGGCCTGCCTGAAGAAGGCATAGCCCCTGGAACAAAATGGGAAGAAATCCCTGATGATTGGATGTGTCCCGATTGCGGAGTTGGTAAAGAAGACTTCGATATGATTGAGATATAACACGGGATTAATACGATAAATCATCTCAGATGAAAGATAGCTCAATTCAATTATCTATAAACAAGAGTTCCGCCCCAAACTAGTACCGTGAATTTCCAAGGACTGCAGTGTGGAACAACGTAAGATTTTAGTAACAAGTGCTCTACCTTATGCCAACGGAGATATCCATCTTGGTCATTTAATGGAGGCCATTCAGACTGATATCTGGGTNCGTCTACAAAAATTGCAAGGCCATGATTGTATCTATGTTTGTGCAGACGATGCTCATGGAACGGCAATCATGTTAAGTGCAGAGAATCAAGGCGTTCCTCCGGAGCTACTTATAGAAAGAGTTAACAAACAGCATCAACGCGATTTCGCCGGCTTTCTGATCAACTTCGATAACTTTTATTCGACCCATTCCGAAGAAAATAGGATTTTATCGGAATCAATTTACAGGACAATAAATGCTAACGGGCACATCTCTCGTCGAAACATTAAACAGTTATTCGACCCGGAAAAAAATTTATTTCTAGCTGATCGCTATATCACTGGAACTTGTCCGAAGTGCAAAACTGAAAATCAATATGGTGACAATTGTGAAGCCTGTGGTTCTACATACAGCCCTTCGGAGCTGATTAATCCCAGGTCATCAATCTCAGGCGCAACTCCAATAGAAAAAGAGTCAGAACACTTCTTTTTTACCTTACCAAGGTTCCAAGATATGCTCAGAAATTGGACTCGCAGTGGGGCTTTACAGGAATCCGTCGCCAACAAGCTATCTGAGTGGCTCGATGAAGACTTAAAGGAATGGGATATAAGTCGCGACGCGCCCTACTTTGGATTTGAAATTCCAGATTCGCCTGGTAAATATTTTTACGTTTGGTTGGATGCACCAATAGGGTATATGGCGAGNTTTAAAAATCTGTGCGCGCGCAAAGNTTACAATTTCGATGAATACTGGAATAANAGTTCTTCCGCAGAGATTTATCATTTTATCGGGAAAGATATAATCAACTTCCACACTCTATTCTGGCCTGCGATGTTAACCAGTGCTGGCTATCGCACACCAACTGCGGTTTTTGCACACGGTTTTCTAACTGTAGATGGCACCAAGATGTCGAAATCTCGAGGTACATTTATCAATGCTAGGACTTACCTCAATCACCTGAACCCAGAATATTTACGTTATTTTCTAGCCGCGAAACTATCTTCAGACATAGATGATCTGGATTTAAATCTGGAGGATTTCGTACAACGAGTTAACTCCGATCTAGTCGGTAAAGTAGTCAATATAGCTAGCCGCTGCGCTGGGTTCATAAATAAAGGGTTCGACGGAAAACTGGCGGACAAGTTGGATACACCAGAATTACTAAAAGAAATTCAGGCAGCAGAGTCTCAGATCGCAACCTATTACGACAGACGCGAATATAGCAAGGCTATCCGGCTCATAATGAACTTAGCTGACAAGGCAAATCAATATATAAATAAAAANGAGCCTTGGGTTGTCGCGAAGAAAGATAAACAATCCGTAAACCTGCAACGAATCTGCTCTACCGGAATCAACTCGTTTCGTTTGCTCATAGCTTATCTTAAACCCGTAGTACCTGCGATGGCTGAAAAATCAGAAAACTTCCTGAGTATTGACCCTTTGAAATGGTCAGACATAGGCACACTGCTAATTGATCATAGAATAAATAAATTTCAACCGCTGATGACTCGTATAGAGCCTGAGAAAGTAGAGGCAATGGTGCTCGCCACCCAAAAAGAGTTTGAATCAGAACAGAAAGCTGAGGATATAACCATGCTAGATGATAACAGCGGCCTAGAACCTGAAATAGATTTTGGGGAATTTATCAAAATCGATTTAAGAGTGGCAAAGATTGTTACCGCTGAATATGTTGAGGGGGCAGAGAAATTATTGAAAATACAGCTTGACGTAGGACTGGATAAGGCGGGCAAGCCCCTGACTCGCACAGTTTTTTCTGGAATTAAGTCAGCATACAATCCTGAGGATTTGGTCAACAAACTAACTGTATTCGTTGCCAATCTCAAACCTAGGAAAATGAAATTCGGCCTATCTGAAGGCATGATCCTAGCTGCGGGACCTGGCGGCGAAGAAATTTGGCTTATAGAGCCCCACAACGGTGCTCAACCAGGAATGCGTATAACTTAATATCTCCGCGCTTATTCGGCTATTCGATCTCAGTTAATATTACCGAAATTGGAGCTCGTGCCATCCCCTCGCTTTTTGAGCGCTGATAAGCTTTAAAGGGTGTATTGACTGCTAATCCGACTTCAGATCACTGGAGATATGGACATTAAAGTAATAAGCTTGAGTAATAGCTAACAAAGATATCTCACAAGAAGCGGCCGAGGTTAAGATACTTATGATTTTGTTGCGTAAATCCTTTAGAGCTCTAGTATTTTGCTGGCCTAAAAGGCCGATTGCTCTCTGTAGCTTAATTTTGATATTGACCTCAACAGCAGGCGCACAAACTGATGCGCTAAATGAAATTGAAGACTCAGTTGTAAAGATTTATACAACGCAAGCAGCTCCGGATTACTTTACTCCTTGGCGACTATTAAATCCGCGACAAACTAGCGGATCAGGATCAGTAATATCGGGAAATCGTATCCTTACAAATGCACATGTAGTAGCTAATGCAAGTTATGTGCAAGTGCAAAAGCATAACGACCCTCAAAGATACCAAGCACGAGTTGTTTTCGTTTCCCACGAATCCGATCTCGCTATTATTACGGTTAATGAGCCTGGTTTTTTTTCTGATTTGACGGCTCTAACCATTGGAAATCTGCCGGATCCACTCCAGGAAGTTTCAGTTTACGGATATCCCATAGGCGGCAAAACACTTAGCATTACTAAAGGCATATTATCTCGTGTTGAACAACAGATTTATGCTCACGCCGGCGCCTACTTATTAGCCGGCCAAATTGACGCGGCAATCAACCCAGGCAACAGTGGCGGGCCTGTTATCGTAGATCAACAAATCGTCGGCGTGGTAATGCAAGCTAACAGTGGCGGCCGTGCTGAAAATCTCGGTTACTTCGTTCCACCAAGTGTTATTCGCCATGTATTACAAGACAGCGAGGATGGAATACAAAATGGGTTCCCTGACCTAGGGTTTCGCACTCAAGCGCTCGATAGCCCCTCGGCAAAAGCAGCCTATGGATTGCGAAAAAATCAAAATGGTGTCCTAGTCATAAAGGTATTCGATGGTTCTCCCGCTGAAGGTGTTTTCGAGGAAAATGATGTGATTCTCAAGATAGATGACTATGATATTGCAGAAGACGGTACTATCAAATTGTCGGAAGATCTTCTCACTGACTATAAACACGCAATTGATATGCATCATATCGGCGAAGAAATCTTAGTGACTTTTTCTCGCGCTGGGATCGAGCAAAAAGCTCAACTCATAGCCCAAAAATCATTAGAAAGCTATAGCTTAGTTAGAGGTGAACAATTTGATCAAATTCCACAATACTATATATATGGCGGAATTTTATTCGTTCCTCTAAATATGAACCTGATCAAACGGTGGGGTAGCGACTGGGCTAGAAGTGCGCCTGTTAATCTGCTGAAATCGCGCAACGAGTGGAGTTCTCCAGATCGACGTGAAATAGTAGTTGCTTTGCAGGTTTTAGCGGCTGACGTCAATCTCGGTTATCACGATTGGCGTAACTGGGTGGTAGATTTCGTTAATGGCAAACAAGTAATAGATTTCGAGCAATTTTCCAATTTACTACAAGAAAATACTGAAGAGAACGTCGTATTTGAGAACCAAAATGGCTATCAAATAGTTATTAATCACCAAGACGCCATCGCCAGCGAACAAGACATTCTCACCCAATATCGAATACCCGCAGCCCATTCTGGTGATTTATTTAGCGAATAAATAAAGTAGCTTCTCTCCATCAGTTAAATCACGGTTTAAATCATTTAGTGCAAGCGTGTTAAGATCCCACTCGTTTGTATTTTTCTGCCAAGCTGGAGCTGCTTTAATCATTGTTAAATCTTATTAGCATAATTGCTGTCACTGCATTCGTTAATAATGTAGTGTTGATTCAACTCATTGGTGTCCCATCATTCATTACTAACTCTAATCGCCTGCAGTCTGCGCTAGAGCTTGGCATGACGAGTTTTATAGCAATATTTATTTCTTCGGTAGTAAATTTATTTTTCCATCGTTGGGTC
Organism: Gammaproteobacteria bacterium; assembly: GCA_002723195.1. Lineage (GTDB taxonomy): Bacteria > Pseudomonadota > Gammaproteobacteria > Pseudomonadales > Pseudohongiellaceae > UBA9145. The sequence goes on along the minus strand of PBNR01000046.1, from coordinate 21,085 downwards.
TTAATACCTCTGAATCTTGTTGCTCTAAGATTAATCCTTTTTGTACTAATTAGTTCGATTGTCGCCTTTTATTTGGTCAAACTAATTCAGAGTAGCTATCCGCTAACCCGACGCCGGTACCAACTCGCGCTTTGTCTGATAGGTGGTAACAGCGCCGTAATAGGCATCTCACTAATATTGAGTAATGATGTTATGAGCATCGGGATGACATTAGCTACTAGTTTCGGTGCGGCACTAGGATTTGCTCTTATTCTAATTGGGTTCGCAGCCCTGCGTGATCGCCTTCGTTATGCAGATATTCCTGAACGATTTCAGGGCCCACCAATATATCTGATAAGTGCTGCGATTATAACGATGATACTCCTTGGCTTCGAAAAATTGGTATGACATGTTGCCACTTTTGGTACAACCATATGGCCAAAAGCTATTTTTCTACGGTGGTTAAAATTATTTGGCGTATTACGCTTAATATTTATGCAGTTTTAGTTAGTGTATAGTACCGTGTCCTATAGCTGTGGTTATTGGCACCCCATAATTAATGAACACCGAAATTGAGAGCGAGTGTAATGATTGTGATTTATGTATGGAGTCATTTACTGTCGGCGGTATTGACACGCTGAGTTCCACCACTGCCTCGATTGAGCGGGATCTACNCAAATAAGTAGAGAGTATTGCTCAACTATTGGAAACACGATAATGAACAGTGGAACCCTTTCAGATATTAATTCCATAAAACTCCGATCACATCGAATATTCGGCGGAATTAAACCGCGTTCCTATAAATCCTCTTCGCTACGTTCGCGTATTATGCCAAGTCCAATTCCAAAGCGATTAATCCTATCATTAAAGCAAAATGATGGTACCGCAGCGAGACCAATTGTGAAAACAGGTGACTTCGTTCTCAAATACCAATTAATTGCCTTAGCTGAAAAAGATGACGCTCTGAATCTTCATGCGCCAACATCTGGCAGAATCGTCGCTATAAAACCTCATTCCACTCCAGATTTAGGCCAACATCCTTCATCATGTATATACCTCGAAACAGACAATAAAGATAGATCAATATGGCTTTCCAGACCTCCCGATTATCAAGTTATCGAGCATCGAAAATTACTGAAACTTTTTAGCCAAGCGGGAATCTGTAGCTTGAATGATTTAGGCTTTTCTCACACACAAAAAAATGGCCAAAACAATGAAAATAATATCGGGCTGTTGATTATAAATGCTGCTGAATCTGACCCATATACTACAGCTAATGAAGCGCTACTAAGAGAGTTCGCCGAAGAAGTAGTCTCCGGCGCAAGAATTCTACAAAAGGTTAGTATGGCTACTCGATGCGTAATCGTAATTGAAAAGCATAAGCATGACTCGATAGCCGCAACGAAAAGCGCGTTAAAAAATAGCGCGATCTCTCTTATAGAGTTGCCAGATAAATACCCGATCAGTGGTGACAAGCAAATAGTCCAAGGTGTAACAGGTCTCGAAGTACCCAGTGGCGGTACACCAAAAGATATTGGCATTCTAGTAAAAAATGTAGGCACGGCCTTTGCAACCCATAAAGCCATAATAAACGGCGAACCTCATATTAACCGGATAACGACACTAACCGGTCAACCTATGCGCACACCTAAGAATTTTGAAGCCTTAATTGGGACTCCTGTTTCCTACTTATTCAAAATTTGTGGTGTTGATAACAGCCGCGCAACTGGCGCAATCGTAGACGGCTCTATTATGGGCGTCGAACTTTCAGAATTAAACGTCCCCCTACTGAAGAAAACTAGCTGTGTAATTGTAAAATCTAAAAAAGAATTTCCTCTGCAAGGCGCAGAACAGGCCTGCATACGCTGCGGCTTCTGTGCCGACGCCTGCCCGATCCGCCTTCTTCCTCAGCAGCTATACGCCTATGCTCGAAGTCGTAATAATCAAGAATTAAAATCACATGGGTTGACTGATTGTATCGAATGCGGTGCATGCTCTTATGTCTGCCCAGCCAATATTCCTTTAGTCCAGTATTACAGAGCCAGCAAAGCATCACTCCGTGAAATTTCTAAATCTGAGGAACAGACCCCGCATTGGAAATCTCACTTCCAAAATGATCAAAATGGAATAGAAAGGAATCAGGAGAGCATACTTCCTATAGAAGAGACTAAAAAAATCGCAGATAAATCGAAATTTCATAAACTGTTTTCGAAAGGGAAAACAAAAACTGCTGCCGCGCTAGCATGGCTTAAAACGCGTAGGAAAAACATTAGTGCGATCAAGAAACAAAAATGATGCAAACTATAAATAACAGTCCCTCCATGCAGTTCGGGAAGCTCAAAACGGGACGAATTATGCTGATTGTATTTGCTGCCTTACTTCCGGGCATTTCTATTACCACTTGGTTTTTTGGTTGGGGCCTTTTGATTAACCTGATGCTTGCCTCTATTTTAGCATACAGCCTAGAAGCGCTAGCGCTGAATATTCAGAAAAGGCCAGTTAAAGGAAGCTTAAGTGATAATAGTGCGTTAGTAACGGCGGTGTTATTCGGCATCACTGTCCCACCAGGTTCTAGCTGGTGGCTAATTTTACTTGGAATAACCTTCGCAATTCTAATCGCTAAGCACGCTTACGGCGGGCTTGGACAAAACCCATTTAACCCAGCAATGTGTGGNTACTTATTTTTATTACTAAGTTTTCCATTAGAAATGACCAGTTGGCAAATTCCTATAGATTACATTAACTCATCCCCTCTCGGCTGGGAGGGCTTTAAACAAAACTTGCAAGCTGTATTTCCAGTCTTATCTTCTAACATCGAATCAGCCCAAATCACTGTTGATGGAAAGACCATTGCGACACCACTCATCACCTCTAAAATGGTGGGAACTAGCGCAATCCTAGAAGCACAGCAATCAGGACTAGCATTATTCGCTCGGACCTCTGAGACTGGCTGGGAACTTATTAATATCTCGTATATGTTNGGAGGATTTGCTTTATTGAGCTTACGGATAATTAGTTGGCATATTCCTTTCAGTATTATTGCAACATTAATAATTACTTCTTATTGGTTCCACTCCTCAAGCACTTCTACGATATTCGTCGTAACATATCTGCATTTATTCGGAAGCGCCACTATGATTGGCGCTTTTTTTATAGCAACCGATCCTGTGAGTGCAGCGACCACCACAAAGGGTAAAATTCTCTACGGCATAGTTATTGGGCTAGGAATTTATTTCATTAGAGAAGAAAATCATCATTTCGGCCCTGTTGCTATCGCCATATTATTTGGTAACTTTTGTGCTCCGTTGCTGGATTATTACTGCAGACCTCAAATCTACGGGAATTCCAAACAAAAAAGGTTCTTATGGTTTTTACGAAATAGATCATGAGCGAATATTCAGGAATCAACGAACCGATGTTGAGCTTTTGGAAAAACAGCCCGATATTTTTCCTGCTGCTGGGTTTAAGCCCAATGCTAACCGTATCCATCAATAAAATGCACAAACCCAAGTTTGGGTCAAACGAGATTCACAGCTCCAAGCTCCAATCAAGCTGCCTTTCGCTCTGGTGGAACTGAAAAGATATGAATAGAGAAAAACGTCAAGAAATCTTCACAAGATTACGTCTAGAAACACCTAACCCGACTACTGAGTTAGAATACAGCTCGAATTTTGAACTACTAATTTCAGTTATTCTCTCTGCACAAGCTACCGATATTAGTGTCAACAAAGCAACAAATAAGCTATACAAAATAGCTAATACGCCTGAATCGATAACTGCCCTGGGGGTGAAGAATTTAAAAAGCTATATTCGCACTATTGGACTATTTAATACTAAAGCGGAAAATGTAATCAAAGCATGTAAAATCTTAATTGAAAAACATAATTCAGAAGTTCCGAATACACGAGANGANCTCGAAGCTTTGCCCGGTGTCGGNAGAAAAACGGCGAATGTAATACTGAACACTGCTTTTCGCCAGATCGCGATGGCTGTTGATACGCACATTTTTCGGATTTCTAATCGAAGTGGTATTGCTCCAGGTAAAAACGTTATGGAAGTAGAAAAGAGACTCTTACGTGTTGTCCCAGAAGAATTTTTATTGGATGCCCACCATTGGCTGATTCTCCATGGGCGCTACACCTGTATTGCAAGGCGACCGCGCTGCAGTTCCTGTATTATCGAAGATCTTTGCGAATTTAAACAAAAACATTTCGTGTAGCTCTAATCGACAAGGGGTGTCGATTAGTAAGATACGAATTATAACTTTCCGTATAGCATCAGCTCCGCGCTAATAACGACCTTTCATTGCGGCGATGCGCAAACGCAAGGCATTCAATTTAATAAACCCAGTAGCATCGGACTGATCATATGCTCCAGCATCATCCTCAAATGTAGCGATTTTCTCATCAAACAAGGACTCATCCGACTCCCTTCCCACAATAGTGACGTTACCTTTATAAAGTTTAACTTTGACCTTGCCATTAACATATCTCTGGGAGTCGTCCACTAGCGCCTGAATTGCAAGTCTCTCCGGCGACCACCAGTAGCCGTTATAAACAAGTGATGCATAGCGAGGCATAAGCTCATCCTTCAAATGAGAGAGCTCTCGATCCATGGTGATTGATTCTATTGCCCGATGCGATTTAAGCATNACTGATCCGCCGGGAGTTTCGTANCAGCCNCGAGANTTCATCCCGGCATATCGATTCTCCACAATGTCGGCACGACCAATACCATGCGCTCCAGCAACTTTGTTTAGTAGTTCTAATACTGAAGCCGGAGATAGCTTTTCACCATCGATTGCAACGATATCTCCCTTTACGTAATCTAGTTCCATATAGATTGCTTCATCTGGTGCGGCTTCAGGAGAAACTGTCCATAGCCACATCGACTCTTCCGGCTGTGCTCTAGGATCCTCTAATACGCCACCTTCATAGGAAATATGCAACAAATTTGCGTCCATTGAATAAGGAGANTTATTTCCTGNTATTTTCTCAACTGGAATCCCATGTTTAACACAGTAGTCCAACAAACGATCTCGAGAAGTAAGGTCCCATTCTCGCCAAGGAGCGATAATTTTAATAGACGGACTTAGTGCGTAAGCACCTAGTTCAAGTCTAACCTGGTCATTGCCTTTTCCTGTCGCACCATGCGCAATCGCATCAGCACCAGTCTTTTCGGCAATCTTCACTAAATGCTTCGCTATTAAAGGTCGCGCAATCGAAGTCCCCAGCAAATATTCGCCTTCATAAAGTGCATTTGCCCGAAACATGGGGTTAACAAAATCACGTGCAAACTCTTCTCTTAAGTCCTTAATAAAAATCTCTTTTATTCCCATCCCTTCGGCTTTACTTCGAGCCGGTTCTATTTCTTCCCCCTGACCAATATCAGCGGTGAAAGTCACTATTTCACAGCCATAGGTTTGTTGTAGCCATTTGACGATAACAGATGTATCTAGCCCACCAGAATACGCTAAAACAACTTTGTTAATGCCCGACATTAAATAACTCCGATTATCAATTTAGCCTATCGCCCATGAAACAAAAACGCGCAAAAATACACTTTAGGATGAGATAAAAAGGAAGGTCATTCTAGCATCTAACCCTGGGAAGTCGATATTCGGAGATTAACTCCATGGTGAAGCAGTTCAGTAATTCAGATCGCTACTTTATTCCGTTACAATAGGAGAACTACTGATAACAAAACTTTGCTAATGAATTCTGACAATATTACTATCACGCAGCCTGATGACTGGCATTTGCATTTGCGAGACGCCGATTGTCTTCGAACTACTGTTCCACATACCGCCAAAGTTTTNGGTCGCGCAATAGTAATGCCGAACCTTAAGCCTCCTGTTACGACGGTATCTTCGGCACTTAAATATCGAGAAAGAATTCTCGCTCACGCCTCNCCTGNCTTTAACCCTCTGATGACCCTTTATCTAACCGATAATACCTCGACTGAAGAAATCAAGCGCATATCACAAACCGAGAAAGTTCTTGCCGTTAAATACTATCCTGCAGGCGCAACTACAAATTCTGATAGCGGTGTGACGTCTATAGAAAAAGTCTACCAAGTCATCGAAAAACTAGTGGACACTAAAACTCCCCTACTTATCCATGGTGAAGTAACAGACAGCAATATCGACATATTTGATCGGGAGAAAGTTTTTATCGACTCTGTTTTAGAGCCTTTACTAACCCGCTATCCTAGCCTGAAAATAGTTCTAGAGCATATAACCACTAAAGAGGCCGTTGAGTTCGTTAACAGCAAGGGAAATAACGTTGCAGCCACAATCACAATTCATCACCTGCTCTACAATCGTAATGATTTTTTAGTCGGAGGTGTCAGACCGCACTTTTATTGCCTGCCAATTTTAAAACAGCACTTTCATCAGAATGCTTTAATTGAAGCTGCGCTCAGTGGCAACCCAAAATATTTTCTCGGNACCGACTCTGCCCCTCACACAAAGTCCGCAAAAGAATCGGACTGTGGCTGCGCCGGCATATATTCCGCGCCTGCTGCGCTCGAACTCTACGCTGAATTCTTCGACCAGCATGGCTCACTAGATAAATTGGAAGCATTCGCAAGCTTCTATGGGGCGGATTTTTATGGATTGCCTCGTAACAAAAATACGGTTAATTTAAAGAAAAGTCCTTGGAGCATGAGACATGAATATACCCTAGGCGACGGCAAGGTTATTCCTATCCGTGCCGGCCAAATCATTCAATGGCAATTAGACTAAACCATAGCTATGACTCTTATCCACCCTGAAGGGCAGCATAATTCTCCACTCGCAGATCGATTTCGCACCTACTTGCCAGTAGTCATCGATGTTGAAACCGGAGGATTTAACTCCAATACCGATGCCATCTTGGAAGTCGCAGCGGTGGTTTTAGAAATGGACGAAAGTGGGTTGCTAGGGATAAAGCAAACTTTCTTTCACCGCGTTGTCCCGTTTGCAGGAGCGAACATAGAGGAAGCTGCATTGAAATTTACGGGCATTGACCCTTACCATCCTTTACGTATAGCCCAACAGGAGAAAGACGTCTTTCAAGCAATGTTTAAAATTGTGCGTCAAGCAATGGCGAAAGATAATTGCAAACGCGCCATATTAGTTGGACATAATTCGCACTTTGACCATGGTTTTGTTAACGCAGCAAGCAAACGTCACAACCTTAAGAAAAACCCTTTCCACCCATTCTCCTCTTTTGATACAGCGAGTCTGAGCGGTTTGGCCTACGGCCAAACCGTATTATCCCGAGCATGCGGAGCAGCAGGCATCGAATTTGATGGAAGCGAGGCACATTCTGCACGTTACGATGCCGAGAAAACTGCAGAGTTGTTTTGCAAAATCGTTAATAGATGGAAGGAATTAGGCGGCTGGCCAATTAGCTTGTAGCTTAAGCAAACTAGTATAGGCGATTGCCAATTTATTCTTAGCTGGGTTATGAGGTTTTTGTTCCTTCAGACTCTATGCCGGCACCTTCAAGCAATGATTGTAACTCTCCCNTCTCATGCATCTCAGTTACGATGTCGCACCCACCGACTAATTCTCCGTCGACAAACAACTGGGGGAAAGTTGGCCAGTTTGATACTGAAGGTAGATTTGCGCGTATATCCGGATTGCTTAATACGTCAACATAAGCGAAACGCTTGCCACATGACATGAGCATCTGCGTAACCTGCGCCGAAAAACCGCACTGAGGTTGCTCTGGATTTCCCTTCATATAAAGCAAAATACTATTCGTATCGATTTGCTCTTTTATAGTTTCTTCAATACTCATAATGCACCTCAGCAGGACCAGACTCTTAAAAGCGCCTAAGTCTAAATGATGCTAATGAGTTTGTCAGTAGTAAGCGCCCCACAGAATTAGGTTGGCGAATTCCACCCTCCGCCTCCAGGACTCTTAATTATCAGACGATCGCCTTGTTTTACTTCTAAACTACATTTACCTGGAAGCCTTTCACCATTTAAGAAATTCTGGCCTTTTTCACCCGGCTCTGCTCCGTGTAAACCCCAAGGCCTGAATAAACGACGCTCACTAAGCACGCTAAGATGCGCACGACTTAAAAATTCATACTCCCTGATAATTCCATCACCGCCNTTAAGATCNCCTTTACCACCAGAGCCTTCTCGCACTTTGTAGCTAAGCACACGAAGCGGGTAATGCATCTCCAAGCTTTCAACTGGCGTATTCAAGGTATTAGTCATATGGGTATGCACACCATCAAGACCTGGATAATTTGGCCCGGCACCCATTCCACCAGCGACNGTTTCATAGTAATCCCAGCGTGTGCCTTCTTTCTCATCGATGTACCCCANCGCCACATTATTCATAGTACCTTGGCTTGCAGCAGCGATATTATTGGGCAATGCTTGCGCCAACGCGCCAAAAACTAGATCAACCAGACGGGTAGAAGTCTCAACATTTCCTGCCGCAACAGCCGCCGGTCTTTTTGCATTTACGATAGAACCAGGCTTTGTATAAATTTTAATCCTGCGAAAAAGGCCTTCACAAGCCGGCGCATCAGAAGGCATCAAACAACGAAAGCAATAGAAACCGGCAGCCGCAACTACGGACTCCGGGCAGTTAAGGTTGCCGCTTACCATTCCCGAAGATTCGCTAAAATCCAAATGCACTTCACCACGGTTAATAGTTAGTTTTATAGATAGCAAAATGCGCTCTGTACCGCAGCCGTCATCATCTAAATAATCTTCAAAAAAGTGTTCACCAGGTTTTAGCTGCTGGATCATAGTAGAGCAAATTCGATCGGCATAGACATTTAGCTGAATCATGTTTTCTCGATACAAAGCAATACCTAATTTTTCGACGAGCTCTTGTAAACGCAAAACCCCCACTTGATTGGCTCCAGATTGCGCTGCAAAATCTCCTGTTAGGCCGCCATCTTCGATTTCAGGCAAGTTTTTAGCGTCTTCTTGCAGAATACCTTCTTTAAAAAGCCAGGTTGGAGGAATAACAATACCTTCCTCTTCCAATGTTGAAGATATAGGCATCGATCCCGGTGTTTCGCACCCGATGTTGGCATGATGTGCACGATTAGCGACAAAGCCAATAAGTTCATTCGCAATAAATACCGGTGCTATGAGAGTTATATCAGGTAAATGAGTGCCACCTAAAAACGGGTCATTGAGAACCAGCATATCGCCTGCCTGCCAATCCAAGGCTTTAACTACAGACCCCATAGCATAAGCCATGCTACCTAGATGCACTGGCATATGATCCGCCTGGGCGAAGAGTTCACCGCCAGCACCAAATAATGCGCAAGAAAAATCCAAGCGATCCTTTATATTTGGAGAAAATGCAGCCCTTCTAAGCACTAATCCCATTTCATCGCAGATTGCCGCGACTCGACTAGCGAAAAGATTTAACTCGATCGGGTTTAATATAGTCATTAAGTTCCAGACTAGCCAATAGCGGCATATTTTACAATTGCCTAGGTGCAAGGAACTGGCTAAACTAGCGCCCTAATTTAGGTAGCGATAGCTACCTTTTTTATTTTACTTTGATTTCACCAGAATAACGCTTGGTAAAGTAATGAGTGTTAACCATTTCTTAACGCTATTAGACCTCCCCTCTTCCGATGTTTTAGGGATTATTGATCGCGCCGCCGAGCTAAAGAAAAATCTCATGCTCGTTAAGAGTCAACCAAACAAAACCTTGGGGCTACTTTTCGAAAAACCGTCTACACGGACACGAGTTGCTTTTGAGGTAGCGATGGCACAAATGGGAGGTTCCTCAATTTTCTTGAATAACACAGAATCACAATTAGGTCGCGGAGAACCCATCGAAGATACAGCTCGAGTTCTTTCTCGGATGGTCGATTGCATAGCGATACGCTCTTTTTCCCACATTGCTCTCGAACAATTTGCAAAACATTCACTAGTGCCAGTTATAAATGCTTTGAGCAATGACTACCACCCCTGTCAACTTTTAGCTGATGTACAAACATTCATCGAACATCGCGGAAACATTAGCGGAAAGCGGGTTGCTTGGATTGGTGATGGCAACAATATGTGCCATTCCTATATTAACGCCGCTAGAGTATTTGATTTCGAATTACTTATTGCTGCACCTAAAGGATTTGAGCCAAACAGGCAATTAATTGCAGCCAATAATTCTCGAATAACGCTTGTTAGTGACCCTAAACAGGCAGCTGTTGATGTTGATTTAATAGTAACCGATGTATGGGCATCCATGGGCAAAGAGGCGGAGCACGCGAAGCGCGCCAGAGCGTTTAATAGTTTTAAAGTCACTCCAGAACTTATGTCACTTGCGAACTCCGACGCCCTTTTTATGCACTGTCTTCCTGCGCACCGTGGCGAAGAAGTTAGTACTGAGCTTCTAGATTCACCATATAGTGTAGTTTGGGATGAAGCAGAAAACCGTATGCACACTCAAAAAGCCCTTCTTGAATATTTACTAAATTGATTGTTTGAGCTTTATTTCCCGGACTCTTTGCTATTTTGAGCTACACAATATGTTGTGTCCCTAAAATATACGAATTTTAATTGTTTTAATGCTTAAAAATTAGCCACAAATTGATGAATTTTTAAACAAAAGTGTCGTTAATATAAGTTCCACATAAAAACGGGAATTTGGCCTGCTAGACCAACAAACTATTCACATTTTTCCCACAGAAAGCTAACGCAAAAAATACTTGCATTAACACAGCAACCGCATTATGTTGTGGCTGAAAATTAGTGTCCCTCTATATGTTGTAGTAGTTAAGCGTAAATTAAAAGATTTTGCTACAGAAGAAAACCTTTGAAATAACTATATAAATCGGGCAGTTATACCTATTTTTGTTGTTTATTCAAACCAAGATATAACGACAAAGTTGCTTAATTTAAATGCTCTTTTGTACCTTATTAATTGAATTTCGCGTGTACCCGGCCAGGCCTTAAAAAATAATTAAAGTCTAGCCGTAAAAACACAATATATAGTATATGGGTTTAGTGCTGCCTGGCAGCCAGAAATGAAATCAGAGTAATCAATTTCACTACTGGTGTTAGCTGGATGTCTTGGTTTCGCTGTAAAAATGGGTTCAGCGACTAGGCTTTTTTTGTTATGAGGCAGCAACGAGTAGCTTTGTTGACCGACCAAAACGAGCGGCTCATTTGCAACAATCAAAAAACACGATACACGATAGCAGTAGCAAATTTCGGAGCAATAAATGCAAACTGAAGTACAACCAGCAAGTGACTCTCCTCAGGCAAACATGCCAAACAGCGACAAGTCATTAGCATCAACTGCGCCAGGGCAATTGCGAGTTATTAAACGAAATGGTGCCGTAGTAGCCTATGATGAATCAAAAATAACCGTCGCCATTACCAAAGCTTATCTCGCGGTTGAAGGAGGTAATGCGGCAGCTTCATCCAGAATTCATGAATCAGTAGCTCAATTATCAGCTCAGATTACCAATATCTTCCTCAGACGCATGCCGTCAGGTGGCACAATTCACATCGAAGACATTCAAGACCAAGTAGAACTAGCTTTAATGCGCACTGGCGAACACAAAATCGCCCGCAGTTACGTCATATATCGTGCTGATCACGCCCGCCTACGAGAAAGAAAGCAAAAAACAGACCGAGCCAAGCAACAAGATATAGAGGTGACTTTCGAAGATGGTAATCAAGGCCCATTGGACTCTGAGCGATTGCGCACTATTATTAATGAAGCCTGCGAAGGCCTCTCCGATGTATCAACTGATGCTATCTACGACGAAACACTAAAGAATCTATACCCAGGTGTAAAAATAGAAGATGTGCGCACCTCCCTGGTAATGACTGCACGCACGCTGGTAGAAAAAGATCCGAACTATTCTTATGTCACCGCACGTTTACTAATGGATACTTTGCGCTCGGAAGCTCTTAGCTTTCTAGGCATTACCGATGCAGCTACACAATCGGAAATGCACTATCGCTACGCAGCAACCCTGAAGCCTTATATTGAGAAAGGAGTAGAACTGGGCCTTCTCTCTAAACATCTATTAGAATTTGACCTCGACATATTAGGACAAGCACTGAAAGCAGAGCGAGATCAGCAATTCACCTATCTTGGATTGCAAACTCTTTATGACCGATATTTCATTCACTGTGAAGGTGTTCGTTTCGAACTGCCTCAAGTCTTTTTCATGCGTGTAGCAATGGGCTTAGCATCTAGTGAGAAAAATCGTGAACAAAGAGCCATTGAGTTTTATAACTTAATTTCAAGTTTTGATTACATGGTTTCCACTCCACAGTTATTCAATTCAGGAACCTTAAGGCCTCAGCTCTCTTCCTGCTTCTTAACCACAGTACCTGATGATCTGCATGGAATCTATTCAGCTATTCGCGATAACGCCATGCTGTCCAAATGGGCAGGTGGGTTAGGTAACGATTGGACCCCTGTTCGCGCTTTAGGTGCACATATCAAAGGCACCAATGGTAAATCTCAAGGGGTAGTGCCTTTCCTCAAGGTAGTTAACGACACGGCAGTCACAGTAAACCAAGGAGGTAAACGCAAAGGCGCCGTGTGTTCTTATCTAGAAACTTGGCATTTAGACATCGAAGAATTCCTCGAATTACGCAAGAACACGGGCGATGATCGGCGGCGTGCTCACGATATGAATACTGCAAACTGGATTCCTGACTTATTTATGAAGCGAGTTTTCAACGACCAGGAATGGACATTGTTCTCGCCGAATAATGTACCTGATTTACATGACAAGCATGGAAAAGAATTCGAAGAAGCTTACGAAGAATACGAACGTAAGGCCATAGCTGGTGAGATTGAGGTTTACAAAACTATCAAAGCCTCAGAACTATGGCGCAAAATGATTTCCATGTTGTTCGAAACAGGGCATCCTTGGATTACATTCAAAGATACCTGTAATGTCCGTTCACCACAGCAACACGTAGGCACAATTCATTCCAGTAATCTGTGTACCGAAATAACACTTAACACCAGTCAAGACGAAATAGCTGTTTGTAATTTAGGCTCAGTCAACCTTGTTAATCATGTTAATGAAAATGGCCTGGATCAGGAGAAATTAAAACAGACTATAACTACAGCCATTCGCATGCTGGATAACGTTATAGATATCAATTATTACTCTGTCCCACAAGCAGAAAACTCAAACTTAAAACATCGCCCCGTAGGTATGGGTGTAATGGGGTTTCAAGACTCTTTGTATGCGCAACGAATTTCATATGCTTCAAAACAAGCCGTAGAGTTTGCTGATATTTCAATGGAAATTATTAGCTACTATGCAATTCAAGCATCTACTGAACTGGCTGAAGAGCGAGGTCGTTACGACTCCTACGAAGGATCACTATGGGACCAGGGAATTTTGCCTATTGACTCTTTGCAGAAACTTGCAGCCTCCCGAGGATCAGATTACATCGATGTCAATATGGAAGAACGCCTAGATTGGAATGGGCTAAGGGATCGTATCAAGAAGACAGGTATGCGCAACTCTAATGTATTAGCGATTGCTCCAACTGCCACCATCGCGAATATAAGCGGAGTCTCTCAATCCATAGAGCCCACATATCAAAATCTATATGTAAAATCCAACCTTTCCGGAGAATTTACAGTAGTTAACCCATACCTAGTTAGAGATCTAAAAAAGCTTGACCTCTGGGATGAAGTAATGGTCAACGATCTTAAGTACTATGAGGGCAGCGTTCAAAAGATCGATCGAATACCACAAGAAATTAAAATGATTTATGCCACTGCATTCGAAGTAGAGCCGCGTTGGTTGGTTGATGCTGCAAGTCGAAGACAGAAGTGGATTGACCAAGCGCAATCTTTAAATCTATATGTTGCAGGTGCTAGTGGAAAAAAATTAGACATTACCTACCGCATGGCATGGCTACGTGGGCTTAAAACAACATATTACCTTCGTGCACTAGCGGCCACTACGACTGAAAAGTCAACAATTTCAGATAATAGCTTGAATAAGGTTTCGACTGAACCAGTAAATCCGGGGCCAGCTGCTTTACCGATGGCTTGTAGTTTAGACGACCCTGACTGCGAAGCTTGTCAGTAAGAAGCGAATATTAAATAAAGAATAGCTTTCGCAAGAATAATTAAAAAAAGTAAAAGAAGATAAATAATAAAACTTTTAACAAAATTAATTTGAGAACCGAGGTTTAGCTATGTTGTCATGGGATGATTTTAATCAGGAAGAAGCACTAGCGCCTGCTACACAACCCCAAATAGAGAAGACACCAACCGTAAGTGGAGAAACTCAAAGCGCTAAACAATCTATAGCTGAAAAGTTATCCGCTCAAAAATCTCACGGCCAAATTGCACCTCCCAATCTAGACTTGACAAACAAAGATAATAACATTAGCGCTCTGCAACAAGCGATTAGCGATCTTCAAATTCTGGATATTTCTCCTGGAATGGAGGAGCTTGAAGGCACGGCCAATCGTGTAGCAGTCGATGATAAACGCATGATCAACTGTCGCGCGGATCTGAATCAGTTGGTTCCTTTCAAATATGACTGGGCCTGGCAAAAGTATTTAGATGGCTGTGCCAATCATTGGATGCCTCAGGAAATTAACATGAATGCAGATATCGCTTTATGGAAAAGTCCAAACGGCCTAACTGATGATGAGCGCTTAATCGTTAAACGAAATTTAGGTTTCTTCTCGACAGCAGACTCGTTGGTCGCAAATAATTTGGTGCTCGCCATTTATCGATTAATAACTAATACGGAGTGTCGCCAATACATACTCCGCCAAGCTTTTGAAGAGGCTATTCACACCCATGCATATCAATATTGCATAGAGTCTCTGGCCATGGATGAAGGTGAAATATTCAACATGTATCATGAAATCCCTTCAGTCGCAAAAAAAGCTTCGTGGGGGCTTAAATATACTCAATCGCTAAGTGATCCTAATTTCAATACGGGAACGACCGAAACAGACCAAGAATTACTAAAAAACTTAATCGCATTTTATTGCTGCCTAGAAGGAATTTTCTTTTACTGTGGTTTTACCCAAATCTTATCTATGGGCAGACGTAATAAAATGACAGGCACTTCAGAGCAATTTCAATATATTTTACGTGACGAATCGATGCACCTAAATTTTGGCATCGACATGATTAACCAAATCAAATTAGAGAACCCCCATTTGTGGAATGATGAAATGAAAGAGCAAGCCACCCAAATGATATTACAGGCAACTCAACTCGAAATCGAATATGCGAGAGACACCATGCCACGAGGAGTATTGGGGATGAATGCAGCTATGATGGAAGAATACTTGCAATTCATTGCTAACAGAAGGCTTGTGCAAATTGGCCTGCCAGAGCAATTCAAAGAGGTAGGTAATCCATTCCCATGGATGTCTGAAATTATGGATTTGAGAAAAGAGAAAAATTTCTTCGAAACACGTGTCATCGAATACCAAACTGGCGGGGCTTTATCCTGGGATTAATGAGTGATTCCAAGATTAAGAGCGCATTAAAGTAGTAACGACGAGGAATAGTTAATGAGCGAAGAAAAGCAATATGAAAAAACCTTCGATAACGATCCGGAGCGAACCTTAATTACTTTAGAACAGCTAAGCCAAACTATTCAAGTGATGACCAGTGTGGTTAATAAACTTCGACAACATCTTAGCGAGCAGCTTAAGTCGCAAATCGAACAACAGAAGCAAATAACTATAGAGGAAAAGCCTTCTTCGTGCGAAAAAGAAGAAGCAGAACAAGCTCAGCTTTTGGATTCTAAGCAGCAATGTAGAACTGACCAACGACAACATAAGCGAGAAAGTTTAGTCATTGAAATCCGTCAGCAAAAAAATGAGCAAGTTAGAAAGAACACTAAGACATTACACTGATTACAACAAATTAGCATTCGAGCTTTTTTGCCATGCCGTCGTTACTGACTCCATGACAACGGGTTTTTACGAGTTCGAATACTCCCCTCTATGACACACGAAGTAGGTGCAATAATTCTTGCAGCAGGTTTCAGCAACCGCTTTGGGAGCACTAAGCTGACCGCTAAACTCTACAACGGCGCTACTGTTTTCGAACAAACTTTGAAAAGAGTTCGCAGCGCTATCCCTAACTATGCAGTAGTTACCCGCCCAGTATTGTCAGAAAAATTAAAGCCTTACGAGGATAATTTAAACATCTTTGAAAATGCGGAAATGGGCATGGGAGCCAGCCTGGCCTATGGCATCAAACTCGCAAACTCCTGGAACGCGTGCTTGGTCTGCCTTGCCGACATGCCTTTTATCCAGATAGAAACCTATAGCGCCATCGCCAACGAACTTCGCGGGAATAATATCGTAATACCAGTGCACAAGAAAAAGATTGGGAATCCAGTAGGATTCGGCAAAAACTTCTTTGCAGATCTAATGAACCTTAGTGGAGATAGTGGAGGTCGCACCATAATTCAGGCTAATCAAAACGCTATTGTAAGACTTGCAACCGATGATTCTGCAATACTTCAAGATATAGATACTCAAGCAGACCTTGAAAAATATCAGGCACGAACAGACTAATAATACTACCTACTTCGCTTGAAGAAACTCCTAATATAATTCTAAAATCAAATGGACCTATTGTTAGGGACTCAACATGACTGTAAAAAAAATCAAAAATGAGCCGGAATTACTAAAAGAAGCAATTCGAGTTGGCACCCGTTATTTCGAAGCTAGAGGAGCTGGAAATTTTGACCCTACCGATCACATCGATATGAAAGTAAGAGCGATATATTTATTATTAGTAAAAGATAAAGTCATACAGCCTCTTGCCAGCAAGGATGATAATATTCAAAAGATGCGCCATAAGCTGGCAATTTGGATTTCAAAAAACTTACCTGATGGCCACCAGCTGCTAAAATAACTTCGGACATTAAATTGAAATTAGCCTACTTAACCTCTTTAGCAGCTTCACTAATCATAACAACCAAGGTCTATGGGGCTGCGAATAGCGCTACCGCTGTATTTGCCATGGAGGATGTTACAAATCCGTTAATCTTACTCAGTACATCAGCAGGCGATATCTACATCGAATTGCTTCCAGCAGAAGCACCAAGAAATGTTGCTAATTTTCTCGCTCTAGCCCATGGAGAAATCGAATTTCAGGATCCGAACTCCAATACGTCCTTTCGGCCACGTTATTTCGATGGCATGCAGTTTCATCGTGTAATCCCAGAATTTATAATTCAATCGGGTTCACCATTTTTTAACCCTCTCGGCATGCCAGAGGTCTTGCTAGAGGACGAAATAAACGCAAATTCACTTGGCTTGAATCAATTCCCAGCTATTGATATTCAGGGTAATTTTAATTCGATATTAAACATTGATAGCGAAGATGAGTTTCATAAAGTACTGTTAGAACCTCTATTCGAAAAAATGAATATTAAATCTGAATTAGAAATGAAAGAGCGCCAATATGAAATCTTGGAAATACTTCAGAATTTAACGGTGCAAGAAGTATATGAAAACCAGGGCTTCAACTATTCAGAAGATTCACCGACTCGAAGAATTACGAGAGGTATAGTTGCACTGGCCAATGCTGGACCAAATCAAAATGGGCCAGAGTTTTTTATAGCATTAAGAGACGCCCCTTGGCTAAACGGTAAACATACCGTAATAGGTCGAATAGTAGAAGGCATTGAAACTGCGGACGCCATTGGCAATACTGCAATAGACCCGCTCGAACCCTCTCGCTTTGCCACTCTCATTTATTCGCTCCGTCGTATTAACTAAAAAAGTCAATACTGAGAAATTTAACAAGCTCAACATGTCAAAAAAGTCGAGAAATAAAGCTAAACAAGGTACCTGGGCGCTTACCATAACAGCCGGATTGATCATCGGCTTAGGATTCGGCACGTTGCTCGAAAATGTATTGTTACTAACTATAATTGGCACTGGTTTTGGTGCCGGAACATCTTATTATTTGACCAGACGCAAGAATAGGATTTCCAAAAAGAAATAGAGAGTTTACTTTTTGGATTTTGACTACCTATAGAAAAAATCCCGACCACATATCCTCCACTGTAAAGCAAGATAAGGCTTTAGAGTTGAGGCCCATTTCGTATTCACTCCATGAGCCCAAACCCCAAAGGAGTGGCACATATACACTTTATGATAATAGCATTGCAATCATAGAACCGTCTCGCTACTACTCCTGAAATATCTCGAGTCTATAAGGGGGCATTGAATTCAGTATTGCTTTACCGTAGCGTTTATTAATAATGCGCTCATCAAATAAAGTAATGCGTCCACGGTCTGTTTCACTCCTTAACAATCTGCCACTTGCTTGAACCAAACGAAAAGCCGCATCAGGTACAGACAGTGTTAAAAATGCATTCTGGCCTTGCTTCTCTATCCACGCAGATAGCGTCATATCAATTGGGTTAGTTGGGACAGCGAATGGAATTTTAGCAATTAACACATGGGTACAGTACTTTCCTGGCAAATCGACTCCCTCTGCAAAGCTTGCCAAACCAAATATAATACTTCCTTCACCACGATCTATTCGTTGTCGATGATAAGTGAGAAGTTGGATTTTTTGATAATCATCCTGACACAAAATTAAATCTAACCATTCACTTGGCAACCCCCGCATAACATCATTCATCTGAGTACGAGAGGAAAAGAGTATAAGTGCCGCAGGTTTTTGTGTGAGCATTTTCGGAATGGCTTCAACTATATAATCCGTATGCTTTTTCGTATCTGCTGGCTCACAATTCATTCGTGGTACTACAAAATTTGCCGAACCTCCAAAATCAAAAGGACTGGGGATACTCAAATAATTGGTTTGTTCTGGTAAGCCAGTACGGAGGCGCAACATTTCAAATTCGCCAAGTGCAGACAACGTAGCAGACGTTAACACGGCACCACCACAGCTGCCCCATAAGCGCTCTTTTAAGTTTTCTGCTGCTAACACTGGACTTGAAAATAAACTAACATCTGCATTGACTTCATTTTCAATAAATGTCAACCACCGCGCTGTAGGCACACTACCTATCGGATCTTTACGGGCATAGCTAGACCACAGCTGAAGATTCGATTCCGCTCGTTCGGTGTTTATGCCGAGAATCGGATACATTTGCTCAACCAATGTCACCTTTTTTGTTTCAACATCCTGATCCAATATTTTCCTTAACTCATCGCTAATGTCTTTCAAGTTATTAACGAGCCGCGTGTATTCAATACTTAGATTTGTAGAAACGTCCTTAATCTCTTCTGGTAAAACGCCGAGTTCAAACGTGTATTGATATTTACTTTCGTGCTTATCCAGCTCTTCTGAGGATTCGATAGTCTGCTCTAACTGAATCCATACAGTTTCAGAATAATCGCGGATTGAATTTACTATATTTTGTAGAAGTGCCTGTTGTTCTGAATGAAGGATTCCTTCTTTAGCTAATAATAGTAGAAATTTTTCACAATGCTCTAACCAAGATAAGCTGGACTTTATGCGAGTATGAGAAGAAAAATGGTTATTAGATTTGAACGAAAGATGGTGCGCTTCATCGAATATATAAATACATTTCCCTGGTTCAGGAAGTATCGCTCCTCCTCCCATTACCAAATCAGTCAACACCATATCATGGTTGCTGACAATACAGTCTACTTTGTCAAGGGAGTTTCTCGCTTTATAAAAACAACAATTATGAAAATTACTACAAGTAGAGCCTGTACATTGATGACGATCTACCGTTAAGGGGCGCCAGTTTTCTTCAGAAATTGGTGTTTTCCAATCATCTCTATCACCCTGCCAGTTTCCAGCACTTAGTTCGGTGACCATATCCTCACACAAAGATATATCCCCAATATTTGGATTATCAAGTTCTTCGCCGTACAAATCCATCATCGCGTGAAGACTATCAGAGCCTGCCAACAACATATCTAACTTCGATAAACAAAGATAACGAGCTCGTCCCTTAGCTAAAGCAAAACTGAATTCCAAATCAGAACCTTCGATAATTTCTGGAATATCTTTTAAAATAACTTGTTCTTGCAACGCTACGGTCGCAGTAGATACAACTACTTTATAGCCCAATTCTTGAGCAAGTGGTAACACTGCGAGTAGATAGGCTAATGTCTTTCCGGTACCGGTACCAGCTTCAACAACACAAATAGGAGGTCCTATTTCATCACTAGTTGACAATACGGCGAGAGTCTTCGCTATTTCAGCGATCATTTGCCGCTGCCCGTAGCGGGGTGTAAGCCCTTTCGAATTCAATAACTGACGATAAGTATTTTGAATTCTATCTTTTACATCATCTGCCAACATAATATAGTAATTTGTGATAATTCCAGACTTTGAAAAACGAGTTACACAAGCAATTATATCACTTCATTTCTATTATCTTTAAGGGACAAATATTTCAGTAAATTTTATACGATATTAAGCCCTATCTAATATACTATATTTATAGAAGTCGGATTTTTGAACTAGTATTAAAATTTATTAATATGCGAAGGCCTTAGGATATATCGCCCATGGCAGCTAGCACACTGAAAAGGCGGAAAATTTCGTGGGGCTCACATAGCCCCAAAGAAAAGCTCAATCTACTGAAACGACTTACAATTTCAGGTGAACCTGATGATTTTTTAGATATCCTCGCCGGCATCGAGGATATTGGTATCGCTACTAAACAGCTGATTGATATTTGTTTAAATGCTTCTCCTGAAATAAAAAAACTTACCGCTCTTAGAACAAAGTCTAAAAGCATTGCCGAAGCAATTATTCCAACTATCCAAGATTTAGATTGCTTAATTGATCTTGTTTGCAATGGTGCTAGCATCCATATACGAAAAAATGCTGTTATAGGCATCGACGATATAGATACACTAACGAATTTATATCAACGTCTTGACGGCGCGGACAAGACTGTATGCAAAGTGTTAAAGGAAAAACTGGGCGAGGCATCAATTAAACAATCATCTATTCAGGTGATGACTAAACCTACCGTAAAGAAAAACGAGGATGAATCATCATCTCAGACCTCAACTAACCAAAGAGTGTATCTCAACGAGATTGTACACTTTAAGCAAGAGTTAAAAAAACAAAGCATAAAAAAAATAGCCTCTCTCGATAAACTGCAAAATGATATCAATGAACTT
>PBNR01000045.1 GCA_002723195.1 Gammaproteobacteria bacterium | reverse complement strand
TTAAGCATCTCTTGAAACACGATGCGTGTGAAGTATGACGGATCGTTACGACGACCGCCTGCCTTTACGATGGCATCCGCAAGGATTTCCTTGATGTGGTGCCCACGCCAATGCGTGTAAAGGAATATGGATTCCTCGCTGTAAGGCTGTTTGATTTCTATGTTGCCTCTCATTCCCATTACGCCCATACCTCTTCTTTGAGTAGTAACCACTTCAATGTGGTTAGATCTTTTTTAGTAAATTCAGAAAATGGTTTATCCAACGCTTCGATAACCATGTCGTAGATCTCGTAGGTTAACGAGTCATTGCCATGTGCATCGAAATGTCTAATTTCCATGTCTTGGTATTTTTCAATTTTGTTCATATATATCTCCTTATTGCTTATAATAGGTAGTCTATCACAGTGTAGTGACAGTTGTCAAATTTAAGATAAAACTATTTAACCTCCTTTCTTTTGTATCCGCTAGTAGACCTGAACTCTCTGTCATAGAGTTCACGGTGCAAATCTAGGAGATCTTTGAGATAGTCATCCCCTGCCTCCTGCAAAGCCTTGCTCTCGCTGTGGTACTTCTTTAATTGTGTACGTGTAAATTTAGCCATACACAACAATGTGTGTAGATCTTCCAGATCGTATTCGGAAAATGGTTTATCCAATGCTTCGGTAACCATCTCGAAAGTATTATTTGTTGTGTTTTGAGTTGTGTTCATGTGAACCTCTTTCTTTGTTGTTACCTATACATCCATCGCTAGTGACATAAATCCTAGGAAAGGTCTATAAAGGTATATTTTGTTTGTACCTATATATCCATGACTAGTAATGAAAATCCTAGGAAAGGTCTATTTCCTATATTTAAGATAAAATTATTTATAATCGAACAAGTGTTCGTTTTCATTTTATTTAATGCCAGCCATTAAATCGCACGATCGCGATCGTATGTTTTTTNTTTTTGTCCCGTGTTTTTAATTTGTCCCGGTTTTGTCCCGGCGGTTTTTTGAATAGAACCCGGATCGCCCCGCTACTTTCGACTTCTAACGGGACTCTTTTACCAAAAGAAGTGAGATAGCCCCGATAGTTAGATTTTCTTCGGGACTGACTGNGGTAACATCCGAGAATGGGAGCGAAAAACGGGCAGCCACAGCGAAAAAATGCCGGGTATTGGGACGGCGATTACGATGAAGAATTTTGGGAACGGGTTATGTCTTTGACCGGATGTTCTGANTTGGAGCGCGAAAAAACGACCTCCGAAGAGGTCGCTGTTCCGTCAGTATAAGTTACCAATCGAGATTATTAGTCTCAGNAGTTGTAGGTGCTTGTCCGTTCATGGAAGGNGCAAATAGCAACTTGCTTTGAGTTACCCACTTAGTACCTGAACCATGTACGGGCATTACTTCCATATCCACTCTACCGAAATGACGTTTAATCATTTGTACGGTGACTTCTATGTTGAAGCCTTCTTGTGTCGTGTATTTGGCTTTTTTGCCTACGAACTGGTCTATCAGTTCTTCGACTGTTTCTGTTTCCTGTTCAACCATCGTGTCCTCCGATTGCTGTTAATAGTAGTTGATTAAATCTCTGTAGACAAGGCTAGGGTGTCCCACACCTCATCTAGTTTTTCTATAGTGTCGTACTCTTCCGCATCGACAAATCCTTGCGAGTCTTCTGTAAGTATGACCTTTTCTTCATTGAAACGACCAAACCAACCGAGTTCTTCTACCGAACCCGCCTGCTCGTCAGGAGTTTTTGTNTATAGCCGTTCGGCTAAATCTGTGCTGTATTTCATTAAATACCTCCGTACTGTCTATTATAGCAAGTAAAAGGAGGGGATCAACCCCTCCAAAGCGGAATGGGAGGAATTACCCTCCCAAAACCATTAGAACCTACTCAGACGAGGTTCGGTAAACCATTCAGGACTTATCCATGACAGTTCTTCGCATATCTTTTTTACGTTATTAACGCTGTAAGTTTCATCCATAATCCACCGCAAAGCCTTTTGCGTGGTTGTAAAGTCGCTGTCTACCGGCAACTGCGTGCAGTAAGAAGCATCATCCATCGTTTCCCATTGTCCGTCTATGCGTTCTTGTACGTCAAAACGCCAAAATTCTACGTCATTTGGATCATCAGGATTAAAATCACCGTTCCAACCTTCACCTGCTTGCCACAAATCAACTCTGCGGTCACCTTGCACTAGGAATGTTTGGTCAATCATCGTTTCCGTTTCTCCATATCTTCGATGAGTATTTGTTTCATAGTTTCAACACAGCACGAACATTCGAGGTCGGGTTCAATATCCCAACACACCGAATGTTCGTCTACTGTGCAAATCGGACAGGTCATGCAACTGTCACCAAGTCGTTTCGTGCTTGCTGGTAACAATCATCCATAACCGCTTCAACAGCAAGATCGTGGTTCTCGTAGTCGTAGTCGCCATCGTCTGCTTCATATTCGCTTAAGTCGGGATATTCGCCATCGTATTGTGTGTTGTGACCATTTTGGTAAACCTCACAACCAACGAAGCACATTCCGCTTTCTTCGTAACGAACAATGAAGGTTAGATTTGGAAACATCTTGCTGATCTGCGTGTAATTAGCAGGACTCCAAGCAGTTTGATAGAAGAACTCTAACGAATCTCCCATGTTTGAGAATGTGGTATCACAGTCTCCCCACTTAGTTCCCCAGTTTTGGACAACCCATTCCCATCCGTTGATGTATTCTTCTCCATCGGTTTTCGGATCGGCAAATGCGCTTCCGACTATTTCACCGTTAATGACGATATCTTTTCCGCCGTTCTCAGGCATNGGTAATAGTTTCTGGAAGATACTTGCTGGAATGTTATGCACCTCGTTNTCACGTTCTTCAACGTCAACGACTGCATTAGCAAACGCTTGCACATCTTCTTTCTGACCAGTTACGGTCATTAGGTTCGTACACCAGTTAGGCATCAGTTACTCCTCGTTTCAATTAAGAAATCTTGAATGTTATCAAAGGCGGACATTAGGTTAGTTCTATTGTGTCCCTCAAAATCGAGGCACTTCTCTTCGTTGTCGAGTATCACTCCCAACGCATCGGATAAAGTCATCTCGTTGACTTCATCTAGTATTTCATCGGTAGACATTTAGTCTCCTCTCTGTTAGTAAAAGTGGAATGGGAGGCTTTCGCCTCCCACCAGTCACTTGACTCGAACCGAAGGTTTGCGGTCTTTGACAGTTACTGCCAAGTCCACAACTTCTTGGTCGATGCGCCCACCTTCTACTTCGAGGTCAAACGCTTTGGTATTGACGACTGCTGACGTGATGCGTTGCCACACTCCACGACTAACATTGTCTTTAACGATGTCAGGATTTATGTCCCTGACTGTTGACTGAACTACGGTCACTTTGCGACCATCGCTCAGGTTGGCTTCACCAATTCCTGTTGCTAGGAATGTGGCTTCTGCCATAGCAAAGGCTTCTTTTGCTTTTTCCAAGTCTTGCTTGGCATCAGCAACGTCTTGAATAATCTTATCTAGATTATCGGTGACGATAGCCTCTCCTATTTTTTTGACCGCACCCATCTCGGTCTTAGGTGTAGTTACAGTATTCAATTTATCTCCTCTTTACTGTTACTAGTAAGTGTAGCACATAGTAGTGACACTTGTCAAATCGTAAACTTCTTTCGACAAGCATTTTTATTTGCCTGCTTCTTTCTGTTCACGAAAACAACTGCACGATTTTTGCGACCTTCACGCAAGGCTTGCACCTGCGATTCACGACTCGCTTTTCTCATGGCTTTGCTGTAATCGAAATGGTTTTTCATAATAGTTCCTATTCTACTATCAGGGTGTGACAGTCAGTTCTTGACGTGTCCACTAATGAAAGCCGTAATAATAACGTGGTCTTTTGGATCGTAGACCAACACCATGTCATCATTCTGTATCTTTATTTGACCTTCATGTAGTTTCGATGCGTAAGTAATCATGGCGGTTGTGTATTGCTCCAATATCCATTGGTTAGCATGACCTCTGCTTTCGCAACCACCGCGGTTCATCGCTTGGTCTTGAGCGTGTCTTGTTATTCTTGGGTTTGGTTTTAAGTTCATAGTTCTCCTTATTGACTACAGTAGGTAGTCTACTACAGGTAGTAGTACCGTGTCAAACTGGAAACAGATTTATTTTAGTTTTATCTAATACCGAACAAGTGTTCGATGATAATAACGGTTATTATTGAAACCGAACAAGTGTTCGATTTTACTCCCAGAAGCGAAAACCATTTTTCGTTTTCTCTGCTTGTTTTCAATTCGCGGACCGGGACAACCCGGAGAAAATGGCGTGTTTCCCGGAGAGTTCACCCAGAAAGCCCCGTANTTATCGGGACTGACGGGGGTAGACACAAAAAAATCCCCCCGGCGGAGGTGAGCCACCGGGGGGATTAGTTTTTTTAGGCTAACGCCATTACTTTTGCAAGTTTGGCGTACCGAACGATGATTCCCGTATTGGGTTCACGGTCAGCATCCTGTTTGTTGATGTACCTGCCGTAGTCGAAAGCAGAAACTATTTGGAAATCCATATTGGCTTCCCAATCTGCCTTCACTTCCGCTTGAGACTTGTAGTCTCGCCCGTAAGCAGGTACAACTTCCAAAGTTTGGTTCATACAGAACTCTCCCTTATTAAGTTGTTACTCTTAGTCTACTATATGCAGTAGTTAGTTGTCAAGTCGTATCGGAAACTTTCTGTCACACCCCGTGAGTAGTATTGTCAGTAGAGAAAGAGAGGTATTAGATGCCTAGAAAAATAACAATAACAATACCTGATGAGTGGTCTGCCATAAAAGCAGTAGACCAAATCATTGACGAGTTTCATAGCGAACTCGGACATCTATGCAATGGCGCAGATGAATGGACAGATCAGGTACAATAAAAAGGAGAACCCGTCCAGAAATGGGCGGGTTTTCTCGCGTCTGGGGTGAAAAGCCCCGTGCATATCGGGGCTAACCGGGTAGAATGNGATGAGCGTGTGGTGGAGGAAGCGACCATTCGCCAGAACTCGGCTCCCGTAGAAACCTTTCTCTCTATGGGAGTCTTGTTCGCGTCTAGGGGAAGTTTCGGTGTCCTACCCATCTATTACAGTCAGCAACATGAAGAACAAATACCATAAACCATTTATTCCACATNCCGAAGCCCGTGAACTGTATAAGCGCAAGGGAAANAAGCCCTGTAGTGAAGCCGAAGCGTTACTTCAGCAGATAACAATAGAACTATCTATTGGTCAAGTTGATAATGCNTCCGAGCATGTAGCGGAACTACTTGAAGCATGTTTCAGGTTCTCCGCATCAATAGATTCAAGACTGGGACACGCCTCACCTGCTGGCAAGTCGAGAGTATGGACTGCCTTCAAGCAAGCGGTTGCTAACCAAGTCTAAGGAAGTGGGGGTTTCTCCCTTCGGGGGGAAACTTTCTGTCACACCCTATCTGCTATGCTTAGTAGTAGAGAAAGAAGGAGGTGAATATGCCTATTGAAACTGACCAACAATATCTTGAGCGGGTTATCGAAGAATTGCGATACGAGAATGCAAGACTCNNNGATGNTCGTACTCACGCCAAAGATNTTACCCTCACAGAAGATGAGGTTGCAATACTAGGAGTATTATGGGAGAGCCTTACATTCCATAAGTTGGCGCATCCAGCGATGACAGTTCTCGAAAGAGTAATTACGCAATAACTCGAAAGAAAACCCCTCCAGAAATGGGGGGGTTTCTTCTTTGGTCAATTAGCCCCGTTGCAGTCGGGACTATCTGGGGTATGTCATACTAAAACTATGCAGGATGAAGGCAGATTTGGTTGGTTAGGCATGACCATCTGGATAATTCTTTGGGATATGTGGGCGTGGAGAACTGGGCATCAAACGATGACTGTTGCTTTCAAGAAGTTGACGTACACGCCAATTGGTCGAGCAATTCTCACTGTCATTTGGGGCGCTTTAACTTTGCATCTATTTACTGAAAAGGCAGATCCACACCAAGTCGCTCGAAAGTTGCACAAGAGGTGGAAGGAAACTTAGTCCACGTATTTGGCATCTGCTGGGATGATTCCCTGCAAAGAACGAGGTGTGTGATGTATCTCTCCATTTGCGTCAACCCAATGAATCCACATCTTCGGATTNCGTAATCCTTCGTAGAGTTGTTCAGGTCTGTATTTTTCTCTAGCCATCTAATAACCATATCTTGATTGGTGAGTTTCTGTTGCCAAGCCTCCGCTCCGATTCTGAGTCAGTTAGTTCGCTACCTTATATTGAAGGATCTTCAATAAGGTCGGCGTAGGATGACTCCTCAATGTCGCCAAGATTGTAGCCAAGAATGGCATCAACTTCTGCATTGAGTAGTTCCCAACCTTGTCGTGCTCCGACTAAATCGACATAAGCGATTTCTTCAGATACTCGACTAGCGAATGCAGGTGCACGCATTTTGCGTTGATCTGCATTATGTGGTTGAAATACTGACATTGCGTTCTCCTTTCTTTGTCTAGTCCGGTTGTTGTTCATGTATATAAATATATCGTCGTTCTATTCAAAATAGCAACCTTCATTCAAACATTTATTCAAGTTTTTTTTCAAGTCATAAATCAAGTCGAAATTTGCACGATCGCGATCGTAGAACAAATGTTCGTAGAACAAATGTTCGATAGTAATAACGGTTATTATCGGAATCGAACAAATGTTCGCTCGCAGCGAACTCGCAGCGGGAACTTTGACTTTTCGATTTCTCGGCTTGTTTTCGATTCGTGNTNCNNGGNNGCAGCNNGNNNTGGCNGCAGNATCCNGGTNNAATTAACCGGGAAAGCCCCGTTATTTACGGGACTTTCTGGGGTGCAGCGAGAAATTCTGGCAGCGGAAAAAAGAAAANCCCCCGGAAAACGGGGGGTTTCTAAAAGTTTTAGCCTAAGCCCTGAGCGCCCGCATAAAACTTTTCGTTTGAAACTGTTGCGAATCCAGAACGATTNACTGCCCAGATCACTGTTTCATCTAGAAGTTCGACTATAACAATGTCGCCTACTGAAAGACTTCGTGAGTTGAAGGCAACTGGGTGTTCCCAATCTTCTCCATCTACACGATTGTTAACCCTGAAGCAACCTACGTGAGGTTCATCCTCTCGTAAGTCCTCTAACGGAACTTTATACTCGTAACCTAAAGACCACGTAGGGTTCTCAAGTTCATCCACTTGCGAAAAGCAAGCGATTTCTCCTGCATCAGTTCCTTCAAGGCGATGCCAAACTTCGATGCGAGCGCCAGTCTGTTCAACTAGTGACATACTGACACCTTTCTCTCTTATTTAATTGTCACTACTAAGTATATCAGATAGTAGTAGCGTTGTCAACCCCGGCACAAGACAAACAAGTTCCCAATCCTGTGAACCATTTACCCGTCACTCGACCTGCAATTACCCGTGCGAACTTCCGGGTAGTTACCCCTTTAGTCCCGCAATCGAAGCAAATTGCGAAAGGCGGTTGGACATCAAGCCACCAAATCTGAATTGCATCCGAGATTTTACGATGAATCTGTCGGAAGTAAAAACTTTTTGGTTCATCCGACTCTGCCCAATAAACAGTAGGTATTTTATTCTTCATAAGTGAAAAGAAGAAGGACTGCTACAAGAACAGTCCTTCTTCGGGGATTGGGGGGAATCCTTAGGGAGGAATCCACTATTAACAGTAGCAGTATTAACTTGCCCTGTCAATCCAACCTTCTTCTTTCGGGTTATCGTAAATGAAACCTGTGCGCTCATTCATTGCTTGTACGTTCTGACGGTTAAGCAAAATGTTCGCCACTCGCCCATTCCCATCCTCCAACGGATGAATCTTCAGGTATTCGATCAAGAATGCGTGGATATCTTCAGTAAACAACCCTGATTGACACAGTTGATATATCGTTCGAGGGATGTGTGCAGGTGAAGTACCCACGTTTCCATTGGCAAATACAACAGGTGTTACACGATATGGCTTAGACATTAGATGCCTTCCGTCGGTAACAATCATTGAAAGATAGGAGATTTGGTCAGAAAGCCCACCCAACATCTTCTTTTTGTTGGGTTCGGTGAAGTTCTGACGTGCGTATTCCCATCCTTCTAGGAAAGGAAGAACAGCATTCGCTGGTTCGCCTTGACGCTGACATTGGTCTATTGCCCAACGTATTTCTGCTTTGGTGAAGTTAGTATCTTCACTTAGGTACGCATACATATTTCCTCCTCNCTTTGGTATCTATTGCGTTTCGATCTTTGTGTTTTTTTATTAATTTGTAAGTTAGTTTTGCGCTTGCGAATACTGGAACTGCGAATCCCAGTGTTGCTACACAGGTTAGGAACTCTATGTTTTCCTTTGTGTTCTTGTTCATGTATCCATTATAACTTAGATACAAGTCATTGTCAAGTTTTGCTTAAGTCGTTTAGGGCTTTTTCTTCCCACTCTTTGCGAAGTTTCTTTCGTTCGATCTCGGTGTGTCCGCCCCAAATTCCATACAGTTCTTGGTTACGCATTGCATAATCCAAGCATTGCTGTCGGATTGGACACTCAGAACAAATAGCCTTGGCCGTGTTGATGCTTCTGCGCCCCTGCTCGGAATAAAAGATGTCGGTCTGCAAGCCCCGACATTTACCCTTTTGCATCCAACTGGCAGACTCAATGCCAAAGATAAGTTCTTTTAATGCTGACTTTTTCATTTCTTCTCTTTCATTTTTGCACCACAATTAGCGCATTTGCTGTCTCGTCTAATGATTCGTTTCCCGATGTACCAGCCACAGGCTTCGCATCGCTGAACTCCTCGAATCTCTGCCATTATGGTTGGTGTTGTCCATTCTCGTTTTTCTCGGTGAACTTGTCTGCACAGCAAACATCTCCACCTGTTTCAACGTCGAAATAAATTGGTGGTCGCCAATTAAAGCCGATGACTTGTCGTATTCTCATTCCACAATGACGGCACATCGTCTTGGTCATTGCAGGTGCCTTTCGAGTTTCCACGCGTGACCTTCATCACTTTCAAGCCAACTGCTTACTATGTCAACGACCTTGCCCATAGGCATTCCTAGTCGATCAAAGTATGCCAAAACCCATTCTTGCTCTGCTTCCTTAAGCATTAGCCCTCCTCCTTCCATTCGGCATAGTCATGTAGACACGCCATTATGCGTTGCGCTCTATCACGCAATGCTTCTCTGCATTCGACAAGTTCATCGTCACTCAACCCATCAAAACTCAGGTCGAGTTCAGATGCCTCATCCCATGCACTATCAATGTCTCTTTTCAATTGGGCAAGCCAATCCCACAACTTTGGAGGTATGCCCTCTCCATCGTGGTTGAAAAGAAAGTCAAGACTTGCTGTTTCGGTTTTAGGCATTGCTTATCATCTCCCTTATTCGTAATGGTTTGTTTGAGTTCGCTCGCTTAATCACGAAAGGCAACAACGTCGCTGGGATAATGCACCCAACTGTTACGCCTATTGTGAAATGGAGTCCTATTGCCAGTCCTGCGACAGCATCAGAAACGAGGTTTCCGATAAAGCCACCCATGACCGCTCCACCTGCTTTCGACTTGAAACGTTTCGGTAGTAAGTAGTCTCCCCACTCAACTCCGAAGATCATGCCTAATGCAAGTACGCCATTGTCAATGAGTCCGAACTGGATTGCTGACCAGTCAAGCATTAAACCCACTCACCTTCGGCGTTGCGTCGTGGTGGGTGAATGACGACTGTGTTAGGAACGTAACGATCCTTGTCGTCGCTTTCGATGGTGACTTCTTCTTCTCTGCCTCTGACGTGCGCTCTTTGCACACGACGTGCGGCTTTACGCAAGAAGTTAGGTGCGACCTCTCCATTTGCGATCCTTCGACCACGATGGAATGCGCCCCTTGCCCAAAAGTCCACTTGTTTTGTTTTCCTCTCTATTGCTTATAGTAACTAGTATACAGTTGTTTAATCAAGTTTGTCAAATCGTGGTTACAAATATCTGTTAAACGATGTTGTAATGTCGTGTCATGGCATTGACGCAAGATGACGCTCGTAAACTCTTTGGAAAGTTCGTGTCTTTCAATCAGATGCTTTCAGATCAAACAGACGAAGCAAACTATTACGGATTTAACTATCGAATGGATACTTGGCAACTCTGGGCGGATTGCGATGAAGAACACCTGCCTACGTCCCGCATGTTGTGTGCCCATGCGGGGCTACATCTGGCAATTGTGCAATCAAACAACAAATTGGACAGGGCTGAGTTCGCAATTATGATGGGGCCTTTTGATTTGATTCGGGGAGATGATCCTGAAGTTCTTTATCGGCAAATGGTTAAAAGTGTAAAAGCGGTGCTGGCTACTTCGTCTTTGCACATTCATGCTCTTGGTTATCCTTGTCACGATGATTGTCAGTGTGAGGAAATACTTTCAGACGAGGAGTTCATGGGAGATCGGGAAGTCTAAAAGGAGAAGCCCCCCAAATTGGGAGGCTTGTCCTGACTTTGTGAGGTGAAAGGCTCTTTCTAGAAGCAACCAGAAGGAGTCCTCACTAGTCTGTTGTGTTTTCCTTTGTGTAAGACTCGACTACTGAGTGGTTATCCCACAGGTTCATCTTCTTGCGGTCTTACTAGTGTAGATAGTAGCAGGTGAGAAATGGGATGTCAACTTAGAACAAAGATTCTTTTTGCTCCCACTTGCCTTTGCGTTTCTTTTCTTCCATCTCAACGCAGGTTCGATGCGCCCAACCAACGCCATCGGTAACTAGTTTTATTCCAGATGACTTGCCCGGTTCAACCCAAGCCTGAACATGTTTCATGCAATTGCTGCGGCGATTCGGATCTAATTCAGTCCCGCAGAACTCGCAATTAACTTTCATCTTCGAGCCAGAAAAACTCAAGCGGGTTCATTGATCGGAGTTTCAAATGCTTTTTCACGGAGATTAATGCTCGGTTCAGGTACATCGACATGACTGAAGCGGCTGCCGAACCAATGTGATTCGGATAATCGGTCGTGTTTTCGATTTCATCTAGTTCATCTTGGGCTTGTGCAACAGCAGCATTGACCTGCTGCTCAAAGTATTCCCCGTCAAATGCGACAGTTATTTGCGATTCTGATGTTTGGAAGATTTCAGGCAAGTATTTGTTGGAACATCCGCCCGGTGCTGCGGTGATTATCGTGACTTCGTAGTCTTGCCCGTCATGTTTAAAGCGGGACGTAGCGAGGACATCGGGATCATCTTGGTAAAAATCTATTTGGTAACTATCCATAACTTTACTTTCGTTAGTAATACAAAAAGCGAGGGGCTACTGTCAATAGTAACCCCCCGCTTAATGTTTGCCTGTCTCCTAAACTGAGATTTTGGCTGCTTCCATTGGCGAGTCAACGACATCGTCTTGCTTCTTTTCCTTGTAAGCACGGACAATGATGCTTTTCCCGTCGATATGCGTATGAACCTTAAGTCCCTTACGCTTCGCTGTGCCATGAACGTGAGCGACAAAGGTTCGTGGCTCAGGCTTGTAATCCTCACCTTGTACCAGTTCCCAAGTCTTGCCGTTCAGGATCGTTTCCCAGTCATACTTAGCCTTACTACCACCCTTGTTAGGGAAACGGTAGTGGTTCAGTTCCTTCATGGTTCTGTTCCTATCTTCTTTGGTTACTTGTATTCAACCGCACGGACTTGATGTATTACCTCCGCAAGGTTGAGTTTGTTCTCAAGGAAGTATTCCTTGATCTCGTTAAGACCTTCGTTCTTCTCCGCAAGGGACAAGTCCTCAATCTTAGCGAACGTTTCCCAAGCACTCTCTGCGTAATAGCAGGCGGCGATTGGGCGACCTGTTCTGATCAGGGTTAACGCATCATGCGGCGTGTGCCCTTCTCGGAGCATGAGGTAGAACGCCATGCTAGGCGCTCGGTTGATCCCCATATGGCAATGCACCATTACCTTCGCATCGGGGTTTGCTTCAGTGATGCGCTCGTAATGTGCCCAGCCTTCTTCGTACCATCTAGCATCTTGGCTTCCGCCAGCATCATGTGTGCCATGCCAGATGTATTCGATTCCATGACCGTGTTCTTTCACGATCTGTTCGTCGTTCCATTCCTCACGACAGTCAAGAATATGAGTAACCCCTTGGGCGTTCCATTCTTCCAACTGTTCTTTGGCTTTGTTGAAGTTGGCGTGCAAGTCACCACATAGGACAATGTCCTCTGTAATGTGACAAGGTTTACGCCACCAAATAGCGCCCTGAGTTTGGAACTCAGTTGATGTAGTCATCTTCCTCCAGCGCCCAATCATAGGGCTTGTTCTGCTTCGGTACAACCGAATTGTCAATTATTCTTACGTGGGATATTGCCGGTGCAAAGTCCCATTCGGGTAGTTCGGGTAGATCATCTCTTTGACTGTCTAAGAAGAATAAACTCTTAAACCATCTTGCAATGATCGGGCTTACATACATATGGAAGTATCCACAGAATGCGAATATGAAACATCCCAATATGAACGACACCATTGCTATGTGCAGTAGTTCTGCTGAGATGATCGGATTAACTTCTATTGCTTGTTCCATTTCAAGTCCCTTTCTCTGAACCTAGTATTCAGTCTATCGGGATACAAGTCGAATAGCAACTCTTAGCCGTAGTTGATTTCGGGGATAATGTGCATCTTGTCTTCATGCTCTAGGTCGGGTGTTCCCCAGTCGAGAACGGTGACTTCTTCTTCGTCTATGAGTAACTGCCATTCCCATTTGTGTGGGTGACCGTTGCTTGTGTTTATGCGTAGTAACACATCGTGTGTTGTCATTGTAATCCTCTCTTACTTCATTTGTGATTCTAGGAATGCGATCAAGGTTTCGACACAGCATGGGCAATCAGGATCGTTACCACACATCGCGTGTTCTTCATCCATTATCTCCGGATAGAAGACTCGTCGGTGTGTCTTGCCACAAGCATCGCAGTATGGATGCTGTCTCAACGATGGGTGTCGTGTCACAACTCCTCCCAGAAGTCTTCGCCAATGAGGAGGCTGAGGTTTGAACCTGAGTCCCACTTGACGCTGATCGTGTCGTCGGTGATTCGTCGGACTGTGCCTTCGTCACCACACTTGAGTTTTGTCCAAGGATCATCTGACTTGATGAGCCTTATGCGGTCGCCTTTGTTCATCGGAGTACGTTTGCCTCTCGGTATTCTTCTTTGCGTCTGTCGTGGAACTCTCGTATCCAAGACAGGTCAGGTTTGTCTGCTCTGTTGTTATGCAGATACTTTTGGTATTCGGGTGCGGCTAGTCCTTCGCTAACATCCATCAGGTCGGTGATCGTCTTGATGTCATCATCGGTTAGACCAATGGTTTCGCCTTGCTCGTTGCTACGAGAAAAGACTGCTGATCCTCGTAATGGCAAGTTGGTTTCATACGATGCCACGTAGTTGGTAAAGAACTCAGGTCGAAAGCCTGCTTCTTCGTTAACCCAACAGTCGAGTCCTTGTAATGCATTAACGCACGGATGGTATTCGATTAGTCCGTCTACCATAGTTTGCAATGCAGACAATGTCTCATCGTGTGTCGCTACGAAATGCGCTTGACCTGTGTCTGATATGAATAGGTGTATCAATTGTTTCCTCTCTCTGTTAGTGCTAATAGTAATAGTGTACCAGTCGATGCTCGTCGTGTCAAGTCGTGACTCAAGCCGTCAGTCCTTTGTCCATTCGTATCGCCGCTCGTAATGCATCGGCATGACCAGCAAACTCCTTAACAGGACAGTTGCCATTACCAGTATCAATCACAACCCAAGCACCTTTGTTCTCATGCGATGGGCGGATGTCGTATCGTTCTTCCATATCTTCCTCCTACTACTAGTAATAGTACCAACAAATAAGACAGCAGTCAAACACCCTGCGCTAAAAAACAACTACGCTTGCGGTAGAAAAACACCATTCAAAACAAAGGCACGATCCAAAGCCTGCTGTGGAGAAACAAACCGATCAACAACATCACGCATCCCAACAGGTGCATCACAATCAACAACACACCAAGGACTCCAACCAGAACGAAACTCAACACCCCACCTCAAGCCCCGCAACTTTTCCAACTGCTGCTGTGTGTGTGGGGAGGTTTGTGGCAGATTTTTGTTTTCCGATTTGTTTGAAATAGTTTTATCCGTTGTGCGGCTTGGTGGGTATGCGCCCATTATCGGTGTTGGATGTATGCGAGTCCGATGAGGATTCCGAATGCGAGTCCGATTATGAGGGGGTTCATTCGGGTGTTTCTCCGTCTATGTCCACGTTTAGGGGTTCGGTGGGGTCTTCTCGGTAGTTGTTTTTGATTGCTTCTGCTTTTTGTTTGGCTTCTTCTAGGGTTATTTCAAATTCGTTGGCGAAGCCTGCTCCGATGTAGGTTGCTTCTGGTTCTAGGTCGGGTACTGCTTGTAGTTTGGCTTGTAGGGCTTTTTGTTCTTGTTTTTCGTTTTGTGTTGTTATTTTGTGTTCTTTGTATGTGTTTGGTTGTCCACCGTTTAGGTAGTTGACTTGTGCTGAGGCTGCTTCGCTTGTTGACCATTTGCTTTCGCAGTACCAATGGGTTTGTTGTTTGCCTGTGTAGTCGTTTTTGGTGTAGTAGTAGCCGACTTCATATGGGAGATATATTTTTTCTCCGTGACGGTCTTTTACGATTGGTTGTTGGTACACATACATATGTGGGTTCTCTTCTCTTGTTTAAATAGTTTTATTTTAGGTACGGCTATCAGGCCGTGGATTAGGTAGTTCCGCCCGCCGGATTCGCGATTTCTTTTTCTGGGACGATTGAGGCTGCTATTGAGACGCAACTGTCGTGTTCCGCAATGTTTCTGAGGTCTAGTAGGAGGTCTTGTATTTCTTGTGCTGTGAATTGTTGCCTGTTTGCTGTTAACGCTAGGAACTCTTCTATTTCTTCTATTAGGTTGTTTTCGGTCATAAGAGCACGCTCCCAAATAGTTCTTGGTGTATCCCGTTGGGGTATTTGTATATTGTATAGATCAACAACCCTATACACAAGGCTATTCCTGCTTGTTTCCAATCTTTCAACCTTAAAACTCCCAAATAGAAGGCTTATTTTCAAAAAATTTTTTAACGCTTATTGTCTGTTTTTATTTTATTTAAGTCAGGGCTTGTTGTGGAGGTTCCGTCCTGAGAGTACGTCGTCGTCTGTGACTTCGATTGGTTTGACTTCTTTGACTACTTCTGTGAGGGGTCCGCTGATGAACGTTGACGCTTTGGCAATGTTTTTCATTGCGACTTGCGTTTCGGCTTCTCCGTCTACGGTCACACCTTGTTCTCGTATTGTTGCGTCACATATTTTGGGTCGAAGGTCTAATGAGAGGTGCAGGATGCCGTCTGTGAAGTCCACGTCACAGTCAGCGATCATTAAGAAGTCTTGATAGTCGGCTTCTTTCTGTGCGATCCATCTACGTCGCATTTCTCCTTCTAGTGGAGGCATTTGTGCGCCTGTGATCGCTTTGGCACGTTCTCTGAACCTGACTTGCATGTTCGAGACTTCGGACGTGGTGTCCTTAATGATTCTATCCATCTCGCCACCCCCGATATTTTGTCCATTCTGTAGTAGACACACCGTCGTACTCAGACATTACTTTGATATGCGTATTAGATATTAGTTCGACAGAACTCAAAGGTTCATTGTTTTGAACGATTTCATCTAAACGAATGATGAGGGATCGGTACATTGCCTCCCAAGGTTTTGTTTTCATTTATTTCTCCAATTTCATTTCCGCTTCGCAGTTAGCGCATTTCTTATCTCTCTTGATAATTCTTTTGCCGATATACCAGCCACACTCTTCACAGCGTTGTACCCCACGTAGTTCAGCCATTTAAGGCTGGTGCTTTCCTGATTCGTTTTCACAAGCATCGCTGTGCTGTTCGTTAATGTAAACACTGTCATTGTCGAAAATGTAATATCCGAAAGCAGGTCGGATTCTTTCACCGCAGTGGCGGCAATCTGTGTAGGGGAGAAATGCTTTAGCGTTGACGAGCACCCAATCTGCCCATCCGTCGAACATCATGCCTTG
This sequence comes from Gammaproteobacteria bacterium, assembly GCA_002723195.1. Classification (GTDB taxonomy): domain Bacteria; phylum Pseudomonadota; class Gammaproteobacteria; order Pseudomonadales; family Pseudohongiellaceae; genus UBA9145. Next base: position 18,818 of record PBNR01000045.1, on the reverse strand, counting down.
CGTTCCGACATGTGCTTTGTCGCCGGATTCGTTCTCGGCGTATACGTCTAGGATTAAACCTTCTTCTGTGATGGTTAACTTTAGTTCTCTACCATCTCTGAGTTCAATGTTCTGTTCACTCATGCTTTTGCTTTCTCTAACATTTTAAGTCTAACTGGATTTAGAGATGAACAACAGCCTGCCCCAAAAGCAGGACTAAAATCAGCATGTGGTTGTTGAATAATCCAGTCGTATATGCCACATGCAAAATCTCCCGGATTCTCTCCGACTAAATGTTTGCATTGGTTTGCTTCGTCGTCCCATTCTCCGAACGGGCAGACGGTTTGCTGACAGCAGTATCCTGAACGGACACATTTACTCACAAGCGTTCGCCTATCTTCCAACCTGCTATTGCGCCTGCTGGAATAAGGACAGCGAATGCCCACCATTCTCCTATGAGTCCACCTGAGATGATCCCACCTGAGATTGAGAAAATGATTCCAAAGAATAATGATTTAATATTCATAGTTTCTCCTAATCGACTATAAGTCCATAATGCCAAACATTGTCCAAGCCTCGTATCATCCCACCGTTTCTTAAGAATTCGACGGCCACAGAGAGTCTGAAGTGGTGCTTGTTTGGGGTTCCCGGTGGATAGCGCTCTTCCAAGAGTCTGACAGTTGCCTCAAATGGGTAGCCGTCCCACTCGGCATCGAAGAGATCATAGGCGCTTCCATCTGGAGTGGGAGTTGGTCCTTCGGCAACATATTCAGGAAAAGTTTCTGGTACTGGGTTAAAAAAGATAGGGTCATCTGACCTTGTTCCTCCATCGAACGTTTGTTCGTGTTCCACCGTTGTGGTTGGCGGTGGGGTTGTTGTAGTTGTAGTAGGCGAATTTTCTACGATCGCGATCGTAGTGGTGGTACTTGGTATATTTGACACCCATTGTCCGCTGTCGTCAACTTCAAACATCGGAATTGAATAACCCAAATTAGCCATGCACAATGATTGCCAAACCGTGAACGCTGGCGATAATGGATTTGCTTGCCTCCAGTAAGGATCATCGAAACGTCTTACCTGTCTATTGGCATCTAGTTGCCATTCAGCAACAAGACCTGAATTGAACATGAGTTCTTCTAATTCGGGGTGCTCTCCACTAGCCCAGTTACCTAAAGAAAGTATTTGTCCTTCTTCTAAGTCTCTAGCCCATACACGTCGTGGATCTTCATTGCCTTTTCCACCGTCTCGTGCTTCGTTATAGCGTGAGATCATTCCTGCTGGGATGATTCCGTCTTGCTCCATTATGGATATGCGTGCGGAAACTTCTTCAAAGGTCATGTGAACGTGACCTGTTGTCGTGTCACACGGTGTGTAAATTGCGTCGTGATGTGCTTTGGCAGGTACTGCCGCAAGGATTAACCCTGCCACTCCTGCCGCAACAGTTGCTTTAAGCATGGGTTTTTTCCTCCTCTCCTGCTAACACAGCATAAACAACTGCGTTGTACTCTTTAAACGGTTTGTCTTCTGGTCCTTTAATGTAAGTAGGAATCAAAATCGGTCTATGTGATTGAGGATTCCATTCTTCTTTTTCTTCATCAAGATATGCCGGACCTAAAGTTGGGAAATGCTGTTGCCGAATATGCTGTTCGACCAGATGTTGGCAAGTTAGTTTCCTGTGAGTCTTCGGATTAGAAGACGGCTTATACGGTTTGCGTGGCAAGTCAATAATCTTGATAGTCGGTTTCCATCCCTTAGGATCAAAACCGTGTTTGCCTGCATCACGTTTCTTTAGTTTTAGTCGCCTGTAAGGAATAGAAATCTCAGGGAGTTCTTCCCTGTTCTTACGATTGATGTAATCGAGTAAGGCTCTGATTCCGCATCGAACTCTTGCATTGTCAGGTGACGTAGCCCATGAAGGCATGAGGTTAGTTTCAAAAGGAGGAATAGGGTATTCGACTCCTGATGCTCTTATCTCTTTCAGCCATGCTTTTCTAATTACTTCTCTTTTTTCTACTAGCCACTCATATTCTTCAATGGGGGTGTCTTCTTTCCCAAGAATAACCTTCATGGTTTCGTCAAAGTTCCATGATGTCTGACGATCCATAACGCCCCAATCGTTAAAGCCAATGGCCAACAACGTGGTATGAGGTGTTCTGACTAGAGGATTGTTTGTAAAATCTTCTCCGTTTTTTATGCCATTAACAGCATCGACTATTTCTTCATCGTTGCCGGTCTTATATGTTTCAAGAGAAGGACTTCTGTAGGATCTTCCTGTGTGGAACCAATGAATGGTCGGCCAAGTAGCACCACTGAATTCATCGCTGGCTGCTGAAACAACAAACATATTCATGTCGAATTCAGACATTTCGTCTGCTGTCACTATTGGCCAAACACCTGTTCGTAATCCTTCTTCATACAATGCGTCCGCTCCAGCATCTATGAGGTTGGCAACGAATGGTTCTAACCAAAAGACTTGTGCTTTGGCTAATTGTTTAACTAACTTTTTATGAGCATTTTGGGGAGTCGTGTCATGTTCCCACCTGATCCCAAACGAAGTCTCTTCACTATCTAGGAACTCTTCAATAACTTCATCTTTAGCAATTGCTTGTCGAAGGTAATAATTGATTACGTCTTCATGTGTTTTTTGAGCAAACTCACTGCCTTTCACTTTGCTCAAAACAGGTATACGGTTGTCGTCTAATTTAAACCCTAAATTACGAACCCCATCTTTAAGGTATCCCTTTAGTCCTACCGCCCAAGGAGGAGACAGCATTGCTCTTCCGTCAAAGTTTTGGGAGGTGACATTACTTTTAGGATGGTTTATCAATTTTTTGACTAAAGGTGCTTCTCTTATGTCTAAAGAATGTTCATCTGTAATGTCATATTTTGCACCGATACTGCCACGACGGTTATCTAAAAAAAGATTTTTATCGTCTTCCATGCTGTTAGATACCATCGCTCCAAATTCAATTTGAAGTCCGTCATATTTACTTGTAACAGATGTTCTTTTTGGATCATTCCATGCAGTTTCCCAATTCTTTTCAAGTTCATCGGGTGTCCAGTTGTTGCTTGTACGGTTACTGCTTGTGGCGTGTTTAAATTTGCCTTTGCCCTTTGGGTCCATGGGAGGTTTCTTGCTCATTGTGCTATTTCCATTTCAGGCGCTTGACGAACCTTCCCAAATGGATTTTGTTCATAACTGACTCGTCGTCCGTAGTTCATGCCAAGTTTTGTCCTGCGATTAAGCATTGGTGCTGAATCTGCTGGATACACATAGATCCAATATTCGTTAGCAGTATCTACCAGTCGAGATTCTGCTGGAAAGATTTGAACGCCTTCACGTTCTTCTCCCAGTATCTCATTTTTGATTTGCTGCATGTGTCGCCACGGAATATGGGTTGTGCGATTGTGGTTATGGATTGCCAGTTCAACAAACCCATCTCGGTCTCCACCTTGATAATGAACATTGATCGTATAGGTGTCGTTACCCCATGTCTCATCTGCTGTTTGTTCTTCGATGGCTTCTTTGGGGATGTCAGGATAACGCTTTTGAATGTCTGCAAAGACGCGTTCTGCCTGCTGGTCTACCCACCATTGTGGGTTTCGTTCTAATGGATGCCAAACCTTTTTAGGGGTTGGCTTTTTCTTTTTGTTACTCATAGCCCTATCTCCGAGTATTTAAGTTAGTTAGTAGTATTTCGGATAAAACTATTTTATCACAGACTCTTAGACGACGCAAATGGCCTAATCAGGTCTAGTATCCTTTCCGATGCTAAAACCGTATTGAAATGCGTATCTGCAACTTCTTCTATAGTTCCATATGATGAGGTGTATCCACCAGCCAACACGAAGACACAAGGCAAAGTCTCTTGAAAGATCCTATTGAAAACTAATTCGTCTCTTTGCGCTAATCCGTTTACCGAAATTCTTGGATGTGGGTCGATGCCTGCGTTGTACAACACGAGGTCATAGTCGTCCCATTCGACGGCATCTAAAAGGCTCCAAGCCTCTTGAAGGTAAGAACGCTCGTCTCCACGATGAATAACGAGTTCATGATTACCTGCGGCAACATAGGAATCAAAACCGTTAGTACTTAAATCTAGTTGGTCAACCCAGTCCATCCCTAAGGATGTGATGAATGACATTGTTCCTCCGCCACAATGAGCATCGAAATCAATGATTAAAACCTTTTTCTTGGCGTGTCCTTCTGTGTGTGCATAGTAGGCACCTACTGCTAATCCATTAACAGTACAGAAGCCCATTCCTCTTTTGTTGTCGGCGTGGTGCAGTCCAGAAGAAAGGCTTCCGTTTACGCTTCCGAATGGGCGTTTTTCTGTTTCGTAGATTGCGTTGATGACTCCTGCGGTGCTGTGAACCGCCATGTCCCAGATGCCTTCGTCCCACTCAAAACCGTTGGAAGAAGCAAGGCTTATGGGAACACCTGTTCGTAATGCTTCTACATATTTTGGATCGAGCAAGGTTTCTATCAGAGATTCTGCTTTTCCTAAGAACTCAATTTTTGGCGCGGCAAGAGCGATGCCTGTCTCTTCGTGAGTTTCTACGATGAGATCGGCAACCAATTCGCTTTTGCGAGTGGTATCGAACGCATGTTCGGGTGCCACATATTTGTTGTCCCAGTAAATGGTCAAGTTAAAACCTCTCTTTTAACGTTATTATAGTAATACCCTATTATACCAGATTTTATAAGGATTTTCAATGCGATATGAGCCTTATCGTTATTCAGATTACATAAGAACCTTGTATAATCAGGGGGTTAGCATCAAGTTAATATGTTTTCGTTTAAAAATTAAGGAAGAGACGGTAAGAGAATGGTGTGGAATGTCATCAAATGGGTCGGACTTGCAGGACTCGCTATAGGTGCGCTGATAGCGCTTGTGACTTGGTTTGACTTAGATAAGAAGCGCTTCTAGACGCTGAACTTGTTGGAAATTTTTCTATTTTATAGTTGTGTCGTTTCACTAACTGGTAACGACCTAGCGCGGCTTCCGCTATCTCTTCGATGACTTTGTCATAAGTTCCCTGATGGATGTAATGAACCAAAGTCTTCAAACCCGGCAACTTTTTCTTTTCCGGTTGCTTGGGCGGATTTAGTTCTTCCCATTTTGCTAAAGCCTGTTTTGCTCCGGCTTTAGCCGCTGCTGCTTGAGCCTTTGTGTCGTAATATCCGACTTCAATTTTTTGTCCCGTAAAACGACTTCCACTAAATGAAATAGTCGCTCGAATTTTGTTTTTAGACATGATCCTCTTTTTTTTCTTTGAAAGATTCGGAGGAGTGGGGGAGGTAACGATATCTATATAGAAACTTCTTCCCACTCCCCTCAAATCCCGAAAGGAGGTGTATGGATTCATTAATCATGAACCGATAACCAATGAATAATATGAATTACTCAAAAACGATTCTAACTAATCGAATCTTCTAACGCAACTTTTTTACTGAAAACCAATAATGATTCATGTGGAATACGTTTTTCATAATTCTCACCATGCGTAAGTCCACCAACAGGAATGCTAACTTCGCCTTCCATTTTCAAACCTATATCCAAACAAGTCTCGATATGCCATTTGGTTACAGGTTGAATTTCACCATTGCGAATATGGTCTTTAATGTTGATAATCAGTTTTCCTTCTAGAACAAGAACTCGTTTTGCTTCCAGCCATGCTTTTCGATGAAATTCTTTGTATTCCTTGCCCCATTGCATGATTGCTGAACTTCCCTTAGAGGGAGGTCTTCCTAAATAGTGATGATAAGTGTGTCGCTTGCTGTCATCTTTTGCTTTAAAACTATCTGCCATTCTGTTTCCGAAACATGGGGAAGTAACCACGGCATCAAAACACTCATTGTCAAACCCTGTGTCTAAAGCATCGCCCACAATTGTTGCGTGGTGCTGATCTGCCCATTCAGGTTCTAGTTCTAACCCACGAGTGAAGTACGGCAGATTGTGAATTGTTCCTACTCCAGCAAAAGGATCTAGAACATTCAACTCACGACTTCCGCCTAGGATTTTGACAATCTCTTCAAGATGAGTGTTCGTAAATTTAGCAGGATGTGGTTTAACCGGCATTTGTGCAAGACGTTTCATGATTGTTGACGGTACTTCAACCTCAAAGGAATTGTTCGTGGCTCTACACCGTCTGTGTATTTCATTCTCGTTGTCCCCGTTTTTTGTCCTCTGAACTCACCTTTGTTGCAATCCTTTTTGAAGTGATACAAGTGTCCTAACGTGACCTTGTATACGTCGTACTCGTCTGTGCTTTCAATGAGTTCATTGTCCATGTGGGGTATCCTTCCAGCAAGAGCGACTCGGATTCCAATGGCGTTCCGCTCCACCTGTTTCATAAAAAAGCCATGCCGCGACTGCGACGTTTGGCTCACTGTCAAAAATATCATATCCTGCCCAGCCGGAAATTTGGGATCTTTGTAACCAGAATTTACTGAGGTGCTGGAACCAACCTACGGCTAAAGCAGAACTAACAGCATTGGAATATGTGTCTGAAGGCAAGGCTGAACTCTCGCAAAATGCGACACGCAACGCCCAAGCCTTGTCAATAGGATCAAAATAGATGTCTACTAGTTGTTCAAGGGTCGGAGGATTATCCCAATCTGCCCAATTGTGAACCCACCCTGCTTCGTCATCAGGAGATTCACGGACTGTTTCTAAATACCAAGTTTCACGATCAAAGAAATACCGTTGAGCGGCTTCAAAGGAACCAAACCATTCCATATGCGCTCTTCTGGTCGAAGGACCATAAATGCCATCGACAAAAGCCATGCCTAACATTCGTTGAAGTTCAATAATGTGTGGTCCTTTTTCCCAAAAGCCATACATGTTGTCAATGAGAAATGGGATTTCCTCATAGTTTCCTATTTCATGATGGGAACGTTTGAACTGCTCCTCGTAGGTTTCCATGTCTTCATCTGATACAACTCCCCATTTGTCGGTTGTAGTTGTAATTTGAATAGTTGTTGTAGTGGCAGGGACTTCTACTGTCTTGATCTCTTCTTCAGTAGAAGGGTTTTTTATGTCTTCATACAAAAATTCCATAAGAGTTGGTTCTTCTCTAATGGGTATCGTTGTAGTTGAATTTTGCACGATCGCGATCGTAGTAGTCGTAGTGCTACTAGGTATCGACGCTCCACTTACATGAACTTCACGTACTTTGGTTCTATTACCTTCCATTGCGGTAAACGCAAGCAAGGCACAACATCCTGCAATAAATAGTTTTGTAATAGTAGGAAGGAAACTCACTGTACTCTCCTCTTTCTCTGACGGCTTAGTAGAAGCAAAAAGTTGCTTATCTCATGCCGATGATCTAAAGTTTACAAGTATGAGGAGCATTAGACAAGGGGTTATACAGAAACATCCCTTAAAACGACGTTTTAAAAGGATTTTAAAAGAACAATCTTGTAAGTTTTGTTTATGCTATTTAAACATAGAAGATCATAATCAGCATATTTGCAATGAGTGCTATAAGGAATTAGGAAGCGGTGCCTGAAGTAGAAGTAGAGATACCAGAAGATCTTGTTGAGGCAATCGAAATGAGTTCTTTAGAGAGAATGTTGCCCAAACAAGGGAACAGAGAAGTCATAAGGTATCTAACAGACCAAAACGATAAAGAAGCAGCAAAATCGGCTGAAGAATGGATCGAATCACAAAAGGCTCTTTGGCCAAAAGTTGATGAGGTTGTTATAAGGCTTCATGAAGTCGCTCCCATGGAAGAAACAGATTTAGCGCCTGCTTGGACAGGTGAAGAATGGTGGGTGGCTTTATGTCTCCCTTGGTCTGACAAATTAGAAGAAGCAGTTCAATCTGCTCATGTCTGGTGTGATAGGCGGGAGAATGCCCAGTCCTCGTAACGCTCCTCGGAGAGAAGCGGTAAGTATTACTAAGTTGGGGCGCTATGGAAAAGTCGTGTGGGCACATCAACTTATTTGTGGACACACGGTAACCAGAAAACGAAAATCTCCGACAGGTGTTATCGGTTGCGTCAAATGCATAGACGCAGAAGAATTTGAAGAGTTCAATGAATCATTAGGAACACCACTAGAAAGCCCCATAGACGATGGACTCTCGGAAGCAGAAGCCAAAGCGATGAAATACAAAGCAATTCTTGCAGGACGATTTGGTATTCCTTCAGAACAGATCGACGTAAGCGTGCGAACTGCTCCTGACGGCATGATGCGTGTGGATTCTGCCACTGTGTTTCTTACCGGAAGGCAACTCAAAGCCTTAGATTGAGGGAGCGTAACTCAATTGGCAGAGTAGCGGACTTTTAATCCGAAGGTTGAGGGTTCGATTCCCTCCGCTCCCACCACCATTTGCCTTCTCTCTAATTCTGTCCTAAACTCGAAGTGCCGAAGAGAACGAGAAAGGACGGGGGGATGGCAAAACCGAAACCAGAAGAAGTCTTAGAAGTTTTTCACCACTGGATTGCCCAATGTAAATCTTCCGGAAAAGGACGCGTGCCTGTACTAGGTGACAAGCGTCGCAGGAAGATAGAAAAAGCAATAGAACTTTATGGCTTGGATGCTTGTAAGGATGCAATAAGGGGAGTCACTTATTCTTCTTGGCACATGGGTCACAATCCACAGGGTAAAAAGTACGACGACATAGAATTGATCCTAAGGGACGAGAAGCATATAGAAATGTTTCTTGAACTAGCAGATGAACACGATTCGGACTTTGACACACTGGAGGCATACGCCAACGGCAAAGAACCCTTCTGAGTCTCATGGAAAAAGACAAATTCATTGAGATTATTAAAAGGCTTTGCATTAACTGGGACGTAATAACGACAGGACCACCTTTCAAAGAACGCTGTAGTGTGTGGTGGCGTTACCTCTCAGATCTTCCTACCGAAGATGTCGAAAATGCTGTAGATCAGTTGATTCTTCTAGATCAACAATTCATCCCTCGTGTGGGACAAGTTCGTCGTTTAGCGATTGATCTTGTAAGAAACGACCCTATACCGACCTCTGCTGAAGCGTGGTCACAGTTCCGAACGGCTATCGAAGCCTCTGAGTCGGGTGTTCCTTTCACGAAACCCCACGATTTAGTAGCAAAAGCGATGAGATCGTTTCCTAATAACGGTGCTTCTTTACGCACAAATGCAGATAGAACTCTTTTTTTGCAGGCGTATGACAAAATGGTAGGAGATGAAGAAAGAGAAAGGTATTTAGGTGGCTCAAAACAGGACTCCTGAAATAGACCTTGCCCTTTCTAAGTTGGACAAAGTTCAAACATCAGGACAGGGATGGGTAGCCGCTTGTCCATGTAGACAAGATGACCAGAATCCTTCTCTAACCATAGGACTTGGACGAGACGGTCAGGTTCTTTTGAATTGTCACAGAGGTGGGGGTTGTGACTTTAAAGAAATCTGTGCTTCTATGGGTGTTAAACCCAACGAGTTGTTCCCAGATTCAGGGGAAAAATCTAAAGGAAAAATGAAGTTAGAAGACACCTACGTCTATCAAGATGCCGAAGGGCAGAACGTGATGCAGGTTCTTCGTATGCGTGACGAAGATGGAAAGAAAACTTTTCGTCAACAACGGTGGGAAGATAACGAATGGAAATGGGGCACTCAAGGTATCCAAAAGCCCCTATACAAACTCCCAGAAGTTTTAGAACAAATTTCAAATGACAAAGTTGTTTATGTTGTAGAAGGTGAAAAAGACGTAAAAACTTTAGAACGTCTTGGGAAGGTTGCTACTTGTAATCCCGGTGGTGCTGGAGACGAAGGTCAAAACAAGTGGTTACCCGAACACACCAAGTCTCTTGCCGGTGGAAAAATTGTAATCATCCAAGACAACGATGAAGCAGGTGAAGTTCACGCAAGCAGTGTTGCTTCTGAATTACGCAAAGCAGGTTCAAAAGTTGTAGTTAAAAAACCTGCAAAAGGAAAAGATGTTTCAGACCACATAGGTATGGGACTTGAATTAGGTGATCTTGAATTAGTTGCCAGTGAAATTAGGGATGAGTTTACAGATTTCGTTGAAACTTTGATGTCCATGGATCACAGTCTCCCTCTTGCTCAAAGAGTAAATAAAACTAAACGATTAATAGATGGTTTTGAAGGTGAAGAACCAACCTTAGAAGAAAAAGGAAGACTTGTTGATTGGGCTACTCTTTTAAATGAGGAATCGGAAGATTCATATGACTGGCTCATTCCCAACCTCTTAGAAAGAGGGGAACGAGTTATTGTTGTTGCCGCTGAAGGAGTGGGTAAAACATTTTTAGCAAGACAAGTTGCTTTGATGTCATCAGCAGGAATCCATCCTTTTAAGCGAGATAAAATTACACCGATCCGTACTTTGTTTGTAGATTTAGAAAATCCAGAACGAATCATTCGTCGGACGGCACGTCGAATTTATGATCGGATAAATCAATTTGGCAAAGCCGGTGATATGAAAGCCCATCTAGTTGTTAAGCCTGATGGTTTGGATCTTTTAAAACCTGATGACAGAAACAAACTTATTGGCTGGATTGAAGATACCCGACCAGAACTACTTGTTCTTGGTCCGTTGTATAAGTCATTTATTGATCCCGGTGGTCGAACGTCAGAGTCGGTAACTACCGAAATGGCTAAGTTTCTTGACTATATTCGTCATGAATATGGATGTGCTTTGTGGCTAGAACATCACGCTCCACTTGGGTCAGGTACTAGTAGGGATATGCGTCCATTCGGTTCCGCTGTGTGGAGTCGATGGTCTGAATTTGGAATATCCATCACTCCTGATCCAACTGATCCTAATATGTTGGAAGTTAACCACTACCGAGGGATGAGGGACAAAAGAGAGTGGCCAACTTTAATGAGGCGTGGAAACGATGATGAGTGGCCATTTGTCGTATTGGAATTCTCTGATATGTAGTTTCGGAAATCAGCGCTAATGACTGACAATGAATGGCTTCAGGACGCTAATTGTAAAGGCGCTAGTACCCGTGTTTTTTTCATTTATCGAGAAGACAAAAACCAGCGACAGCGAAGAGAAGCGGCTTACACCATTTGTCGAGAATGCGTAGTAAGACAAGAATGTCTTGACTATGCAATAGTTAACAATGAAGTAGGCATATGGGGTGGAACCACGGATAAAGAGCGACGCTTATTGCGCCGACACATTGATTACAGGAAGGGCACAATTAATAACGTGTCAGGATTTAGCCGAAGGAGACCACTTCGTGACTATAGTCCGAATAGGTAACTCTGCGTAAACGTCCTTGTCGCCAAATAAAATTGGCTCCACATTCGCATGAAATTCTGAATTGCCACATTCCTGTTTCGGAAGCATGGTTGATTTGATTTTCTAAATCGTTTTTACAAGCGGGACAGCGCATATGAATAACCTCCCTCAATCAGGGTAACACTACTATCAGTAGTAGGTTGGCAAATCCTAAAAAGGTTCGTTTTCGTCCCATTCGGTATCTGGGTATATATCTTCGGCTGTTTTTTCACAACCACAGGTGATCGAACCGTGTTGGGCACAAATGTCTTCCCATCCGTACCAAACAATATCGTCTGTCACGGAACTTTTACTCATGGAGCCTTTGATTGCTTTCTCCATTCGCCCTAACTCTTTTTTGTTCATTTTTTTATCCTAATCAATGGAAACTTTCTTGTCGTTTTTTGCTGATAGTCCAAGTAGTAAGGACGGTCAGCGCAAAGTTGTTCCCAAATTGAAGTGCGTTCTATTCCAAACAAAAACTCTGCTTGAAAACAAAAGAATTCTTCTCTCGTATAAAACAGTCCTGCTTTTCTCCGTAAGTTTGCTACCCAATCAGGTTCTTTGTCTGAACCTCCAAAAGATCCAACAACTATAACGTGTTCGTTGATGTCCCTCCAAATTGGCAAAACAACATCATGGACAAGACTAGAAGGAGTGAGGGTCGAAAGCCTGAAGAACTCCATGTCTTCGTGTTGCCACGCTTCTTCATCAGTAGCGTCGTTTAAACGTTTCAGATGAAGTTTTGTAATATCGACAATCTGTTCTGTTTTCATTTCTTTGAGTCGGCGGGATCAGCCACCCAATCCTCCCAATGTTTTACACAAATCTCACAACGGCATTCACCTATTGCGTAAGTTGCTAAGTAGCCGTGTTTTGTAAAATCTTCTTTTACCCATTTTAGGTATCCGCCGTTTGGCGCTGGTACTGGCATATTTATTCAAGAATGTTTCTAGGAACATAGTCTCTTAAATGTTCCTTATCGACAGTTCTTGTCCTCTTCCCTTCTTCTTCTTTATCAACATCAACATAATGGGGTGTTTTACCTAATTCCCATGCGATGTCGTAATCTAAATAACCAAGAATCTCCACTTCGGTTAGTTCTTCATTAAGGGTACGGGCTACAAATAAAACTAACCCTTTCCCAAGTTGTTGTTCTCTTACTGCCGCTGATGTACTTGTCCGAACACAACGAACTTCTATGTTGTGTCCTACATCAGCAATCTTTCGTTTGAACCGATTATGGTCGTTTGCTTTCCAAACGCTTCCAGACCAGTAACGATTAGTTGCTTTTGCTACAGCCAATTCACAAACACATGCTCGCTGTTGTGCTGTGCGGTCGTCTTCCATTCGTTTCTTGTCGTAATAGGAAGCATCCTTTTTATGCCAATTTGCGGTGTATCGCATATTGCCAACATTTAAGGCATGTACCCATTCCCATTCATTTAACTTAATGATCATTGACGTGGCTCATTATTATTGGAGTTCCTTCACCGACCCAAGCACCAGCAATGTTGAATGCCATGTGATCCCATGCTTCTTCGGGTTCCATGCCTTCATCAACCAGTTGCTCCCATATCAACATCTCGTCGTATATGAGAAGGGGTTCTTTGGTGTATTGGTTACCAACTCCAACAATACAATTATCAAAGCCGTCAATTTTTTTGGCGTTTGGATTCAGTTGATCAGAAACTTGTTCTAAAAACTGAACGACACGCTCGTTAGGCGTGACCGGCATCAGTCAAGACTTAAGATCAAGTCTGCGGCTTTTACCTTCATGAGGTGAGATTTATTGCCGATTTGCATTGAAGCCGCGGCGTTGCGTGCCTCGTCATCAAACCAATGGTGGTCATAGTATTCACCTACTGCATTGAAAAGGCTCCAACCGTTGTAACCGAAACCACCTGCATTTTTGCGATTGGCGTAAAGGCTTCGCACTGAAGAAAGAATTTCTTCACGATTTTCTTTCTTGCGGTCGGTATCAGCATCTTTTTCAGACCAAAGTCCATTAAGAACTTTGTCAATTTTGGGGCTTCCTGCTGGAACAGGAATTGAAAGCATTTTTTCTGCTGTTTCTTTGAAGGATTTTGCCCATTCAGTTGAAATGTTAAGAACTTCATTGGCTTCGTCCAACGCACGCTCATAGTTGACGGTGTGACGTGCTGTCAAAGTTGATTTAGCCGTTTCAATTCCCATACGGACTGTGTTTTTACAAACCGCACGAATGTCTGTGCAGGCATATGTGATTGGACTTGTTCCATCGTGGCTCGTGTGAACTACCATGTACCTTCCAATTTCGTCTGACACGCCATGGGGGTCGAGTATTAACGTTCCTAGATCAATTGTCGCAAAGAACTCTCTACCGTCCTTTAGAACGCCACAGGTGTCCATAATGGCATCTCCATGGGATGCGCCGCAGACATTTAAAGCCTTTTCAAGAACCGCTGAGTTCTGAACGACTCGGTAACGGTTTTTGACTGTTTCAAATGGAACAACTTTGCCATCTTCATTAACTCTGGCGGTGATGTAACGGTCTTCCATTTCCTTTATGTCACCATTTGGTGAGGCATATAGAACTGACAACAAGGTGACTTCATAGTCCGCCTTAGCCAATTTGAGCATTTCTGGTGCGGTTTGGTGTCCATCTACGGCTACACCTAACTTGTGCCAAGGTGCTCCGCCTTGCTTTCGGTAGGCGAAACTTGCTTCACCATCTACTATTTCTAATTCGTGAGACATATTTTGTCCTACTTTCCTCTCTCTTATTGTAGACCCCGAAGGGATTGAGATAATACTATCTAAAAAAGAACGACGACGCAAGGGGCATTGCGGAAAAAACTTTCCGACGTTAATATGGACGATATGGAGGAAAACAAAAGGATCATTCTTAACGATGATGAGATAGTTTTATATAGCCCCTATGATTCTGGCGAAGTAATTGCAATTAAAGAAATTGCTGGTGCAAGATGGGATCGGCTGAATAAGGCATGGAGAGTGCCTGTTTCAAGTCTGAAACAAGTCAAAGCATATGCAGTTAAGTTTGATTATTGGTTAGATCCTGACTTAAGGGTTTTAGATTTACCTGAACATCCTTATGAAAGAGAAGGAATAGATCTATCTGGAGAGAGTATTGCAATACGTTTTCGTTATGACTCCGTAAAAGTGGCAGAAGTAAAGCAAGTTGCTGGTTCCAGATGGGACGGTAAAAACAAAGTTTGGAAATGTCCTAAATCAAGCCTGATTCAGGCTATTGAGTTTGCAAAAAATTTCAGATTGCATGTTCCAAAAGAACTTGAGTCTATGCAACTAAAGATTTCTCAGTCCCAAGCAGAAAAGATTGCAGCGTCTAGAGCCACCAGTGCAGATATAGAGGTTCCTGATTTAGAAGGCGAACTTCTTCCTTATCAAAAGGCTGGAGTCGAATACATAATCAAACACAGAAAAGTTTTCTTAGCAGACGAAATGGGGCTAGGAAAAACGGTTCAAGCATTAGCAAGTGTTCAACACGAAAACGCATTCCCATGTTTGATTGTATGCCCACCCAACCTAGCCTTGAATTGGGCAAAAGAAATTGATAAGTTCTTTCCCACAAGAACGTGGAAGCGAGTGGTGAACCGTTCCGACTTCCCTGAGGAGGATGCGGACTTCACCATTGTTGGTTATTCCAACATCGACTTTCACCCAGAAAAGTTAAAGGGCTACACCTCCTACATATTCGATGAAAGCCATTACCTCAAAAACCCAAAAAGCAAAAGAACGAAACGCTCACAGAGTCTTGTCAAAACAGCCTCTGGAAATGGTTTGGTCTTGTGCCTCACTGGTACGCCGATCACCAACAGACCCGCCGAATATGGTCCTCAGTTGGAAATCATCGGAAGGCTTAAAGAATTTGGAGGACTCTGGGCGTTCTACAAGCGTTATTGTGGCGCATTCAGAGACAGGTTCAACCAGTGGCATATTGACGGAGCCAGCAACCTTGATGAACTCAACGAACGATTAAGAGGCTCTTGCTACATTCGTAGACCAAAAGATCAAGTTCTTCAAGATCTTCCTCCTATTCGTCATTCTGAATGGATGATTGATCCAGATCCCAAACATTTGGCTGAATACGGCAAAGCCGAAAAAGATATTGCAAAGTTTGTTGCTGAACGTGCTGCGGAGTTAGCAAAAGAATTAGGGAAAGACCCTAAGAGTGCTGCTGTTAGAGCCAAGTTTGCGGCAGAAGCCCACGAACACTTAATCAAATTGTCTGTGCTTAAAAAGATTGCGGCTAAATCTAAACTGAAGGCTGTAGAGGAATGGGTTGAAAGTCGAATCAATGAGGGGCGAAAAGTCGTGCTTGCCGCTCACCATAGAGAAATTGTTGATTTGTTGGCAGATAAATATGGAGGATTGAAAATTCAAGGCGGAATGACATCTGAAGAAGTTCAAGCCGCTAAAGAAACTTTCATGGAGAAGGATGCTGAAGAGGCTCCTGTAATCGTACTGTCAATACAAGCCGCTAAAACGGGTCACACACTTACGGCAGCACAAGACATGCTTTTTGTAGAGCACCCGTGGACACCAGCAGATGTAGACCAAGTCTCTGCACGCATACACCGCATAGGAACTACAGGATCAGTCCAAATAACACATGCTCTTGCGGCAGGAACTATTGATGAAGAAGTCTTTAAACTCATCAATTATAAACGCACAATAGTTGATGCTGCTACTGATGGTTCTATAGAGGACTTAAAAGAGATAAATGCTGCGAGTCTTATGGAAGACTTTCTTCCCTCTTGAAATAGACCTAGTAATATTTCGCACATAACCCACAAGTTGGTTCCCGATTCGGAACCTTGGCAGGCTAGGAGGTGACAATCCGCACAACGGAAGAGGCGGGTGTACTTCTAGCCCGTACTCTTCCAGTGCGATGTCGCACAGTCGGACTGGAGAGATTTGAACTCTCGTCCTTCCGACCCCCAGTCGGATGCGCTACCAAACTGCGCTACAGTCCGCTCTTACTGAGTGGTACGCCACTTCCAGTAACCAAGAAAAGTTACATACGAGATTGCTAATGCAATCCAAACATCTGTACCTAAGTGCAGTGTGATTTCTAGTTCGCTGGGTATAAGACTTGACAAATCTGGCATATCAGAAGATTACAGTTATTTGTCAGGAGTTGGGGGTTTTTCTATCTGAAAATCTTCAGTGGAACTAGATTCAATTGGAACCCAAGCCGCGTTGTAGTCATGTTCTTGTACTTTTCGTTTCTTTACAAGGCTGCCATCTATCAAAACATCAAACTCATCTGCCGTTAGGTTCAAAGAGTTCATTATTTCTCGTTCATCCATAGCAACAGCAAGTTTGCGGATAGCACGACTAAGAGCATAGGGAATGACTTGTCCACGGGAACGATTAAGTTGAATATGCAATATGATTGCTTCTACTTGATTGCAATCTTTGAAAACAACAGGAATTTCTGGAATTTCCAGCCTGTGAGCAACAACCCAACGAGCGTATCCGTCAATGATCGTTCCATCTTCCATCGCAATCAATGGGTAAAGAATTCCAAAAGTTTTGATTGATTCCATTAAACCAGTCAAATCAGGACGAAGAATGTGAGTTGTTCTCCAATTGGGTGTTTTAAGATTTTCTGGTTTAACTACTGTTTTCATATCAGGTCATCTACTTTATCTAAATCATCAGCATCTTGCAGGGCTGCAAGCCTCATTCGATGAGCACGGGTTTTTGGTCCAACAGGTGACGGAGCAGAATGTCTGAACTCGTTGAGAAGAAGAGTTCTTATTAGATGATCTATTGGAAAACCATAAGGATCGTTTTTGCGTTTTTTTCTAAACTCGGCAGCAAACTTCATGGCATCTTTATGCTTGCCATCTGACAACATATTGTCATTAATGCAACTGCGTACACCATCCCATTCATTACTAGCGTATGAAGCAATCAATTCTTCTATGTCGAAATCTTTCCATAAGTTTCTTTGTGCTTCTATGTGTGGAAAGGCACGATAAAGGTCGTCATAAAATTCTGGTTCTGTAATTACAACATCGTTCAACCTGCGAGCCGCTACAGAATGCAGAGGGATACCTACTCTGGTATTAGCCCCTGACATAGCCGCATAGTCGTAATACTCACAATATGGAAAATCGTTATCCACTGCGACGTACTTCAAAACATCGTCAGTAGTCCAATCGTAAATTGGTTTAACAAGTCTTAAAGGTATGGCTTTGCTTAGTCGGTAAGGACGATTGATGTAATTTTCGTGGAGTTTTTGAACAACTGACCTGTAGCGAATCATTGATTCGTTGGCTCTAATCCCTGTTAGAAAAGCAACTTGTCCTTGCTTTCCTTGCATCGTGTAATAGTCCACAGGTTCTGGGACAACTTCGTCATTTGTTAATCCAAAGTGTTGTGCTGTGATCGCCCAAGGAGGAATGTCTCTAACTAGGCGACCTTCTCTTTCTCGTTGTGCAGACCAAAGTAAAACGTATTCTCTCCTACCGAGAACCCATATCTCTTGTCCCATAGGAAGGCAATACCATTCCATGTTCACCCATGGGAGATCTTTGATGTATTCGATGTACCTAATTACAGAGGGGGAAACCATTTCTTCATCTCTGAAGATGACGGTGACTGGTCCGAGTCCTCGTTCTTCGTGAATCTCTTTGGCTAAGAGAAGTACGGCTGAGGAGTCCTTACCTCCGCTGAATTGAACTGCCACGGTATCGAATGTGTCGTAAACATGGCGAAGGCGTTCTCGCGCTGCTTCTAAGACTGTCATGTCTAGGAAGAGTCGTTTTCGTGGCATTTGAACCAGATTACTTCAACCGCTTGTAAAGAGGTTGGACGCTTGGTAGTGTGTGTCCAACACTTTGACTTGCGGGGAGTGCCGTAATGGAGGCACCCATTTGCTGAGACCGCATAAGACCTCTCGGCTCCCAACCCATCGCGTTTAGGAGCAGGTCAAATGTTGTTTCAAATTTTCTAAAAGTTTTTTGGTTTTGTCGCGCCCTTAAACGCTTCTGTCTCCATATGAGACTCTTAGGAAGTTTTATAAATTTTTTCAGAAATTTCTTAACATTTTGGACGATTTAGTCCATCTTCACTGAAGGAAAGGATAGGGGAGGAAATACCTCACAAAATTGGAGTTACCTCTGAAATAAATATTAGGAAATATGCCGAGAAATTTGGTTTAACGGTGACTTAGGTAATTAGTGCGACTGAAAAGAATTTTACAAAATTGTGTCCGCACTGGACATGTAACACACATAGATATAACAGCAAACAAAACCTCAAGGAGGTAGATATGAAAATTGAAGATACAGATCTTGAAGACTCAACTAATTACGGTTGGGGTGCAGAAATAGGTGTTCTTCTTCGACACGAAGCACTTTTAACAAAAGTCGAGGTAATAAAAACTGCTATTTATTTTGAAAAGATCGCACCATGGATAATCAACAAAGAAAGGTCGTGGGATCTTTTGGATTGTAACGATCCTGAAGACGATGACGTGCCTGATCTGGGTAGCGGTATTTGGCCGCAGATGCTCTACATGTTGAACCATCATTTTGGGGATTTCCCTGAGTTTATAACTGCTCTGATC